>JBFWMB010000065.1:0-23619 GCA_050251815.1 Salinivirgaceae bacterium | reverse complement strand
TTGCTTTTCGGGCTTATTCAAGCATGTGTATGGCAAGCAAAGCATCGAGTCCTTTATTGCGGTATTATTCGTGAACACCACCCAGCAAAAGGTTTAACTGTTTGGTATGTTTTTGTGAATTCAGAATTTTTAAGATGCCAAAAGGAAACAAATGTCCTTTACTTTTTTTAATTCCTTCACTCACATCGGGCATAGCAATTACAAACGCTACTACCTGATCTGTTTCGTTGGTAACAATTTTTATAAACCGGGGATTCAGAATGGGAATGTATCGTTTGGCAAACTCTTTCATCTCCTTGTGATTTAACGGAGTAAAAGCATAAATATCTTTAAAGGTTTCGTTCAGTAAAGTCAAAACCGGAATTATGTATTTGCGAAGCTGCTTTCTCGATTCCAGGTTGATTATCTTTACTTTACCATTGTTTATTCTGCGTTCAAATATTTTTTGATAAAATTCAGGAACGGTTTCCGGAATCATAATTTTATACACGAACATATCGCGATGCTTGGTGTAACCCATTTGTTCAATTAGCTGGGGCTGATAGGGTAAGTTCCCGTTGGTGGCAATTACCAATGGTTCATCAAAACCCTCAATCATCATTCCCTGGGGATCTTTGTCGGAGAACGCCAAAGGACCCACCAGCGCTTCCATTCCTTTTTCACGGGCCCAGTTTTCGATGGCACTAATTAAAAGTTGGGCAACTTCAGAATCGTCGTAGGTTTCCATAAAACAAAACCGACCATGATTTTCATTATGTCCCTGGTTGTACCGATGGTTTATAATACCCATAATGCGCCCAACAATTTCATCTCCTTTTTTCGCCAGTAAAAGAATGGTATCGCAATGGTCGAACAGCGGATTCTTTTTTGCATCAAAAAACACCCACTCGTCCATGTAAATGGGAGGAACCCAATTTTTATGATGTTTATGAATCTTTGCCGGAAGAAAAATAAACTGTTTTAAATCGTTTTTCGATTTTACTTCATGTAAACTTAGGCTCATAGGGTTTATTTTTTATAGTAAGCAGGTGAAATAATTTTTGCGACACATAGTATACCAAAGGTGTAATAAGAATGGCAGCAAGCACATCGATTAAGTAATGAGCTTTGATATAGACGGTTGAAAACAACAATAACACGGTTATGGGAATTACCAGAGTCGTCCATTTTGTTAAATTTTTTGCAGTAAACCAAAGCAACATTAAGCAGATGCTTACATGAGAACTGGGAAAAGCTCCGGTGGGTGCTTCTCCAACTGCCTGAACGCTACGAACCAGGTATCCGAAAAGGTAACCACCGGGTAAATTTGCGAGACTGTTGGCAAAATAGAACTGGGGACCTGCTACGGGAATAAGAATAAAAAACAGGTAATACAAGAAAAATGAATTCACAATAATAAAAACTATTTGCTCGCTTTTGGCTGGCCCCAGTTTTATGAAAGTCAGCACAGGAATTCCTATAATAAGCAGGTAATACGAGAAATATCCCAAATACATGAGCTCAGCAAACCAGTTAAAGGGTATTATTTCTGAAAAAACATCGGCAGCTTGTACTGCAAAAAGCCTGAACTCGAAATTTGCAAAATACGAATCCAGGTTTTCTTTAAACAGCAGGTTGTTTAGGTAGTTGGTTTCGCCGTAAAAATAGCCCAGTAAGGGCAGTACCCAAAATTGCCGGATAACTTGAAATGTTTTTCCGGGTTTATTGAATTTGTAGAAAATTAAAAGAAAGCCAACAAATAGAATTGCCAACATCCTGATTAACAGATGTGATTCAATGGCTTTTAATTGCTGATGGTTTCCAATTATTAAAATACCCGTAACAACAAGGTAAATAAAGGTTGAAATTTCAACAGCTTTAATTCTTTGATAATAAGTGGTATTCAATGGTTTTAAACTGAGTAAAACTAAAAATATTTAGTGATAAAGTTAATAAAATTGTAATGCCCCGGATGCTTGAAGTAAAAATTGAGAAGAGATCAAAAAAGCCACTCACATTTTGAATCTGTAAGTGGCTTACTTTGAGTACCGAGAGGCAGGCTTGAACTGCCGACCTCAGGATTATGAATCCTGCGCTCTAACCAGCTGAGCTACCTCGGCATTATAAACTAGAACCTTTATTACCTCAGGATTATGAATCCTGCGGACCAGCTGAGCCTGTCTGACTGGTTTCATCCAGGCAGGCTACATCAGCATCGTTTTGCGGGTGCAAATGTAATAAAATATTTTAATTCGTATGATGAATGCCAATAAAAATTGAGTTGATTTTGCAGGCTTGTATTCATGGTGTTGAAAACTAATAGCTTAAATTATATGTAATTTGGTTCAGCCTCCGAATTTTTGAAGTTTTTAATACAAAAGGCACCATTTTTGTTTAAATCCGGAACAGTTTATTTTAGGATTTTTGTTGTTAAAAATCAGTAATACAAATAATTGGATTAATCGGCATTGAAAAAGGCCCAAATACAGGTTAAATAAAGATGTATTTCCAATCTTTTTCATATATTGCGACAAACCATAATCACTATGAATGATGTCTAAAGAGAAATTCCAAATAGAATTTTCAATAAAATCGACTGAAAAGTTATTGTTTAATCGCTTAAGCACTGCTGGTGGACTCCATGAGTGGTTTGCCGAGAATGTAAAAGTAAATGGTAAGGTTTTCACCTTTGAGTGGGATGGTACGGAGCAGGAGGCGGAGATGATTCATAAAAAAGATTTAAAGTTTGTGAGGTTTCACTGGCTCGACGATGAGGACGAAAAATCGTATTTTGAATTTAAAATTAATATGGATGAGCTTACCGGCGAACTGGCGCTTATTGTAACTGATTTTGCTGAGTCCGACGAAGTTGAAGATGCCAAAGAATTATGGGAATCCCAAATTACGGAATTAAAACATGTTTTAGGCTCCTAGATTTTTTTGAAATCCTTGTATTTTACCTAATATTGCAGCTTCCTCGCAAAGGGGAATTTTTTAGTTCCTAAAAAGAATTTTTGTGATTAAACGCTTACATACTTTTATTCTCAAATCGTATATAGGGCCATTTATCCTAACCTTTTTTATTTCCGTTTTTTTATTGTTGATGCAATTTCTTTGGAAGTACATCGACGATTTGGTGGGAAAAGGACTCGACTTTATGGTAATTATGGAGCTCCTGCTTTATGCATCAGCAGGTTTGGTGCCTTTGGCTTTGCCTTTGGCAATTCTGTTAAGTTCCATCATGACTTTTGGAAATCTTGCCGAAAACTACGAATTAATGGCTTTGAAATCGGCTGGAATTTCCCTGGTCAGAATCATGTTTCCCCTGATAATTTTTGTAACATTTGTTGGGATTGGTGCTTTTTTCTTTTCGAATAACCTGATGCCCTACACCAATCTAAAGATGGGAGCTTTGCTGTACGATGTGCGTCACCAAAAACCTGAGGTTTCAATCAAAGAAGGTGTTTTTTCCGATGCGCTTGAAGGCTTTAGCATTAAAGTGGCCCGGAAGAATAAAAAAACTTCGATGCTTTATCAGATTATGATTTATGATCATACCGAAAAAAACGGAAACCGTATGGTAACTGTTGCTGATTCGGGTACCATGGAGATGACTTCGGATAATAAGTATATGATTCTGACCATGTTTCACGGAACAGCTTATAACGAAGTAGTTGAAAAAAAGCGTCGGCGGGAAGATAAAGAATATCCCCACCGCATCGATTATTTTGACGAGCAACGAATTCTTATCGATATGTCGGGTCTGGGCTTTGAGCGTACCGACGAAAAACTGTTCAAGAATCACTACCAGATGTTAAATCTGAATCAGCTCAATACGGCTGTCGATTCCTTAAATATGGGTTTTGAGAAAAGACAAAACCTGTTTTTAACCAATTTAAAGAAAACCAACTATTTTAAACGATTAAAACCCGGTTTAACCGACAGCATTTGGTATGCCCAAAATCGAATCGATACGGCTTATCTCGATTTGGATAGTTTGTTTTCATCCTTGCCTGTTCACCGAAAAAAGCAGGTATATGATCACGCCCGCAATTATGCCCGTACCACGCAATCGTTTATTAATACTTCGTCGACCGATTTAACGCATAAAATGAAGTATATTAAACGGCACGAGATTGAATGGCACCGCAAGTTTACCCTCTCGTTTGCCTGCCTTTTGCTGTTTTTTATTGGTGCACCGCTGGGTGCAATTATTCGCAAAGGAGGCCTGGGAATGCCAGTCGTGGTTTCGGTGCTGTTTTTTGTAATATATTATGTTATTACCATAAGTGGCGAAAAATCTGCAAAAATTGGTGAGTGGCCGGCATGGCTTGGAATGTGGATTTCGGCAATAGTTTTATTCCCTATCGGAATATTTTTAACCTACAAAGCCGCAACCGATTCTGTTATATTAAATACGGAGACATACCTGGTGCCCATTAAAAGAGGCTTTGATCGGTTAAAATTGTTTTTTCAGAAATTTTTGAATTTTTTAATGGCCAGGAAAAAAGCCCATGAGGGTTTTGAAAATAAGGGCAAGAATATCCAGGAAACTCAATCTTAAACAAACCATTCTTGAGAGTTTTAGTTGTTTGTCATAAAATGCCTTATCCTCCAAATGATGGAGGAGCTATTGCTTCCCTTAGCATGATTCAAGGGTTTGAGCAGTCAGGTGACGAAGTGCAGGTGCTTTGCATGCAAACGCACAAACATGGTATTTCTCTGGCTGAACTTCCTGAATCATTAACAAAACAGATTACCTGGCATCAGCAGTGGATGAATACCCGAATTAACTATTTTGCGTTGATTTGGAATTTGTTATTTTCTTCAAAACCATACAATGCCACACGTTTTTATTCCCGGGCTTTTGCTGTAAAACTAAAAAAAATAGTTACCGAAAGCACCTTTGATGTTATCCAATTGGAAGGTTTGTATGTTACACCGTACCTTTCTGAAATAAGGAAATATACAAACGCAATTGTAGCGCTACGGGCTCATAATGTTGAATATGAAATATGGGAACGCCTGGCAGGCAATAGTAAAAATATAATTAAGCGCAGGTATTTTAATCTATTGGCTAAACGGATGCAGCGGATGGAATTTGAGGCTTTAGCTAAAATTGACTTATTAGTTCCTATAACCCGGCGTGATGCAGCTATCCTTTCGTTAGAAAAGTCTGAAAATGTTTTTGTTTGTCCAACGGGAATTTCAAGCAACGCCGTTGTGGAAGCTATTCCAGCAAAACCTAACACGGTGTTTTATATTGGAGCACTCGATTGGTTACCAAATCAGGAAGGTTTACTTTGGTTTTTGGAACGTGTATGGAAAAAACTCCAAATTAGCCATCCGCATTGGAAATTTATAATAGCTGGTAGAAATGCGTCGCCGGGTTTTGTGCAGAAGCTCAGCTTGTACCCGGTAACTTATGTAGGCCAAGTGGAAAACGCCCGTGACTTCATGTTAGAACATAATATAATGGTTGTTCCATTATGGTCGGGAAGCGGAATGAGGATAAAAATTATTGAAGGAATGGCCTGTTCAAAATGTGTACTTACAACATCGCTGGGGGCCGAGGGAATTGCAGCAACTCCGGGAACTGAACTTTTTATAGGCAACAGTGATACTGAATTCATTAGTATTTTGTCGCAACTTTTTGAAAACCACGAGAGCATTCATCAAGTGGGGAAAAATGCAGGCAAATTTATACAGACAAATTACGATAATAAGCAGCTGATTGACGGATTAAGAGCATTTTACACCTCAAAAATCAGGCGCATATGTTAGGATTAGAACTTTTATTCTGGTTGCTGGTAATTCTGATAGCCTATTCCTATTTATTGTATCCTGCAATACTTTGGTTGCTTACCCGGTTTTACCCTTCTTCAAATAATGTCATGCTGAATACCGATGATTTGCCAACGGTTACCTTGTTGGTTGCAGCTTATAACGAAGAAGCCTTTGTTGATGAGAAAGCAGCCAATTCCAGAGCCTTAAATTACCCGGACAATAAACTCAAATTCATCTGGGTAACCGATGGTTCAGATGACCGGACCAATGAGAAGCTGGAGAAATATCCAGAAATCAGGGTATTATTTCAGCCTGAGCGTAAAGGAAAAATTAATGCCATAAATAGGGCCATGCATTTTGTGGAAAGCGAGTTGGTAATTTTTTCCGATGGGAATACTCTTTTGTCAGAAAATACGGTACTGGAAATTGTTCAGGCATTTACTGACGATAAAGTAGGATGCGTTGCCGGCGAAAAACGTATTGAAACCCATACAAAAGAAGATGCCGCAGCATCGGGCGAAGGATTATACTGGAAATACGAGAGTTGGCTTAAAAATCTGGATGCTAAAGTTGGTTCCTGTATTGGTGCAGCCGGAGAATTGTTTGCCATTCGTACTGCTTTATTTTCTGAAGTACCTGGCGATACACTTCTCGACGATTTTGTTATTTCCTTACGCATTGCCATGCTGGGCAAGCGCATTGCATATGCACCCAGAGCATATGCTGTAGAAAAAGCTTCAGCTAATATTGCTGAAGAAATGAAACGGAAAGTACGAATTGCTGCGGGTAGTTTTCAGGTGCTTAACCGGATGCCTGCTCTGCTGAATGTTTTTAAATTCGGAAAATTGAGTTGGCAGTTTGTTTCGCATAAAGTGTTGCGATGGGTAGTGGTACCGCTGGGTTTATTGCTGCTAATACCATTGAATATACTATTGGTTTATTTGTCTGCTAATTCCTTTTTTTATTATGTGATACTACTCATTCATAGCACCTTTTACTTATTGGTTTTTCTTGGCTTTTTGCTGCGAAATAAGCGATTAGCAGCAGGTTTGTTGTTTGCTCCCTATTATTTCTTTATGGCAAACCTGGCTATGTGGAAAGGCTTTTTCCGTTACCTTACTAAAAAACAATCGGTTCAATGGGAAAGGGCTAAAAGGGCAGAGCCTACATTTTAATCCCTGTTGAAATCCTATTTTTTGCCAGCATTAATCAGGCTTTTCTATTTCCCTAAACATGGTTTTTCGCCCGGAATCTTTCAATTATTTAATTACTTTTGCAGCCAAATAAAAGCACACAAGGTAATGGCTAACCAAAACGATATAGAAATAAAACTAAATACCATCGACGAAGCAATTGAGGCCATAAAACAAGGCAAATTATTAATTGTGGTTGACGATGAACATCGCGAAAATGAAGGTGATTTTGTGGCTGCGGCAGAATTGATTACTCCTGAAATGGTGAATTTTATGGCTACTCATGGCAGGGGATTGATATGTACGCCCATTACTGAAGAACGATGTGTAGAACTCGATTTGGAATTGATGGTAGGCAAAAACACCTCGCTTCATGCTACCCCTTTTACTGTTTCAGTCGATTTAATTGGGCATGGATGTACCACTGGAATTTCGGCTCACGATAGGGCTAAAACAATAAAGGCCCTGGTCGATCCCAATACAAAACCCGAAGATTTGGGACGTCCCGGACATATTTTTCCTTTGAAAGCCAAGTCGCGCGGGGTAATTCAGCGGGCAGGACATACCGAAGCTGTGGTTGATTTAACACGAATGGCCGGACTGAATCCTGCCGGAGTTTTGGTTGAAATTATGAACGAAGATGGTTCTATGGCCCGATTGCCTGAACTAATGGTGATAGCCAAAAAATTCGATCTTAAAATTATTTCCATCCAGGATTTAATTGCTTACCGTTTGCAGCACGAAAGTTTAATAGAAAGAGGTGTTACTGTAAAACTTCCCTCGGAGTACGGAAGTTTTAATCTGATTCCCTTTCTGGATAAAACCACCAAAGAGGAACATATTGCGCTTATAAAAGGTGAGTGGGCTCCTGATGAACCCGTACTTACACGCGTGCATTCATCGTGCATTACCGGTGATATATTTGGCTCGCTACGTTGCGACTGTGGCCCTCAGCTGCACAAAGCCATGCAGATGATTGAAAAAGAAGGAAAAGGAGTTATTGTTTACATGAATCAGGAAGGAAGAGGTATTGGTCTGTTTAATAAAATTAAGGCTTACAAACTTCAAGAAGAAGGAATGGATACCATTGAAGCAAACCTGGCCCTGGGTTTTAATGAAGACGAAAGGGATTATGGCGTAGGAGCTCAAATTTTAAAAGAATTGGGGGTTCGTAAAATGCGTTTATTAACCAATAACCCAATTAAACGTATCGGGCTCGAGGGTTTTGGCATTGAAGTGGTCGAAAATGTAAATCTCGAAGTTCCGGTAAACCAGTTTAACCATTTTTATATGGAAACGAAGCGCGATAAAATGGGACATTTTCTGCACCTGCTTCCCATAGAAAAAGATAGGAATAAATAAGAGACACAAACAAAAAATAAAAAGCTGCCATTGAAAAAATTGCGGCTTTTTTGTTCCATTTTCTGAATGAAATTGTTTAATCCAAAATTTCATTTTTTCATAACTCCTGAACAATAATTGGTAACAGTCAATACTTTTTAAGGGGCACCCAAAGCTAACGGAAAACAGTATTGTTCCAATATTCATGCACTTTAACAGGTTTTTATCTAAATTTTAAGGGCAAATCGTAGCATTTTTTTGTTACATTTACAATCTGCAAAGAGTTGGGATGTAATTTGCAGGATTATAACTTTATATACAATAAATTAAATTTGTTTAAATCACGTTGTTTTTGGGTATGCCTACAAGTAGGCTTCTGAAAGTTTAATAAATTAGAACAAATGAAAATAAAAGCATCGTTGCATCAAAAAATGATTTTGTATTTGGTTCCGGCTGTAATTGCAATTTTTGGATTGGCTTTAGGATATATAATAAGTCATTCACAACAGCAATCGCTTGCTGATGCCAGGCAAATAGCTGATGAAACCGCATCGAAGTATGCCGGAATTATTAAGCAAACCATTAATAAAGATTTTGACCAGGCTCGTGGTGTTACCTATGCTTTTGAGTCAATCCTATCGGTTCCCGATTCGCTAAAACCTGTTTTTTTCGATAGTTTTCTTAAAAATACTTTCGACAACAACCCACAATACATTTCCTTCTGGTTGAATGCTGAGTTGAGTCATATCGACAGTAATTATATCGGGAAATCGGGACGGGCCCGTTTTACATTTTTTCGCGATGCCTATGGAAACGGTAAATACAAACGCGATACCCTTGATTTGGATGCTTCAAAAATTAATCCTGAAGGAGCTTATCAGGTAATGAAAAAAGCCAAATTGGAGGCCATAATTGAACCGTACTTTTTTTCATATACCGATAATATAGACGATCAGATTCTGGAAACCAGTGTATGCATACCCCTGATGAATGGAAATGAATTTGCCGGTTTGGTGGGCTCCGATATTGAACTGAGCTATTTTCAAGGTATGGTTAAAGATGTAAAATTGTATGGCGACGGCTATGCCTTTTTAATATCGAACGGAGGTACTTTGGTTGCGTTTCCTGATGAGAAAAGAATTGGAAAACTGTTTATTGATGAATTCGCTGATTTTAATCGTAAACATTCCATTTTAAAGAATATCAGTGCCGGGAATGCTTTTTCATTTGTTGATGCCGATTTAATTACTGGAAGCGAAAGTTACCACACGTTTATTCCGGTTAAACTTGGAGAAACAGATACTCCCTGGTCGTTTGCCATTAGCTTACCCTATAAAGCTGTCAAAGCACAAGCCAGCCGGATTGTAAAATTATCGGTGGTAATTGGTGTAATTGGACTAATTTTGCTAAGTATTTTAGTTATATTAATAGCCCGGAATATTACCAATCCTTTAAAACAAACTACCCGGGTACTCAAGAAACTTTCGCTTGGCGAGATTGACACAACAAAAACTTTGGCCATAAAATCGGGCGACGAGATTGAAGAAATGGCACAATCGGTAAATCAACTGATTGAAGGACTGAACCGCACTGCCGAGTTTGCCCGAACCATTGGTAAAGGCGATTTGAATGCCGGTTTTGAAAAAGCCGGTGAAAACGACATGTTGGGTAGTTCATTGCTCGAGATGCGACAAAGCTTAAAGTTGGCTGAAGAAGAAGAGAAGCATCGTAAAATTGAAGACGAAAAACAAAACTGGGCAACCCAGGGACAGGCAAAATTTGGCGATATACTACGTCAGCACGATCAACAAATTAATGAACTGGCCTTTAATATTATGAGTAATCTGGTCGATTATGTCGGGGCCATTCAGGGAGGTTTATTCATTCGAAACGATGACGAACAAGATCAAATATTCTATGAGTTGATGGGCTCGGTGGCCTATTCACGCCAAAAAGTAATGGAAAGCCGTTTTAAACCGGGCGAAAGTCTGGTTGGGCGATGTGCTTACGAAAAACTAACCATTTATCTGGAGGAGGTGCCCGACTCTTATGTTCATGTTACATCAGGACTTGGTGAATCGAATCCCCGTTCTATTTTGCTGGTTCCGGCTATTTTAAATGACGAGGTATTTGGAATTATTGAATTGGTTTCATTTAATAAATTTGAACCTTATCAAATTGCTTTTATTGAAAAAATTGGGGAGAGTATTGCTTCAACTATTTCAAATGCGCGGGTAAACGACCGTACCAATAAGTTGTTGGAACAGTCGAAACAGCAGGCTGAAGAACTGGCTGCTCAGGAAGAAGAAATGCGTCAAAACCTCGAAGAACTTCAGGCAACGCAGGAAGAAGTTGCCCGCTTGCGGGAAGAAGAAAAAATTAAAAATCAAAAATTAATGGACGAGGTAGAAAAGAACCGCATTGCCTTGTTAAAAATTCTCGATTACGTTCCAGATAAAATTTTCCTCAAGGATAATAAGGGCAAGATGCTGATTGTTAACAAAGCCGTTTTAAAAGCCCACAATGCCAAATCTGAAGATTTAATCGGAAAATCTGATTTCGATTTTATTGCTGATAAACAAAAAGCGCAGCAATTGTTTGAGCAGGAGCAACAAATTATTAGCAGTGGAGAGCCCTTGCACGAAGTGTACCACGAAACCATTAACAATTCCGGTGTGGTACTTCAAAGCACCAAATATCCATTCTTTATCGATTACCTTGACATTACAGGAATCTTAGGAGTCCAGGTTGATGTTACCGATAAGGTTGAAAAAGATAAAACCATTGAAGAGTTGCAGGAAAAACTGAGTCAGATAAAGAAAAAATAATTGTTACTCATAGTAATATAAATTGGGCTAAACGTATGTTTGGCCTTTTTATTAAAACAGATTTACTTTCTGAGCTTCACCCGGAATTACCTGAAAGAGAATGGAACTGGTAAAAGCACTTTCTTTGGCATTTTTCGACCGTGAAATTACCCGGTAGCTACCCGGTAACATGACCAGTGTTTGCTGCGTTACCATACTGTTTAAACTGTGAATCCAAATCAGGGCATCGCCATCTTCTTTATATAGGTCACCATAACCAAGTGCCGAACTGATAAAAGTTACCAAACCGGCTTGAGGAATTTGTAGGGTTGTTGTTTTACTCTGAGTAATTTCGACAGGGTTTATTATTAACCGGGGAATGGTAAGTAATTCAATTTCGTAAGTTCCAATCAGGTATTTGGTACTCACATCAACACTTTGCAGGTTGATTATTTGATTGGTATTCTCTTGCCTTACCAGAAATTGTAAATTGCTGTAATACGGTGATTTTTTCGATTTTACCAGCAAACTTCCCTGGGGCGTTTTAATAGGAATGGTGTTGTGTTCGCCGGGAATTAGCTGTACCGAATCGATGCTTACCGGAGGAATGGTATGAACCTGAATTTTATAGACGGGAACGGGGTCGAGCCGCAATGTATCGGGAACGCCTTTGTGGTTCATGGTATGAATAAAGTTGTGGTAAAGTTTGCCGGTATAACTGTCGTAAAAAGTCATGTTCACATTGGTTTCCAGGGGGCGCATGTAGCTGTCGAGCAAATTAACCTGGGCTGTGGTTGTATTCAATGCCTGGTTTATTACCACGTCAAGAATTTCTTTAAAACGATTTTCGTCGGCGGCATCGTAGTAACGGCCAATACACTCAAAAGCATCTTTAAAATCTTCGTCAATGCCCACACCAATAACAAAAGGTTTTAATACAATTCCCGATTGTTGCAAGCGCAGCGAAACGGCACAAGGGTCACCATCGCACGACTCAATACCATCGGTAATCAGAATTATAATGTTTCGGCAGTCGGGGCATTTGGGAAAATCTCCGGCACTCAGTTCCAGCGAGTGAGCAATGGGCGTGGTTCCTTTGGGACGAATCCGGTTGATTTTATTTTTGATGTCGTTGCCGTTACGTTTCGAAAACGCTACCTCCAGTTTGGTGTCGTTACAATCTTGCGGGGGAACCGGTTTTTGGTGTCCGTAAACGCGCAGGGCCATTTCCAGGTGAGGCACTTTTTGCAGGCTGTCGACCAAATCGACCAATAGTTTTTGCGCCACCTGCATTTTAGTTCCGCTTTCCCAGCTGCTGAGCATGCTTTGCGAACCATCGAGTACAAAAAGTATTCGGGTGAGTGGAACGGGTTCCGGTTTTTTATGCTGACTTTGAGCCAAAATAAACAAAGTCATGAAGTAGCAAACGGCAACAAGTTTCTTAATCATAATGTCAGGTTCAAATCCTTTTGTACGGCTATTGTCTGGCAAAAATAGGTTTTCTACCCCAAAAGCGTTCATTTAATTGATGGAATAAAAAACAGAAGCCCATAATTTTATTAAATTTGTCATCCATTTAAAACGGCAAAATATGTTCGATTTTACTAACGTTAGCCTGAACCAGATAATTGTACACCAGATTGGAAACCGGGTCGAGGAAGAAGGGGTTAAGCTCTCGAAACGCGAGATGCAGGTGAACGACCATACGGTTGAAGGAATTTTAAAACAATATTTTTTATCGCCTTTTAAGGCCGATTACTTTTATAATTTTTCGCACGAATCGGATTTGCAGTTGAATGCGGTTTTTAATTTTGCCAAACAATTATTCGAAAACCCCAATAGTTTTTATGAGCAATCGACCAACCTGGCGTATCATCTGTACAACAGCTCGAATCACCCTAAAATAAAGCCGGGAGAGTTTTATGTGGTTCGATTTTCTGATGTTCAGATAGGCGACGAAGTGGTGGATGGCATTGGTTTGTTTAAGTCGGAAACCAAGGACACCTACATTCGCGTTTATCAGAAAGAAGAAAACTACGAGGTGGATTACGAAAATGGCATCAATATAAAAAAACTCGATAAAGGCTGTTTGATTTTTAACTCTGAAGAGGAATACGGCTTTAAAGTTTCCATTATCGATGCCACCAATAAAGCCAGTGAGGCTTTGTATTGGCGCGATGAGTTTCTGGGAGTGGCTCCACGCGAAAATGAATTTTACCAAACCAACCAGTTGCTCGATTTATGCCGCAGTTTTAGCGATGAAGTACTGACCGAAAAGAACAATGTGGAGAAACACGAGCAGGTGTCGTTCTTAAAACGTACCGAGGACTATTTAAAAAAGCACAACGATTTTAACAACGAAGATTTTAAAAACCTGGTAATTGGCGACGAGCAGATTAGCGAAGCTTTTGAAGAGTTTAAACAGGGATTTGAACAGGAGCGCGAGCTAACTCCTTTTGAGCAGTTTAAACTATCGGAACCGGCACTTAAAAAGGGAAAGAAATACTTCCGGAGTATTATTAAACTCGATAAAAATTTTCATATTTATGTGCATTCGAATCCCGATTTTATTGAAAAAGGATTCGATAACCTGCGCAGCTTAAAATATTACAAACTATACTTTCACGACGAAAGTTAAGCAAACAATGATAATTATTAAATAAGGTACCATGGCATCGATTAGAACATTTAAAAAAGACATTAATTACGTAACCTCCGAACTGGTTATTGAGTGTTTTACCCTGAATTACCTGTTTCCGGAAAAAAATCAGGACGAACTGGCTTCAATTATATCCGATAGTGTGAACATGAAGCTGAACCTGCTGAACAAAATAAACCAAAGCCGTTCGGAAAAGAAAGCAGATAAAACGGAAATGAAGAAACTGCGAATGGAGTTTAAAAACGAAGTTGAATCGTTGGTTGGCCGTTTGTCGAAGATACCTGTGCAATAAGTTCATTTCTTTAACTAAGCAAAAGCGTTGCAGTGAACCTTACAATATTTTCGGTTCATTTCAACGCTTTTGATTTTTAACCGCATTAATTAAATTTTGTGCGGTGAAAATATTTTTTCCTGCCGTGGAAATTTTTATTTCCTGCGGTGAAAATATTTATTTCCTGCTGTGGAAATTTTATTGCCCAAGAATCTTAGCATCCACAAAGAACTCCGCGTCCAAATCGATGTGGTGATCGGCCGATAACAATTTGTCGGTCTTTGTATTTACCCGCAGCGAGAAATTATCTTTCAGGATGTAATCTTTTAAATTAACTCCGGTTGTCTCAAGCGATAAAACCGTTCCCACATCGTTGGGTATGGTTTCTTTCCAGGCAATTTCTGTTTCGTCGAGCCCATCGGCCGAAATGAAGATATGTATCTCGTTTAAAAAACTGAAATCGGAATCTGAAGGATCGGTTAGGGTAAGGGTCAGTGTTTTTAAACTAATTTCTTCAATCAAATCCTTGCGGGTATTATTTACCGAAAAGGTCGATGCGGTATTGGATTCAATTTCCGGTGTATAAATATCAAATGGTAATTCAATTCCGAATGATGAGGGGATTACAATATTCTCTTCGTAATTCAGGGTAAACTGGGTCAGTTTATCCAGTTTGTCGCAGCCGGCAAGCAGGGCTATAAGTATAAGGCTTAAAAAACTAACTTTTTTCATACGTTTAATGCTAATTTTAATTTGTAATTACGCTTGTTCTGTTTTATTTGTCATCGGCAAGGTAAAATAACAAACGGTTCCCTGGTTTAACACCGAATCGACCCAAATGGTTCCGCCCATTTGCGTAACAATTTTCCGGCACAGGGTTAAACCAATGCCGGTTCCCCCATAGAGCTTGTCGTTATTACTTTCAATTTTGTAAAATGGTTCAAAAATTCGTTCCAGTTGGCTTTCATCAATACCAATGCCGGTATCGGCTACAAAAAAGCGCAAATTGTCTTTATATTTTTCGTAGCCAAAGCTTATCTTGCCTTCTTCGGTGAATTTGTAGGCGTTAAAAAGCAAATTGGCAAACACCTGTCGGAACCGCACTCTGTTGTAACTTAATTTAACTTCGCCAACTTCCTGGTTGGGTACGTAGGTAATGGTAATGTTTTTTTCGTTGTTGATTTGGTACTGTTTTTCAAGTTCAAGCATTAGCTGGTGCAGGTTGAAGCTGGTATTTGTTACCAAATCCTGATTCGATTCAATGAGCGATATTTCAATGATTTCGTCCAGCATCTGGAGCAGGGTGTCGGAGTTGTTATTTATTATTCGTACAAATTCGTTGCGTTGCCCGTAATCGAATTTTGGTTCTGCCAAAAGTTTTGAGAAACCGCAAACAGCGTTCAATGGCGTTCTGAATTCATGACTGATGTTATTTAAAAATGCCGTTTTCAGACGATCCGATTCTACTGCCTTATTTTTGGCGATTAACAATTCTTTGGTACGCTCGTCGACCAATTGTTCCAGGTAGTTCCGGTATTTCACCAGTTCCTGGTTTTGTTCGGTAATTTGTTTTTGCTTCTCGTGAAGTAAGTGGTTTTTTTGCTTCAGTTCAAGGGTACGGGCGGTAACTTTGGCCTCGAGTAGTTCTTTTTCTTTTTGGTGGGCATATTCGCTACGCTTAATATATACATAAATGGTCGAAGTTATAATAACACTAATTATGCCCCAGAACCAGAGGTATTTCCACAAGGGTTTTCTTATGGTAAGTTTAAAAGTTACCGGATTAGGAGTAACCACACCATCACCAGTTGAAGCATAGAGTTCAAACGTATAGTTTCCATCGTTGAGCCGGGGATAATAAACCGACCTAAGTTTGCTTTGCTCAGGTTCCCTGTCGTAACCCAACATTTGGTGTTGATACAATACATGTTTGGGCTCGCTCAGGTGAACGCCAATGTATTCGATACTTACCTTGTAAATACCGGGCTTTAATACGATGTTTTTAGTGAAATCAACTTCAAGATCATTAATTTTTATTGAAGTTATATTAAGCAAGGGGGGTACCAGCGTCTGATTTTCTTTTGCAGGATTATACATCCAAAGCCCCTGGTTTGAACCAAACCAGATTTGTTTTCGTGAATCGTAATAAACGGCATTTTCGGTAAAACTGCAATTACCCGGAATACCGGCATACAGTTGCAGTGGTTTAACCAGTAAGTTATTCAGGTTAATTTTGCTTATTCCTCCCCGATGACCGGCCCAAAGGTAATCGTTGCTATCGGCCACCAGTGAATAAATGTAATTCGATAAAAGCCCTTCCTGGACGCTTAGGCCTGCAATGGAATCGTTTTGAATCCTAAAAATTCCACCGCCGTATGAGCCCACCCAGATAGTAGAATCTTTGGTCTCGGCTATGGGGCCAAGCGATGCTACCCCGTTTTCGGACCAAATGGGGATTTTGCGAATGTATTCGTTGTCAATACAAATAAGCACGTTGCTCACCGATGTTATCCAAACCCGTTCTTTTGAATCGACAAAAAGGTGGTTAATTACATTGTGGGGTAAGCCATCGGCTATTTTGTACCAACGTTGTGTGCCAGAATTGAGTTCAATTTTGCATACTCCTTTTTGTGTGCCTATCCATAAATGGGTTTTACTCCCGCTAAGGGCTGTAATGGCATTTTCAAGTTGTCCATTGGCCAATGTATATCGCGAAATTGCTCCATTGTTCAGATTTTGGTGGTACAGACCATTTTTATGCGTACCAATCCAGAGCGTGTTCGAATTGTTTGAATACAGGGCGGTAATCTGGTCACCTCCCAGTTCCATGGCATCCCCAATACTGCTTATCAGGGAATCAGATGCTGCATCATATTCTAGTAAGCGGGAACCGATGGCAACCCAACGGTATTTCTTATTACCTGCAAGGGCTGTAATTTGATTTTCGTTAAAAGGTTCCGGCAGCCTGTGTTTTGTAAATGCCCTGCGAGTTATTTGGGTTAGTCCTGTGCCATAATTTCCACTCCATACATTTCCCTCGCGGTCTTCATAAACTGTTTTAACGTAGTTGGTCGAAAAGCCGGTGCTTTTATTAAAGTACCTAAAGCCTGGAGACTCGCCATTTGTTGTGGCTGTAATTTGAATCAGACCTTGTCCGAAAGTGGCTACCCAAAGGTTCTGCAGGTTGTCTTCATTTATTTGCTGGATGGGGCTATTTATATGTTTTTGAGTTTCGGATAAGGGAATTACCGTATAGTTGTTTTCGTTTATCAGCATTTTAAATAAGCCGCTATTTTCGGTGGCTATAAAAAAGCCGGAACCCCGTTTCATTTTTATCAGCGAAGGTATTTTTTCTTTTGGAATCGCATCGATTTGCTCAAGTACTTCCAGTTTTCCTGAGTCAAGTAGCCTGCAGATTAAAACACCAAAATCAGTTCCAACAATTATTTTGTTTTCTTCGATAAACTCAAACGAGTGAATGCTGCCATTTTGCTCAGGTGGTGAAAAATCACAATGCAGCTGGTTGCTTTCAATTTTAATAAGTCCCATTTGATAGGTGCTGGCCCAAAGTTGTCCTGCAGCACTTTGTTTTATGGCGGTAATACCGGTTTGCAAATTGGCTGCCTGCAGGGTTATAAAATAGCACCCGTTATAATAACTGATTCTTCCGTTGCGATGACCTAACCAAAGCTCATTGCCGTTACTGTAACTGCAATTTATAAAATTATCGGCCAGGGAATCGTTGATATTATAATGATGAAATGAAAAGCCATCGTACCGGGTTAATCCGTTACCGGTACCTATCCACAGATAACCTAAGGAATCCTGAGTAAGATTATATACATAAGGCTGGGCAATGTCGCCCGGAAATTCACGCAACTGATAAGGCCCTGCCTCCAGTTTAACAGGATGAAGCATAAATAAAACCACCCAAGAGAGCTTGCAGCAAACAAGGCAAAAAGAACTCAGGGTTTTATACAATGGTTTCATCAGTGAATTCCTTCCATTTTTATTTTTGGTTTATAAACCGGTACACCGCCAATGGGTATCACAAAAAACGGCAACGAGAGCCCGTATTGGTTGCGCACCACTACCACTACGTTATTATTCATTATGGTTTGTTGCTGATTTTTAATAAACTGTACTTCAAGGGAACTGTTTTTTTCTTCTTCAACAATGGGGTATTTGCGCATTATCCAGTGGTCGTCGCCCGATATTTCTGAAACAATACCGTTTTTTGCAATGGAAATAATGCGTATTATGCCGTCGTTGTCCCAGTCAAAATTTGATATTTCAACCGAAATGGTTAAATCATCGATGTAAGGATAGATTTGCGAAACCTGTTTGGGGTCGTTCGATAAACGGAAGGTATATTCGTATGTAAATACGTTTCCTCCTTCAACGGGTATGTTTTGGTCGGGGCTGCTACTCAGGAAATAGCGGTAAAGGTTGCCATCGTCGCCCGACTCGCCCTGGGCAATAACTTTGAAAAGGCGTCCCTGGAATTTTTTGACATACTCCCCTTCAAAAGGATTTATGGGGCCGAAGGTATAGTAGGCTTCATCGAATTTCGATTCAGAACCAAAGCTTTTACTTGCCAGTAAAATGCCACTTTTGTAATTGCCAACCGGGTCGGTAGCCTGGGCGTCAGGGTCTGACCAACAGTTATTACCTCCATAGATTGAAAAACGAATGCTGGTATTGAAATCTGCTTTGGCCTCATCGAGCTGGCCTCCGGTATCGGGGTCGTAAACCCTGATGAAAATGGGCTCCGTATGTTTTTCCGGAATTAAAAAGAAAAAGGTCTGGCAAAAATCGTCGTCGCCCCACGATGTTTTAGCATCGGCACCAAAAGTAACCAGGTAGGGTATATTCTCATCTTCGGCCGGAGTGGGTTGAGCAAAAAGCTGCCAACATTTCAGAAGTATAAAAGCTATTATTATTGTAATGCGCATCGGTTTTACTTTGTTAATGTGTTTCCAAATATAAATTCAATCCGCTGGTGCACTTTGCTGTCGTGTTCAATTCCTGAATTTGTTATAGGGCGCGATTCTCCATATCCCTTGTATTTTATCTGTTCCCGAACAAGAGGAAATTGATTAAAATAGCCGCTCAGGCTATCAACCCAACTTTCCGACAAGACCTGGTTTATTCCGGCAAATCCTTTATTTGTTGTATGTATTGCAATAAAAAGTTCAATATCCGTATTTTGTTTTAAAACATCAACTATTTTGCTCAAAATAAGCTGACTTGTTGTATCAATACTTGTGCCATTGAGTTGTAGGGGCCAATTACTCAGCGGATATAGTTTTTGAAAAAGTTGTGTTTGCTGGGTATCCGATAAACCCTCCAGCAAATAGTACCAGGCAGGCAGAATAATTCGTCCGTCATTGCTTTCGGGGTTTGGTTGCTGTGTGGTTTCGTCTGCTTCCTTTTTCATTGCATCAGGATAGTACCTGGCCCAATAATCGAGGGTTCTCGCGGTTTTTGTGGCCAAAGCCTGAAAATCGTCAAAGAGCTGTATCTTTTTATACACACATACTTTTTGGCGATTCCCTGAACTATCCGCCTTGCCCAGTAAGCCCAACTTTATTGTATAAGTTCCCTGGGTAGTATATATGCGGCTGGTAGTGGGTCCGCGTATGGTAAATCCTTCCCCCAGATTCCACAAATAATCCTCATTCACAAAACCGGGAATGGTATTTCTGAGTATGCTAAGGTTTATTTCCTGTCCGGTTAAGGCGGCATTGGGAGCATCAATATAAACCTGTTTTATTTCTTCCAGTGTAAATTCGTAGCTGCTTTGCCCCATAATGGAATCCGTTTGCAGGCTGTCGCGTATTTGCAGCTTAACCATATAGTGCCCCGGTCCAGGAAAACAATGGTAAACTTTAACACCCTTTTTAATTATTCCGTTGCCAAAATCCCATACATAATCAACCGGAATGCTGTCGTTGTAGGTGTCTTGTTGCTCATCGGAAAAAGCATAACAGTAATTATTAGGCAATATGCTGTCGCAGTGCTCAAAATTTATGGGATTTACCTGAAAGTGAAAAATATCATCGCTTCCCAGCCGGTTCGATGAAAAATATCCGCTGCTAAAGCTTGAATCGCTTATTAAGCCAAAATCATCGTGAGGCGAATTGATCTCTGCATCGAGATGAATGGGCGCAATCCATTGCCCGTTAACCTGCTGGGTATAAAAGATGTCTTTTTTCCCCAAACCGCCATGCCCGTCCGATGCAAAAAAGAGTTTGTTGCTTGGGTCAACAAAGGGAAATACTTCATTGAGTGCAGTGTTAACTGCTGGCCCAATATTTACTGGATCGCTCCATTGCTGCTGGGTCCACTCACAGTAATACAAGTCGGTGCCACCGTATCCGCCAGGCTTATCGGAGGCAAAATAAAGTCTTTTGCCGTCGCTGCTTAATGCCGGACTGAAATAATTGTAGCGTTTGTCGCTATGAGCAAAAACCTGGGGAGTAGTCCACCGACCCTCCTTAAATTCCGAAATATAAATACCCAGCGTATTGGATGAATCGGCCAGGTTTTTAGTCTGTACTTTGAGCACATTATTGCGGCTAAAATACACCTGATTTTGCTCCCGGTTAAAACTTACCGGGCCATCGTTAAAATGGGAAGTTAGTTCTTCAGCCCAAAGTTTTACCGGCTTCCATTCCAAACTGTCTTTGGGCATGGTATAAAAAACGGAGCTTAGGTTTTTGTTTTGTTGCCGGTAGTTAATTAAGGTATTGTTTTTAAGGTTTGAGCAAAACACCAGCCCTTCCTTATAATAGGAAGGCGAAAACTCATCGTAATCCTGCGTACTAAAGGCAACACGATCCACCCGAAAGCTTTTGCTTTGTGCCGAGGCACCCGATGTGACTGTCATCAGTATTAAGAGAAGCGAGTATGAAATTACTTTTGCCATGGGGTTGTGTTAAAAACTTCGAGGTCCTGGTGCCTCTGTATCAAAGTTAAAATTATAATGCAACATCACTTCGTGCGAATTATTATTGAACTGCATCATTTTTCCCAGGTTAAAATTATAGGAGTAGGCAAAGCGCAATTGCCTGTTCACCTGATACTGAACCAGGCCTATCAAGGTACTTTTTGTGCGGTATCCGGCACCCAGCCAAAGCTTGTCCCTGAAAATTACCTGGGTATTTAAATCGGCTTGAAGGGCCTGGTTGGGATAATATTTTAACAGCAGGGTGGGGAATATTTTTATATCGTTCGATAAATTGTGTGTGACTCCTGCGTGCAGGTAATACGAATACTCACTCATCCGGTTTAGCATCCGGTAACCATTGTCCTGTGCATCGTATTCATGACTCAAAAACATGGGAAGCGAAAGTCCCACAAAATAGCTTGAGGTGCTGTAATAAGTACCCAGACTCACGTCGGGAAGAATGCCTATGCTTTGCTGATTGCTCAGCAATTCGTCGTCGGCATCGCGGGCTGCCAGATTATCCCAAGAATTGCGGTACAGGGTAAAGCCAAAGGCAAGTCCAAAGGCAAGGGTGCTTTCTCTTAATTTAATGCGGTACGCATAGTTGCCAGCCAGGGTATTTTCATTACTGATGCCCACCTTATTGTTCAGCAGGAAAAGACCGATACCTACCCGCTCACTGTTTAGGGGAGCATCGGCCGTTAAAGCTATGGTTTGGGGTGAACCTTCAAAACCGTCCCAATACCTGCGGTGAAACAGGCTTACGCTCAGCGCATCCTGACTTCCCGCATAAGCCGGATTGATTATCAGGGCATGATGCACGTAATGATCAGAGCTGGCGTACATTTGTCCGTAAAAGTACATGGGAAGGAAACATAAAAATCCGATGATGCTTACTTTTCCCATACTCAGCGTTTAATTACAATAAAACCCTTAAACACTTCGCCATCGGCAAATTGTATAGCGTAAAAATAGGTATCCCCAGTCAGCTTGTCGCCCTTGTCGCTGGTCCCTTCCCAGTCGTTTTGGTAATTGGAACTGTTGTAAACCGGATTTCCCCAGCGATTAAAAATAAGTAAGGATACCGGAGCATGGCTATCCAGATCATCGATAATAAAGAAGTCGTTTTTTCCGTCCCCATTGGGAGTGATAACCTGTGGAATAAATAAATCACTTACCATTAATGCTACGGTATCGCTGGCAGAACAAATACCATTTTGCACTTTCCAGACAAAGAGGTTGGTTCCCTTATCCAGTTGGGTGACCCGGGTTTGGGCAGCCTGCCTGTCGTCAGGTATTCCGTAACCCGATAATAAATTCCAGGAACCTACACCAATCGAAGGAGTTGTAGCTTCAAGTGTTGTTTCAAAACGACCATTTAACCGTTGATCTTCTCCGGCAAAGGCAAGCGGAGTTTCGACAAAAGTAAGGGTAAGTTCATCGCTGGCAGGACAATAGGAATCGATGCTTGACCAGATGAGTGTAAAGCTTCCGTAAGAATTGGTATTCACCCTTGCTCGGGCACTGTTTGCATCAGGACTAAAACTCAGCTTATTGCCTGATGGAGAACTCCATTGGCCTGCGCCTGAACTGATGCTTGCTTGAAGTTCATACATTGTTCCGCATAGTTCATCGTCCATGCCCGCATTCAATATGGGGCTTTCTTTAACTTCGATGGTTTGTTGTACACTGTTTGTACAAGCGTTGTTATCACTGACGGTAACGTGGTATTCGCCTGCTTTGGTAACTACTATTTCCCAGTTGGTTTCCCCGGTATTCCAAAGGTAGCTGGTTCCTCCGGTAGCAGACAGGGCAGCGGTATCTCCCGCACAAAGCACGCCATCGTTGTTGGTTGTCCCCGAATTATCGCTTATTGAGATGGTGGCTACGGGCAGGGAATTAACCACAATATTTTTACTTGCACTACTGCTGCAACCATTAGCATTGGTAACAATTACGCCGTAAGTTCCTGCGGTATCGGCAGTGATTTGTTCGCTGGTTTCTCCGGTGTTCCACAGATAGCTGCTTCCTCCGGTAGCCAACAGGGCAGCGGTATCACCCAGGCAAAGTACTCCATCGTTGTTGGTGGTTCCGGAATTGTCTGTTAGTGTGATGGTGGCTACTGGAAGCAGATTAACGCTAATATTTTTACTGGTGCTGTTGCTACAGCCATTGGCATTGGTAACTGTAACTGTGTAAGTACCGGCCGTATCGGCAGTGATTTGTTCGCTGGTTTCTCCGGTGTTCCACAGATAGCTGCTTCCTCCGGTAGCCAACAGGGCAGCGGTATCTCCCGCACAAAGCACGCCATCGTTGTTGGTGGTTCCGGATTGGTCTGTTATTGAGATGTTGGCTACGGGCAGTGGATTAATCACAATATTTCTGCTTACGCTGCTGCTACATCCATTGGCATTAGTAGCTGTAACAGTGTAAGTTCCGGCCGTATCGGCAAGAATTTGTGCCGTACTTTCTCCGGTATTCCACAGGTAGCTGCTTCCTCCACTGGCTAATAATGTAGCGGTATCACCCAGACAAAGTACTCCATCATTGGTGGTGGTTCCGGATTGGTCTGTTATTGAGATGGTGGCTACGGGCAGGGAATTAACCACAATATTTTTACTTGCACTACT
>JBFWMB010000064.1:0-23799 GCA_050251815.1 Salinivirgaceae bacterium | reverse complement strand
GGGTTTCAAATACTTGTTGTCAATGTGGTTTCATAAGTTAATTCAACCGTTAATATCATTGGGGCATAACTGGAATAACCCCTTATTATGGTAGTAATGGTGTGGTTTTGGTACAAATAGTTAGCCGCCAGCTGGAGCAGATCATCTGTAACGGTAAGGTTAAAGCTGGTATTGTTTTCGTTTAAGTTATTTAATAAGAGGGTTATACCCGCTTCGGGAATCTCAATGCTTAATTCGTGAATAAGTTCACTCTCTGGAATTCCGTTTAGTTTACAGCTTATTTGTGTGATGGCTATTTCTTTAATCTTTTCCAGGTTTTTTTCGACTTCTGCATTGTTTTTAATATTAAGTGTGTCGGAGGTATAAAAAGCAATGGAGTCATTGTTTACAGTGCTTTTCAGATTGCCTGAAATGTCGGCTGTGATTTTTTGGGTGAGCTCGGTTTTTACATCAAGGGTAAGTCCCTCTTCGCATCCTGTTAAAAATAACAGTGCCAGAATTGTGCTAAGCAAAATGTTACGTGTTTTCATAATTGTTTTTTTCAGGTTATTAATTATGAAACAAAAATGAGTTATTAAAGCATCTGAACCGGTTAAAGTTTGAATGCGCTAAAAAAATGATTGAAAGTGTGGTCTGTTTTGGATAATTTGTATCAGCGCATCAATTTTTTCAGGATCGATAGGGACTGTCTGATGATTTTTGAGCATCAGATACAATGGTTTTTGTAGGGTTATTTTGCTTATATGGTTTATGTTAATTAGTGAATTGGCGTTGGGTTTGTAAAATGGTGGCAAGTAAAGTTTTTTTTCGAAGTAGCTCAGTGGTAAATCCGATTCAAGCGATTCATTGTTGTTTAAAGCAAAAACTGTTTTTTGAAAGCCTTTATTGCACGACACAATTGAATTTAAAGGCGTTAAGTGATAAATGTTTCCATCGGGAATAACCAGTATATTCATGGGATTTTATTTTAAAATACCCATTAATATCAGCTAAATAAGAGATTGGTTGTTTTTAAAATTTGCTTTAGATAGGTTCACTTTTGAATCCGTCACAATTTATCAAGAATATGCATTAGGGATTGTTTTCTTCGGGTCGAAATTGGAATTTCGCTACCGTTGTTTAAGATGAGGAACCCGCCATCGGTTTTATCCACCTTTTTTATAAAATTCAAATTAACAAGAAACGACTGATGAGGGCGAATAAAGTTAAACTCTTCGAGCAAATCGGTATACTCCTTTATGGATTTTGACACCAGAATTTCTTTTTGCTGATGAAAATAAAAGGTAGTATAGCTATTATCGCTTTTGCAATACATTATATCAGCAATATCAACAATGTGCATGGCGTCGCTGGTACGTAATACAATTTTTTTCGATTGAGTTTTCTTTTCGTAATGTTCAAGAAAGTTGGCAAGTTGAGAGTTTAAGTTTTGGTTTTCAATGGATTGAATGGCATTTTCAACGGCATTAATAAACTCATATTCATTAACAGGTTTTAAAATATAGTCGATAGCACTAAATTTAATGGCTTTTATGGCAAACTGGTTGAAAGCTGTAACAAAAATAAGTTTAAAGTCATAGGGTTTAACCTGTTGCAGTATGTTAAAACCGGTTCCACCATGTATTTCAATATCCATAAATACAAGATTTGGCTTGGTCGATTGAATCAGGTCAATGCCGGTTTGCACGGAATCAGCTTCGCCTACAATTTCAATGGAAGGAAAATTTTGCGAAAGCAACATTCTGCTCATCTGGCGAAGTTCTTTTTCGTCATCAATAAGAAGTGCTTTAATCATTGGGTTGAGTTTATGGCTAAAATAAGCTAATTGGTTATGATAGGCAAGTAAACGGTTACTTTTGTGCCTCTTTTCTGCACAGTGTCCAGATATTCAATTTTTAATGGAGGTAACATACGGTATTTTTTTTGTAAAATTTTCATGCGTTGGTCGAAAATACGAGTAGCTTTCGATTTGTGCGATTTGTTTTCTGGTGCATTTCCGTATCCAATTCCGTTATCTGTAATTTCAATTTTTATCATGGTTTGTAAATCATGAACAGCTATAAGCACTTCTCCCGGATAGTTTATCTCTTTTATTCCGTGTTTTAAGGCATTTTCAACAAAGGGTTGCAGCATCATGGGAGGAATCAAAATAAACGCTGTTTCAAGTGAATCTGGAATCTGAAAATCGTATTGGAACGACTCATTCATTCGCATCTTCTCCAGTTCAATATAGTTTTTCAGTGTCTGTAATTCATCCTCGAGCGGAATCGTTTCTGCTGAAGAGTGATGCAGAATAGCCCGCGACAAAGCGGCAAAGTTTCCCATATAGGCAGCAGCCTTCTTGGCATCGTTTTTATACATAAAGCATTGAATGCTGCCCAATGCGTTGTATATAAAGTGGGGGTTCATTTGCGATAAAAAGAGTTGTTGTTTTAGGGTGTCACGTTCCAACCGCGCTTGTTTTTGACGCAAGAGGGTATTATAGATACCCATTATGATACTGATTAAAAGAATGGCTATGATGCTGATACTCATTTTTATCCGTTGGCTTTTGAGTAGGTTTTGCACCGACAACAAATCTATTTGCTGTTGTTTTTGTTTAAGTTCATACAAAACTTCTAGGGCATTGAGTTCTTTGGCATTAGTTAAGCTATGTATACTGTCTTGAAATTGATGACTTTGCTGCAAATGCGTTACGGCTTTTCCCCATTGGTTGCTTTGACTGTAAACCTCAAAAAGAGCCTTGTGGGCCAGTATCAGGTTTTCAAGAGAATGCACCTTGTTTGCTAATGTTAACGATTTGTTTAACAACCAAATGGCACTGTCTGATTTTTGTTGCTGATGTTTTATTTTTCCTAAATATGCATAACACATCGCTTGATAACGAAAATTTTGATCTGCAATATGAAAGGGTAGTGCCAGATTAAAATGTTTCTCAGCCAGAGCGAAGTTATTCAGGGCAAAATGTGCCTGGCCAATCAAATGCTCTGCTACTGCATAGCCGCGTTTACTACCCAATTCGATTATAATATTTTTCGATTCAATAAAATAGAACATGGCAGAGTCGTTTTGATTCCGCAGTAAAAACACTTCACCCATTGAACCATAATTATAAGCAAGTGTTCGTTTATCGTTTAATTGAACTGCAATTTGAGCCGATTGCCTGAAGTATTTCATCGCTAAATCGTACTTCTTTTGTACTACGTAAGTAGCTCCCAAAGCATTCATGGTATATGACGATGATTTTTTGTTATGGATAGCATCTGAAATTTCAAGTGCTTTGTGAAAATTGAGAATGGCCAGCGTATTAATATCCTGCATCCGATACACCTGTCCCAAATTGTTGTAATTGTAATACAATTGGGTACTGTCTTTTAATAAAAGTGCCAATTGAAGCGATTTATTATGATAGTTTATTGCCGAATCGTACCGGCCATCATACCTATGCTGCAATCCAATGCGATCATAGGTTTCCATCATTCCTTTCGAATATCCCAACTGTTCCGATTTTCTATCATAGGCATGCAGCAGATTAAGATAATCCGCTTGTAACTTCTGACGATTTTTTTTAATTTTCTGAAACACTTCTGGCATTAGCGATGTGTCAGATATATTCATTAGAATAGTAAGAAGGCTGTCGCTTAAATATTTTGATTTTGGTTGGGAATTTGAATTGTAGCCAGTACCGGCAATTAAAACAAAGCAATTTGTATGCAGGATAAATAATAGAAACGCCATCCTCATAATAGAAGTACCTAATTTCATTTCGGGTATAAGATTATTGTGGTTGATTAGTATTACTTACAAATATAACGCTATTGAGCAAATACGCAAATATGATTGAGAAAAACTAGGCTGGGAACAGGCTGTTAGGTAAGTTATTAAGCGTTCATTAATTGACAGTTTTGCGATTTTAAGCGGAGGGGATTATTATTTTACTGATGTGAATTCAATTATGCAGTTTAACGTAAATGGATACATTAATATCACTGTCTCTAATGTTGTATCCTGCCAGGGTTTATTTAGAATACTAAAAGAGGTAGTTGTAATTAATGGTCTTCATATATAGTATTCCCCGGTCATTCTCAATAAAATGGTAGTTGCTTTGGGTTAGCGTGAATACACCTTTTATCCGGCTGAATGAGAAGCGTAAACTTGCCGGCTGGTCCGATGTTACAGGCTTGTCCGGATTAAGATTGGTAACCATCAGAAATTCCATCTGCCCGGTTTTTTTATTCAAAAAGAGTGTAGCCTTTTTTTTGTCATCGTTTTTTACCAAATCGGAATGGAATGCCTGATAGCTATTTTCATTATACACCGTATCGAAAATGGCCGATGGATTTCGGAACTGATAGGTTAAAAGTTCGATAAGCTGGGTATCGGGATGTATAAAAACGAACCTTTGGTTTGCCGTATCGCTGCCGATAAAATTACCTTTAAGCAAATCGGTGTACATGAGTTGAGCATAGGCGTTGCCCTCTTTACGATTCACTTCGTAATGGAGCAGGTAATGGTATTCCCCTGCTTTTTTCAGGGGGTGCATCGACCGGTTTTTTTTCTCGATACTGAAGGCCACAGGTTTTGCCTGAAGGGAAGCTCCCAATGAAACCAAATCGTTCCAGGCGTTTTGCGCTGGTTGGCTTAAACCGAATAAGGGCAAAAGCAATATTAAAGTCGTTTTCTGTAAGTAGTTTAACACGATACGATTTTTGTTTTCCTTACTTATTTCTTTCAACTGACTTAAAGTTTTTTATTAAAAACTGTAGCTGAGGCCTGGGCTGTTGGCAAAATAAGAACATCACCAATATTTACATGGGCCGGACGACTGGCCATAAACAGTATAGTTTCAGCAATGTCGTTGGCCTGCAACGGAGTAAATCCGGCGTAAACTTTTTTGTTGGCCTCAGGATCTTTTAAGCGTACCACACTGAATTCGGTTTCAACAGCCCCCGGACAAATGGAACCCACTTTAATTCCATAGGGATTCAAATCGATGCGCATACTTTTGGTGATGGCTTCAACGGCATGTTTGGTAGCACAGTAAACCGAGC
The DNA here is from genome assembly GCA_050251815.1 of Salinivirgaceae bacterium. Classification (GTDB taxonomy): domain Bacteria; phylum Bacteroidota; class Bacteroidia; order Bacteroidales; family SZUA-534; genus GWE2-40-63. The sequence goes on along the minus strand of JBFWMB010000064.1, from coordinate 18,748 downwards.
CGTTTGCATAGGCTTCCTTTCCTGCAATGCTTCCTACATTAATAATGTGTCCGCTTTTTCGTTCCGCCATTAGTGGCGAAACTATACGGGTAATGTAGAGCAGGCCTTTAATGTTGGTGTCTATCATTTGTTCCCAGTCGTTTAAATCGGCCTGGTGAATGGGATCCAACCCGGCAGCCAGTCCGGCATTGTTTACCAGTAAATCAATTTGCTGCCACGACTCGGGCAAACTGTAAAAAGCTTCTTCGGTAGCTTCCTGGTTTCGGATGTCGAAACACAAGGGGTAGCAATCTCCGTGGTGTTTGTCAATTATCTCGGAGGCAATGTCGCCCAAAATATCGTCGCGACGACCTGTAATTATAACGTTATAGTTGTTTTTGGCCAATAGCAGGGCCGTGGCTTTTCCTATGCCCGAAGTGGCACCGGTGATAAGAGCTATTTTTTTCATAGTTATTCCGCTTTTCAGGTAATTTAGACAAACATAACTAGTTTTCGATTATTTAAGAAGAAAAGCTTTCGAATTTTAAATTATTTATAGTACATCGTTTGGGTATATCCCGGCTATCCTTTAGTTGATATTCATTTCAACAAAAGTAATATGAAATTTTTTAAAGGTTTCATTTGGACTATTTTTACAAAAATTAATGTTTGTTTTTGAAATTTTCCGGACTCTATAAGGGAGGAGGATGGAATACAACTAGGTTTTGATATGGAGCATCCGCTTACCTCCGATTTGTTTTTAATGCAACCACAGGTTCAAAAAGCGGGGTGGGTTAATGGAATTGAGCCCGATAAAAATAACATTCAAACAGAACTACGGAATCATTATGGTAGGAATAGGGAAAAACAGTTAAAATGGTATCAGTCGTTTTGCTGTTTTCTTTAGTTTATCAAAATCTAATATAAAAAAAAGAACCACACCTAAAAAGGGTAGTGCCGGGGCTTTGTAACGTACCAATGCACCCAATACGGGAGTGGTTAGTCCACTTAACACAAATAGAATTAGCGTAAACGAAATACTGAACCATAACCAGTTGTTGCTTAGTCTTTTTGAGGTAAAGAAGACTATTCCAATCAATAGGGCTATGACAACCAGCAGGTTTTCGAGGGCAGCCATCAGCATCATTAAATTATTTGCTTCAAATAGTGTTGGACGGAATAAGGTGTTAAAAAATGCCTGGGGAGTAGCTTTTAACATGCTGGAAATCGTAGCTTCAATGGGTTTCAAATCAATCTTACTTCCTACATGTTTTAAACTGTCTGAGTAGGTGATGAAGTCATTTTGTTTTTGCGCTATGATTTCCGGAAAGCTTATCCCGAAAAGGGGTTTGCTGAACCAGGCCAGACTGAAATAAATCAGATGGACTGCAATGAATTTAAGCATGCGATATTTTCTGGTTTGGTTTTTAGTCAATAATACATAAACAATTCCCGGAATAGCAGCTACCAAAACATAAAACTTCGACAAAAGCAGGATAAAAACCATTATTAAAATTCCCAACAGGTATTTTGGTTGGAATTTTTTCAGATCCAGTTGTTTTACAAAATAAAGCAGTAAACCAAAAGCAAACATCAGAATCCCTTCTTTTAAAAGACCCGAAGTCCAAAAATATACCGAGGGGATAAAAAATACAACAACAACCAGACCCCATATTTGTCTGATAAATACTTTTTCAAATACTTTAAAGATTGCCCACAATCCGGTAAACGATAGAAAACTCATAAACAGGGTGTGGATATGAAAATTACCCATCGAAATTAACCGGATAAGCGCATTGAAACGAATTACAATCAGGTTGTCGTTAATTAATCCGTAGTTAAAAGGTTTTATCCAAAAATTACAAGTGTAATAGTATGGATCAAGATGTGGGGCTTTCCCTCCAATTCCGGTAAGCATTCGCAGGTAATCGACCGGGTTTTGGTGCAGGGCACTGTAGATAATATTTCCATCGTCGAAGTATTTAAAAATATCGGAAGAGTGACGCGTTCCGTAAAAATGAGCGTAAACCAGGTAAACGCTTATTCCTGCTGCAAATTTTAATATAAAAATAACGGAAGGAATATACTTTGGTAAATGGGGAGATTGAAAGAATTTAGCCCGATAAACAACAAATAACAGGACAATGGCGTAAATAGACAGCAGTATATAGCTCATCCGTATCAAAATTTGGCCCAAAGATAGAAAAAGCTATCGTGGAGTAAATTGTTTTTAGTTAATTTGTCGCGCAAACAAATGCAGTAGCATTTTAGTTTAGTGGCTGTGCAAAATCCTTTTAATTCGTTAATTTTAAAGCGAAAGAATTACTAAGGACTATGAATAGCAATAAAATACAAATAAATCGTTTTAACCCATAAGGTTGAAAATATTATTTGTATTAATTCGTGTAATTTGCGAACTGAAATATTCCGCTTGCGGATTTTAAGTTCTAATTAAAAAAAATTAAATGGGAACTCCAGTAAAACCCTATGCTAATTCCGATAAAAGCAAAAAAGAACAGGTAGCCGGAATGTTCAATAATATTGCCGGTAAATACGACCTGTTGAATCATGTATTGTCGATGAACATCGATAAGCTGTGGCGCAAAAAGGTAGTTCGTAAACTAAAGGAACACATGCCGCAACGCCTTCTCGACGTTGCCACCGGAACCGGCGATTTAGCCATTGCTGCTTTGCGGGCCAACCCGCAACGGGTCGATGGCATTGATATATCGGAGGGAATGCTCGAAGTGGGGAAATCGAAGATCGTTCAGCGAGGACTTGATAATAAAATATTTTTACAAAGTGGCGATGCCGAAGCTATTCCTTTTGAAGACGCAACTTTCGATGCGCTTACTGTAGCCTTTGGTGTGCGTAATTTTGAACATCTTGATGCCGGATTAAAAGAGATGAACCGGGTGCTGAAACCCGGAGGTATTTGTGTAGTGCTCGAATTCACTATGCCCACCCAATTTCCATTCAAACAGTTGTACGGTTTTTATTTTAAAAACCTTCTGCCGCTTATTGGGCGATTGGTGAGCAAAGACAGTTCAGCCTACACTTATTTACCCGAATCGGTAAAAGCTTTTCCGCAAAACAGGCAGTTTGTTGAACGTATGGAGCAAGCCGGTTTTACAAAGAATAGTTATCAAACCTTGTCGTTGGGAATTGCTGCTATTTATACCGGCTATAAGAAATAGTTTCGCGGAAAAACCGGATGGAGGCAACAGAAAGGTTCCAATAACCTAACCGCTTTAAAAAGTAAATATCCCGCTTTGCAAAATTTTTTGGTATTTTTGGCGTTTATGAAAAGTGAAATGAGACTTAAGAAACTGATATTTATACTTTTGATAATTCCTTTGGGGCTTTATGCACAAAAACCAAAAGCCTGGAATAAACCCCTTTATGATGCCTATCCCTATCACTTTGGTTTCGCATTTTCATTTGGTGTACTCGATTTTTCGGTTAAACATTCCGATTATTTCCTGAATCAAAATCCCGATAGTATTTTTTCAGTTGAGGGAATTGCAAAACCTTTGTTTGGTGCCAGCATGGTAACCAATTTACGATTGACTGAGAATCTCGATTTACGCTTTATTCCCGGACTATATTTTGGTCAACGCGATTTGAATTACCTGCATGTTCCGGAAATCGGTGCCACCGATACCACCATGCATACCATGAAAATTGAATCTACTTTTTTGCAGTTTCCTCTTTTAATAAAATACCGCTCTACCCGCGAAAACAATTACCGTCCTTACCTTATTTTTGGAGCCAGTTATGGTATTGATTTAGCTGCGCGAAAAAAGATTAAACCTGAAGAAGAACCCAAAATCAGACTGCAGCGGCACGATGTGTTTTTGGAAATGGGAACCGGTATTGATTATTACCTGCCTTTTTTTAAGTTCTCAACCGAGTTGCGATTTTCCTACGGATTGATGAATGTGGTGAGTTACGATAATACAAAATACACCCGGGTTTACGACAAGTTGGGTTCCAAAATGGTTACCCTGGTAATTTATTTTGAGTAAATTTTCAACGCAATCGAGTAACTTTCAGATGCAAAAAGAAATTACCCTGGTTTTAACTCCAAAGCAAGCATCGAGCGAGGAATTTTTTCTGCCTGTTCTTGCTAAAAACCTTAAACTATCGCCCAGGCGAATTAATGGTACCAAAATTATCGGCCGTTCCATTGATGCGCGCCAACGCAACGTGAAAATTAATTTACGATTACTGGTTTTTATTGATGAACATCCGGTAGTTGAGGAAAAACCCGTTTTCAATTATAAAAATGTAAGCAATAAAGAACCCGTTGTAATTGTAGGTGCGGGACCTGCCGGTTTATTTGCCGCCCTTAAAATGTTGGAGCTGGGTATAAAGCCCGTAATTATTGAGCGGGGAAAAGATGTTACCGCACGCAAGCGCGATATTGCAGCCATTCACCGTAATCTGGAGTTGAATCCCGATTCAAATTATGGATTTGGCGAGGGAGGTGCAGGAACCTATTCCGATGGAAAACTTTATACACGAAGCAAAAAACGGGGTAATGTAAAAGAGGTATTGCAAATTTTGCAGGCTCATGGTGCCAGTCCCGATATTCTGGTGGATGCCCACCCACATGTTGGAACCGATAAATTACCCGATATCATTAAAAGCATTCGAAATACCATTATAGCTTTTGGAGGCGAAGTGCATTTTGAAACCAAACTTGAATCGTTGTTGATAAAGGAAAATAAGATTCAGGGAATTAAAACCCGAAAGGGAGATAGTATTTACTGTAAGGCGGTGATTCTGGCAACCGGACATTCAGCGCGCGATGTTTACCAAATGCTTTATCAACAGGGAATAGCACTCGAGGCCAAACCATTTGCCATGGGTGTGCGCATTGAACATCCCCAGGAGTTGATTGATTCCATCCAATATTCGTGTGCCCTGCGTGGACCGTATCTGCCTGCGGCAACATATAGCCTGGTACAACAGGTGAACAACAGGGGCGTATACTCATTTTGTATGTGTCCGGGTGGGATTATTGTACCGGCTTCCACTTCGCCCGACGAAATGGTGGTGAATGGTATGTCGCCCTCGTTCCGAAACAGTAAATGGGCAAACTCAGGAATTGTGGTTGAATTGCGACTGGAAGATTTTGGGGCCGACCAACAACAAAAGGTGTTAAAAGGATTGGAATACCAACAGTATTTCGAAAAACTGGCGTATGAAAACGGGGGAGAAGGACAAATAGCGCCGGCACAACGAATGACTGATTTTGTGAACGATAAATTATCGATGGATTTGCCCGAAAGTTCATTCCGTCCGGGTTTGTTTTCATCGCCCATGCACCAATGGATGCCTGAAGCCATTCGGACTCGACTGCAGGAAGGATTTAAAGCTTTTGGAAAAAAAATGGACGGCTATTTTACCCGCGAGGCTCTACTGATTGGAGTAGAAAGTCGCACCAGTTCGCCTATACGCATTCCCCGCGATTCAGAAACGCTTCAGCATCCGCAGGTTCTGGGGTTGTTTCCGGCTGGCGAAGGAGCGGGCTATGCTGGCGGTATAGCTTCGTCGGCCATGGATGGAGCCTGGTGTGCAACCAAAGCAGCAACATTTGTTTTAAATCAGTGAGCCTTTGAATTCAGTAATGATAGTGAACTGAAAATTTTTAGTTGAACTGATCCCGATTGCCTACCTTGGCTGCAATGTATGTTGGGAACTATTGATATTATTGGCTTCACTGAACTAGTAAACCAGGTTCCCCATACCTTGGTGCTATAATATTTATTGTTATCTTTAACATACCTGTCAGCTTGCTGCGAGGTAACTGATTACTAAACATAAATAACTATGATTTACGATTCCATACAAAACATACAGCGCTACAAAGGTTTATCGTCCCATATGGATGTAGCTATTGATTTTATTCTTTCAAACGGTTTGGATGGTCTCACTGAGGGAAAACACAACATACAGGGAGAAAACGTTTTTGTACTGATGAATGTTTATGAAACCCGGAAGGTAAAAGATTGTCCCAGCGAAACGCATAAAAAATACATCGACATTCAGGTAATGCTTGAAGGTAGGGAAGGTTTTGGTCATGCTTTTTTGGCTCAACAAACAGTGATTGACGGATACCACAGCGATAAAGACTATACTTTTTACGATGGGCCGATGGATTATCTGGTGTTGAACAAAGGGCAGTTTGCCGTTTTTTATCCCAGCGACATACACCAGCCAGGCATTGCTCTTGATGTGCCTCTTGCCGTGAAAAAAGCGGTTTTTAAAGTAAGGGTTGAATAAAATTGTTCAGTCTTTAGTCTTGGTCTTTGGTTTTAAATCTTAGGTCTTAAGTCTTTAGTCTCGTGTCTAACTTCTTCTTCGGAATTCAGCCAAAACCAAAGCAGTGGCTACCGAAACATTCAACGATTCCATTTGCCGGTTTTCGGCCGGAAAAGAGGGGATAAGCAGGGAATAATCGAGGTGTTGGTAAAGATTTTCTGACAAACCTTTCGATTCATTACCCATAAGTAATATTCCGCCTTTGGGTAGCTTTTCCTGATAAAGGTTGGTTCCGTCTAAGCGGGTACCAATAAGCGGTAAGTGTTGTTTTTTAGCATCTTCAATTAAGCTGTCCAAATCGGTATAAACCACATTTACCCGAAACAGGGCACCCATGGTAGCCTGAACCACCTTGGGATTGTATACATCGACCGTATTGTTGGAGCAATAAATGGTTTTAACGCCAAACCAAAGCGCACTACGAATGATAGTTCCCAGGTTTCCGGGATCCTGAATATGGTCTAATGCTAAAACCAGTTCGTTAGCTTTAGGAAATGAAAGTGGAGCATCTTGAATGGCAACCAGGGCCAGGGCCTGAGTAGCTGTTTGCAGGTGCGAAGCTTTTTTTAGTGTTTTTTCGTCGACTTTTTCATAAACTGGTTGTGCGGGTATCAGTGCATGGTACTTTTGCATAAAAGCATCGGTAATATACAATTCCAACAAGGGGTGTTTGCTTTGCAGCAATTCCAGCACCATTTTTTCACCTTCAACTACATAACACGCATGCTGTTTTCGGTACTTTTTATGTTCGAGCGACTTGATGAATTTTATCTTAGTATTCGAGAGCATCGGCGAATATTTTGCGCAAAGGTATAAATTTATAATGAGTAAGCAGTTTACGGTCTTTAGTGGGTACTCGGCAGACAACTGTAAAAAAAGTATTGATCAGTCTCCGAAAATAACAAGAGAATAACCCCGGAGGACTTAAAGGTCGGTAGATTTAGAGCACACGAAACAAAAAGTGCGGTGCAAGCACGTGGGTTTCCATGGAATAATTGCCTTTCGTGCACCGTAAAGGCAGGCCGCAATAAGTGACCAGTTACCAAAGCACAAAAACCAAAAAATATTGGGTGAACAGTGAAGAGTAAACATTTCCTGAGTCTTGAATCTTGTGTCTAAAGTCTAACCTGATGTCGGCAGGCAGGCATTTAACATCAATTCATTCGTATATATTTTTATCCCATCCGGGTACTTTTGACCGTTATTATGCTGTGAAACTTTAGAAAAGATTCGATGCGTTAGTTATATTTGCGCAATGCATTATGAATAGTTAATGGAATTAAAATTACATAAACCGGTTTTACTGTTTTTGGGGGCTGTTTTATTTTTTATGGGGCAAAGTTGTAAACCTACGCGTCTACTTAGCGACGATGAGTATTTGCTTCAGAAAAACAAAATTAAGATTGACAAGAATGCTATCGATAAAAAGGAATTACAAAGCTATTATCGACAAATCCCAAACAAACGTACCCTGGTTATTTTCAAGCTTCCTTTGTCGGTTTATAATTTTTCACATCTGGGCAAAGAACGAAAATGGAAAACCTGGTTGGCCCGGGTTATCGGTGAGGAGCCGATTATTTATGATTCACTGCTGGTTCAGCGCACCGCATTGCAGTTTGAGCGCTATCTTAAAAACGAAGCTTACTATAATGCCGATGTAACTTACCATACAAATCTGAAGCGGAAAAAAGCAAAAGTAGCTTACCTTATCAAACTGAATCAACCCATTGTTATTAATGAGGTTGCATTTAATGTGCTCGATTCCTTTATTGAACCTTTGGTTTTAGCCGACACCCTGAATTCCTTGTTAAAGCCGGGTGAATTGTTTGCTCTAAGTCGTCTCGAGGACGAACGGATGCGGATTGCCAATAATTTACGCGATAGTGGTTACTTCGATTTTACCGTTGATTACATTAAATACGAAGTAGATACCTTTGATTTTAAAGCCGATATCAATGTTGTGGTAAAAGCCAATTTTAAAATTGGTCCCGATAAATCGCTGCAGGAATTACCGCATAAAAAGTACTGGATTAACAAGGTGTATTTTTTACCCGATTACGACCCCCAGGAAGCTATTCGTTCCCGGGGTTCTTATTACAATAGGTTCGACACCATTCAATACAAAGATTTTGGATTTATTTATCCTGAAATACAAAATGTACGACCAAAGGTTTTGTTAAAAGCTAACGCACTGGAGCAGGGTGGGCAATATAGCATGAGCCAGGTGAATAACACACTTTTTTACCTGAACTCACTACGCTTATTTCGTTTAACAAATATCAGTTTTAAAAAACTATCGGCCAGCGATTCCTTATTAAATTGTAATATCCAGTTAACTCCGGCCACTTACCAGGGGTTTTCGGTAAACCTTGAAACTACAAATACCGAAGGTAACTTTGGCTTGGGAGGTAACTTTAATTATCAGCACAAAAACTTGTTCCGGGGAGCTGAGATTTTTAACCTTCGATTTTCAGGAGCTTTCCAACGGCAAACCGAAAGCGAAACCTACGATGCATCGAATATTATTGAATACGGAGTGGAAGCCAGTCTGGAAACACCCTCGTTTATTTTACCATTTCGTATGAAGCGTTTTTACAAAAGCAAGCGCCCAAAAACTATTTTTTTAGCTTCGTACAATTACCAGCATCGTCCCGATTACACGCGCGTTATCAATAACATAAATATGGGATACCGCTGGCGCGGAAAAGAGTATATCCGTCATATTGTTAGTCCCCTCGACTTAAGTTTGGTTGATGTTCGTAATCCCAATGAGTCGTTTTTGGAGTCAATAAAAGGAACATTTCTTGAAAATAATTATCAGGATTATTTTATTGCCGGGGGAAGTTATAGCTTAATTTTTCAGAATAAACCTGAGACAAAAGGTAAGAACTATGCCTATTTCCGATGGAACCTGGGAGGTGCCGGTAACCTGATGAACCTGTTTCATAAGGAATTTGGAACCAGAGATACGGTTGTTGGCGGATATTACGAGGTGTTCGATTTAAAATATGCACAATACACCTTAACCGATGTCGACTTCAGGTATTATCATCATTTTAATATTTTAAATCAATTGGTAACCCGATTTTTTGCAGGAGTTGCTGTGCCTTATGGAAACGCCGAGGCGATTCCGTTTGTGAAACAATATTACAGTGGGGGCTCTGAAGGTATCAGAGCCTGGCGGGCAAAAGATTTAGGTCCGGGTACCTACGCTGTGCCCGATTCATTGGCCGGAATTTACAAATACCCCAACCAGATGGGCGATGTTAAATTTGAATTTAATCTCGAGTACCGTTTTGGATACAATAAAAGCTGGCGTGGTGCTGTTTTTCTCGATGTGGGAAATATCTGGTCCTTGAAAGAAGACGCTTCCCGTCCCGGTTCAGCTTTCGATTTTAAAAAGTTTTACCGGCAACTGGCCGTAGGCTCAGGCTTTGGTTTTCGCTACGATATGGACTTTGCCGTTTTTCGTCTCGACTGGGGTTTACCCATTCGTGATCCCAAAATTGCCGGCCGCGATGCCTGGATATTCAATAAAAAGTTACAGATAAAAGATTTTGTGTGGAATTTTGCTATTGGCTATCCCTTTTAACTTCCTTTTCCTTGTTTGGTGAATAAGCAACTGAACAATAAGCAACAAACAGCCCCCAGCAGTCAGTCTGGTGTCTTAGGTCTTATGTCTTGAGTCTAAAGTCTAGCGTCTAACGTCTAAAAGTCTAAACTCTAACCTCTAATCTCTAGCTCCTATTAGTCTGTTCACCAACAAATAAATTATTGTTTATTACTCCTGGCTTGATTTTGCAGCGAATTTTTCCCATTATTGCATAAAATAATTGTCGTATGAAACAATTCACCCGGGTTAAGGCCTTTACCATCTTGCTGTTTGTATTATTTACCTGCTCAACACTCAGCGCACAGAATCATGCTTCCGACACTTTACCGGCCACGGAATCTTCCGAATTAAGCATCAGCCAACGTATCAACAATTGGTTTGCTCCTATGGTCGATGATATGGGAGCAATTCTTTTTTTCGATCCCTTCGAGAAACTCGGAATTTACGAAGCCACTATTTACGAAAACGGGCAGGTTGTTTTAGATGCCGATGGCAATCCGGTAAAGCGAAAAGCCCCTTTTGTGGTAGTGTGGCTGGTTCTGGGAGCGTTGTTTTTTACGGTTTTCATGCGCTTTATAAATATTAGGGGTTTTAAACTGGCCATCGATCTCATTCGGGGCCGATATGATAATCCGGCCGATTCAGGACAGGTAAGCCATTTTCAGGCTTTAACCACCGCCTTGTCGGCAACGGTGGGTTTGGGAAATATTGCCGGTGTGGCTGTAGCCATTAGCATTGGCGGGCCTGGTGCAACATTTTGGATGATAGTGGCTGGTTTACTGGGCATGTCGACCAAGTTTACTGAATGTACCCTGGCTGTTAAATACCGCAACATCGATAAAGAAGGAAAAGTCTCCGGTGGACCGATGTACTATTTAAGTAAAGGTCTTGCAGCCCGAAAAATGAAAACCCTGGGAAAGTTTCTGGCCATAACTTTTGCTATTCTTGTGGTTTTTGGTTCGCTGGGTATCGGAAATATGTTTCAAGCCAATCAGGCGTTTGCACAGCTTACCTACAAGTTTCCTCAGCTTAATGGCATGGGTTTTTGGTTTGGAATTGTAATCGCCCTTTTTACCGGAATGGTTATTATTGGTGGAATAAAAAGTATAGCACGCGTCACTTCGCGTATAGTGCCTTTTATGGCAGTTTTGTATATCGGGGTTGCTTTAATTATCATCTTAATGAATATTAGCCATACCGGCGAAGCTATTAAACTGATTATCTCCGGAGCTTTTAGTCCCGATGCGTTGAAAGGTGGAATATTAGGGGTTTTAATTGTGGGTTTTCAACGTGCTGCTTTTTCGAACGAGGCAGGAATCGGGTCGGCTCCCATAGCCCACTCGGCGGCAAGAACTGAGGAGCCAGTAAGTGAGGGCATTGTAGCACTATTGGAACCCTTTATCGACACGGTAGTTATTTGCACCCTTACTGCTTTGGTGTTAATTTTTACCGGATTCCATGCCAATCCCGAGCATTTGGAAGGAGCACAACTAACTTCGGCTGCTTTTGAAAGTGTGGTTTCGTGGTTTCCTTATTTGCTGATAATTGCCGTTTTATTGTTTGCATTTTCAACAATGATAGCCTGGTCATATTACGGGCTCAAAGGATTCGATTACTTGTTTGGACGATTTTTTGAACGCAGGTTTGGAAATAGAACCTTATCGAACCGTATTTACCAAACCTTGTTTTTGGTTTTTATTGTCATTGGCTCAGCCTCGCAATTGGGTGCGGTAATGGATTTCTCCGATATGTTAATCCTGGCCATGGCTTTTCCCAACATTCTTGGATTGATTATTATGGCCCCCGAAGTAAAACGTGATTTAACAGGTTATTTAAAGCGTATAAAATCGGGCGAAATAAAAAGATATAAGTAGATTCGTAATCGTAATTTTTAATTCATTAAATCAATGATACCACAAGAGAGAGACACTTTTTCCGGTAAGTTTGGAATTATTGCCGCTGCCGCGGGTTCGGCAGTAGGTTTAGGAAATATTTGGCGTTTCCCATACGTAGCAGGCGAAAACGGCGGTGGCGCTTTTTTGCTGGTTTACCTTACCTTTATTTTTGTGATTGGTGTTCCGGTAATGCTTTCGGAATTTGTTATTGGCCGCAAAGCCCGCTTGAATGCCTTTGGTTCATTTAAAAAACTGGCCCCTGATAAACCCTGGTATATTATCGGTTTAATGGGCATTGTGGCAGCTTTTCTGATACTGGCTTTTTATACCACCATTGCTGGTTGGACTTTGGAATACCTTTACCAGGCGCTCATCAATGGTTTTAATGGTAAAAGTTCCGATGAGTTGAAGACTGCATTTGAATCGTTTCGTTCGGGAGCTGTAAAGCCCATCATCTGGCAACTGGTTTTTATGGGTTTAACAGCGGCTATTGTATTAGCTGGTGTTAAAAAGGGAATTGAAAAGTATGCCAAAATTTTGATGCCTGTTTTAGTTTTACTAATAATTATTATGAGCATTCGGTCGGTAACTCTTCCCGGAGCTGCCAAAGGGCTGGAGTTCCTGTTTAAGCCTGACTTTTCGAAAATTACCTGGAAGGTGGCATTGGAAGCTCTTGGACAGGCGGCATTTTCATTAAGTATTGGAATGGGAGCCTTAATAACTTACGGAAGTTACATTCAAAAAGACAACAAGCTTACAACCACAGCCTTTCAGGTATCCATTGCTGATACTTCCATTGCTATTCTGGCCGGAATTATGATTTTTCCAGCAGTTTTTGCCTTTAATATCGATCCTACCGAAGGTTTTGGATTGGTTTTTATTGTTCTTCCGAATATCTTTCAGCAAATGGTGGGCGGTTATTTCTTCTCCATACTCTTCTTTATTTTGTTGGCTGTAGCAGCATTAACTTCTACCATTTCGGTTCTTGAAGTGGTGGTAGCCTATTTTGTTGAGGAGTTGAAGATGACCCGTAAAGTGGCTACACTGGTTGGAGCATCTTCAATTGCAGTAATTGGCGTGTTTTGCACCCTCTCGTTTGGCCCATTAAGTGAAACTACCCTTTTCGGAAAAACCATATTTGGACTTTTCGATTGGACTACTGCTAACTTATTATTGCCCTTTGGGGCCCTGTTAATCGTTTTGTTTTTAGGTTGGTACCTGGGTAAAAAAGTGATTGCCGATGAATTGACCAACAGCGGAACTATTAAAGTGCATATTTTGGGAGCTTTGGTATTTATCATTAAATTTATAGCTCCAATTGCAATTAGTCTGGTATTTTTATATAGCCTGGGAATCATAAAATTGTAACGGATTGTTTTCCGGGCCATTTTTGAACTTCGTGAAACGGTTTATTAAATCCTGGTTTTCGTTAAGTACTCGCGAGATTCGTGGAGCATCGGTTCTTATCGTGTTAATTCTATTGGCTTTAATGGCTCCTTACGGTTACAATTTGTTAATTGATAAACCAACTGTGAACCATACTGAATTTATTGAAACAATCGATAAGCTAATATTGGTTAAGAGCAAAACACCGGTACCAAACAAGTCAAGTTCGGCCACTTATTTTTCATTCGACCCCAATACGGTTGGTTTTAACGATTTGCTGAAACTTGGTTTTTCTGAAAAACAAGCCCGCACTTTAGTCAATTATCGAAATGCGGGAGGAAAGTTCTATAAAAACGACGATTTAAAGAAAGTTTACGGAATTAGTGAAGCGTTCTACATGCAGTTGAAACCTTATGTTGCAATAGCTTCAATTGAAATTAATGAAGAAACGAAGTCCGATAACCTTAAGGTTGATGATAAAAATGCTTTTTCCTCGGACGCAGCTAAAAACTATTCGTCTGAGAATCTTGATTTGAAAATTGAATTAAATACAGCTACTTCGGCCGATTTAATTCGGATACCGGGCATTGGGCCGGTTTATGCCAAACGCATTGTGAGCTATCGGGATAATTTGGGCGGATTTTACAGCAGTTCGCAGCTGGCTGAGGTTTACGGATTAAGCGATTCGCTTCTGGTTAAAATCAATAAATTCCTTTTTGTTGATACTTCGGCAATTAAACCAATAAATTTGAATACGATTGATTTTCGTAGCCTGAATAATCACCCCTACATTAATTACGTCCACACCAAAAATATTTTTAAGTATAAGGAACTGATGGATACAATAATTGATAGCGATGAATTGTTACGCAATCATTTAATTGATAGCATTTCGTATTACAAACTAAAGCCGTATTTAATTTTGAAGTAGTTTTTCCTGTTGGTATTCCTGAATCCTGATTTTTCGGTTCAGTAATTTAACCTCATGATAAAGAAAATTTGAAACAATAATTGCCGAAAGCACATCGCAAATGGGTGCTGAAATCCAGACCCCATCTAACCCCCATATGCGTGGGAATATCATTAAAGCTGGAATCAGCAATAAAACCTGGCGAAGCAGCGACAAAAGGGCTGCAATTTTTGCCTTCCCTATCGACTGAAAATAATTTCCCGTAACTATCTGAAATCCAACTATAGGTAGGGCTGCCAGTAAAATCCGTAATCCACGCGTTCCCAAATCGAGTAGTTCCTGATTGTCAGCATTAAAGGTTTTTACAATCGAAGCCGGAAATAGCTGAATTATGGCCCAACCCACAATTGAAATAAGCGTAGCCGACTTAAGTGAAATAAACAGGGTTTGTTTTACCCGTCTTAGTTGCTTTGCTCCAAGGTTAAACCCAATTATGGGTTGTGCGGCCATATTTAAAGCTATAATCGACATAACCAACAACATCGACGCGCTGTTTATAATACCAATGGCCCCCACAGCCAAATCGCCTCCGTATTGAACCAATTGGGTATTTAGTGTTCCCTGAACTAAACTCGAAGCCAATTGCATGGCAAAAGGAGCAAAGCCAATGGTAATAATGTAAATAACAATTTCTTTAACAATTCTGAAATTCTTGATACGAAGTTTTATTACAGAATTACCTTTGGTGAAATGCCAAATAACCCAGATACAAAGAATAAACATGGAGATGTTTGTAGCATAGGCTGCACCTTTTACGCCCATATCGAGCCAGAAAATAAATATCGGATCGAGAATAATATTTGACCCTGCACTTATTAGCATCGAATACATGGCTATTTTGGCATTTCCTTCGGCCCGGATTAAGTTGTTTAGCGAAAAACCTGTAATGTTTAAAATGGTTCCCAGCAGAATAATATTGAGATATTCCATGGCAAATGCAGCGGTATTGTCGCTTACCCCAAATATCCGAAGCATGGGCTCACGTATCAGGAAGCCAAGTACTGTAATTAGTAATGAGGTAATAATAATTAATACAAAAGCATTTCCTAAAACCAGTTCAGCCCGGTTGAAATCTTTTTTACCAAGATTGATTGAAATACGGACACTGGCTCCCATACCAATCAACATCCCAAAGGCCATCATTATTAACATGATGGGAAAAATGGAACTTAATCCGCTTAAAGCGTAAGCACCCACTCCCTGACCAATAAATATGCGATCGACAATATTATAGAGCGAATTAATTATAACTCCGGTCAGAGCCGGTAAAAAATAATTCCATAATAAGCGGGAGATACTTTTTGTTTCTAATTCTGAGACTTGTTTCTGCAATTGCATAAAGAAATATTCATAGCTTTGTAAATCGATGCAAATATACACCATGCAAAAACAATAAATTAGTTATCATGAGTTTTTATCAAAAGTATATGTTGGTTGCTTGTCTTTTGGGTCTTGTGGGAATTCCGGTTTTTGTTCTCGACACCGCTGATTTATCCTGGGCGAGCAATCGTGAAGTGTATTGGGGAATGATTGCTTTAATTGCTATTTTAATTTATGTGATTGTGCAGTATTTGGCCGATAAGAAATTGAAGAACCAGAAAGGGTGATTTATTGTTCCGATAGTGAATGTCAATAGGGATAATATTAATTAAACCTGTTGGTTTTATTCCTGTTTTTTTGGTAATTTGCCCTGCATTTTAAAAGGTAATTTTAAACAATAAGGAATTGCAAACAATCGTTAATCCTAATACCAGCGGGAGTTTTGATAATTCTTTTGCAAATATTGCCGCTGCTTAAAAAATAAATGCAAAACAAAAGAAAAATAGTACACTAAAATTTTGTTAATGTATATCAATGTTCTAAATTTGCAGCCTCATTTAATTGGATGTTAAATTTTAAGTAAAATGATAGTAATACCAGTAAAAGAAGGCGAAAATATTGATAGGGCTTTAAAGAAGTTTAAAAGAAAGTTTGAGAAAACCGGGGTTATTAAAGAGTTAAGATCACGTCAGGTGTTCAAAAAACCTTCAGTGGTTAACCGCGAACAAAAAATTAAAGCTATTTATATTCAGCAGCTGCAAAACGAAGAGCAGTCAATGTAATAATAGTTGATTGTCGGGATTGATTTCCCCATTGATACAAGCATTAAAGACGCCTATGTATATTGATGCTTTTATCAGGTTTTTAGCCAACGAAAAACGATATTCTAAACATACAGTTCGATCATATAAAAATGATTTGGAGCAGTATGTTGCTTTTTGTACAGATATCGACAAAAATTTTAATCCACTTGCCAGTGATCATCACATCATTCGCAAGTGGATTATTTTTTTGTTGGAAAGTGGCGTGTCGGCTCGGTCAGTAAACCGCAAAATTACTACCTTAAAAACCTTTTTCAAGTATTTGTTTCGCGAAGAGCTGATTGAAAAACTGCCAACCGATAAGGTGGTGGTTCCCAAAATGAAAAAGTCGCTACCGTATTTTGTCGGACAACGACCCATGAACCAACTTTTCGACAATATTGTTTTTCCCGATACTTTCGAGGGGTTTCGCGATCGTACCATCCTGCTTACTTTTTATTCTACCGGAATGCGGCTTAGTGAGCTGGTCAACCTAAAAATAAGCAACATCGATTTTAATTACGGGCAATTAAAAGTATTGGGAAAACGTAATAAAGAGCGTTTAATTCCCTTTGGTATTGAGTTGGCCACCGAACTAAACAAATATATCGAGACGCGTAATTCCCTTAATTGTGGACACGATCTGCTTTTTGTAAAAAAAGATGGTGAACCCATATACGATAGAATGGTTTATACCATTGTGAATAAGTATTTAAGCAGTGTTACCACGCTCGATAAAAAGAGTCCGCATGTATTACGACACACTTTTGCGACGCAGATGTTAAACAACGGAGCCGATATTAATGCAATAAAAGAATTATTGGGGCACGCTAATTTGTCGGCTACGCAGATTTATACGCACACCACATTTGAGAAACTAAAAAAAGTATATAACCAGGCTCATCCCAGAGCATAAAAAAGGAGGTTGCTATGGATATTAAAGTTCAATCGATTCATTTTGATGCTGATACCAAATTGCTCGAATTTATTGATGCTAAAGTTGGAAAGTTGGAGCGTTTTTACGACAACATTATTGGGGGAGAGGTTACTCTAAAGTTAGAGCATGTCGATAATATGGAGAACAAAATTGTAGATGTAAAAGTATTGATTCCCGGTAACGATTTGTTTGCCAATCGCTCGGCCAGAACTTTTGAGGCAGCCGTCGATTTATCCGTTGATGCTTTGCGCAGACAATTGGAAAAAATAAAGGAAAAACAACGAAGCAAGTAACACATATATATTATATATGCAAAACAGCCTTTAAATTTGGAGGCTGTTTTTTATGAATAACCCAATTAAAA
This sequence comes from Salinivirgaceae bacterium, assembly GCA_050251815.1. Taxonomy (GTDB): domain Bacteria; phylum Bacteroidota; class Bacteroidia; order Bacteroidales; family SZUA-534; genus GWE2-40-63. The sequence continues at coordinate 1,154 of JBFWMB010000064.1, read as the reverse complement.
TGATTATTTTAGTACCCCTTTAACAATTTAATGCAATTATATTTAGACCAATACTTTAATGAACTCCTGGCATGTATTATTTTTTCTTAAAGTTTGCAAAAAAAATAAGTTGAACATTGTGTATTAAAAAAATAATTTCATACATTTGCCAACCGTTTTGAGAAGGAAAACAGTACGCCTCTCAATAACAGTGCCGGTGTAGCTCAGTTGGTCAGAGCAGCTGATTTGTAATCAGCAGGCCGGGGGTTCGAATCCCTCTACCGGCTCGTTCGTTCTAAAATTTGTTGAATCAAGGGGAGATACCAAAGTGGCCAACTGGGGCAGACTGTAAATCTGCTGTCTTCGACTTCGTAGGTTCGAATCCTGCTCTCCCCACTTTATATATCAGGTAAATTAACCTAATGTTGGCTGGAACAAACTTAATAACACCTTAAGGAGTGGGGTGTATTTTGGTGTGAAAGCTATTGGTTAAATGAGTTCTAAATTTTAATTAAACATTATAAGCGGGAGTAGCTCAGTCCCGATAAAATTGAAATCTTTGATTTCTGTATTTTATCGAGGATGCTCGAAAAGCAACACAAATTGAAAATTTGAGTTTTTCGGCATTGATTTCGGCTAAGGCGGATTAAAGGCTAAGGAGAAAATCGACAAACAAACCCGTTGCGTTCTGGTAAGTAATATAAAACATTATAAGCGGGAGTAGCTCAGTTGATAGAGCATTAGCCTTCCAAGCTAAGGGCCGCGGGTTTGAATCCCGTCTCCCGCTCAAATAATGCCGAAGTAGCTCAGGGGTAGAGCGCTTCCTTGGTAAGGAAGAGGTCACGGGTTCAATTCCCGTCTTTGGCTCTAAGACTGGGAATAACTTTTGTCGAATTAGTAATAACTGGTAATTATGGCTAAAGAAACGTTTCAGAGGACAAAACCTCACGTTAATATTGGAACCATCGGTCACGTAGACCATGGTAAAACGACTTTGACTGCTGCTATCACAAAAGTATTGGCAGAAAAAGGTCTTTCAGAGATGCGTAGCTTCGATTCAATCGATAACGCTCCTGAAGAAAAAGAGCGTGGTATTACAATTAATACTGCTCACGTAGAGTATCAAACTGCAAACCGTCACTATGCACACGTAGACTGTCCGGGTCACGCCGACT
>JBFWMB010000063.1:0-23892 GCA_050251815.1 Salinivirgaceae bacterium | reverse complement strand
TGGATTACAAAAGGCCTGTGAAGGTATATCGAGCCGCCGCTTAGATTTTCCTTTCCGCCCAATTGGGCGGAAAGGAAAATCTAACTTAACTTTGAATAAAAGTTGTCTAATGAAGGGGAGTATTTAACGTTTCTGAACGAGGAAATTGTGAACGAACAATTCAGTTTTTATGGCAAGGTGCTTTCGGGAACCCCTGAACTCAAACCCCGTTGGAAACGGGTAATGGATGCTACAAACAGCTCATTGAGCGAAGCTGTAGGACAAATTTATGTGGAACGTTACTTTCCGCCTGAAGCCAAAGAACGCATGCTGGCTCTTGTAGCAAACCTTAAAATAGCACTGGGCGAACGCATCGAACAATTGGAGTGGATGAGCGATGAAACCAAAGCCAATGCCCTGGAAAAACTCGAGGCCATTAATGTAAAAATTGGTTATCCCGATAAGTGGATGGACTATACCCAGCTTGAAGTAGCTGACGATGCCTACGTACTTAACATGCTGCGTGCCCGTAAATTTGGTGTTGCTGATATGGTTTCAAAAATTAATAAACCCGTTGATAAGGCAGAATGGCACATGCCTCCTCAGATGGTGAATGCCTATTACAGCCCAACCATGAACGAGATCGTGTTTCCGGCCGGAATCCTGCAACCACCTTTCTTCTTCCTCGATGGCGACGATGCCGTAAATTATGGCGCTATTGGTGTAGTAATTGGTCAGGAAATGACACATGGTTTTGATGATAAAGGCCGCTTATACGACAAAAACGGAAATCTGAACACCTGGTGGACCGATGCCGATTCGGAACGTTTTATGGAGCGGGCCGAGGTGTTGGTTAATCAGTTTAACCAGTATCAGATTACCGATTCGGTTTATGCCAATGGAAAATATACCCTGGGGGAGAATATTGCTGACCTGGGCGGAATAAACATTGCTTATACTGCTTTTACCAAAACCGAGCAATGGAAAAATCAGGACAAAACCATCGAAGGGTTTACACCCGACCAGCGTTTCTTTTTAGCTTATGCTCAGGTTTGGGCGCAAAACATTCGTTTGGAAGAAGCCTTGCGTCGCACCCAGGAAGATGTGCATTCGTTGGGCGAATATCGGGTTAAAGGTCCTTTGCGCAATGTGCCGGAGTTTCATAAGGCTTTTGCCATTGCTGAAGATGATTTTATGTATCTGCCCGAAGCAGAACGAGCCGTAATATGGTAAACCAAAACAATAACTTAACATAGGTAAAAAACCCGGTAAATCCGGGTTTTTGCATTTTATCCATTAAATTCGTAAGTATTCTGAAATTAGTTTAAGACAACATGTTCATCTAATTTCTGAATGAATTACTTACCCGTCATAGGTTGTGTTAAATCGTACTGAAGCAGATCCCTCTGAATGAGTTAATACAGGAAGGTTGATGCCTGCCATTGCAGTTTATTTGATAGCTTCGGTAAGGGTTTCGTATATATCGAAAACCTGATCGAGTTTGGTAATTTTTATCAGGCCCATAACTGACGTGGCTACGCGACAAAGAACCACATCGACCTGACTGTTTCGGGCGTGATTGTAAACAGCTATAATTGCCCCAAAGCCTGAGCTGTCGATAAAGGACACATGATTTAGGTCGATAACAATTTTTTTGTTGTCGTTATCAATCAGCTGATAGAGTTGATCTTTAAACTCATTGGCATTTAAAGCAGTAAGTTTATGGCCACGTTCGGCAAAACCTACTACATAATGGTTCGTTTGATTGTCGATGGTAAACATAGTGTTAAAATTTTAAGTCTTTAATTTCAATTAATACCTGTTCCGAAATGGTGCAAAAATCGTTGACCAGTTGCGCATAGGTTTCTGGTTCCTCAGCTTCACGCGCTTTATTTTCAAGTGTCTCCATTTGAGATTTTAAAGTAATAATACCCAGCATAGCTACTGACGATTTGGCTTTGTGGGCAATAGCACTTAATTCAGTATATTCTTTATCATCCAAAGCTTTTTTAAGTTGTTCGGCCAGTTTGGGAATCTGTTCGCGGAAGATATCAATTAAATCGTTTTTAAATTTATTATCGCCCTGCCCAATGCTATTCAGGTAATCAAGATTCACATAGGTATAGGCTGATGAAGGTTCTTTGGCAGGAGCATCGTCGATTGGTTTATCGGTATGTTGAAATTCGGTAACTTTTATTTTTAGGTTTTGGGCAATAATCTGAAATAAGTCAATGGGATCGAATGGTTTTGATAAGTAGTCGTCCATTCCAGCATCCAGGCATTTTTCTTTTTCACCTTTAATGGCCGCCGCAGTCAGTGCAACAATAGGAATGTTTTTTAATTTTTTATCCGACAAGTTTCGTATGATTTCGGTGGTTTCATAGCCATCCATTTCGGGCATGTGCAAGTCCATAAGAATCAGATGAAAGGTTTTATTTTCGAGCAGTTCGAGAACCTTTAGCCCATTGGGAGCAATCTCAATCTCAAATTTTGATTCCAGGATGGTTTTAACATAAAGTTGGTTGATCTCATTATCTTCGGCCAATAATATTCGGATGTTTTGGGTGTTATCCAGAATTTCATCCTGAAGCAATTCGGTTTTATGCTTAATTTTCCCTTTGCCATGAACAAATGATAGTTTAAAGTGGAAGGAACTGCCTTCGCCGGCCTTACTTTCCACATTGAGGTTTCCGCCCTGCAGTTCGACCAATTGTTTGGTGATGGTGAGGCCCAATCCTGTTCCGCCGTATTTGCGGGTCATGTCGCTACTGGCCTGCGAAAAGTTACTGAAAATAACATCAATTTTGTCGGGTGAAATTCCAATACCCGTGTCGTTTACCACAAATTGCAGCGTGCTTTCTTTACGGTTTTGCTCTACCACTTTAACCAGTAAAGCAATTCCGCCTTTTTCGGTAAATTTTACCGCATTTCCCAGTAGGTTTACCAAAACCTGGTTTAAGCGGGTGGGGTCACCAATAATATACTGCGGAACCCTGTCGCCAATATGCAGCTTAAAATATAAACCTTTTTCTTTGGCCGATTCGTAATAAACCGATTTTAGTTTGTTTAACAATTCATGCAGGTTGAACTCAATTTGTTCAAATTCCAGTTTCCCGGCCTCAATTTTTGAAAAGTCGAGAATGTCGTTAATAATCACCAAAAGATTGTCGGCTGAAGTAGATATATTCTCAAGGTATTTGATTTGTTCTTTTGCGAGTGGGGTATTGGTGAGTAATTTGGCCATACCAATAATCCCGTTCATCGGGGTACGTATTTCGTGGCTCATGTTGGCCAAAAATTGTTCCTTAATTTTTGCTGAGGTTTCGGCTTGTTCTTTTGCCAGCTTAAGCGCTATGTTTTGTTTGTCAATTTGACTAATCATGGTATTAAAGCCTTTTATCAGTTCACCGATTTCGTCTTTCCCTTTTTCCTCAATCTGAATGTTGTAGTTTTTATTAATTGAAATTTTTTGCATGGTTCGGGTAAGGCTAATGATGGGGAAGGAGATGAACTGCTGCAAGCGGATTGAAATAAGCAAGGCAATAATAAACGATGTTAAAGAAATGATAACAAATACATTCAGAAAGTTTTTAATCCGCAGGTTGTAGTCGTCAAGTCCCGATTGCAGATAAATGGATCCAATAGGTTCGTTGTCGAGAATTATTTGTCGTGAGATGAGTAAAGAGTTATCGATAAAGGCAAAGGTGTCTTTTTTGCAGATGAAATTGAGATTTTGACCCTGGAAGTTAGGATGCCTGAGGTATTCGGCAAATAATGTTTGGTTGACATCGTAAATACGTGCAATCTTAACATTTTTGTTTGCCTCCAGGGTTTTCAAAATTTCCAATGCCCCTGCGGGAGAGTTGTATTTAATGTTTGCAGTATTGTTGTTTCCTATTATGTCGGCAAGAATTTCCAGTTCATGAAGTGCTGAAAGTTCATATTGTGATTTATCGTAGGCATAAAATATTAATCCGCTTAGTAGCAACGAAACCAGGCTGGTGACTGCAATTAAGCTGATAATTTTAAAACGTATCGATAAATCCCTAAAATTCATCTTCGGAATTGGCTATTATTTTGGCTAAAGTCAGTAATTTGGGGCTAATGCTTATGCGACGGTTGAGTGCAACTTCATTGTTAATCTCGAATTGATGCGCTGAAAATTGCGGTGTAAAATTAATGATACCACCCATTTCACAAAAGCCTATTATTTCGTCGCCGATAGTTAATACCGGTTTGTTTTTTGTTTTTTCAAGTAATTTCATTGTTTCGTAAGTGCCTAAGTTCGAAATAAAAAGCACATGGCACTGCGCTATGTTTTCAATGGAATTTATCCGCACAATTTTCCAGTTTTTACCCTGGGCTTTTCTTCCCTGCATGGTTTTGTCTATAATTATTCCAAAGGGGTCGTATTTATAAATTGCCAGTACCAGGGTATCCGATTGCAGCGACTCCTCAGGCCACTCAATAAACTTGGCAAAATTGAAGATGTAGGCTGCTTTTATTTCGTATTCTGAATATTGGGCAAACAAAACCTGAGCCGACACTAGTAAGCTAAATGTCAGTAGTATAATTCGGTAGCAGGTTTTTGTTTTAATCACTTACTCAACTTTTAATTCAAAAACATTTATTTCAACTTTTCTCCATTTTTCGTTACCTGATGTGTTGGCTTGGTCATTAACTTCGCCTAATCCTTTTGCAATTAATTTTTGGAACGCAACGGAATTATCCATTAAAAAACGTAGTACGTTTTGTGCCCTTTTCCGGCTCAACGAGAGGTTATGTTTTTCGCCACCCAGATTATCGGTGAAGCCAAAAATTTCGGCTCCTAAGGTCTGGTTATCGATTAACAATTTGCATATTTCCAATAACTCCGGTTTATATTTCGGATCAATATCCGCATCGTTCAGATTAAAATATAGGGTATGTCTATGGATGTATTTGCGATCTTTAGGCTCGGATATTCTGAAATTGATTTCTTTTCTTTCAGTCGGGTTCGACGTAAGGGCCTTACGTTGTTCCGGTTCCGATATACTCGATTGGCTGTTAATAGGAACTGCGGTATAAAAGGTATCTGTTCCAAAAACCTGCATTTGTGTTGATAGGCTTTTATCGCCATCGGTATAAAAGTGGGTGCTTTTTATGTGATCTTTCTGGCGTGCGTTGGCATCCAGAATGCTTAGGGTTACCGGATTGGTAGTTTCTATGGCTTCCTCAATCAGGTTTAAAAGCGAGTTTATTTCTTCATTCTCTTTTTCTTTGTTTACCTGCACATCCCGGTAATTGATGCGAAGTGTGTCGGTGGTTTGAATGATGTTTTCGATAAGTTCCAACAGGTGATCGTAGTATTGGGGTTGCTTGGGTAGATTTTCAGAGATTAAAATGGAATCGGCTTCTGAAGTTTTGTACAAATCGTAAAAAGTATTGTTTACGGTAATGTGCTCACCAACCATTTTATCTTCAAGCGTTATGGGTTGGAGTATTATTTCCTGATAGAGTTCATAAAAATACGTTTGGTAGGGGATGTATACATTAATAAGTTGTGGTAAAAAATCGTTTGAACTTATTACGATATTGTAGTTTTTAGCCGGAGGAAAAATCATTAGGTATTTGCCGGTTTCCGGATCGGGATTGTAAACATATTTTACCTGTTGGCCGGTTTCTTTGTCGTACACTTTAATGTCGGCACCTATAGGTTTCGGCGGAATACCGCTTAAAATGGTTCCTTTTAACAGGGTAAGTGGAATGGGGTCTTTTAAGTTTACTTTAAAAATATTGTGTTTGTCGAATACATTATTTTTTGAGGTAGAGAAATAACCCACTTGTCCATTGGCATTCATCACAAAATACAAATCGTCTTTGGGTGAATTCAGGAACCCCATATTTTCCGGAACGGTCCATTCCCGATTGGTAAAACGGCTTTTAAAAATATCGTTTCCACCTATGGTTTTATGCCCTTCAGAACTAAAAAACAAACTTACATTGTCGGGATGAATAAAAGGTGAATTTTCGTTATAAACCGTGTTAATGGTAGAACCCAAATTCACGGCTTCGTCCCAGTCGCCCCGTCTGTTTCGGGTGGCTTTGTAAATGTCGGTTCCGCCGAAACCGCCAGGCCTGTCACTTACAAAGTAAAGTTCAGTGCCGTCGCTGGTCATACTAACGCGTCCTTCGTAATACGAGGTGTTTATGGTTTTATTCAGTTTTTTTATATCGGTAATCAGATCGTTCGAAATTGTAGCTTCATAAATATCCTGGTTTACACCAATGCCAATATTTAAAAATAAGGTTTGTCCATCGGAGCTTAAACCGGCCAACAAAATCGATTGATCCAAATATTTATCGGCTACATCAACGGTAAGTTTTTGGGGGTGCTGCCATTCACCCGCTTCGTTTTTATGAGAAATCATAATGTGTGTTTCCTGATTCATGGTTGTACCTAAACCAATGGTTCGCATGTATACCAGAGTTTGTTCGTCGGCCGTAATCATGGGACAAAATTCCGATTCCATGGTGTTGATGCTGGAACTTAAGATATCGATTTCGGCATTAAAAGGTTTGGTGGTTATTTCAATGGCATTTTCGCATACCGTAATCATTCGTCTGGCGTATTCCTGATCCGTCAAGCGGGCGTACGAATCTTTTTTACTTTCTTCAAGATACTTGCGGAATTGCTCAATTGCTTCATCAAAGCGATAACTGTAATGATATAGCGTTCCCAAATCGTTGTAAACAATAAGCGGAACTTCAAGCGACATGTTATTAATTAAATATTCAAGATAGGGAAGCGCTTTTAACTTCTCATATTTTGTATTCAGATAACAGGCACCAATACGGTAGGTAACCTGATAATCATCGACCAGGGAATCAATTTTAAGAAAAAGAGGCAGCGCTTCGGCAAATTGCTCATTATCGAAATAACTATTGGCAGTTTTTAGGGTGCGGCGTTCACTGGCATTTAACTGTGCAAACACAGCGTATGCCGCTAAATGAACAAGAATTCCCAGTATGATTGCCTTTTTTACCAATGTTCGTCCGGTTTTGGTCAACTAAAGTATTAAAATTTTTGGTATGTTTGGTTTTAATATATCAAATTATTGGTGCTGTTGGTCATTTGTTGAAGGTATTTCAAAGGTTTTTAAACTAAAGAGCCAGCAACTCCGGGTTTAAATGCATTAAAATGGAACCTTTATGCGGCTTTCTGTTTGCGAATTGTAAAATTGAACCTGCAGCCTGCGATTATTGCCAATGTGCCAACTAACCAATAAAATATAAAAACAATTGGTATAAAAATATTTTGTGAAAAACTGGTTTTACAATTATAGCATAAAGCAGAAGTACCGCAACGACCAGCAGGGTATTATGCGACGGTATTTGCGTGAATCAAAACAATGGGAGGTACATTTGAAGCAAACCCAAAGTTTTATTTTAAGTTGCCTTGAAGGAAAAGAATTTAACCGGGTTGCGGTATTGGGAAGCGGTTGGCTCTTAGATGTTCCCGTTGTGGAATTATTGAATCATTCAAAGGAACTGCATCTTTTCGATGCCGTGCATCCCAAACAAGTGGTACATAAATATAAGTCAAACAAAACACTGATATTTGTAAAAAAAGACTTAAGTTTTGGATTGATTCATGAGGCAGCTAACTGCAAAAACAGCGCAGAATTCATGAGTGCTCTTACAGCTCTTGAACCGGATGCTCAGTTTACCGGTTACGATTTGGTTATTTCTGTTAATCTGTTAAACCAACTCGACAACCTCTTGATTGAATTTTTACGCTTGCGTTTTTCACTTTCATTGGAGCAGGAAGAACAAATCAGACAAAATGTTCAGGACAATCACATTAAAAGTATGCCCAAGGGCAAAAGTTGTCTGATAAGCGACTGGTTTGAAGTTTCAGAAAAAGTAACAAGTGGAATTGTATCTGAAAAACAATTGGTTTATAGTCGATTGCTCGAAGTTGAACATTACCAGGGCTGGGACTGGGTTTTTGATACACACAAAATGTACAGGATCAAAACAAAAACTACCTTTAAAGTAAGGGCATACAAGTTTTAATAAAGCAGAATTATTGATGATTTAATTAATGTAAATGAGTATGCTGTAATTAAAATAGCAAATTATAGTTGGCTAAACCTGTTTTCAAATAGCCTTTTGTAACAAACAATCGCTCATTAAATGATTACATTTGTTGCATAAAATTCAATTACATTATATAAACAGATATTTTCATGAAAAGAACTGCATTTACAGGATTTCACGAGGCATTGGGAGCCCGTATGGCTGAATTTGCCGGATATAATATGCCCATCGAATATTCAGGCATAAAAGATGAACACCTTACAGTACGTCAAAAGTTAGGTGTTTTTGATGTATCACATATGGGTGAATTTTGGGCAAAAGGTCCTAAGGCTTTTGAATTGGTGCAAAAACTGACCTCAAACAATGTGGCCGACTTATTCCCCGGAAAGGTTCAATACAGTTGTTTCCCCAATGGAAAAGGTGGAATTGTTGACGATTTACTGGTTTATTGTTTTGATAAAGAAACCTATTTGCTTGTGGTAAACGCTGCCAATATTGAAAAAGACTGGAACTGGTGCCGTACCCATGCTGAGAAAATGGGAATGGTAATCGGAAAAGAGCTTTACAATGCTTCCGACGATTTATGCCAATTGGCCATTCAGGGGCCTTTGGCTTTAAAAGCCATGCAAAAACTTACCAACACTTCGGTTGAAGATATGGAATACTACACCTTTAAACAATGCGATTTTGCTGGAATTAAAGATGCAATTTTTTCTACCACAGGTTATACAGGCTCAGGAGGTTGTGAGGTTTATGTGAAAAATGAAGATGGCGAAAAACTTTGGCAAGCCGTATTCGAAGCTGGTAAGGAATTTGGCATAAAACCGATAGGTTTGGGAGCCCGCGATACCTTGCGCTTGGAATCGGGTTTTTGCTTGTATGGCAACGACATAAACGACCAAACATCGGCTATTCAGGCAGGTTTAGGCTGGATTACCAAGTTTGTGGAAGGTAACGATTTTATTGATCGGGAATTATGGGAACGCCAGAAAACTGAAGGTGTTGAGCCCCGTTTAAAAGGCTTTGAGATGATTGACCGGGGAATCCCACGTCAGCATTATCCAGTGGTCGATGCTCAGGGAAACACCATTGGTGAAGTTACATCGGGAACCATGTCGCCACTAACCGGAAAATCAATTGGCTTAGCATACCTGAATAAAGGATTTTGGAAAGAAGGAACAGAAATTTTTGTTCAGATTCGAAATAAAAACTTAAAAGCAGTAGTTGCAAAAGCCCCTTTCTTTAAACAATAGTTGGGTACGGGATTATTCTCAGGCATTATTACTATTTTTAAAAGCCGGTTGTGTTGAATAAAAGCCGGCTTTTTTCTATTTTCACCATTATTTAAAAACACAAGGCAGTTGTTAAATCTTACTAAAAGTCAAGTATCATGGTAATTAAGCTGGGTCATCTGTTTCGTTATTTTCTCATGGGTTTTGTGGTAATCACCTTGTTGTATTCCTGCACAAAAGATGAAGCCGTAAAAGAAGCCGATAAGCAATTGGAATGGATATATTCCATTTCGGCCGAAGCTGTTCAAAGCTTCTTAACAATGGCCGGGCAAGCTGAAACGGCCTCGTTAATAAAATATCCGGTTGATATTTATCGTTTTGAATACCCAATGGTTTATCGCGAGCAACAAATTAAAGCATCAGGAATTATTGGCGTACCCCAAACAACCACCGGCAGTTTCCCGGTATTGTGTTTCCAGCACGGTACCCTGGTTACAAAAAAGGAGGCGCCAAGTTTAAGTATTAATACTCCTCAGAATTTAACCATTGCCGGCCTGGCAGGAGCAGGTTATGTCTTGTTAATTCCCGACTTAATTGGTTTTGGTGCTTCCGACGAATATTTTCATCCATATTTGGTTAAGCAGAGTAATGTTAAAGCTGTTGATGCTATGCTTGAAGCTGTTCACAACCTCCCGTCCGGAAGTTTTGGTAACATTAATGTAAACGACAGTCTATTTTTAAGCGGATATTCTCAGGGAGGTTGGTTGACATTGGCACTACTTGAACATCTTGAACAAAACAGTTCACTTCCTTGGAATATTATAGCCACAGCCTGTGGGGCAGGTCCATACAATCCTGAACTGGTTCTCGATTATGTGTTGAACAGCGACACTTATTTAAAGCCGTTTTTCCTCCCATACGTGATGCTTTCATTTATTGAAGACGGGACCATTTATGGAAATATGGACAAGTATTTTAAAGAACCCTATGCTACCCGTATTCCCGAACTTTACGACGGGCTTAAAACCGGAGATGAAATTGATGCAGCACTTACCAAAAACCCTCAGGATTTATTTACAGCGGAAATGTTTAGCTACAAAAGCAATTCCGGATTTGAAGAGATAAGAACTTCTTTTGAGAAAAACCGGGTAACTGCCTGGAAAACTACAGCCCCTTTACTTTTTATCCACGGCGCTAACGATGTTTATATACCCCAAATCCTTTCCGACAGTATTTTTAGCGATTTTATCGATGCCGGTGCATTAAATGTGGAATATGATATAATAGCTGGTGCCGATCATAACTCAGCAGCAGCTCCTGCCATTGGAAGATCATTAATTTGGTTCGATAGTTTTCGTTCGTTTGGACTTTTAGTAGAAAAATAAGCTAGTGTTCTACCGCTAATTTTGTTTAGGGCTTTCATAGCCATAATTAAAATGCTATTTAGCATCGGTTTTACTAAGCAAACCGTAGGAATATTGGGATTAAATATTATTTTGAAAAAGTAAACTTTTTGTTTCAATGTGAAATTTTAATGACCAATATCATTATTATATAGCAATTAATATCCTACATTTGCTTTTAATATTAAACCGACATGTAATTAACTAAAATAGTTTAAAGCTTCATTTTAGTTTTTTATTTAATAAAGTTCGTTTCAATGGCCTGCAAGCTATGCTGACTTAGGAAAATTCTGTCTGATGAAAGTAGTAGTGGGGGTGTTATATAATAGGTTAAATATCCTGTTTATAGTGTTAGTTTTATTACGTAATGCCTTAAAAATATTATAATTTTAGCAATAGAATATTATTGATGTTATATTAATTTAATAGACTAAAATACAACTGATTATGAGAAAGCACATTTTCAATGCAGGCCCCTGTAAACTATCCGATCCTTGTTTGGAAAACACTGCTAAAGCAGTATTGGAATTAAATAATTGTGGACAATCCATTTTAGAAGTATCGCATCGTAGTAAAGATTTTCAGGCGGTTATGGATGAGGCTGTAGCCCTTTTTCGCGAAGTGTTGAGTATTCCCGACAATTACCACGTTTTGTTTATGGGAGGTGGGGCAAGTACTCAGTTTGCCATGATTCCAATGAACTTCCTTAAAACAAAAGCTGCCTATGTAAATACTGGAACCTGGTCGAAAAAAGCCATTCAGGAAGCCAAACTTTTCGGAAATGTTGAAGTTATTGCTTCATCTGAAGATAAAAACCACACTTACTATCCTAAAGGGTTTAAAATTCCTGCCGATGTCGATTATTTGCACATTACATCGAACAACACCATTCGGGGAACCGAAATTTTTGAGGATTTGGAATCACCCGTTCCTTTAATTGCCGATATGTCGTCCGATATTTTAAGTCGTCCGGTTGATGTTTCAAAATATGCCATGATTTACGGTGGAGCACAAAAAAATATGGGTCCTGCCGGGGTAACTTTTGTAATTATCCGCAACGACATGCTCGAAAAAGTAGCCGACCGGGTTGTTCCTACCATGTTGCGTTATTCAACACATGTTGAAGGCGAATCGATGTACAACACCCCGCCTTGTGTAAATATTTTTGCTGTAAAAGAAACTCTAAAGTGGGTTAAAGCAATGGGAGGTGTTCAAGCCATGGAAAAACTGGCTAAAGAACGTGCTGAGATGCTTTATGCTGAAATTGAGCGCAACCCGCTATTCCGCCCAACCGTTGAAGAAGGTTCTCGTTCACGTATGAATATTCCTTTCATCTGGGCCGAAGGAAAAGAAGCCTTACAGGAAAAATTCCTCGATTTTGCTAAAGTTCGTAATATTGTTGGTTTAAAAGGACACCGCTCGGTTGGCGGATTCCGTGCATCAACCTACAATGCTTGTACCATCGACGATGTAAAAGCTTTAGTAAAATGCATGCAGGATTTTGAAAAAGAAGTTTAACCGCTTACTATTTATAACTAAGTAATAGTAATCCGAAAATAATTTATCATGAAAACAATTTTAATAGCTACCGACAAACCTTTTGCTGCCGAAGCTGTAGCTCAGATGAAAGCCACTGCACAGGAAAAGGACTACAAGGTGGAATTATTTGAAAAATATGCAACACAAGCCGATTTGGTAAATGCTGTTGCAGAATGCGATGCTATGGTTATTCGCAGCGACAAGGCCACCAAAGAGGTAATTGAAGCAGCAAAAAATCTGAAAATTATAGTAAGAGCTGGTGCCGGATACGACAATATTGACCTGGAAGCAGCTACCGCAAATGGTGTTGTAGCCATGAATACGCCGGGACAAAACTCCAATGCAGTGGCTGAACTTGTTTTTGGAATGATGGTTTATCAGGCTCGCAATGGTTTTGATGGAAAATCGGGAACCGAATTGCGCAACAAAAACCTGGGAATCCATGCCTACGGAAATGTGGGTAAATACGTAGCCCAAATCGCCAAAGGATTTGGAATGACCGTTTATGCCTTCGATCCTTTTGTTGACGAAGCAGCTATTAAAGCCGATGGAGTAATTCCGGTTAATTCCATTGAAGAGTTGTACCAAACCTGTCAATATGTGTCGTTGCATATTCCGGCCAACGAAAAGACCAAAAAATCAATCAATTACGATTTGCTTAATAAAATGCCAATGGGTGCTGTTTTGGTTAACACGGCCCGCAAAGAGGTTATTGATGAAGATGGTTTGCTAAAAATGATGGATTCCCGTTCCGACTTTAGTTACCTGTCGGATATTGCACCCGATTGCGGTCACATTTTTGCTGAAAAATACAGCGGTCGGTTCTTTTTTACTCCTAAAAAGATGGGAGCTCAAACCGAAGAAGCCAACGTAAATGCAGGTATTGCAGCTATCAAACAAATTATAGCCTTTTTTGAAAATGGCGACGAAACCTTTAGAGTAAACAAATAAACTAAGGGTATTTACTGATATTTGAGCCCCGGGGTACTATGTCCCGGGGTTTTTTATTAATGGCAAGTTGTTAAATAACAGTTGAACTTATTTAAGGATTTTTAGCTTAATGGGTATCTTCGCAGCCAGCAAAATAATGCTAAAACTATTCACTAAATCTATGTATCATGGCAATAATAAAACCGTTTAAAGGGATTCGTCCCCCAAAAGAAATTGCAAGCAATCTGGCTTGTCTTCCGTACGATGTTATGAACTCCGACGAGGCAGCCCAAATGGCAGAGGGTAAACCTGAATCGCTGCTTCATATTACCAAAGCTGAAATTGATTGCGAACCCGGTATTGATGTACATTCTGAAACGGTGTACAATAAGGCTGTCAGCAATTTTCAGTTATTTAAAGAAAAAGGCTGGTTAAAGCAGGATTCCGATGCCAAATACTACATTTACGCCCAAACCATGGACGGGCGTACCCAATATGGTATTGTTGGGGCTGCCGCCTGCGACGATTACCATCAGGGCATCATTAAAAAGCATGAATTAACACGTCCCGATAAGGAAGAAGACCGTATGGTGCTTACCCGCTACCTAAATGCCAACATTGAACCGGTATTTTTTTCGTACAAAGCGGTTCCTGAAATTGACGCCATTGTTGAAAACATAGTAAACAACGAGACAGCTGAATACGATTTTGTTGCCGAAGATGGTTTTGGTCACCATTTATGGCCGGTTAACGATGCGGAAACCAACGAAAAACTGGAGAACCTTTTTGCTACCAAAGTTCCGTTTACCTATGTTGCCGACGGACACCACCGTACTGCTGCTGCTGCCCGTATTGGACTGGAAAAGAAAGCCCAGAATCCCGCGCACAACGGAAGCGAAGCTTATAACTTTTTTATGGCCGTTCATTTTCCCGATAATCAATTGAAAATCATTGATTACAACCGTGTGGTAAAGGACCTGAATGGCTTATCAGAAACTGAATTTTTAACTAAGCTTAATCAGGTATTCGATGTGACAGAAAAAGGTGCTGCCATTTATCATCCGGCAAAACTGCATGAATTCAGCATGTACCTTTCGGGAAAATGGTATAAGTTAACAGCAAAACCAGGTACATACAACGATAACGATCCGCTCGAAGTACTTGATGTGAACATTTTATCGAAACATGTGCTCGATAATTTACTTGGTGTTAAAGATTTGAGAACCACCACACGTGTTGAGTTTGTTGGCGGAATACGTGGACTTGGCGAATTGGTTAAACGGGTCGACAGTGGCGATATGAAAGCAGCTTTTGCTTTGTATCCGGTAAGTATGAAGCAATTGATTGATATTGCCGATTCGGGAAATATTATGCCACCGAAAACTACCTGGTTCGAACCCAAGCTGCGTTCGGGACTAGTGATTCACGAATTGTAAATAATTATTCTTTTAGCTGTCTGAAAATCCTGTTTGTGCTGATAAACTTCATGTGCTAATGAAGGAAATCAGGCAATGGGGTTTTCACGACAGTTTTTTCATGCATGAAAATTGAAAAAACAGAAGAATTTTCAGACCTTCTTTTCAAACAGGGGTGTTTGTTTGCCTAAAAAACACTAATCTTGTACCTTGTTAATTTTTACACCTTAAACGTATAATGGTACTTTTAATTTTCTATCTGCTTCTTGCTTTAATCGTTTCTTTTCTTTGTTCCATAATGGAATCGGTTTTGTTATCGGCGCCTCAGTCATTTTTGATGGTAGAACAGGAAAAAGGCAGTAGTTGGGCCAAATATTTTATTCAGTTAAAGAACAATATCGACAAGCCTTTGTCGGCAATTTTATCGCTCAATACCATTGCACATACCATTGGTGCAGCAGGAGTTGGCGCACAGGCTATAAAGGTTTTTGGAGAGGCTTATTTTGGATTAGTTTCCGTTATTCTTACCATTTTAATACTGGTAATTACCGAAATTATTCCCAAAACCATTGGAGCCCGCTATTGGAGGAGTCTAACCAAAATTACCAGCTACATTATCAGGGGTATGATTACATTAACTTATCCTTTGGTAATTATGTCAGCCTATGTTACCAAAGCTTTTTCGCAAAGGTCCGGTGAGCAATCAACCAGCAGGGAAGAAATTTCGGCTTTAGCCAGTATTGGTGCGAACGAAGGGGTTTTTACCGAAAAAGAACACCGCATTATTCAAAACCTGCTTCGTTTAAAAAATGTAAAAGTTACCGAAATAATGACCCCAAGGGTTGTGGTAGCTCTTGCCGATGAAAATTTGCTGTTAAAAGATTTTTTGAAGAATAAAGATTACCTGAAATATTCGCGCATACCGGTTTACGCCAACAACGATGAGAACATCACAGGTTATGTGTTTCGGCAAACGGTATTTGAAAAACTGGCCGAAGACCAGCACGAAATGCAATTAAAAGAAATAAAAAGAGAAATTGTGGTGGTTCCAAATTCCATCGTATTATTTAGTCTTTGGGAAAAACTACTCGAGAAAAAGGAACACATTGCCCTTATTGTTGATGAATATGGTGGTATGGATGGTATTGTTACCATGGAAGATGTGATTGAGACTCTGCTGGGCCTCGAAATTATCGATGAAAAAGATACCATTACCGACATGCAAAAATACGCACGTGAACGCTGGAAAACCCGTCAGGCCAAATACAGCATGCTGGCACATTTGGATGACGAAAAAGCAGATTAACCTATGGTATTAACCATTCAGGCGGATTGTTCAGAAGCTGTGCTGCACTTTTTTTATCTGCTAATTAAAATGCCCGTTGGCACGCCTGATATTTTCAATCCATTTTTCAATAACCGGAGCCTGGTAGTTTTCAAGGGCGTTTAAAGCTTCCAGAGGACTGTCGACAAATTGTGCAATTCCCGCATGAGGTTTCAGTAACATTTCTGCCTGAACCATTTGACTCAGGTGTAATTTTAAATGTTCGTAGAATCCGTTGGTGTTAATAAGGGCCATGGGTTTATGATGCAAACCGAGCTGTCCGGCTGTTAATACCTCAAATAATTCTTCAAGCGTTCCAAATCCGCCAGGTAAAGTAATAAAAGCATCGGCCAATTCGGCCATTTTAGCTTTCCGTTCCTGCATGGTATCAACCAAAATTAATTCGCTTAATCCGGGTTGTGTTAAATGTTTTTGTGCTAAAAAATGAGTAATTACACCAATTGCTTTTCCTCCGTGTTCAAGTATCGATTCGGCAACGGCACGCATCAAACCAACATTTGCCCCGCCATACACCAGTGTTATTTTTCGTTCAGCCAGCAAGCGCCCTAATTTCTGGGCTACCTCAATATATGCTTTATCATTCCCTAAATTCGAACTGCAAAATACACAAATCTTATCCATACTAAATTTTTAAAATTTTTGCGCAAAGTAATAAATTCAAACAGAAAGCAACCAAAACTGTTTATAGAAAATCAAAGGGTACGTTTTTATTAAGGAGCTGTTAACTCCAAGATGGAACTATAATTTTAAAAATCGTTTTTTATTGTAACTTTGGAATCCGGGTCACGACTTTTATTTACGGCATTACTTTTGAATGTCGTCACATTAAATCCCAAAATAAAATTTAATCATGATGAACAGAAAATTTTTAGTATCAACGCTGCTACTGTTATTTACTTTCCATATAACTTCTTTTAGTCAGCTTTTTAACGACGAAGTGTATAAATTCTCGAAAGTTCTCGGTTACATTGAGGCTTTTTATGTTGATTCGGTAAATAAGGAGAAATTGGTTGAATCGGCTGTGGTTGAAATGCTCAAGGAACTCGATCCCCATTCGGTGTATATTTCGAAAGAGGAAGTTCAGCGCATGAACGAGCCTTTACAGGGTAGTTTTGAAGGAATTGGAATCCAGTTTAATATTTTATACGATACCCTGATGGTGGTTTCTCCCATTTCAGGCGGCCCGTCGGAAAAAGTTGGAATTCTGGCCGGCGATCGTATTGTTAGCATCGACGGTGAAAATGTAGCCGGTGTAAAAATTACCAACGAAATGGTTTTTGACAGGCTGCGTGGCAAAAAAGGAACTAAAGTGGTGGTTGCTATAAAGCGTCGTGGCGAAAAAGACCTGCTCGATTTTGAAATTATTCGCGACAAAATTCCCATTTACAGTCTCGATGCGGCCTATATGGTAAGCAAAAAAGACAAAGTAGGTTATGTAAAACTCAACCGCTTTGCAGCAACTACTATGCAGGAGTATCGCGAAGCCGTTGCTAAACTGCGTAAAGAAGGTGCCGAACACTTAATTCTCGATTTGACTGATAATGGCGGCGGTTACCTGAATATGGCTGAAGAATTAGCTGACGAGTTTCTGAAAAATGATCAATTAATTGTTTATACCGAAGGTTTAAAAAGCGAGCGCAGCGAAACCAAAGCAACAAAAACCGGTAGCTTTGAAACCGGGAAAGTGGTAATAATGATTGACGAAGGATCGGCATCGGCCAGCGAGATCGTTGCCGGAGCCGTTCAGGATTGGGATCGTGGGGTTTTGGTTGGGCGTCGTTCGTTTGGTAAAGGACTGGTTCAGCGTCCACTGGCATTGCCCGATGGTTCCATGATGCGCCTTACCATTGCCCGCTATTACACACCAACCGGGCGATTGATTCAAAAATCGTACGAAAAGGGAACCGACAATTACCATCACGATTTGATTAACCGATACAATCACGGGGAATTATCGAATGCCGATTCGATACAATTTCCAGAATCGCTAAAATACGCCACACTCGTGAAGAAAAGGGTTGTTTACGGCGGTGGAGGCATAATGCCCGATATTTTTGTGCCCATCGACACTACTGGCTATTCCGATTACTACCGCGACTTAATTCGCAAAGGAATTATTAACCGCTACATTCTGAATTATATGGATAAAAACCGCGCCGAATTGGAACGAAACTATAAAGAACATAAAAAGCACGGTACTTTTGCATATTTTATCGAAAATTTTGAAATTGACGAAGCTTTTTTGAAAGACTTTATAGCCTTTGCTGAAAACGAAAAACTTTCGTTCGACGAAGCAGGTTATAATAAGAGTTACGTTAGTTTAAAAGCCAATTTGAAAGCTTTAATAGCCCGTGATTTGTGGGGTACAAGCGAGTTTTATGAAGTGGTAAATCAGCTCGATCCTATTTATAACGAAGCAGTAAAGGTTATGCTCGACGATAAAGCTTATCAGTCGAAATTAAACCTGAGCAAATAAATTCATAATAACTATAAAAAAATGCCGGAAATAGAGAAATGAACTATTTTTGGCATTTTTGTTTTACCTATGGAACCAATATTTACCTGGCTTAGCAACCACTGGATTGAAAATTTAGCTGTAATTACAGGATTAATCTATATTATTCTTTCAGTGAAACAGCGCATTGGGTGTTGGCCTTTTGGCATCATCTCGTCTGTTTTGTACCTGTATGTTTTTTTTGGGGCAAAAATTTATGCCGATATGTTTTTGCAGCTTTATTATGTTTTAATGGGCATATATGGTTGGATACACTGGGCCCGAATTGACATTGCATTGTCAGACAAAAAGGAGTTGCCAGTATCAAAGCTCAATTTGAGACAGGGAATTGGATTGCTGATGCTTACTTTACTTTTATGGCTGGGTATTGCGCAATTGCTGATACACTATACCGATTCACCCGTTCCCTGGATTGATGCTTTTACAACGGCGTTCAGTTTTATGGCCACGTATATGTTGGCACGAAAAATTTTAGAGCATTGGATAATCTGGGTGGTAGTTGATAGTATTTCGGTAGTACTTTACTTTTACCGGGAACTGTATTCAAGCATTGTTTTATTTTTAATTTACACCGTGCTGGCTGTATTGGGTTATAAAGAGTGGAAAAAAGAATGGACAAAAGAAAATTCAGGTATCCTTACATTGTAATTACCGGACCGGAATCGACCGGTAAAACCGAATTGGCTGCACAATTGGCGCAAAGCCTGAATTGTAGGTGGATTCCTGAATTGTCGCGCGATTATATTGCCAACCTGGGACGACCTTATCAATATGCCGATGTGGAAAAAATTGCCCGTTTACAAATAAGCCGTTTTAACGATGAACAACTGCCGGAATCGCCCTTTGCTATTTTCGATACCGGATTAATTATTACCAAAGTTTGGTTCGATGTGGTGTATAAAAAATGTCCTGATTGGTTACTTAAAGCCATACAACAACAACCCAGAGTGTTCCATCTGGTTTGCAATACCGATTTGCCCTGGATAGCCGATCCGGTTCGTGAAAATGGCGGCCTTATGCGTGAAAAATTGTTGGAAATCTATCAACAGGAATTAAGGAATTTTGGTTTTCCTTTTGCACTGGTTTCTGGAACAGGCGAAAATCGTTTGCAGAAGGCACTGGAAATATTACAGCATCAGTTGTTTTTGTAAACAAATTTATTTGCTAATTAAGCCTTTACCGATTTCGGTTCTTTCATGTCAATTATATTCACCAGCAGGGTGTTTGCATCCGATTGTTCAATTAGTTTTTCAAAGGCATCCATACGGGTTTCAATACTGGTCAACAGCTTGTCACCGGCATTTAAAAAGGTGTAATCCAAACCAAAATTATTTAATTTCTGAATAACATAATGCAATGTTATGGTTTGGGTACTTTTAGCTGGTAAAAATGCCGGTTCTTTAAAATCATTGCTCGGAGTTTCTGCCAGTATTTCACAGGCTATCAATTCATAAATCATTTGACGAACAAACTTTACGGGCAATTTTAATTTTTGTGAAATAACCTGTGCAGTTAAGGGGGCATTACCGGCTTCAAAATTATGAATAACGTGGTTTAGAATATAAAGAGCGGTCAGTCGCTTGGTTCGCAAATTCATGTTTTTTATATCGCTTTCGTACTCATACTGGTGATGATTTTGTGCCGAAAACGATATTTCAGCGCCAAAAAGTACGATGAGCCAACTGTAATTCAACCAAACTAAAAAAAGAGGAAGCGCTGCAAAACTACCATAAATGGTGTTGTAACGCGAAACGCCAATCTGAAAATGAATGTATCCCCATTGCAGCACCTGAAAAACCGTTCCGGCAATAATACCGGCAATAAGGGCTGAGCCAAATTTTACCTTGGTGTTAGGCATCACCATATAAATAAACGTAAACAGCATCCAAACCAAAACATAAGGTACAAGTTTTACAAAAAAATGGATTATTGGTCCCACGTAACCAATAAAGGTAATCTCGTTACTAATCCTATCAACAGTTTCAATAATAAACACCTGCGAACTGCTCGAAACCAGAATCAGAATAGGAGCAACCAGCATAATGGAAAAATAATCGCTGAATTTGCGGAAAAATACCCGTGAGTGTTTAACCTGCCAAATACTGTTAAAGGCATTTTCGATATTACTTAGCACCTGCATTACGGTCCATAGCAGAAACACCAAACCAATTCCAAAAATCCAGCCGCCTTTAACGCTGTTAAGCATGTTTGTAGCAAAATCGATAAGCCAGGTAGCAATGTCTTCTTGTCCTTTTAAGCTTTCCTGTAAAAGTTTCTGCATCTTATCGTCAAAACCAAAACCTTTGGCAATACCAAAAGCCATTGCAATTATGGGTACTACCGATAGAATTGAGAAATAGGTTAATGCCGATGCCCTCAGGTTTACTTTATCTTCGTTAAATCCGCGATAAGCCAGTATAAAAGTTCGCAACAGCTTAATGGGTGCCATTTTATACCAGGGTAGCTCTTTCAGATTTATTTTCCAGATATTATTGTTGATAAAACTCCTGCTCTTAAGAAAAGCAAGTTTTAAAAGGTTGATTAGCTTTTTCATGTTGCGAATTTTACGTAACTAATTTACAAATAATATTACCACCAGAAAGGCTTTTGTTAAAAAGATGCTGCGATTAAGTTTTTTTTATTTAAATTCATTTGCTAAAAAAACTAAACCTTGCCTTATGAGGGAACTTGTATTAAATCAACGCGCTCATTTTAATGCCGGGGCAACGCAGAACCTGGCGTATCGCAAAGAGTTACTGATTAAATTCAGAGAAGCCTTACAGAAGAACGAGTCCTTGTTTCTTGAGGCCATTAAAGCCGATTTTCACAAAGGGGCTTTTGATACTTATGTTACTGAATTTGCCATGATTTATCACGAATTGGAGCAGGCATTGAAAAACCTGAAAAAGTGGGTAGCACCCAAGCGGGTAAAAACCAATGTGCTAAATCAACCCGGGCGGAGTTACATTTATTCCGAACCCTACGGAACAGTGCTTGTGATTGGTGCCTGGAATTATCCGTACCAACTTTCGCTGGTGCCTGCTGTTTCGGCCCTGGCTGCCGGAAATACAGTAATTGTTAAACCCAGCGAACTGGCAGCACATACTTCAAAAGCCATGGCCGATGTTTTTAACAATGCTTTTAGTCCACAGGTTTTGTATGTGCAGGAGGGAGGTGTGGAAGAAACCACCAGGCTGCTTGAAGAGAAATTCGATAAAATATTTTTTACCGGAAGTACCAAAGTTGGAGGCATCGTTTATCAGGCTGCGGCCAAACAGCTAACTCCGGTTACCCTGGAATTGGGTGGTAAAAGTCCGGCCTTTGTATTTCCCGATGCCAATCTCGATGTTACCGCTCGCCGTTTGGTCTGGGGCAAGTTTTTAAATGCCGGGCAAACCTGCGTTGCACCAGATTATGTAATGGTTCATGCCGATGTAAAGGAAAAGCTGCTTGAAAAGATGAAAGCTTACATTCAGCAGTTTTTTGGCAATAATCCTTTCGAAAGTCAGAGTTACATTCGCATAATTAATGAACGCAATTTTGATCGCCTGGCAGGACTTATTGATAAGGAAAAAATATATTATGGTGGAACAACGGATAAAAAGGAGCTTTTTATTGAACCCACTTTGCTGCATAAGGTAAGTTTTGACGATGCGGTAATGCAGGAAGAAATATTTGGCCCCATTTTGCCGGTAATTGAGTTTACCGCTTTGGAAGATGCGGTGAAAAATGTCAGAGCTTTGGATAAACCGCTGGCCTTGTATATTTTTTCAAAATCGGACAGTCATATCGATTATGTTATGGCCAATATTTCGTTTGGTGGCGGCTGCATTAATGATACTGTAATGCATTTGGCCAACAGTTATTTGCCGTTTGGCGGAGTTGGAAATTCGGGCATTGGCGCTTACCATCGAAAATTTGGTTTTGAGTGTTTCTCACATCAAAAAAGCATCCTGAAAAAGGGCTACAGTTTTGAACCCTTATTCAAGTATCCGCCCTATACTTTCGATAAATTAAAATGGATTAAACGGGTAATGTCAGTTTCATAAAAAAAGCCTGGCTCTTGCAAGCGAGTCAGGCTTTTTTAATTGATGTAATTTTTAATTTGTCCTTATCTTCTATTGTTTGTGTTGCGGAGCCAATCCAAATCGTTGGCATTGTTTGGGCCTTCAATCTGGTCTTTGTTTTTTAGCAGTTCTTTATACATTTCTTCGTTTTCCTGGTCAACTTCAGGACAAACTCCGTTTTTGTACTGCAATACTTTTTCAAATGTGCCATTTTCTTTGTAACGCAGCCAGGCTCCTTCCATTAAATCGTTGACAAACTTTCCCTCTTTTTGCAGCTTCCCATTTTTGTAATACGATTTGGCATCTCCCTCAAGCTTTCCATCAACAAAGTTGGCTTCCCACATAAGTGGCCCTTCCACATAGAATTTTTTCCAGCTTCCGTTTTTTATGCCCTGCTTCCAGGTAATTAACTCAATTAAAATACCTTCTGAAGTAAACTGCTTAAAGATTCCATGCTTTTCGCCTTTTTCATACGATTCCTGCAGGTACAAGTGGCTGTTTTCATCGTAATACAACCAGATGCTATCCTTGCTTTTTCCCAGGTAATTTCCGGTAGCAGCTATTTTTCCATTGCTGTGGTAAAACCGGGCAGTGGCCTTTTCACCCGTGTTCTTGTATTCAAGAATAGCATAAAGATTTCCTTTATTGTCCCAACGGGTAAGTTTCCCTATGGGTTTATCATCGACAAAATAAGCCTCATAACGGGGATTCCCATTTTCGTGGTACTGTTTCCAATTGCCTTGCTTCATCCCGTTAATGTCGACATAATTAAGCAGGGTGTCGCCTTGTTGCCCTACATTTTGCGACATCAGGGAAAGAGTAATAAAAAATGTACTAAGTAACAAAACAATTTTTCTCATACGTTTTAAAAAATTTTTGCAAAAATAAGCGAACAAAACTATATATGAAATGGAAACGTAACTATTAACTGTTTATTTTTCTACCCGATTCCTGAACCAATTGGGCTAGTTGCTTATTAAAGTTTTTGGCTTTTAATAGTTCTTCCATAGTAAGATGCATTCGGTACTTCCAGTAATGCCGCGGATTTGCCGGTTCGTTAATGCGTTCCTGATTTGGATTTTCAATACGCAATTCCTCATCCATGGCCAGTAAATCCTGAATGGGGAAAACGGTCCACATGGCAGGCGAATACAGGTGCTGAATCAGTATTTCCTTACAAACCCAGGGCTCGGCAAAGAAGGGCATTTCGCCCCATTTTCCCAGTTGCTGGTTGTAAAAGAGTTGTGTTTTTTCCCGGTTCTCTTCCAACCATCCTCTAACAGAAGCCATATCGTGAGTCGATGTAGTACATACCGATAAATAAGGTGCATCGGCCGGATGGGCAAAGTTTTTCCTGGGATCTTTTGGCATGCGTTGAATTTCCA
>JBFWMB010000062.1:0-24455 GCA_050251815.1 Salinivirgaceae bacterium | reverse complement strand
CGGTGAGGCTCCTGTTCCGCCGTCGAAACCAGAAAATAAAACCACATCGGCATGGGCTTTTGCTACACCGGCAGCAATGGTTCCTACACCAGCTTTAGACACCAGTTTTACATTGATTCGTGCCTGGCGGTTGGCATTTTTCAAATCGTAAATTAACTGGGCCAAATCTTCAATACTATAAATATCGTGGTGTGGTGGAGGCGAAATTAATCCTACACCGGGAGTTGCGTGACGTACGCGCCCAATCCAGTCATCTACTTTATGTCCGGGAAGCTGGCCACCTTCGCCGGGTTTGGCGCCCTGGGCCATTTTAATTTGTAATTCATCGGCCTGACTTAAATAGTAGCTGGTTACACCAAAACGGCCCGAAGCTACCTGTTTTATGGCCGAACGCATGCTATCGCCATTGGGAAGCAGCTCGTAGCGCATTTCGTCTTCCCCTCCTTCACCACTGTTGCTTTTTCCGCCAATACGGTTCATGGCAATGGCCAGGGTTGAATGAGCCTCGTGCGAGATGGAACCAAATGACATGGCTCCGGTGGCAAAGCGTTTAAAAATAGCTGTTGCGGGTTCCACTTCGTCCAAGGGAACCGGTTTTCGTTTTTTGAAATCCAACAAACTTCTTATGGTTACTGCTTTTTCTGCCTGACTGTTAATTTCGCGGGCATATTCCTGATAAGCCTCCGGGTCGTTTTGTCGTGCAGCCTGTTGCAAAAGGGTAATGGTTTTTGGATTGAACAAATGGTGTTCGCCTTTTTGTTTCCATTGGTAAATTCCACCCTCGTCGAGTCGGGGTTTTAAGCCGGCCTGTTGAGGAAAAGCCAGGCGATGACGCACGCAGACTTCCCGTGCAATTCCATCGAAATCAATTCCTCCCAATCGCGAAACAGTTCCTTTAAAACATTTCTCAATAACCCGATCGGACAGACCTATGGCTTCAAAAATCTGGGCTCCATGGTACGATTGAATGGTTGAAATACCCATTTTTGAGAATATCTTCAGCAATCCGCCACCGATGGCTTTCACATAATTATCGAAGGCTTTAGGATTGTCAATTCCTTTGGGTGAAAACTTATTGGCTTCAAGTGATACAATGGTTTCAAAAGCCATGTAGGGATTTACTGCATTGGCGCCATAACCAATCAGGGTGGCAAAATGGTGGGTTTCCCGCACATCGCCCGCTTCAACAATTATACCGGTGCGCACACGCAAGCCGTTTTCAATCAGGTGGTGGTGAATGGCCCCGGTAGCCAACAGTGAAGGGATGGGCGCATAGTTTTTATCAATTTTTCTATCAGATATCAGAATAACATTGTAGCCATCTTCCATAATAGCGGCATCGGCTTCAAGACACATGGCATCGAGAGCTTTCTCCAGTTCGCCGGGTTTTCCGCTTGCCGTATAAATGGCATCAAGGGTTTTGATGCGAAAATTGGTATCGTGGTAGTTCCTTAATTTATCTAGTTGTTCATTGGTTAATACCGGCTGGTCAAAGGTAATTTGTTTGCAATGCAAGGGCGTTTCCGACAATAAATTGTAGAGCTTCCCGACTGCTGTACGTAACGACATCACTATTTTTTCACGAATGGGGTCGATGGGTGGATTGCTTACCTGGGCAAATTGTTGTTTAAAATAGTTGCTTAAGTGTCGGCTTTGGTTCGAAAGTATAGCCAAAGGTACGTCGCTACCCATGGATCCGAGAGGCTCTTTGCCCGTTTCGGCCATGGTGGTAACAATAAAATTCACATCTTCCTGACTAAATCCAAACGCCTGTTGGCGGGTTAGCAAATCGTCGGTATCGTAAGGAAAGGAAGGACTTACTTCCGGAATCTCGTCGATATGGAGTTGGTTCATATCGAGCCATTTCCGGTAAGGAGCCCTTTTGGCGATTTCACTTTTTATTTCTTTATCGTACAGAATGCGTCCCTGCGACAAGTCGGCATAAATCATTTTACCGGGTTGAACGCGCCATTTTTTTACAATCTTTTCGGGTGGAACGGGCAACGCGCCAACTTCGGACGATACGATCAGGCGATCGTCGTCGGTTATCAGCATACGCGAGGGGCGAAGGCCATTTCGGTCGAGCGTGGCCCCAACAATGGTTCCATCAGTAAAGCAAATAGATGCCGGACCATCCCAAGGTTCCATGATTGATGCGTGATACTGGTAAAACGCCTTTTTTTCGTCGTTCATTTTGTGGGTTTCCTGCCAGGCTTCGGGCACCAGCATCATTAAGGCGTGGGGTAATGAACGGCCGCCCATAACCAGCATTTCTACCATGGAATCCAGGTTTCCCGAGTCTGAATTGGTTTCATCCATTACCGGGCGCAATTTCAACATTTCGTCGGGGGTAAATTTGGTGCACTCCAGAAACTTTTCGTTTGAACTCATCCAGTTCATGTTCCCGCGAATTGTATTGATTTCGCCGTTATGCGCAATGTATCGAAATGGCTGGGCCAGTCGCCATTTGGGAAAGGTATTGGTCGAAAACCGCGAGTGGATTAGGGCAATAGCCGATTCAAAATTCGAATCGTTTAAATCGGAATAATACTTACGGGTTTGATGGGTTCGAAACTGCCCTTTATAAACAATGGTTTTGTATGAAAACGAAGTAAAATAAAACTCGTGACTGTTATTCAGCAATTGTCTGTTTATGGTATTTGAACTGTATTGGCGCAGTACAAAAAGTTTGCGTTCCAAATCCATTTCTGCAACGCCTGATTTGTGTTTAACAAAAAACTGTTCGGTTTTAGGTTCAGTTTGTCGTGCGATATCGCCCACGTGGAACGATAATTTGGGAACGTCGCGATAGCCAATTAATTCAAATCCCAATTCGGCTGCATGAATGTTCAGCATTTTACGACACTCCTCGCGTAGCTTGACATTTGCAGGAAAATAAACCATACCAACCCCATATTTTCCATATTCAGGAAGAGTTAGTCCTATTTTTTTTAGTTCAATACGTAAGAATTTATCCGGCATTTGGGTTAAAATTCCCGCTCCGTCTCCGGTTTCCGGATCGCTTCCTATGGCTCCGCGATGCTCCATATTTTCGAGCATGGTAAGTGCATCCATCACCAGTTGATGCGATTTAACACCTTTAATTTGGGCAATAAATCCGATTCCGCAAGCATCCGATTCGTATTGCGGGGTGTACATATTTTTCTGTGCTTGCTCCTTGGGCTTCTTTTTTTCTTGTTTTGTCTTCATAGCCTAATCTTATTTTATATGGCAAGTCCTTTCATCGACAAGGGTTTCTATTTTAAAACCCTGCTAATTTTAATGTTCGACGAAGTGTTTACCCTTTTTGTTAAAATGATGTATAAAACGCCATTTAAACACAAAATAAAAATAAATACGCGATATAAAATAATAAAATGAAAGTATTTAGAATGAAAACAAATAAATATGAAAATTGTGTTTAATGGAATTGCTTGTTATTTGCTGCCTGTAGGTATCAGCAAACGTTTGAGCAAAAACTGACATTTGTCATATAAAAACCCATTGAACGAAATGGGAAACGGATACAACTTAACGGTAATTTTTATTTACTTGATGGTTGAAATATTTGTTCCCGGTAACTTTTGAAAGGGTTTTGAAGTAAACATACCTAATATGATGCATAAATTATGATAGAAAAACGCATAAAGTGGCCTGGTTTATTTTCGAAAGAGAAGCGATTAAACCTTAAAGAACGCAAACTTTTTTATGCTGAACTTGAAAGGAAGAATCTGACCAATTTTAGAATAGTTTCCATCGCCACTTTACTTATTGTTGTTTTTTTCGGTTTTATGGATGCCTATCTTCAATTGGACCATAGCACCCAAACAAGGGTTAACATGGTAAGGTTTGTTTTTGTGGCCGGTTTTCTGATTCCATTTATTGTATATTCCTTTCGCAAACATACCAGGCGAATTCCTCAGACAATATTGATAGTGAATGCCCTGGGTTTTGGATTGTATTTGTTTGTACTCTCTTTATTATCCCGTGATTTTCCTATGGCAGTAGCCCATCATATCATAGCCTATTATTTAATTAATATATCGCTCTACCTTTTATTTGGCATCAGGCAGCATTTTGCCTATTTAATTTCAGTCGTTTTTTTAATTGCCATTAATTATAACTACTTGTTGGTAGTAGATGCTTACCATGCAACCGTTAATCATGCCGATTTAAATATTTGGTTTGTTCTGGTCACCATAGTTGGGGCTTTGGCCGGAAAACACAATGACAATTTATTGGAGCGTTCGTTTAGAACAACCCTTGAAATCAAGAAAGTAAATGAGTCAAAATACCGTTTGTTTAGCATGGTGTCGCACGACTTAAAAAATATGATATCGGTGCAGTACACCATTTCTGATTGCTTAAGAGAGCAAGCGAACCAAACAAAATCAGGCGAAGTTGATCGGATGATAGAGTTACTTTATCGGTCAACCAATGATGTGGTGGCGGTTTTCGAAGATTTGATGACCTGGATTAAAACACAGATGAATGCCATAACTCCGCAGTTTAAGCAGGTAAATTTACCTCATTTTACCGATGCAGTTTTAATTCAGATGCAACCTAATGCACAGTCGAAAATGGTACAACTAAAGATGAACCACGAAGGAGAGGAAAGCGTAGAAACGGATGCACATATTTTGGGTCTGGTTTTGAGGAATATCATCGGAAACGCCATAAAATATTCAAATTCCGGAGGAGTTGTGAATATCCACAGCAGGGTTAGTAAATCGCACCTTGAATTTGAAGTAAATGATTCAGGACAGGGAATGTCTGAGAAAAAAGTTACCGAGCTCTTTAATATGGAGAACTTTCAATCGAGCAAAGGCACCTCGGGAGAAAAGGGTACTGGTTTGGGTTTGTTGTTAAGCAAGGAACTTTTATCTTTTATAAATGGGAACATTAACATATTCAGCGAATTAGGCAAAGGAACCCGGGTTATTATTTCCATTCAACTCTCACCTTAACCCTCAGGAGATATAAACTGCACGAATTAGCTTACTTATTCCTAGTCTTGCTGCATAACCCCAAAACAAATTCTGGATTTTGATGTGTTTTTGGGAATTGATACTACAAGTAGGTACAGAGGTAAAGTAATTTTTCAAGATTTTTCCGATAGTATATAAGCGTTATTTTAATTGAACCTTCCTTTAAGCCGTACCCGATAGATTTCCTTTTGAACCCTGCTGTTATTAACTTTTAAGACAAAACCATAGCGTTGATTTTTTAAAAAGGAGGCTTAAAATATGCATTTCGTTAAACCAACTACAAATTAGGGTAAGTGAAAAAGTTTGTTTTATTTCATTTTTATTGCCAAATTTGCTAGGCATAACAACACCTAACAGATATTTATTAATTTAAATTTGTTTATTTATGAAGAAATTTACCATGCTTTTTGTATTACTGGCAATGCTGGGTATACAATTAGTTAGTGCGCAACCAAGGACTATAACAGGTACAGTAACCTCCGCTGAGGATGGTGTTTCACTGCCTGGTGTGTCCGTTTCAGTAAAGGGTACTACCATTGGTACCATTACAAATATGGATGGGAACTATACCCTGGGAATATCAGCCGAAGCAAAAACCTTGGTTTTTTCCTTTGTGGGTATGAAAACTCAGGAGGTCGAAATTGGCTCCCAGAGTTTGATAAATGTATCTTTAGCTTCCGAAGTTATCGGAGTTGAAGAGGTTATTATTGTTGCCTATGGTGTTGAGAAACGAGAGGCTAAAACTGGTTCTGTTACATCAGTGAAAGGTGAATCATTGACTGAATTGCCTGCAACATCTATTGATAAGGTGCTTACTGGTAAAATGGCTGGGGTTCAGATTACGTCAAACACGGGTCAACCTGGAGCCAGTTCACAAATCCGTATTAGGGGTACCTCATCTATTAATGCAGGTAACGACCCACTTTGGGTAGTCGACGGTATTCCAATTATGAATGGTAATCAGTCTTATTTTACCAATACAGGTAATGCAATTGCCTCCATAAACCCTAATGACATTGAGTCAGTTACCGTTTTGAAGGATGCTGCTGCTGCATCAGTTTATGGATCAAGAGCTGCAAACGGTGTAATTCTAATTACAACTAAATCAGGTAAATCAGGTAGAGCTAAGTTTCAGGCTCGAGCAAAAATGGGGGTATCTCAATTGGCAAATGACAACAAGTTTCGTGTAATGAACGGACAAGAACTACTTGGTTTTCAACGACAGGCAATTATTAATGCAGGTGTAAATCCTGACGATCCATTTGGAAAGTACTATCGTCCGATGACCTTAATTCAGGGCGAACAAACAAACTGGATGGATCATTTCACTCGTTTGGGAACCATGCAGGAATATGAGATTAATGCTTCCGGAGGTAATGATAAGGGCAAATTTTATACTTCCTTATCGTACCATGATAATGAGGGGGTGTTCTATGGAGTTGATTTTAATAAAATTACGGCTCGTGTAAATTCAGACTATAAGTTAACCGAAAAGCTGGAGGTAGGTGCACGGGTTAATATGACCTATACTGAAGGCAATGATGTGGCAATGCAATCATTATATTATGTGAACCCAGCTTTTGCCGGTATGACAATTTTACCCTGGTCAAAGCCTTATGATGAATTGGGAAGACATAATATTAATATTCCTGAAAACTCAAATACTAACCCAAGGTTCTCGGCGGAAAACGATCAACAGTTTGAAAAACAGTACCATTTCCAAGGTTCTTATTTCCTTTCATGGAAGCCAATTGAAGGGTTAGAATTAAAATCGAACAATGCTTCAGAAACTGTTTTTGGTGAAGGTAGAAGGTATTGGGCTCCTGATTACGGAGGAACAACAGGTACCTTGCAATCTTCAGTATTAAAGTATGTTCAACTTACTACTTCGAATACAGCTTCTTATCGTAAAACAATAGCTGATGTTCATTCTGTTTATGCACTTTTTGGACAAGAAGCTATGCAGAGGAAATACAATTACTATTATATTTATTCACCCGATGTTGATGTTTCAATTCCCTATCCAAACACCTCAGTTGCAGCAACAGATTATGGAGGTTACGGTTACAATGCTCGTACACTGTTGTCGTTTTTTGGCATATTGGAGTATAATTATAATTCTAAGTATTATGCTAAGAGCTCTATGCGATATGATGGTAGTTCCTTGTTTGGTGCTAATAAGAAATGGGGTCTTTTTTATTCATTAAGTGCCTCATGGAACTTACATAATGAAGCATTTTTAGAGAATGTTTCCATGCTTGACATATTAAAACTGCGTGTCAGTTATGGTATTAATGGTAATGACAACATAGCTGCATATAGAGCTTATGGTGTATATGCATCAACAGCCTACAACGGTGGAGTGGGCATGCGTCCCAGCCGACCCTCGAACGATGATCTTTCCTGGGAACGGAATGCTACGATAAATGGAGGTCTTGATTTTGGATTTTTGCAGGGAAAAATTAATGGTAGTCTTGATATGTATCAGCGTTTGACTGAAGATATGCTTTTAAGCAAACAAGTTCCACAAACTTCCGGTTTCTCTACAAACTTTATGAATATAGGGTCACTTCAAAACAGGGGTGTTGAGTTCCAGATTGATGGGGAAATAGTAAAAACAAACGATTTGAACGTTACTGTTGGCTTTAACATTGCATTTAATAAAACCAAACTGCTTGATTTGGGTGATGTAGAAGAAATGAGTTATACTGATCCTGACGGAACCACATGGAATCGTTTAAAGCACGTTGTTGGAAAAAGCATGTATACCTTTTATCTAAAAGATTATTATGGGGTTAACCCTTCGAATGGAGAAGCATTATGGAGAACAGCCGATGGTACCCTTACCAACGACTACAATAAAGCCCAGTATATTTATGCCGGTAGCCCCGAGCCTAAATTTACAGGTGGTTTTAATATGGCTGTTAATTGGAAAGGGCTTAGTTTGAGCGCCTTACTTGAGTTTAAACAAGGAAACAAAGTGTTAATAGGTGAAAACAGGTATGTAAATGCTGATGGTAACCAAATGTCAATGAATCAAAGTGCATCTTCGTTGAATTACTGGAAAAAACCGGGTGATACTGGTGTGAATCCTAAACCAATTGCTGGTACTTCATCAAATTCGTATGCATTTGAAAGTACCCGTTGGTTAGAAGATGGAAGTTATCTTCGTATTAAGGATATTTCGCTGTCGTACAGCCTTCCGGCGTCAATCACCAAAAAGATGAAACTGGGGGGGCTAAAAGTCTATACCAGTGCTTATAACCTGTTCACTTTCCATGATGTTGATTTTTGGGATCCTGAACGGGGTGTAGATGGTATGGGTTATGGTATTTACCCAATGACCAAAACCTTTATCGGAGGATTGGAAATAACATTTTAACCTTAAAAACTAACAAATATGAAAAGAATAATTTCAATATTCACACTTTTTTTAGCTCTTGTTTTTACTGGGTGCGAGGACTATCTTGAAGAAGCTCCCCTCTTGGATCAGAGTTCAGTGTTGACACTTTCAACCTATAACGGGTTGAATAACGCTATAGCAGGTGCTTATGCGCCATTGGCATCAGGAACCTGGTATGGGTCCTATTTTGTACTCGATGCAGAAATGCGGGCCGGTAATGCAACCATTCCTACCAATACCGATTTCACCTCAGGTAGAATGAGGGTACCTTACGATCTTTCCTATAACCCCAGCTCAACTTCAGGCTTATGGGGACTTGCCTATTATGTCATTTCAATGGCTAATAATGTGATGGCAAATCTTGAAGGTAAAGATGTTGATTTAATAACGGTTCAGGATTTAAATAATCTGAAAGCCGAAGCCTTATTTTTAAGGGCGCTTTCACATTTTGATTTGGTGCGCTTGTATGCCGATTCGTATGCAAAAAATCCGGATGGATTGGGAGTACCAATTATCCTTACTACTGATAATACTGGTAAAGAAATGCCTGCACGTAATACGGTAAGTGAGGTTTATGCACAGATTATTGATGATTTGCTTGAAGCCGAGAGTATAATTGATCCTGAGTATGTTAGAGAAAATGTTGCAGATGCTAAGGCGGTTGCTTCACTTCCGGTAATTCAGGCCTTGTTAAGCCGCGTGTACTTATACAGCCAACAATGGCAAGAGTCTGCTGATTATGCTACAAAGGTAATCAAAAATTCAAACTACAAATTGTGGACAGCTACCGAATACAAAACGGTTTGGGGGAAAGAAGTTGCCGGAGTTGGTGGCGAAGTAATCTTTGAAGTTTACGGAAAGCAACCCAATGAATATGATCCCTATTGGGATGGACCCTCACACATGACCAATCCCATTGGATATGGTGACTGCGCTGCGCATCCCGATTTAACGTCGGCTTTTGAAGCTGGTGATGTTAGAGATTCCTTGTTCCGTACCGATGCCAATAATGTTTCAGGTTCTCTTTGGACTACCAAATATATTGGTAAGGGAGATGGTGATGCCTTAAGCACACCCGATGTAAATAATGTTTTTGTTTTACGTTTATCTGAAATGTACTTGAACAGGGCCGAAGCATTACTTAATGGAGCTTCAATTCCTGGAGCTACAGCATTAAGTGATGTTAATGCTATTCGGGCAAATCGCAGACTTGCTCCATTGGCTGCAGTTGGAGCGGATGTGCTTTTCAAGGAAAGACGTATGGAATTAAATTTTGAAGGCCATTTATGGTTTGATTATGCCCGCACAAACAGGGCTTCTGTAAGATCAGACAAACCATTGGCTGCTGACAGCTACATTTGGTCTTTACCAATTCCAAAACGAGAAACAGATGTAAATGCGAACCTGGTTCAAAACGATGGTTATAACTAATGTATTAGGAGATAATGTTATGAGAAAGATTTTTTATTTATTAACTATAGCTGTGTTGGTATTTTTCGCTTCATGTGAATTGAATACGGCACCGGAATTTGACGATAGCGATGCTTTTGTTGCATTCGACAAAGTATCCTTGTCAATAAATGAGGATGGGGATACTTTATTGATTCCCGTTACCCTGGCTTCTATAACTGGAAAATCAGCCGTGGTTGGTTATTCAATAATAGATAGTACAGCCAAACAAGGAGTAAATTTTGCATTGGTTGATGGTTCAGCCACATTAACTTTTGATGCTACAAACAGAACTCAATATATTGCTGTAGTAATCAATAATAACCCGGGTGTTTTTACAGGAGATCTTCGTTTTGTAGTTCAACTGTCTGAGGACGGAACCGTGAAACCAAATGCGGAAAATGAGTGTTTGGTTACCATCAATGACCTGGATCACCCACTTGCAGCTATTTTAGGTACTTGGACGGCTTCAGGAACGAGCTACTTTAATGGAGCAGAAGCTTGGGATATGGAATTGACCAAGGATGCAGATGATGTTTCGGTTGTTTGGTTTTTACCTTTTGTTAAGGGTGGTGCCAACAAAGCCATATATGGTGTGGTTAATGAAGACCAAACAGAGATTAAAGTTCCTGTGGGTCAGGAGATCAATACCCCAGGAAGTTATGGATTCATTGAATTAAGAGCTTTCTATGGACCCGATGGAGCTGATGAAATAACTACGGGTGGAAACATTACCATTGAAATTAGAGAAGACGGAAAACTCTATATTATGGACGAAATTGGTTCTTATGTGTGGAGAAATGCCGACAAATCAGATGGTGCAGGATGGTTCAACATATTTCAAGCTGATATTGTCCTTTCAAGGTAACAATACATTGATTTATTTTTAACAATAAAATAGAAAGATATGAAAATTAGAATATTTAAATCAATCGCTGTTATAATGGTTATGGGCTTTATGGCCTTAATGCAATATGGCTGCGAACAAGAATGGCAGAAGCCATTTGAGTCTTCTGAACTTAAGGCGCCTACTTCGGCCACGGTAACGGTTTCCTCCATTGAGGATTCCACAGCAGTAATAAGCTATACTGCTTCTGGAATAGGTCAGCTTTATGTGGTTGTTTTAACAGGTGATGACGAAATGGAAAATCCTGATCCAAATACCATGTTGAAGCTTACCACAACTGATATGGTTTATGGAAAACAGTTGTTCCTGACAAAAGACGAGGAACTTAGTGGTACACTATATGTATCAGGTTTGGAGCAGAATACCAGTTATAAGGTATTTGCCCTACCAGTTAATCCGGATGCTGTTTTTGGAGACATAGCCACAACAGATGCTTTTGTTACAAGCGATGCTTATAATCCTGTTTTAAAGTCTTCATCTCCTGCTGCAGGTTTTGTGGCTCCTGATTATAAAGTGACACTTACCTTTGATGAGGTTGTTGTTATTAACGATACAAGCAAAATCTATTTTAGCTATTATGACCCTATTGAGCAAATGTATCTTGATAAGCCTGTAAAAGCTGCGGTATCCGGTAAAAGTATTGTTGTAGAACAAACCTACGAGCCTTTCCCTGGACAGTATATTTTCCTGAGTTTGGATGGAGATGCTGTTAAAGATCGGGCAGGTAATTTTTATCAAGGTATTGGCAGCGGTATTGATGGTGAAGGCAAATTGCAGGGATTGTATTGGAGGTGTAATTATGTAACTGCTGATGTTACCTCAGTAGCACCTGAGTCTGGCTCAGCTACTTCAGATGTCAACTTTAAAATTGAGTTAAGGTATGCAAATCCAATGGCATTTAATGTGGCATCAGTTGGTTACGATTCAAAAGACATTATTGTTCGTTATATAGGAGAGGGTCAGGTTGTTGATGTAGAAGTTCCTCAGGCGAATGTATCGTTTGTTGATACGACTGTGTTTATAACCCTTCCACGAACCCCTATTTATGGCGAAACAATCACCATAAAAGTTGCCGAAGGAGCTTATCGGGTTGCTGGTTACAGTAGTTCTTGCGCGGCTGTTGATTTTAATGAATACAGCTGGTTCTTATCTTATGGATATACCCGCGATATGGTACTTGGTAATTATGTTATTGGAAGTATAGTCTCACAATGGGATGGCGCCCTTACGGATACCTATAATGTTACCTTATCGGCTGACCCTGACAATGCTAATCAAGTAATTGTTTCCGGAATGTTTGGTTCAGAAGACTCTTTTATAGCCGTATTCGATGGTGATTTTGCATCATTTGACATTCCTGTTTATGATGGTGTGGGACAGATGCTTACCTTCCCTACAGGACACCCTCTTGAGGCTTATGAATTTGAAATTTGGAATGGTTATACAGGTTATGGTGGAGTTGCTAAAGGGTTCGTTAATGCTGATGGTTCTATTTCTATGGTTGGATTAGGGTTTTATTACTACGCTATAGATGGCACGGATGATGGATGGTTTGATTTATGGCCATCGTGTGTTTGGGAGCCTTCTGGTGGTAAGTCCGCTGCAGACGAAACTGTGAAGTATGTGTTTAAATCTGCAGGTATAAAAGAAAGAATAATACGTAAATAATATATTCTTTGTCATAAAGAAAAGTGGCTCATATTGGGCCACTTTTTTTTTAGGATGACCTTTCATACGTTTTTTTGTAAATGTGACTTTAATAAAATTTTATAATTATCTTTGGAATGCTCGACAGCAATTGAATTAAGATGATACAAGCATCCCACATTTATTGGGAGCGTCTTATGAAAAATTTAGTTTTACTGTCTTTAGCGAATACAGTAAAATAGCCTACCAACAATTAGTGGTTTTTTAGAATTCGTAAGTTTTATAAAACAAAGTACTTTCGAAAGGCTAATAAAACTGTACAAAGAAAACATTGATTAAATTGTAGTTTTGAGTTTTGCTAAAATCATTTTACAAAATACTTGGCTGTTAAAACAATTCAAATTTTAAGTTGATAAATTGAAACTAATACTCAGGGAGATGAAAAATTTAATGATCACAACACTTATGGTTTTTGTACTTTTTATTACAGCTATGGCTCAGAAGGTAACAACGCTTTGGCCTTACATTTATCCTGAATTTCAACAGGGTACTTTGTACCTTTCCAATAAACAAGAAATTAAAGGGGTTCTAAATGTGCATGTTTATAAAAGTCGCTTGCATTTTTTGGAAAACGACTTGATTAAGGAAGCCGAAACAAGTGATATTGTATTGGCAATTATTGGTGACGATAAGTATATGGTTGTTGATGAACGTGTGATGAAAGTTGTTGGTAGTAAGGAAAAAGGATTTGTAGCACTTCAGATAATGGGCGATTTTGAGCAGTTGACCAGTCAGGAAAGTGCTTATGGGGGTCAATCGACCACAGAATCAGTCAATAAGCTTTCTTCATTAGTGATTGGTGGTATTAATGTTACCAATCACATATCGTTAAGGCAAGATCGCGAGAATGGAATTGCCCTTCCACTAAAGTACAAGTATTATATAGTAACAAAAGGTACTGTTTACGATGCAACTCGTCGTGGCATTTTGTCTAAATTGGATAAACCCCAGGGAAAAGAATTTAAAGAATTCTTGAAGAATCATGAAGTTAAGTGGACAGATGCAGAAAGTCTTTTACAAATAGTTGATTTTTTTAATAAGTTATAATTATATGCATAGAAAATTTATCACCCTGTTTTTACTAATAGGGTTACTGTTTTTATCGTGTGAGCAAGATGAGGTTAGTGAAACAACGCAAGAGTTGAAGGAACAACTTGAAGCACTTGATGTGGCTCAATATGTTCAGGGGGCGATGAGAGTTAAAGTATCTCAAACCATGGCAGGTTCATTAGAAGAAGTGGCCGATTCATTAGGTGTAATTAATAAGGGTCAGGCCGAGCGTGTTAATCAATATTTTGATGATGCCGGGGTAATTTCTATGACCCGTACTTTTCCTTATGCAGGAAAATTTGAGGCCCGCACAAGAGCAGAAGGACTTCATTTATGGTACGATGTTTATTATCAAAAAAATGTTTCACTTAAAAAAGCGGGTTTATCACTTTCTCAGATTGATGGAATCGATCAGGTTGAATTAAGGCCAAAAGCAGTTAGAACATCAAATTCTCAACTCAGTTTTAGTGATGACATTAAAAAGGAGCAATCGGCAATAACTACAATGCCTTTTAATGATTCACGATTGGATAAACAATGGCATTATTATAATAATGGCGAATTTGATGCTTTAGCAATTGAAGGTTGTGATGTTAACGTATTTCCGGTCTGGGAAAATTATAATGTGGGAAGCTCTGAGGTAATAGTTGCTGTTGTAGATGGAGGGATTGATTATATTCATGAGGATTTAGCTGATAATATTTGGATTAATGAAGCAGAATTTAATGGTTCGCAGGGTGTTGATGATGATGGAAATGGTTTTGTAGATGATATAAGAGGGTTTAATTTTGTTCAAAGTTCAGGTAAAATTACCCCTGATGACCATGGTACCCATGTTGCAGGTACCATTGGCGCTGTAAATAATAATGATAAAGGAGTTGCTGGGATTGCCGGTGGTAATGAAAAAAATAGTATTAAGGGGGTTAGATTGATGTCGTGCCAGATTTTTTCAACGGATTTGGACGATAGTGGTAGTGGTGCTCAAGCAATTAAATACGGAGCTGATAATGGGGCGGTAATTTCTCAAAATAGTTGGGGATATCCGGAAGCGATTGCTACTCCTTCATCCGATAAGGCAGCAATTGATTATTTTACAAAATATGCAGGAGTTGACGAAAATGGGATCCAGGTTGGTCCAATTAAGGGTGGGCTTGTAATTTTTGCTGCTGGTAATGAGAACAAAGAATCCGGATATCCGGCAAGTTATGAAAAAGCGATGGCTGTTGCTGCTTTAGCACAAGATTATAAGCGGGCTTATTACTCCAATTATGGTTCCTGGGTTGATATATCTGCTCCTGGGGGTGATTACAATAAGGGTGCGTTAATCTTAAGTACCCTTCCGGGAAATCAATACGGAACCATGCAGGGAACTTCAATGGCTTGTCCTCATGTTTCTGGAGTTGCTGCTTTATTGATATCACATATCGGAGGTTCTGGAGTTACAAATGAAGATATATGGAATAGAATAGTTGGTTCGGCAAAAAATATTGATTCCTATAATAATGCGTTAACCGGAAAATTAGGCTCAGGCCTTATTGATGTATTCGGTTCCATAGCAGGTTATAGTACAATTGCGCCAGGTAAAATTACCGATCTGTCTGGTCAAGCATTATCAAACAACATTACTGTAAACTTTACCATTCCTACTGATACTGACGATAATGTACCATACGGTGTTCATGTTTATTATAGTTTAAATTCATTTGGTTCAAACCTCCAGGGTATAAGCAAAAAAACATTTATAATTGAAAATTTAAAGGCTGGAGATTTGATGAGCGCAACGATTTCTGATCTCGATTTTAGTTCTTCCTATTATGTGGGAGCGGTTGCTTATGATTATGCAGGGAATCAATCCCCAATTTCTGATGTACTATCACTAGAAACTTTAAATAATAACAGTCCTGTTATTATTGCACTTGATGGAGACAGCTCAAATATTAAAGCATTCCAAACCAGCGTTTTACGCTTTGAGGTAAGCGATCCTGATAATCATCCAATTACCTGGACTTGTACAAAAAGCTCTTCAGCAATTAATGCGGAAGAAATAAATGGTGTAGTTAATATTTCTATTACCGGAAGAAATGCTCCTGCAGGTAATTACACCGATACGCTAGTTGTAGCAGATGCCTATGGAGCAACGGTTCGTCAGGTAATTACTTATTTAATTGAGCCCAATGTCGCTCCAGTGGTGAAAAACCAAATTGAAGATATAGTTTTTGGTGGCATTGCAAGAAAAGGTGAGTTTTCATTAACCGATTATTTTTACGATGCTGATGGTGAGCCTTTATCCTATTCTGTAGAGTTATCAAGCCGTACAGTGGCCCATGTTAATCCAAGTAATGATAAGTTATTTATAACCAGTGTCAGTTATGGATTTACAACGGCTTCAATTACTGCAACGGACGCATTAGGAGAATCATCTTCAATTGATTTCAAAATTTTAGTACGTGATGAGAATGTTTTAGTCGATGTATATCCAAATCCCGTTATTGATTTTCTTAATATCAGGACAGGTGTTGAGGTGAATGCAAACATTTCGATAGTAGGTGGAAATGGTGCAACTGTTTTTGATAAAAACATGGATGTTTCGCCTTTTGAACCAGCTAAAATAGATATGTCAAAAATGGGCGGAGGTTCATACACTGTAAATGTAGAATATGCCGGAAATGCGTTTAAAATTAATATTGTAAAGTTATAGCGAGATTTATAAGGTTGATTAATTAGTACTTACCATGAAATAGGTGTATATTAATTATACTGTTTCAATCTACAAACGAAAGAAAAAAATTAAATGAAAAAATATTTTATTATATCCTTAATAATAACAGTATTATTGAGATTGGATAATTCTTATGGTCAAAGCGTTGGTTTTTTGGAGTTTTCTCCTGATGCAAGATCCTTATCCCTTGGTGGTACATCAGCTGCTTTTTATGCAAATGGCCTTGCATTTTTTAATAATGGCGCTTCTATTGCTTTTTCTGAATCAAAGGTTGAAGTTTCTACCTTGTATGCTTCTTGGTTACCAAGCTCACTTAACAATAACATTATTGGTTTAGCCGGGTTTATGAAGATGGGGAGTAAATCAGCCCTGAGTTTTGGTTATCGTAAAATAGGGCATTCTTCCTATTCAATAATTGATGACAACGGGAATTATACCGGTACCTATACACCAAAGGAATCCTCAATGGGATTTGGTTTTTCATATGAAGTGCAAACAAATTTTTCTGCTTTTGCAAATATTCAATTCATTAGTTCTGATATGGGTGGATCAGAAGTTGGTAAGGCTGTTGCGTTTAATTTAGATTTTCAATATAAAATGAATAATAATTTAAACTTTGGGGCTAAGCTTTCAAATTTGGGATCTAAGATCGATTATGGATATAGTTCCTATTCCTTACCAACAAATATAGCTTTTGGAGCCGGGTATAAACTTCTTATTAACGATAAAAACCATGTTAATGGATTTGCTGATTTTGCTTATTTTATCTCTCCTGCTTCTATTGGTGGTGGAATAGGAGTTGAATACATCTATTCCAACTTTGTTTTTATTAGGGTGGGCTCGCACTTTGGCAATAAAGAAAAAGGAATTCCATCATATGTGAGCTCGGGCTTAGGTGTTGATTATAAAGGTATTAGTATAGATTTTGCCTATTTAATTGGTGGAAAAGAGTCTCCGATAGCAAATTCATATAGTGTTTCTTTAGCTTATGCTTTTTAAATATCATGATATCAATAAAAAGTAATTGATCCTTTGGGAATGTAAGCAAAAAAAGTTGTTCCTTTATGTGTCAGATATTGTTTAACATCACAAATATTTACCAATGAAAAAAATTGTTATAATTTGCCTTATTGCTGCATTTTCATTTACGGTATGGGCACAGGAAAGTAGAATAACACAATATAAGTTAGCTAATGGATTAACAGTTATCTTAAATGAGGATCATTCACAATCATCAGCTTTTGGTTGCGTAGCAATCAGAGCCGGTTCTAAAGATGACCCTGCCGATGCTACCGGGTTAGCGCATTACATGGAACATGTTATGTTTAAAGGAACGCAAGAGCTTGGAACTTCAGACTGGGAAGCAGAAAAACCACATTATGAGAATATTATCAGGCTCTATGATGAGCTAAGAAACACTCAGGATATTGAAAAGAAAAATGAAATTAATAAGCAGATTAATGAAGAATCGTTATTAGCCGGAAAATATGCAATACCTAATGAATTTTCAAATTTGGTACAAGCTATGGGTGGTACAGGTTTGAATGCAGGTACGGGTTACGATTATACCATTTACTATAATTCTTTTCCACCTTTTCAGGTAAGACGTTGGTTAGACTTATATGCTCATCGGTTCATCAATCCTGTATATCGTGGATTTCAAACTGAGTTAGAAACAGTTTATGAAGAAAAGAACATGTACGCCGATAATCCTTACAGCGTTGTTCAGGAAGATTTCTTCTTTAAAGCTTTTGGAGCAGATAATCCTTACGGACGCCCAATAATTGGGAATACTGAAGACCTTAAAAACCCATCTATAAATCGTATAATAGAATTTTATAATGCTTTTTATGTTCCCTCTAATATGGCTTTAATACTTTCAGGTGATATAAATCCTGAATCTATTAAACCGATGATAGAAGACACTTTTGGTGTATGGGAAAAACGTGAGGCAACAGGAATACAGAATAAACCTAATAATATTGAGTTTACTGAAGCCGTAAAAGTAAAGGAAAAACTCACACCTTATCCAATGGTTTTTATGGGGTATCCTGGAGCTCCTTCAAATCATAGTGATGAATATGCCCTAGAACTTTGTGCTCGTCTACTGTCAAACGCTAATCAAACGGGTTTACTTGATAAGTTGGTTCTTGAAGGAGACTTATTGTCGGCCACAGCGGGTATAGTTGCACATAAATATTCCGGATTAGGGTTAATACAGGCTATACCTGTTTTTGATGTTAATCAAATGAAATTCGTATCATTATCAGTAGTCGAAAAGATGTTACAAAAAGAGGTGCAGAATTTGAAGCAGGGAAATTTTGAAGATTGGTTGGTAACTGCCCTAAAAAAAGAGATGATTACAGAACATGAGGAATATAAGGAATCAGCCATGCGCATGGGATATGCACTTATGCAGAGCTTTGTGTATGAAATGAGTTTGGAGAAGTTTAATAATTATACAAATATTATTCAAGCAATAACAAAAGAGGATATTGTTCGAGTAGCCAATAAATATTTTACCGACAACCATTTAACTTATTTTTCTGATATAGGCAAACCAAATAAGGATAATTTGGATAAACCTAGTTTTGAACCGATTGATCCAATTCCAGGTAAGAAATCAAACTATGCAACCCGTTTTGAACAGATACCCTTGGCGAATGTTAGGGAAGATTTTGTTGACTTTAGTAAAGATATTCAGACCGGACAGTTTGCAGATCTGGTTAAACTTTTTTATACCAATAATCCAAGCAATGAAATTTTCTCTTTAACCATTAAGTTTGGAGTAGGTACAGGTGAAATACCATCGTTAGGTATGGCAACCCAACTTATGAATTATGCAGGAATAATGAATCAGTACAAACCTCAGGAATTGAAAAAAGAGTATAGTAAATTGGGCTGTTCCGTTAATTTCCGTGCTACTGAAAGTTATCTTTATATTAAACTAAAAGGTTACGAAAAGAATTTGGCCAATGCTTGTAAACTCTTATCAAAAACTTTTTTATTGCCACAATTGGATGAAAAACAAATGAATAATTTGAAAGGTAGTGTTTATGGTTCACGCCAGGCTGAAAAGAAAGATAAGGACTCACAAGCGAATGCATTATATGATTATTTACTTTATGGTAAGAACTCACCTGAATTAGTGCGACTTCCTGCTACAAA
Source organism: Salinivirgaceae bacterium (assembly GCA_050251815.1). GTDB lineage: Bacteria > Bacteroidota > Bacteroidia > Bacteroidales > SZUA-534 > GWE2-40-63. The sequence goes on along the minus strand of JBFWMB010000062.1, from coordinate 5,064 downwards.
AATTCAGGAACTATCCATCTCTGATTTTACTGGTGCTTTTATTTCTGCAACAAAATACCAGGCCAGTATTCATTTTGTTGGAACAATCCCTTATGAAAAATTAAAGGAAGAACTTAAAGCAAATTTAGCCTTGCCGTCTGATTTACAAGCTTCTACATCTCCATACATAAAACCAATCGAAAAATATGATGAAGAAAGCATATTATTCTTAAACAATTCAGATGCAAGACAAAGCGATGTGTTTTTATTTGTTGGTGGCAGTGAATATACTTTGGAAAATCAACCAGTAATTGATGCATTTAATCAATACTTTGGCGGTGGATTCAATGGAATTGTTTTACAGGAACTCAGAGAGATTCGTTCGTTTGCTTATTCAGCTAATGCTGTTTATCGAACACCACCAATTCAAGGAGAAAAAACGATGCTTGTGGGTGTAATTGGTACCCAATCTGATAAAACAGCTGATGCAGTAATTGAATTCTTGAAATTAATTAAGGAAATACCTGAAAAACCCGAGCGGATGGAGAATATTAAAAATTATCTTGTATTGTCTTCTCAGGCAAGCAAACCAAATTTCAGAATTCTTAGTCAATCGGTTGAAAGCTGGGAAATGAAAGGCTATTCCGATGATCCAAATAAACTTTTGATTCCAAAATATAAGGAATTAACCTTTGACCGTTTAATTGATTTTTATAGAAATGAAATTGCTGGACGCCCTGTGACAATTGCTATTGTTGGAAATAAAAAGGAGATTGATATGGATAAATTAAAGTCAGTAGCAAAAATTGTAAATGTTAGTAATGCTAAAATATTTAATTAAGAGCTATCATTGCTAAAATTATCGTTTCCCATAATATCGAACAGCTAATTTCTATCAATTTAAGGTTCAGCTCTATATGCTGAACCTTTTTTATATTTAGTCAATTTCCCCTACCTTTGCGCAAAAACAGGCCACATGGAGTTTAAAGAAAAAATAAAGCATTTTCCCATAACCCTGTATTCAGTGGTAATGGGTTTGTCGGGCTTAACTATTGCCCTAAGTAAGTTCGATGTTTTGGATTGGTTGCCATCCGTTTTTTACACCCTAATGCTTTGGGTAGTTGCTACACTATTTGTTTTTATCAGCTTGAATTATCTGGCTAAAGCCTTATGGTTTTTTCCCCAGGTTAAAGAAGATTTTAAACACCGTATTCGCATCAATTTTTTTTCTGCTATTTCAATCTCCCTGCTTTTGATTTCGGTGGCTTTTCATCATCATTACATCGATATTGCCCGGGTTTTATGGTGGGTGGGTGTAGTGTTGCATACGTATTTAATGCTTCACACCATCAGTTTTTGGATTAACCACAATTTCGAAATCAAAACTTTTAATCCGGCCTGGTTTATTCCTGTGGTCGGAAATATTATTGTTCCCATTATGGGAGTGGAATTTATGCCGATGCAATTTTCATATTTTTATTTTTCCATAGGTTTCTTTTTCTGGATTATTCTCTTTACCATTTTTTTAAACCGTGTGGTTTTTCACGATCAAATGCCTCAAAAATTTATTCCAACCTTGTTTATTTTAATTGCTCCACCGGCCGTGGGTTTCTTGGCCTATTACCGTATTACCGGGGCGTGGGATTTATTTGCTATGTTTTTGTTAAATATGAGCTACTTTTTTGTGCTTTTATTACTGTTTTTGTATCGCTCATTCCGAAAATTAAAGTTTTATATTTCGTGGTGGGCTTTTACTTTTCCGCTCGATGCCATTACCATTGCTTCGGTTACCGCCTACCAGATTACCGGACAGACAATCTTTAAATTTCTTTCGTTTGGGTTTCTCACAATAACGCTATTGGTTATTTTTTTGGTAACCATTAAAACAGTTCAATTAATGGCTAAGGGCGAATTGTGTGTTGAGGAGGAATAGCAAATTATGTCCGGCTTGTATTCCATGTTGTCTGTGACAGAACAATTGAGCTGCGATAACTTTCTAGTTATCAAATGGCAATTTAACTTTCAGGTTTTAAAAATGGTAAAATGTTGGAAACACATTCCAACCCATTAAATTTGCAGCAAAATTTGAATAGGAATGAGTTTAACTAAAAAGGTTTCAACCCACAATTTTTATGCTTTTTTATGGCATGCCGGTTTTTTGGCTTTTGCCCAGAATTTTATGGATATCGACACCATAATTCCTGCCATGTTAATTGAATCTGGAGGTACCGCTTTTCATGTAGGATTAATGACTGCAATATTATTGGGAGGTTCCAGTTTTACCCAATTGTTTTTTGCTCCTTTTATAAGTAATTTTTCATTTAAAAAGCGTTTCCTTTTATTTGGGATTAACACCCGGGTAATCTCGTTATTTGGATTAGGGGCTATTATGTTTTTCACTATTATAAATCAGTGGGGATATACCATTGGTTTGTTGTTTCTTTTTATCACCACATTTGCAGTGGCCGGTGCTTTTACCAATATCAGTTATACCGATATTTTGGGAAAATCGGTTGGTCCTGAAAAGCGAAAATCATTTTTCTCGATAAAGCAGGTTTTGGCTGGCGTTATTGTATTTGGTTCTGCAATTCTGGCGCGTAAATTAATTATGTTGCAACCTTTTCCGACCAATTATGGCATTTTGTTTTTTATTGGGGCATCGGCACTGTTAATCGCTTCGTTTGGATTCTGGAAAATAAAGGAAACAGAACCCTCGTATTTAAAGATAAAAAGTCTGAAAGAATTTTTCCAGGTTTTAAAAAGGGAATTGGTTGGGAATAAAAAACTGGCTTATTTTCTTGGTTTTATCAACACACAGGGAATTGCCATTTCGTTTCTGCCTTTTGTGGTGTTGTACGCCAAACAGAATTTTCAGGCTCATAGCGATCAGGTAGGTAATTTTTTACTTTTTAAAGTTATCGGCATTGTATTGGTCAGCTTACTGGTTGCCCTGGGTGTTAAAAAACTGAAATATAATTACATGCTTTATGCTAACGTAGGTCTTTCCCTGCTGCTGGCTTTAATGGCTTTTTTAATTAACGATGTCGCCATGTTGAAGTATTTGTTTGTTATCGGAGGCCTGGTGTATTCGCTTTATACCATTACCATGAACGGCTTGTTACTCGAAGTTTCGGGACAGGAGAATCGCGCTATTTATGCGGGTTTTGCCGGAGCCGGGAACCTTGTTCCTGCAATTTTTCCGTTGGTTGGCGGTGTTATTATTGCTAAGTTGGGATTTTCCTTCTTTTTTGCTCTTTACGCTTTAATCATTTTAATGGCTTTGTATTTTATTCGTAGAATAGATTGTCAGAAATAAGCAGTTCTGAAAAACTCCGTTTGTATACAGTAAAGATGGAATTTAGCACTAAAATGCTTATCATCGTGAGGTTAACTTAAATATTCTAATCAAAAAGTCTATTAACAATGCAAAGATACTTTCTAATAATTATCCTTTTTTACTCACGCCTTTTGGCAGCACAGGAGTTAAGCATCATTATAAAAGAGCCGGAGCCGTATTACATGTCGGAGACAATTACCTTCGAAGTTTATTTAACGAATACTACCGATACTTTACTCACCGTTTTTGATTCCCGGGGCCCCTCGTGGGATTCGTTTAACGAAAGCTGGGATTTAAGCGTCAACATGCGTTACGAAGAGCTGCTCTCATTAAACACCGCTTTCGAAGGCCGGTTTACCGACACCATGATTCGCACCCTTAATCCGGGCGACACTTTACTAATTCGCTATAAAGAATTGCATTTAAAGGATTATGGCGATTATCGCTTAACGTATTGGCAGGAACAAAACCCTAATTTGATAAAAAAGCAACTTGCTGATTTTCCTTTACACGATTCGGTGATTCAGAAAGTAGCAGCCTTTAAATTGACGGAACATATTGAATTTAAAGTGCATAAACCTTACGACACTACAATAACCGAATTGGTTGAAATGACCTGGGAAGAGTGGAAAGATTACCGTCATGTGCAGGTTTATACCCGCGATCATTTTTACGATAATATTTATGCAGCGCTAAAGAATCCGCAAGAGGTTTATGCACTCGATCTTTATTGCAATGGCCTCACCCTGGAAGAAATTAAACGCCTGAGTCGGCTAAAAAACCTAAAATTGTTGCGTTTGTATAATTATGAACCCGATACATTTCCCGAAGAACTTACCCGGCTGAATTTATACGAGTTAACCATTCTTCCTAAGGAAGACAAAGCCATAGCTTTTCCCTGGGGTTTTTCAGTAAATCAAACCCTGCGCGAACTCAGGGTAAAATTGTTTGGATCTTTTCCAGCTTCACTTTTGGAGCAGCACGAATTAATTCAGCTCGATATAAATGATTCGTCACTTGAAGAGCTTCCAAATCTGAGTTCCCTAAAGAACCTCGAACTTCTAAACGCCAGCGATTGTGACCTAAACACACTCGACAACCTGGGTCTGGAGCAATTGCCAAAACTAATTGATTTGAATTTTAGTGGAAACCGCGAAATCAGTGATATCAGCCCGCTTTTAAACGTTACCAGTCTTGAGTTTTTGGTACTCAACCGAAACCGCATAACGACCATTCCCGACGAAATTAAAAACCTGTCGAAGCTTAAAAAGTTAAGTATCTCAAATAGTCTTACGTTTATTTCCGATAGTATTAGCACATTGCACGATCTACGCTTATTGAGTCTGGGAGGAAATACCCAGCTTACTGAACTTCCGGCAACAATAATTAACCTAAAAAAATTGTTGAACCTGAATTTAAACCGAACGTCAATAGGAATACTACCCGAAGGGATTGCTGAGTTGCCTTTTGAAGAGTTTTCGATTCAGCAAACCCCATGTAAAGTAACCAAGGACTATAAAGAATTAAGAAAGCGGTTAAAAGATAATTTTAAGGAGTAAAATTTGCTAAATGTTGTTCTTTAACAGGGATTATTTACCGTACGATGTTGTAATTCAATAAACGAGGGTGTCTAAAAAGGCATCCTCTTTTTTTATGCAACAATATTGGATATGGAATAATTTAAAGTGATGTAAATTGTTTTGGTTTTCGATTGTCCATATTTTGTCTTAAACGCGGTCAAAAGATGT
>JBFWMB010000061.1:0-24629 GCA_050251815.1 Salinivirgaceae bacterium | reverse complement strand
CAGCTGAAGGTTTTGCAATTCAAGACTGAGCAAACTTTTGTTAACCTTTTAAATGGAATATAGAGAATTTGTAAACCCCTAGATTTTTTTCAATTCCTGCAAAAAGGTTAACAAAACAATGTAAACATCTACAATGCTGATGTTTAAGTTGTAAATCCTAGGGTTAACAACGGTTAACAGAGGTTAACAAGATTTTCATATAAATATTTAAAAAAAAATTATGAAAGATAACAGGAACTACTTGCTAAAATTCTACGCAGACCAGCCGAACTTAGGTATAAACAACAAGCTCTTTGTATTTCGAGTTAAGGATGAGAAAGCAGCAATTAAAATAATAGCTCGATTTGAAGCTGAGGATATGGATACAAAAATAAGAGCAGCTTTTTTGACACCATCTATAGAATCATTCAGCAATAAAATGAGCATTCGATTTGATTATAAAGAACATCCTCTATATCTATTTTTTAAAGGTTCCGATTAAAGGGTTCAAATTAATAAGAACCGATTTAATGAGAACCCATTTAATTTTTAAGTGTGAATTTTTACAAACAAGTTATTTATTATGAAAGCGACTATTTTATATAAAGCAAACAATAGGAAGAACAAAAAAACAAGTGTTTTTTCTTCTTCTCACCTATTGAAATTTTTTATGTTCCCTTTTTTCAAAGGGTGCATTTATCCTAAAACAATAACACAAATTATTAATGGCAACGATTCCTGTATTATTATCGAGGGGTTTTTTGATTATTTATCCTTTTTGATGCTTTATCCCGATAGAGTAAGAAATCATGATTTTATAATCCTAAATAGCACTTCCTTAATTAAATCAACAATTCCGATTTTAAATACTTATAACAAGATATTTCTGTTTTTGGATAATGATAAAACGGGAGAAAAAACGACTTCATTTATCGAAACTAATTGTAGTTGCAATTCAATAAACTGCTCATTTTTATATCGAGGTTATTCTGATATAAATGAATATTTGATGAAGCACATAACGAATGATTTGAACTGCAGCTCTTATTAACTATGTGTTTTCCTAGTTATAGCCCACTATAACTAGGACTAACGCTTTCCTAGTTGTGGGCTCTTTCAGAGGGAGTCTACGACGCAGGATGGTAAAATTAAAAATTTTAAACAAATGCACACAAAATCTTCAATAAATATTAAACCGGTTAAACCGAACAGTGAAAATCATAATGAAAGAATCACACAAAAACTTGATTATGTTTTTTATGATAGGAGTCACTTAAACCGGTCCCAGATTTTTCATCGAATTAATGACTACCGAAGATACCTGGAAGAATTGGCAAAGACGAAAACTGGGAGGACGATGCAAAAATCAGCTACACCCATACGTGAGGGTGTGGTTAATTTGAGCAAAAATTCTTCAATGAAAGATTTGAAATTATTGGCCGATCGTCTTAAAGAAGGATTTGGAATAAAGACTCTTCAAATACACTTACATGAAGATGAAGGGCGATATGAAGACGGAAAATTCATTCAAAACCGCCATGCCCATATGGTATTCTCCTGGATGGATGAAAAAACTGGGAAGAGCTTGAAACTTAAACCTCAAAACATGACTGAAATTCAAGATGTAGTTGCTGTGGCTCTTAATATGGAAAGGGGCGAATCAAGTAATAAAATTCATTTGGATGCCATACAATATAAAAGGAAACAAGAGGAGAAAAAGTTAATTATTGCTCAAGAAAAACTAGCGCAAGCGGAAAAAGACACCAAAATGGCAATCGTGGATTTAAATAAAACTAAGATTGCCCATAAAATGGAAAACACCAACGAAAGGATTAAAGAAGCCGGATTGAACTTTCTTACACAAATTTCTGGTAAAAAAGACAGCACCATCAATTCACTTCAAAAGCAGGTTGAGCTTGGTTCAAGAGTTATTCAAAAATTAGAACTAGATAAGCAGTCTCTTATTGAAGAACTTGGAGAACAGATAAAGGAAAACAGGACTCTTGAATACAAATACGAAAAGCTTAACTCACATTTAGAAAAAGTTGAAAGAATTAGTCATAATACTGTCCTTGAACTTGAGAAAATCAAAGCAGAAAAAGAACGCTTTGAAAAATATTATAACTCGCTTTTAGACTTTAAAGTGATAATTAAGAATCTTCTTCATAAGAGTTTTATCGAGAAGGATAAAGAGTCTCAGAAAAAGATTTGGGAATTGACTAATAACTGGAACAAGCAGAAACAGAATAAAAAAGGCATTATTAAAAAAGATAGAAACCCTGGATTTGATATGGAAGTATAAAATAAACTCTGTCTGACTTTTTTATTCTACTGCTTTTTGGAGAATTTTAGTTTAATGACTATCAAACCTTTCTTGCTTATATATAATGTCTTAGCACGCCTCTCCCATAGGGGAGCAATTTCACCCTCCCCTATGGGTTTTCATTTCTACTTTTATCATTTAATTCAATTATCCTATTATCCTATTATCCTATTATCCTATTATCCTATTATCCTATTATCTTTTTATCCTATTATCTTTTTATCCTATTATCCTTTTATTTCATTTTACTTAACTGCCTATTAATGTGCTGTTTTTAAGTTAGCATGATGATTTTTCTATTGTTTAACTGACTTCTGATTTAATCAATAGGGAGATGAAAAACAACCACCACTAAACTCCTTTTCTCCCTATTGAATATTATTATATTGAAAAACAGATTTCAACACTGACCCTTGCTGTTAGTAGCATTTAGTAAAATTTCTCACAAAAATTGAAAACCCTTTTGAAACACGTCCGCACTCCCTTCCCGCCAGGCTCCAATAAAATTCCGGCATAAAGCCGCCCAGGCTATTTATACGAAATTTTCTTGGGACTTATCAAAAGCCTTTTCTGGTCCTGTTTAAAATTTTATAAACGAAAACACCAGGGCCAGGTGGATAAACTCCGGTAATATTATTATGTTAGTTAAAAGAACGAAATTCAATTCCGAAATCTTCTTGTATGTTCTTGCTTTGCAAAACGGTAAATACTATGTAGGCATAACCAAAAACCTTCGGGAACGGTTTAAAAAGCATTCAACCGGTATAACCTGTGATTTTGTAAAAGTAAACCTACCTGTTGAATGGTACAAAGTAAAACTGCTTAAAACAAGCGAGCGCTCCAAAGCGCTGGCAATTGAGACCAAAAAAACCTTAAAGCTAATCCGTAAACACGGGTTCGAAAATGTATATGGTGGTATAATAACTGGAGACTTTAAGAGAAGAAAAAATATTTATAATAAACTCTCTCAAAAAGGATTTCATTAAAGCTCCACAGAAAACCCGGAATCAATTGGTACCGCTTTGTTTCTCATAACATATTCTAGAATCTGCCGGTTTAATTCAATTTTTTGTACTTTTAAAGTCAATATCCCTTCAAGCCGATTGAATACCTTATTTACCAACAAATAACGCAAAATGTTTAATTTAAGCCATTTATCATGAAAAAAACAACCATTTTCCTATTAGGGGCAAGTTTTGTATTGCTCGCATCGTGTGTACCTACGTATTTTTACCAAACATACACTGTTGTGCCGGTAGAAAAAGATGTAGTAAAGAATAATGTAATTACCTATGAAGATGCTAATTGCAAAATATATTATAATTTTTGGGACGAAGGTGGAAATATTGGATTTGAGTTCTATAATAAACTTGAAGAAAACATCTATCTAAACCTCGACCAGTGCTTTTTCATATTTAACGGGTTAGCGCACGACTATTACAAAAACCGAATCTATACGCATTCCAGTAGTACCGGAACAATGGCTACTCGTTCTGCCTACTTTTCAGTAGCTGCAAGTGGAAAAAACAATCAGAATTTGGATCAAACAAACAAGACAGTCCTGGGTGGAATGGCCGGCCAAAGCGTATCTAGCGGCTATTCTGTTTCGTCCGCTGAAGAAAAAACTATTTGTATCCCGCCAAAAACATCAAAGATTATTTCAGAATATTTAATCAACCAGGAGCTTTACAGGGATTGTGACCTATTCAAATACCCAACTAAAAAACAGGTGCAAAGCAAGTCTTTCAGCCAAAATGATAGTCCAATGAAATTTAGTAATCGATTGACATATCAGGTTGATGGTCAAAACGAAGCCATTGTTTTTGTAAATGAATTTTTTGTTTCTGAGATTACAAATTATCCTTACTCCATGTTTTTTGAAAAGGAATACCCCGAATTTTGCGAACAAAAAGGATCATCAATGCAAACCTACTTCACCAAAAGTTCTCCCGACAAGTTTTACATTCAATATTCAAAAGGTGTAGATAGCTGGAAACATTAATAACTAAGATATTAACGCGCTCTTCATTATAAATAGGATGCCTGTTTAAATCCAGGCATCCTGTTTTTCTTTTTGTTATTTCTAATTGTTGTCCCCATTTATCTTTACCCCAACCTGTTACTTTTTATTCTGTTTAATTTAACAATTTGATATATTTGTATGCAAGTGAACAAAAATGAACACATACAAACACCAAATAATCCAACAATCGATAACTTAAAACAAAACATGTTCGAACAAACATTTAAAAACATAGACGACATACTCCACAAGGACGCTGGATGCGGGAGCGAGTTAGATTACGTGGAGCAAACTTCATGGATTTTATTCCTTAAATACCTGTCTGATTTAGAAAAGGACAAAGAAACAGCAGCGTTGTTGACAGGTAAAACCTACACAAAACTACTGGACAATGAATACCAATGGTCTGTTTGGGCTGCGCCCAAACTCGACAATGGTACTATCGACCACAATGCAATGACAGGTGATGACCTCGTGGACTTTGTAAACGAAAAACTCTTTCCTTACCTCAAAAAGTTCAAGACTTCTGCCGAGCATCCCGATACCATCGAATACAAAATCGGTGAGATTTTCAGCGAACTGAAAAACCGCATACAAAGCGGATACAATTTGCGTGAAGTGGTAAACCTGATTGACCAGCTTCGTTTTCGCACCCATGCAGAGAAACACGAGATGAGCCATCTCTACGAATCCAAAATACAGAACATGGGCAATGCAGGGCGAAACGGTGGAGAATACTACACCCCACGCCCGTTAATCAGGACAATTGTAAAAGTGGTTGACCCAAAAATTGGTGATACCATTTACGACGGTGCAGCAGGTAGCGCAGGTTTCTTATGCGAAGCCTTCGACCACCTGACAAACGGAAAACAACTTTCTACCAAAGACACCGAAACCATACAAAAAAAGACATTCTACGGGAAAGAGAAAAAATCACTGGCATACATTATTGGTATTATGAACATGATTTTCCACGGCATCGAAGCCCCGAATATCATTCATACCAATACATTGGCAGAGAACTTAAGCGACATTCAGGAAAAAGACCGTTACAAAGTTGTATTGGCTAATCCACCCTTTGGCGGAAAAGAACGTGCCGAGGTACAACAAAACTTCCCGATTAAAACAGGCGAAACCGCAAGTCTTTTCTTACAGCACTTTATTAAAATGCTAAAAGCTGGCGGTAAGGCAGGTATGGTAATCAAGAATACCTTTTTGAGCAATAGTGATAATGCTACTATTGCCATACGAAAAGAATTATTAACCTCTTGCAATCTACATACTGTTTTAGATTTACCAAGCGGTGTTTTTACAGGAGCTGGGGTTAAAACAGTTGTTCTATTCTTTGATAAGGGTGAAGCAACAGAAAAAACATGGTACTACCAATTAAAACTAGACAGGAATTTAGGAAAAGGTAATCCTTTAACAGAAAATGACCTTTCTGAGTTTGTTGAATTACAAAAGACTAAAGCTAACAGTAAAAACTCTTGGTCAGTCTACATAAAAGACCTTGACCAAAACACCTTCGACCTTTCGGTTAAAAATCCTAATACTCCAGAGGAAACTCCTTTGCGTGCCCCAAAGGTTATTTTGGAAGAAATAAAAACCCTTGATAGAGAAAGTGAAGAAATTCTTAACTCAATTGCCAATTTATTATGAGGAAGGATTGGGAAATTAAAAAGTTAGGTGAAGTTTGTGAATTCGGAAATGGTCAAGCTCATGAAAAGTTTGTTGATGATGAAGGAGAATTTATTTTAGTAAATTCTAAATTTATTTCTTCTGAAGGTGAAGTTGTAAAAAGAACAAACAAGCAACTATCTCCTTTATTCAAAAACGATATTGTGTTTGTTATGAGTGATGTTCCAAATGGAAAAGCTCTAGCTAAATGTTTTCTCATTGACAAAGACAATTCTTACACTCTTAATCAGCGCATATGTGTGATACGGTCTGGTAATTATGAAACAAAGTATTTGTTATACCATTTAAATAGACATGAATATTTGCTGAGCTTTAATAATGGTGAAAACCAAACTAATCTTAGGAAAAATGATATTCTAAATTGTCCATTAGTTACACCTCCTATCCCCGAACAAAAACGCATTGTCTCAATTCTCGACCAAGCCTTTGCAGCCATCAACAAAGCAAAAGCCAATGCCGAACAAAACCTCCTTAACGCCAAAGAACTTTTTGAAAGTGTATTAAACAGTTTGATAATTGATGACGGCAAACTGAAAATGGAAAAGTTGGGTGATGTATGTGAGATAAAAGGAAGAATAGGTTACCGTGGATACACAGTCCAAGATTTAGTTCAAAAAGGTGAAGGGGCAATAACATTAAGCCCTTCAAACATTCAAGACAATAAATTTATCACAGATAAATGCACATATATTTCTTGGTTTAAATACGAAGAATCCCCTGAAATAATGGTTTTTGAAGGGGATATTCTTTTTGTAAAAACAGGCTCAACTTATGGCAAAGTTGCATTAGTTGAAAATCTTCCAGAAAAGGCGACAATCAATCCTCAATTTGTTGTTTTAAAAGATATTAAATGCTCTAATAGATTTTTATATTTCGCCCTAACGACAAAAGCATTTAAAGAAAAAGTTGAAAATATTGTTGGTGGTGCTGCCACGCCAACCCTATCTCAAACAAACTTAGCTGAGCAAACTATTCCACTTCCACCATTGAAAGAACAACTAACCATCGTCCGCCAATTAGATGCCCTTCGAGCTGAAACGAAAAAGCTGGAAGCTGTGTATCAGAAGAAAATTGTTGATTTGGAAGAGTTGAAAAAATCTATCCTGCAAAAAGCATTTGCGGGAGAGTTATAACCAAAAATTACCCAGCCATGAAGGCCATCAAACACCATGAATTATTACCCGATAAGGACAATCCGTTTTTAAACTGCAAGTTAGGTCGAGAACCCTATGCCGATGTATTAACCAATCTGGTTACAAATTATGCAGACGGATTTGTGCTGGCCATAAATAATCCCTGGGGAACAGGCAAAACCACCTTTGTAAAAATGTGGGAGCAAAAATTAAAAAATTTGGAGTTTAAAACCCTTTATTTTAATGCCTGGGAAAACGATTTTGAACCGGATGTATTGGTTACTTTAATCTCTGAGTTAAAAGACCTGCAAGACACCAAGTCTAAAAAACTATTTAGAGAACTTCTTAAAAATGCTGCTCCCTTGGGAAAAAAACTAGCATTAAGCGCAGCAAAATCATTGGTAGATAAATATATTGGTGAAGGACTTTCAAAAGAAGCAACCTCTGCAATTAGTGAAGTTGCTGTAGATGGATTGGAATCAGAATTAAATACCTATTTGGACAGAAAGAAAAGCACTATTTCTTTTAAAGATAGTTTAGCCAAATTTGTTGAAAAATCAACGGATGATAAGCCGGTGATTTTTATTATTGATGAATTAGATCGGTGCCGTCCTAACTATGCTGTAGAAGTTTTAGAACAAATAAAACACTTGTTTTCTGTACCCAAAATAGTATTTGTGCTTTCTATCGACAAGGAACAGCTAGGCCATGCTGTTCGCGGGGTTTATGGCAGTGAAAAATTAAATGCAGACGAATATTTACGCCGCTTTATCGATGTGGAATATTCTATACCGGAACCTAATCCAAGCGATTCCTTTGATTATTTATTTGCTTATTTTGGATTCGAAAAATACTTTGTAATTAAAAAAACGGGTCAAAAAGAATATGATCAGTTCAAAAGTTTTACAAACGCTTTTTTTAAGTTGAAAAAAACATCCATGAGAAATCAGGAAAAAATATTTGCTCAGGTGAAGTTAGCTTTAAGCATAATTGGTCCTAATTTCAGCTATCCATCAGTTCTCGTATTCTTAACCTACTTAAAACTCTCTAATTTAGCCTTTTATGGCGCAATAAAAAACCTAGAATTGACATTACAGCAATTATTGAATCGTGTTGAAAGAATAGTACAGATTGATGTTGAACAGGATGCACCTGATAGTTATATTGAAATGATAGCTCAATTATTAGTCTTATACAAAAATTATTATATGCGCATAGATAGTAGTGTCAACTTGTTTGAATACATTACCATTGACAACACTAATAAAAAAAATTTTACTCTTAAACCTAAAATAAAATCAAAATACTACAAACTTGACAAAATGGTAGATCATTTTATAGGTTTAGGCGAATATGATAACATTTCACTAGATTATCTATTTTCTAAAATTGATTTAAAAGAACGCTTTAAATCGTAATAATATGAACGAAGCCGAAACCAGAGCAGAAATAATTGACCCTAAGTTAAAATCTTGCGGATGGGGCCTTGCCGAAGGCTCGAAAATTCTTCGCGAACGCAACGTGTGTAAAATTACCGAAGGGCGCATTCAATCAGGCGGTCGTCGCAGCAAACCCCTTATAGCCGATTATATTCTGGTTTACAAAGGCATCAAACTGGCGGTGGTCGAAGCAAAAGCTTTTAACGTTCCCGTTTCCGAAGGCCTAGCACAAGCCAAACTCTATGCCGAAAAACTTCGTTTAGCTTATACTTATGCAACAAATGGCAAAGAAATTTACCAGATTAACATGCAAACAGGCGAAGAAGAATTGGTTTCCGACTTTCTTTCACCCGATGAACTCTGGAATCGTACTTTTTCAAATTATAATGCCTGGCGCGAAAAGTTTGCCGAAGTTCCTTTCGAGGATAAAGGCGGACACTGGCAATTGCGCTACTATCAGGAAATAGCTGTTCAAAGAACTGTGGAAGCCATTGCACAAAGCAAGGACAGAATTTTGCTAACCCTTGCCACAGGAACAGGAAAAACGGCAATTGCTTTTCAAATTGCCTGGAAGTTGTTTCAAACTCGTTGGAACCTGTCTGCCCGCCAGGCAGATTTGAATCGAGATGGTAACCGCAGACCAAGAATTTTATTTTTAGCCGACCGTAATATATTGGCCGACCAGGCCTATAACTCATTTTCAGCATTTCCCGAAGATGCTTTAGTACGGATAAAACCAAGCGAGATTAAGAAAAACGGTAAAGTACCCACCAACGGTAGTATTTTCTTTACCATTTTCCAAACGTTTATGAGCGGAACCGATGCGGAGGGCAATACTGCACCATATTTCGGGGAATATCCTGCCGACTATTTCGATTTTATTATAATAGACGAATGCCATCGCGGTGGAGCAAACGACGAAAGCAACTGGCGGGATATTCTCGAATATTTTTCGCCTGCAGTTCAATTGGGTTTAACCGCAACCCCAAAACGAAAAGACAACGTTGATACCTACAAATATTTTGGAGAACCGGTGTATATCTATTCCCTCAAAGAAGGAATAAATGACGGTTTCTTGACCCCTTTCAAGGTAAAACGCATAAAAACCACACTCGACGATTACATCTACACCAGCGATGACCAAATAATCGAAGGGGAAATTGAAGAAGGTCGCTTATACACCGAACCCGATTTTAACCGCATTATCGAAATAAAAGAACGCGAAGCCAAAAGAGTTCACGTTTTCATGGATGATATCGATCCGAACGAAAAAGCCATTGTATTTTGTGCCACACAAGACCATGCCGCAGCCGTTCGCGACTTGGTGAATCAGTATAAAAAAAGCGCTAATCCAAATTATTGTGTGCGAGTTACCGCCAACGACGGAGCAATTGGCGAAACTTTTTTGCGTGAATTTCAGGACAATGAAAAAACGATACCAACCATACTAACCACCTCACAAAAACTATCAACCGGTGTTGATGCCCGAAATATCCGTAACATCATTTTGATGCGTCCGATTAATTCCATGATTGAGTTTAAACAGATTGTGGGTCGTGGCACCCGGTTGTTCGATGGCAAAGAGTTTTTCACCATTTACGATTTTGTAGACGCATATCATCACTTTGCCGACCCCGAATGGGATGGTGAACCCATTGAGCCCAATCAAAACGAAATAAGCGATTCTGGGGTTCCCTATGCTGTTAGAGAGCCAAAAAGCAAAGAAGATGGTGGCGAAAAACGCGTGAAAATAAAAGTTAAACTAAAAGATGGTAAGGAACGGGAAATTCAACACATGGTATCCACCTCGTTTTGGACCGCCGAAGGAAAGCCTATATCTGCGCAGGAATTCCTTAATAATCTTTTTGGAGAATTACCCAGACTATTTAAAGACGAAGAAGAACTGCGTAAAATATGGGGTAATCCATTAACACGCAAAACTCTTTTAGAAAAACTGGACGAAGCCGGTTTTGGCCGGGATGAACTTAACACCCTTCAAAAGCTGGTCAATGCCGAAAAAAGCGATTTGTTCGATGTGTTGGAATATGTCTTTAATAGCGACATCAAACCTTTGACCCGAGAACAACGGGTAGCTGCTGCTCAGGCCACTATATTTGCCTTGCTTAACGACAAGCAAAAAGAGTTTATCGCCTTTGTATTGAGCAAGTACATTGAATCAGGGGTTGACGAACTCGACCAGGAGAAATTGCCTATACTCCTTACAAATAAATACCAATCGTTAGAAGATGCCATGGCCGTATTAGGAGAGGTTCAAAACATCTCTTCGTTATTTATTGAGTTCCAGAAATACCTGTATGATAAAGGGGTGGCGTAAAACAAACTAATTTATATCAATAAGTAAAGTAATTATCTACACCATTGGTTTCATTATTAATTACTTCATAAACATCATAATCAAAAAGGCTTGCAGAAATTATTTCATCACTTTTAATGAAAATGTCCAAATCAAACTTGTCTTTCTTCGTCTCATCTGTTTCTTGATATCGATCAATTACTTTTAAGTAGTTTGAAGTTATTGTCAAGTTTCTTGTATAGCGATCTCTATAACCACTAAAAACAGGTATTAAACTAAAATATTCATCTTTCTTTGGTGGAGGAAGAGTGTCAATAAATCCAATGTATACTTTATTATTGTTTAAAGTAATTTGCATCATCTCACCAGTAATAAAACACGTTGCGGCTAACTTCTCAAATCTACTCCCAACATGCATTATTGCTGAAATAATGCTATATTCCATTTCTTTGTCTACCTTTTGTATTATTTTATTGCCAACATGAGTTATAAAAACAGCTAATATCAACGAAAAAAAAGCCGTCCAAAGCAATGGAATATGACTAAAATGCATATAATCATGAAATTCATTTATGCAGGTTAATATTTCTGGAAAACAAAACAGAATTAACCCCTTAAGTAAAACTGACAAAGTAATTAGAGAAATACCCGCGATTACTGAAAAAAAAATAAGTTCTTGCGAGCCTAGTCGTTGAAAAAAATACTTAGTTTTAGCAAAAAAGTACAAAAATAGAAATCCACCACTAAGGGGAAGTATAAGTAAATTATAAGGCATAATTATTTAACAACCTTATATTTGGAATTTAACGAAGAAGATTTTTTAAGCTTATCTATAAGGTCTTTTACATCCCTGCGATTAAAAAATTCACTTCTTTCAAGGTATAAATCCCCACTAAGGCTACCCTTAATGCCTTTGTTCTTTAACTGTTTCTTTGTGTATAAGGTGTTCATAACAAGGTTTATTTTATCAAAAATAGACTTTTTTTATATATACGGAAATAAAATCGCAAAGTTTTTATTGAAGCAAAAATTATAGTGTTGATAAAAATTTGCCACTTCTTCAAGAAATCGAAATTAAAATTAAAAATAATTGCCCTCTATTAAATAAAAAAGTTTATCTCGATTTTCTTTCAATATTTTGTTTTCTCCAATGCTCTAAAAGCTTCATAGCATGCTTCTTTTTTGACACTTTTATATACTTCAAAAAAGAACTCTCTGACTCATGGCCTGTAATTGCCATAATTGATAATGTAGGAAAATCATCTAAATATAAATTTGTAGCAAACGATCTTCTTGCGGTATGGGCTGTAACTAACTCATACGTTTCATAGGTGTTTTCTTTGATAACTCCTCCTTTGGTGATACGCTTTGTAACCAATTCATTCAATTCTGCTTCTTTACATGCTTCTTTTATATAATTATTAAATTTTTGATTTGATATATCAATAGGGAGTTGGTATTTATATTTTTCCAATATTTCCTTTGTCATCCAATGCAATGGAACATAAACTGGAAAATCGGTTTTTAATTGCCTCATATGAATCAAATCCTCTTCAACAAAATGAGGCTTAATCGCCGTTAGATCTGAGAATCTTAGTCCAGTCCAGCAACCCACAATAAATAAATCTCTGACTTTTTCTAAGCGTTCATTCTTTGATAAATCATAAGAGTATAGTTTTTCAAGCATCTGTTCGTTTAAATAAATCGTATCACTGGTTTCTGAACTTTTCTTAAAACTATTCAAATCAAAATAAAACCCTAAACTTTTAGCACTGTTTAAAATAGTTTTTAAAACTGCAATTTCTTTTGCCACCGTATTTAATGCCAAATCCAAATCAATGGTAAGATATTCTAAGTACTTATTGTAAAAATTAATATCAATCTCAGAAAGTTCAATGTGTTTAAAATGTAAATCTACAAAAGCCTTTAGTTTATGGGAAGCTGTATTGTAACGTTGAATCGTTCTTTTGGAAAGTTTTCTTCCTGTTTTACGATTTATACTTTTAGGAGCATTATCAATAAATTGTTGAACGTAATTTAAAAAGAGCAATTCTTTTTTTTCATTTTGCTCAGAAGAGTGAAACCTATCTATTTTTCGCTGCAACCAAGTTTTGTCGCCACTAGTAACATCATACTCTTTTGTCCAAGCATTAATCAGGAACACCTCCAGTTTATTTAGGTGATTATTTAAATCAGCGTTGTCTTTCGTTATTTTCCTTGGTTTGATACGTTGATTTTTATCACTCCAGCTTTCTAAATCTGTAATATATCCTGACTTTGCATATAAAAACAAGTCATTGTGTCTGAGTCGAACCCGAATGTTGTGTAGTTTTCGTTTGTTCGAATTACTAACTCTAAGAAAATAGGTAATTGTAGCCATGATTGTCTTTTTTAAAAATGAACTTCAAAAATAAGTAAAATTTGCACTCGATTTGCATACATTAATTTAGACATTTGCAAACATCTACTTACATTTACGCACGATATAAATACACTTTATCTGTTGTATAACAACTATTTAATTGTAAGTATATGTTTGTAGTTGTAAAGTTCATATTAGTCCTGGTGAGGGTACTCTTATAAATAAATCTTCCCAGAATAGCCCTTTCTATACAGATTGTCATAAATATCCGGGTATAATAACCAGGGCTGATTCACTTTTCACAAACATTTTGTATTTTGCTCCTAAATTAATCTCTTATGAAAATTTGGTATGCTGTTTTAATTTTGTTGCTGATTTCTTTTTCGTCAAACGCACAAAAAAATCACGTGAGTTTAAGTATGGGCTTGGCTTATCCATTGGGAGAGTTTGCCGAATCAAACGATTATTTTAATCAGGGTTATGCCATACCCGGATTTAACTTGAGTTTTGAGGGAAATTATATTCCTTTATGGTACGTGGGGGTGGGCGGTGCGGCAAGTTTTACCACAAACTACACCCAATCCGACAAATATTTTGCGGGACTGGTTAATGCCATTAACCAAAACCCGGTTTCTCAAATTCCTGATGAAACTCTCGTTTTATACGAATCGGATCGCTGGAGCTACGTTGATTTGGTCGCTGGTCCAACACTTGCTGTTCCATTAAACAGGATTCAGTGGAATATAAAATGTTTTGCCGGTATAAGCATAATATTTCCACCCACACAGAGTCTGGTAATTCCCGCCGAAATAGGTTCGTACAGTCATTCAGGAGACGCACAAAACATTGCTTTTAGTTATTTGCTGGGAACCGATCTAATTTACAAGATGATGAAAAATTACAGCATAATTCTTAATGCTGCCTATACCCAAACGCATTCCAAATCCCAATCAAACCTAAGCTATTCCGTCGACGGACAAAGTACCATCCTGGCTCCTTTTACAAAAAAAACGGACATTCAGGCGCTTCATCTTACACTGGGGTTGGCCTATTTGTTTTAATTATACTGCTCCCTTCTTATCGGCGTTCTGTACAAAAAATAATAACCTGCTCAAGGATAATAATGTATCAACTGTCAAAATAGTATTTCAATCTATTGATTTTTTCAGTAAACTTGTATTCTGGCGACATATTAGCACAACAAATACCTGTTACAAATGAAAACTTTTTACACTGTTTTGTTTCTGGTGACCCTGATACTAAGCGCAGCAAGTGCTCAGGAGAATCCGGCCATCGACAAAAAAAGCTATTTTACAAATCCCGACGGATTGGTTCGTATTAAAAAGGATTTCAGGTTAGCTGAAAAATATTACCAAAAAGGACAAGGAACCTACGACGAAGCACTGAAACACTACTTAAAACTGTTTCAATACAATCCCGAGTCACATGCGCTGAATTATAAAATCGGGGTTTGTTATTTGTTTACATCGAACAAAAAAGCATCGCTGGAATATTTTCTAAAGAGTGCTCCCGAAGTTGCCCGCGATTATTATTTGTTACTGGGTCGCTCCTATCAGTTCAACTTAATGTTTGACGAAGCCAATGCTGCTTACACAAAACACATGGAGTCGCTTTCAAAATGGAAAAAGTTTGACTTCAGAAAAGAATACGCCCAGTTGATCGAAGAATGCAATACTGGAAAAGAAATTTTAAAAGATTCCCTTTCGGCCTTTGTGATAAACCTCGGTCCCATCATCAACAGCTATTACGACGAGTACGGGGCCTATCTCCCTTTCGACGACACCCTGATTTATTATACCTCAAAACGGCCCAAGGTAGAACCCCGAAAAAGGGAATCACGGTTTAAATACAATGAACGCCTGCTTACCTCAAATAACGCCACATACCAGCCAGCGCGCTACGCCAGCGAGTTGCCAAAGCTCGGCTTTAACGACAACACCAGTCTGGCCGGGGTTGATCATCACCAAAAACGAATTTTTATTTATCGGGGAGCCACACACCACGGAAGATTATTCTCGGCAAAATATAACGGGAAACGATGGAAAACCAAATTGCTAAAAGGTAAAATCAATCATATTGCCTATAAAGAAACCTCCATTAGCATCGCCGAAGACGGAACAACCTATTATGTGACGAACCGCCGCGGAGGCTTGGGTGGAAAAGACATATGGGTAGCCAAACAAGTGGCCGAAAACAAATTCAAGGAAATAAAAAACCTGGGTGCTCCTATAAATACCCCTTTTGACGAAGAAGGTGTATTTGTAGCTCCCGACGGAAACACCCTGTTCTTTTCATCGAACGGACATAAGGGCATGGGCGGTTTTGATGTATACAAAAGCACAAAAAACGAAGACGGAACCTGGTCGCCTCCCATTAATATGGGACATCCCATTAACAGTCCGTCCGATGAACTATTCTATCACCCCACAGCAGACACCATGGTTGCCCTCTATTCAACCATTCGTGGCGACAGCTATGGTGGGCTGGATATTTACAAAATTCAGATCGATCCCCGGATTCCTTTCAAGTTAATTGGTTCGGTAACCGACAGTGAGGATGGTAGCATACTTCCTGCAGCCGTTAACCTTTACGACGGCAAATCACAACGTTTATTGCAAAGCACCTCGGTAGACAGTATCGCCGGAATTTACCTGTTCGATTTGGAAGACGTAGGCGATTATTTTATCACTGTTGATTACGAAGGATACAAATCGATTACCGAAAACGTTGTGTGCCCTGAAAACAAATATGAAACTATTGTACAGGATTTTAGAACCGAAAAACTAAAGCATCCCTTTACCTTGATTGGAAAGGTTTACGATTTGGATAAGTACACGCCGCTACAAGCAGCATTGACTTTTCGGCTGGCACATCAGGATTCGGTAATTGCCCGCGTGGTTTCGTCTGACTCAACCGGTAAGTACAGCGTTACCTTTGAGGATAAATTCGACATGATAATTGACGTAGCTGCCGAGGATTACTTTGAAGTACAGGAGCCTTTAAATGCAACCAACGAACCCAATAACATCATCTCAAAAGACCTGGCCTTAAAACGCAGTAAAATAGATTACACCCTTACCGGACGAATTCTACAGGAAGAAAGCAACGTGCCGGTCCGGGCTGCCATCAGTTTTTTTTCACCTAACAGCAGTGAACCTTTTGCCATTGTGATTTCGGACAGTGTGGAAGGTAAATATACAGCAAACATTGATAATCCGGGTCCATTTCTGCTTGAAATTGAAGCCAATGGATACTTCTTCTTAAATGAAACCTATCAGTTTCCGGAAGGGCAGACCTATACGGCCAAAAATTTCACCCTGAAAAAAATGGAAACCGGAGTTAAGTTTGTGGTAAACAACATTCTTTTTAATACCGGTAAAGCATCGCTGATGCCGGAATCGTTTAAAGAGCTGGATAAACTGGCCGACTTGCTGCAAAAAAATGCAGGCATCCGAATCGAAGTCTCCGGACATACCGATAATGTGGGATCGGCATCGGTCAATAAAAAAATATCAAAAAGCCGGGCGCTTACCGTTAAAAACTATCTGGTTTCGCGCGGCGTTGAACAGGATCGCATAGAGTATGAAGGGTATGGGTTCGACCAGCCCATTGCCCCCAACGACACTCCGGATGGCCGGGCAAAAAACCGAAGGGTTGAAGTTAAGATTATACAATAATTTTAAAAAGCACTGATTATGAAAAAGTTTTCCTTACATAAAACACTAATTCTGTTAAGCTTCCTCTGGCTTGCATCGGGCTGTTTTGAAGACGGTGTAGAATTAACCGATCCCCACAAATATGATCGTGCACTAAACCTGGACGGTCCGGTGGGCGACATCAGTTTAAGTACAAGCACCCTTTTGGAGCAATTGGGTTCAGACGCTTTCTTGCTGGTTGATGATGAAGGCTTGTTACACGTGCAGGTCGACACATCTATTACGGCCTCCTGGGAAGATGTTATTTCAATTAACGATCTGACCACTACGCGGACTTACGACATCAACCCCAATAAAAAAGCCCCAGTAGGTCCGTTTTATGACACCATTGTGGTAAATATCTTTTCGCTGGGCGAAGACAATCAGCGTTTCGACCGTATGCTGGTTGAATCGGGACAATTGGGGCTTGCTGTTAACTTGCCCAACAACTTTGAAGGTTCTTATACCATAACCATTCCCGAAATTACCAATATTAGCGGGGATCCGGTAGTTTTACCGACCCGTAATTTTAATGACGCTTCGCCTATAGAGCCCATTGATATAGCTAACGATTCCATTCTTTTTAAAAATGCCGACGGGAAAAGTTTTATAACCATAGTAACTGAAGTTGATGTTACCAATGTTTCCGGAAGTCCGGCAAATACTGAAATGACGGTTGATGTAACCATTACCGGCTTCAAGCCGGCCTATATTGAAGGCTATTTCGGAAAGATGAACGTACTGGAACAAACCCGCGAGCAGCGTTTCGATTTCTTCAGGGACTTCAATTTCGCTGAAATGGTTCAATTCCAGGAAATCAGCCTGGAACTAAATATCGACAATTATTTTGGCATTCCTCTGGCCTTAAATATCGATTCCATGGTTTTTGAAAACACCGAAAGCGGGCAACTTGAAAACATTACCATTGATGGCAATTCCATTGAAGTAGACCGGGCCATTTCGCCCGATCAACCCTCTTCCAATCAATTGTTAATTAATAACACCAATTCCAATTTAATTGACGGAATTAATCTGGGACCCGATCGGGTTTATATGGCCTTTGTGGGACAAACCAATCCCAATGGGGAAACTGCAGATCCTAATTTTATTAGTACCACTACCCAGGTAAGTGCTGACATACTGATTGACGTCCCCTTCTGGTTCAAAACCAGTTTGTACGAACGTACCGACACCTTAAGCTTTGATGTAGCCGGACTTTTTGAAGACAGTACCCAGGTTGATATGGTTGAAAGCATCGGTTTGTATTTAAGCTTTGAGAATGGGTTTCCCTTCAACATTCAGGCGCAATTCATTATGGTTAATGACAATGGATATGTAATCGATTCGCTCTTTAATCAGGATGGCGGTATATTTATCTGGGAATCGGGTCAGCTTGATGCCCAGGGAAAGGTTACCGCTCCCACAAAAACAGACATTACCATTAGCATTGATAATGCCCTGGCGAAAAAGCTTTACAAATACGAATCGTCGCAAATTCTAATTCGCAGCCGTCTTTCGACCGGAGATAAAGACAATCCGGATTTTGTTCGTTTATACGATTACTATTCCATCAAAGGAAGCCTGAAGTTTGAAGTAAAAAGCAGCGATTTAAGCTATTAATCATCGAAAAAGTACTACTATGAAGCAACAATACAAATTACTGATAGCACTTACCTCGGGTCTGATATTCTGGATGGGAGCTTATGCGCAACAACCCCTATCGCTTTATTACCTGGAAAACATTCCGCAATCGTCGTTTATTAATCCGGCAATGGCCCCAAGAGCCAATGCTTTCTTTGGTATTCCTGGGGTTAACTCCATTTACCTGGGAGTAAATACGGATTTATTAGGCGCTGAACTTTTTCAGAAAGCTCCCGACGGTTCCGACGTTACACTTACCAGCAAGTATTTCGATTATAACAAGCTGTATAAGCGCATCGGTAAGGCAGGCAACTTAAGCCCTTACGTTAGTATCGCTCCCATAGCCTTTGGTTTTAGTGGCAAAAAAGGATATTTTACCTTTGCCTGGTCTGAAAAAGTTAACGCTTCGATGAACCTGCCCAAAGATTTCTTTACCATGGCCGATATCGGAGGTTTCCCCAGTGGTACACAACTCGATTTTAGTCCCCTGGCATTGAATGCGCAATACTACCGCGAACTTTCGTTTGGATATTCTTATCAGTTCATGAGTAAGCTCCGAGTGGGGGCTCACGTAAAATTGCTCCAGGGGCTGGCTGCCATGAAAACCGATATGGAAAAATTCGACATCCAAACCAGTACCGATGAGTGGCTGGTTGATATGGAAGGTACCGTGTACCTTTCGGCTCCAATTACCGTAACCACTGACGAAAACAACGTTCCCGACGGAATGGAGGATTTTGACAGCAGCACCAAAAATATTATTGAAAAAGGACTGCTTAACTTTTCGAACCCCGGTATTGCCTTTGATTTGGGCGCCGTTTATGAATACAATCACAGTTGGACCTTTTCTGCTGCTTTGAACGATTTGGGCTTCATAAAATGGAGCGGCGACTTAACTTCACTCACGGCCAATGGAACCTATCGCTTTAACGGGATTCATATCGATGAATCGAACATTGACAGCCTGGGCGGGGATTATATTATTGAAACCGTGCTCGATTCGTTAAAAAACTCGGTTAACCTGCAACGGGGATCGAAAGGTTTTTCCACAGGCCTGGGACCCAAAATATACCTGGGAGCCAAATACAACGTAAACCATTACCTGTCGCTGGGTGCTGTCTCGCGTACATCGTTCTACAAAAACGACTTTCAGCAGGAATTTAATGTCTCGGCCAACCTTAACCTCTACCACTTCTTAACCACCTCGGTGAATTATACTCTGGCAGTTAACGGGGCCAACTCGGTGGGATTTGCGCTGGGTCTGCGGGGTGGTTCGCTGCAATTCTACCTGGCAGCCGATTACCTGCCTTACAAATGGAGGCCTTACACCATTGAGTTTACTGCCGATGAGGGAGAGCAGGCCAACGATCCGATAGAAATTCCACAAGCTCCCAAAAGTTTCGATAATTTTAACCTGATGCTGGGTTTTAACCTGCTGTTTGGTGCCAATGGCTTCCGCGACGAACCCATGATTGATGCGTATGAATCATTTTAATAGTTAATTTACATTCACCACCAGCAACGACATTGCCAGATAACACGGACCAACCGGTCATAGGCCGGTTAGCTCAAATTAAAAATGCAATACCATCTGTGGAATCCCGAACCCTTTTCGGGAGTGGTGAAAAAAAGCACCACACGCAGCATAGCTGCTTGATTACACTGACTTGCCTGCCGGTGGCAGGTTTACACAGAAGTAAATAAAAAATAGTCAGTAAATTAAATCTGTGTTTATTTGTGTACTTCTGTGGTGAAAATAATGCACCACCCGCAACAATGTTGCTGGATTACACAGACTTGCCTGTCTCTGGTTTACCAACCACGGGTTTGACCGGTTTTCGCAAAAAAAATAACTAAATGAGAATTTAATTCTTTAATAACCGCCATCGAAGGTTTGTCACCAGAAAAAGACATTCAAACTTTAGTCTTATATCTCAAAAAAATATTTATCTTGCTTATTGTCTATTCTTGACCCGATTAATATGGAAAAACTAAATCAGCTTTCTTACGAAATTATTGGGTGTGCCTATGAAGTTCATAAGCAACTTGGTCCTGGATTGCTTGAAAGCACTTACGAAGCATGTTTGGCGTACGAACTAATTGAAAAAGGATTAGAGACAAAAAGACAAGTCGCATTACCTGTTGTTTATAAGGATATTAAACTTGATGCCGGATATCGGATAGATTTATTGGTTCGGGAAAGCATTATTCTTGAAATTAAATCTGCTGAAGCCATCATACCCATTTACGAAGCACAACTTTTAACTTACTTAAAACTATCAGGAATTAAGCTTGGTTTACTGATAAACTTTAATGTAAACGATCTGAAAAAGGGAATCATGCGACGGGTTTTTTAATTAAGCTCATCGACCATAGGCTATTTAGTACAAATTAAAAACTGATTAAAAATATTCCTTGTGCTTTTGTGGTGAAAACTTCATCACCCGCAGCCTGGCTGCTGGATTACACAGACTTGCCTGCCGGTGGCAGGTTTACACAGAAGGAAATAAAAATTAGTCGGTAAATTAAATCTGTGTTTATCTGTGTGCTTTTGTGGTGAAAATAATGCACCGCCGTAACTACGTAGCTGGATAACACCTGCTGACACAGAAAATTCTATGGCAAGGCCTTACAATTAAGAAACTTTAAATACTTTTAAGCTTTTAAAATAACCTGGATTCTTTGTATCAACTGCTGACCATAAAAGATTTTATTGTTGTCCCCGTTTTACTGATGGTGGCTTACCTTTGGGCGAATCGGGTAAAAAATAAAAACCTCGTCCAATCGCCCTATTACCGTTTCTTTGCCTGGGGACTTTGGGCAAAAATAGCGGCCGGATTGGCTTTTGCCGCCGTTTATCTTTTTTATTACGGAGGAGGCGACACCGTTTACTATTTTTTTGGTTCGGCAAGCACCGTTAAAATGGCCGGAAAAGATTTCTGGGCTTTCCTCCGGCTGCTTTTGGGGGACCATAGCGCGGAAATATACAGTTTGTTCGACCGCAGCACTGGCTGGCCCTTGTATTGGCGCGATGTAAATTCCTATGCGGTAAGCCGCTTTAACATACCCTTCTACCTGCTGGGGATGGGTTCCTACCTGGGAAATACCATCGTAATGAACCTGTTTCTATACCTGGGTACCTGGCGTTTTTTTCAGTTATTGTTGGAGCTTTATCCGCGACAGGAAAAAACCCTTGCCGGAGCCCTGCTATTTATTCCCAGCGTGGTATTCTGGAGCAGTGGCATCCTTAAAGACGGCTGGACCCTGACCGCCATTCTGTTTATGTTTGTAGCCATTTACCGCTTGTTCATCAAGCGACAAAAATTCTGGAAGCATCTCTTTATGCTGCTGTTTTGGTCCTACATTGCCTTTTCCATCCGGCCCTATATTTTTTATGTCAGTATCGGCTCCGGTTTGATCTGGCTTACGTTTACGGCCATAAAAGCCATACAAAGCTCGTTTTTACGCACCATTGCCCTGCCCTTCGTGGTTTTACTGGCCTGGATTTCCGGCGCCGTGATAATAGCCCAAACGGGCGAATTGGCCGGTTCGCGTTATTCCAGTCTCGATGCCATGCTCGAAACCGCCTGGATAATCCAGGACGACCTGAAAAAAGACTATTACGGCGGCAACAGCTTCGATATTGGAACCTTTGAACCCACCTTAAGCGGTGTGCTGGGTAAAGCGCCCAGTGCCATTGTTGCCGGACTGTTCCGCCCCTTTGTGTGGGAAGGCGACGGCCCGTTAATGCTGTTGTCGGGATTGGAAAACCTGGTACTACTCCTGCTCTTTGCCTGGGTGCTGCTTAAAACCGGGCCCTTTCGGTTCTTTAGCCGCCTGTATCACGATCCACTTATCCTTTCGCTTTTTGTGTTTGCCTTAACCTTTGCCTTTTTTGTGGGACTAACCACCGCCAATTTTGGCGCCCTGGTGCGTTACGTGGTTCCCGGAAAACTCTTTATGATACTGGTTGTGCTGCTGGCTTATGAAAAAGCAAAGGCAGAAAATGAAGTAATGCTTAAAAGTTGAGAAACAGGCGGTAGATTAATTAAATTCCGTTAAAAACTTGCGAATAGACCAATGTTCAATGCCCTTATAGTTACCCTGAGCCATTTCGTCCATGCTAATTACTATTTTTCTGTAGTTGTCGCCAATGACTAATAGATTTTCAAACTCTCGTTTATGTGTTGTTTCATCTATAATTAAATAGGCAACCTGTATATAAAATAATGCTCCATTTTTTTCAGCCATAAAATCAATCTCTTTATCTCCCATTTTACCCACAAAAACAGTAAAGCCATTTAGACAAAGGTGATGGTAAACCGCATTCTCCAATAACTTGCTCATATCTTTCATCTGAAAAGGGATAATAGCGTTACGCATACCCACATCCTCAAAATAGAATTTATCGCCAATTTCAAATATTTTACGCCCTTCAATCTCCGCCCGCTTTACCCGATTAATAAAAAATACACTTTCGAGATAATACAAGTATTCCTGAACGGAGCGGGGCTGCACATTTATTTGTTGCGATTTAAGAAAATCACTAATTCGTTTTGCAGAAACGATACTTCCCAAATTATTGGCCAAAAAGCGAATTAAATCCTGTAAAAAAGGAACATTTCGAATGCTATATCGCGCAACAATGTCTTTTAAAACAATGGTATTAAACACATTGCGCAGGTACTCATAATAAACCTCCTCGTTATTATGAAGATTAATCAAATGAGGCATTCCCCCGAATTTTAGATATGCCATTAAACTTTCACTTGTATTATTCTTTTTATGGAAGATAAGATACTCAGGATAGCTTAGCGAATAAATGGGAATTTGAATATAGCGCCCGGCCAAAAGGGTGGCTAACTCGCCCGAAAGCATATTGGAATTGCTCCCTGTACAATAAATGTCGTATTTGTTTTTGGCCTGAAAATGGCGCAATGCTTTTTCAAAAGAAGTAATTTCCTGTATTTCATCAATAAAAAGGGCCACGTTTTTATCTGTTTCAACCAAGGCCTGAACATAGTTTATTAAATCAGCATAGGTCTTTATCTCATCGTATTTAAAATCTTCTTTGTTTATATAAACAATTTGGGACGATGAATTTTGAGACAACTCATCCATAAGCTGATACAAGACATAGCTTTTCCCAACCCTACGTTGGCCAATTAATATTTTAATTAATGAATTACCAATGTAGGGTCTTATTTTCTCCAGTACATTTTTACGCGCAATGTATTTCATAAGGCTGATGACTTATAATGCAAATATATGTATTTTTCGCCAGCAGCTTGCATTATAATGCAAACAAATTAATCCCCGTTATCACGATCCACTTATCCTTTCGCTTTTTGTGTTTGCTTTAACCTTTGCCTTTTTTGTGGGACTAACCACCGCCAACTTTGGCGCCCTGGTGCGTTACGTGGTTCCCGGAAAACTCTTTATGATACTGGTTGTGCTGCTGGCTTATGAGAAGGATAAAAAACAGCTTACTTCTTGATTGCATTAATCGTGCCTCAACAATTAACCATTAAGGAGTTAAGGACAATTAAGATGTTCCCAGAAACCAAACCCTTAACTTCGCTTCATTTCTTAATGGTTCAAAGAATTGAAAACAGTATTCCTGTAATTTGGTTAAAAGAGCCTTTGAAAAAAATTGCCACAAAGACACTAATACACAAAGTAAGAACACGAAAATTCAGCGTATTCATGGCAAAAAAAACAGTTGTACCCAGACTCCAGAGCAATAAAAAGCACTACCTTACTTTGTGGATCTTAGAGCCTTTGTGAATTCGTGGCAAAAAAAAGAACGGTCTGGTTTTTCTTAAGGTTAAATTTTAAACAAACCATTAAGGAGTTAAGGGAAATTAAGATGTACCCAGAAACCAAACCCTTAACTTCGCTTCATTTCTTAATGGTTCAAAGAATTGAAAACAGTATTCCTGTAATTTGGTTAAAAGAGCCTTTGAAAAAAATTGCCACAAAGACACTAATACACAAAGTA
>JBFWMB010000060.1:0-24781 GCA_050251815.1 Salinivirgaceae bacterium | reverse complement strand
AAACTAGTTTCAAATCTACTGTAATCTGGTTTTTCAACATGAAACCCTTCCATGTTGTCTGTTAAATTTGTTGAAGTTTTTTCCATAATAACTTGATATTTGCGTCAAGCTATTTCAGAATATTACAAGAGGCAAAATTGCCTAAAATCAGACCAAAAGCTACCTAAATCGTACCTTTTTCTCTAAATTCAGACCTTTTGCTCTAAAATCAGGCAAAATTGCCTAAATTCAGGGAAATTTGCCTAAAATTGGGCAAATTTTACTGTAAAATTCACCCTTTGTGCCCCATCACTCAATAAAAAAGCCCTGAGTTTTTTTATAAACTATTATTTTTTTTACGATTTTCATTTTTACCGCAAACCCGATATCGATCGAAGGCAGCGACGCAAAGGAATTGCTTCGCATTTTAATACAGCATTTAGCCAGTAGCTGGTTTGCAAATAGCAATGAGCAATTAAGAATGGGTAGTCGGCAGTCTTCAGTTCGCAGTTTACAGCCAAAGACCAATAAAACAATAGAACAATAAAGCAATAGAACAATAAATAGTGAACAGTGAACAATGAGTAAGCAATTGATAGGTTTCTGGTTTCTAATTTCTAATCTCTAGTCTGAAATCTGAAACGACGAAGTACTCACGGAACGTAATCGAACATCAAATCCCAGCATCCAGAAACAAGTAACCAGCAACCAGTTACCCGTTTACTTTTTTTTCTTAGGTCTAAACAATTCAATCATTTTGTGGTTTTGTATGGAAAAAATGAAAGCCCGGCGTCTGCCAGGTCTTTATTCTGAAATAGCTGTATTTAGTAACTAGTAAAGCCCAAAACAATGAAAAAAAGAAGTAAAGTTATTTATTGGATTGCTACCCTTTTTCTTTCGGTGGGTATGTTGGCCGGTGGCGTACAACAACTCCTGCAAATTGGTGGCTATGTCGAAATTATCAGTAACCTGGGATACCCGGTTTATATGTTATCTATCCTGGGTTTCTGGAAGATATTTGGTGTACTGGTCATTCTCCTTCCGCGCTTAACGCTGGTTAAGGAGTGGGCTTATGCGGGTTTCTTTTTTGCTATGTCGGGAGCAGCGGCTTCACATTTGATGGCAGGACAAGCATTTATTGAAGCCCTTCCGTCGCTGATTCTTTTGCTTGCCACCTTGCTGTCGTGGTATTACCGGCCATCCGAACGAAAACTTTGATTATTCCGTTTCAAGGTTGTTAGGTTAAACTACTGATTTCTTAAGCTAAAAGAATTGATAACTTTGGCTTATATTTTACCACTTATTCATTTTTGTCGAATAAATTTTAGGTAAAAAAAGTTAGACAGGTTGAGAAAGCTAATTTTAAAGGGATTCTTTTATAAAACTGAATTGTTTAGAAAAATGAGCGGCTTCCAAAAAATAGTCATCGGAATTGAAACAATCACTTAGTAAGACCGGGAAGCTGAGAACTTGTTCGAAGATCACCCGGCCGCACTTAGTGATTGTAAAGATATAGATGCTATTTTTTGGAGCCTTGACTTTCCTGCCTGGCCGGCAGACATGTTTGCTTCGTTTTTGGGTCGACCGAGCTTGCGAGTTCATGACCGAAGGGAATAACCCAAAAATGAAGAGCCTAGCCGGCTTTAGGCGAAAATAAGCTCTTTATTGTTACATCAATCCCAGTTAGATTCTGTTTAAGGTATGAATTTGACTTTGTATATTTAACCGGATACTATTACTAATTAACCTTAACAAAGCCATGAATTTTTCAAGCATTACCAACGCAATTCTTCGTGCTGTAGAAACCTGGGAGCCGGAATTGCTTCAGTTGCCCGAGTCGGTAATTACCGGTCCGCGAAACTGGCAAAACCGAAGCATCAAACAAATTCTGGGACATTTAATCGATTCCGCGGCAAATAACCACCAGCGAATGGTTCGCCTGCAATACAACCAGGTATTGGTTTTTCCCGATTACCAGCAGGACAACGACTTGTGGATAGCCCTGCAGGATTACCAAAACGCCGACTGGCATGGCCTGATTCAACTTTGGAAACAGTACAACCTGCATATAATTCAGGTGATTCATTCCATCGATCAGTCAACGCTCGGCAATTACTGGCACAATTTTGAAGGTACACCAGTAACACTGCAACAAATGATTGCAGGCTACCCCGAACACTTAAACTTACATCTGGACGAGATTCGTGAACTGATAAACTGCTAAGCCCATGATTGCCCAAACACATATACCGCCATATTCGTGAAACTAAATTTTCACAAGTGATAGCGAAGTGAAAATTATAAGTTGAACGAATCCCGATAGCGAGACCTATCCCGCAACGCGGGAGGTAAGCGTATCGGGATAAATTAATTTTGCCTGCCTGTCATTAGTAATGCAGTCAAAGGAAATATGTTCCTTTAACAGAATCTTGTCAACTTTGCTGAAAGAAATTCATTTTGCGGTAATATTTACCTCACTGCGCACCGATGGAGACAAGGGCTATGCTGCAATGGCCGAAAAAATGCTTGAACTGGCCCAAAAGCAAAAAGGTTTTTTGGGTGTAGAGTCCGCAAGGGAAGGGCTTGGAATAACTGTTTCGTATTGGACCGATTTGGAATCCATACGGAATTGGAAAATCCACAGCGAGCATAACCGGGCAAGAAACCTGGGACGTGAAATCTGGTACAAATCGTTTAAGGTTCGCATAGCAAAGATTGAATTCGCCTATGGTTTTGATAAATTTTAAGCTTAACTACTTCTACTCCCACATTCGAGAATTCGCGCTATTATTGGCAACTGAAAGCAATTCCCTTCAATTTACCTGTAAACACTTTCCCTTTTGAATTGTAGCTATCTATAGAAATCAATCCAATAGGCATGTATAAATTTAAACAACTGATTCTTCCCCTATTACTCACTATTTTGCTACTGGCCATGGCTCCGGTACTTAACTTGTTCACCGGGCTGCCGTCCAGGTGGGTTGAATTGGCACAATCAAAAGGGCATATTCTACTTATTATAACCCTGGCCTGGAGCGCCATTGCTTTATTAAAGATTTTTCGGAACCTGTTATTAAGTAAATTCGATATCTCAAAGGCCGATAACCTGAAATCACGTAAAGTACATACCCAGGTGAATATTTTTACCAATCTTATCACCTTTTTTATAGTGCTTATCGCCTTGGGCTTTGTGCTGATTTCGTTTGAGCCGATTCGTAAAATAGGCATCGGTTTATTTGCCTCGGCAGGTATTGCCGGTATCGTATTGGGTTTTGCAGCCCAGCGGGTTATTGGTGCCGTAATAGCCGGTATTCAGATTGCCTTTACCCAGCCTTTTCGCATCGATGATGCGGTAATTATTGAAAACGAATGGGGATGGATTGAGGAGATTAACCTGAATTATGTAGTGGTCCGCATCTGGGACAAGCGCCGCCTGATTGTTCCCTCGACCTACTTTATTGAAAAACCGTTTCAGAACTGGACCCGGAATTCGGCCGAAATTGTGGGAACCGTATTTGTTTATGCCGATTATACGCTGCCGGTTCAGGCTTTACGCGATGAACTAACGCGTATCTTACATACCACCGAACTTTGGGACGGCCAGGTAAACGTATTGCAGGTTACCGATTCCAAAGAAAACACCATGGAACTACGGGCCCTGGTAAGTGCCAAAAATTCACCAACCGCCTGGGATTTGAGGGTTCATGTACGTGAAAAACTGATTGAATTTATGCAACAGCATTATCCCGACAGCTTGCCCAAAACCCGGATTCAGTTACAGGACACAACAAGTCTTAAGACAGACTAAAACCTGGAATCCGGGCGGTAGAAATTCAGATACTGTCGAGTGTATTGCGCGTTAAATCATTCTTTTTGTCGCCGGTGTTCAAGGTGCCAGCGGGTTCAAAAAGCAGTACCGATACCGGATGCTCAGCCATCGGCCGGTGTTCCACTCCACGGGGTACAATAACAAACTCATTGGGTTGCAGGTTAAGACTTTTATCGCGGAACTCCAGAATTAAAGTTCCCTCAAGAACGAGAAATAACTCGTCTTCGTTTTCGTGCTTATGCCATACAAAAGGACCTTCAAATTTTGCCAGCTTTACCTGCTGTCCATTCAATGCACCTACTATCCTTGGATTCCAGGTGTCGTGGAATAAGGAGAGTTTTTCAAAGAGGTTTATTTTTTCCATAGTTGGCGGTAAGTATTATTTGGTTTTTTCTTTGCAAAGTCGGTTAATCAGCGCCGCGTGTTCAGGAAATTCCCGTAACAGTTGTTTTTTGTCTGCCAATTCATATTCGTTCCATTCAAATCCGGGCGATACCAGGCAGCTCATCAGGCCGTAACTGTCTTTTTGATATAGTTCGGCAGCAAACCAGGTATTTGCCGGAACAAAAACCTGCAGGTTTTCTTCCTGTTCGGGTTGAGAGCCCAGCTTTTCGACATGCAAGTTTCCATTGGGCTCAATTAAATACAGATTTAGCGAAGCTCCGGAATGAAACAGCCATATTTCGTCCGATTGCAGGCGATGAAAAGCAGAACATTCCTCCTTATTGAGCAGATAATAAATAAGCGAAGCACATTGCCGACGGTCTTTGCATTGGGCTACTTCGTTTTCCGACCCATATACCTGCGATTTATAGGTTTCAGCATAATGCTCGCCTTCGGGGTGCGGTTTGAGTTTCAGTTCTTTTATCCAATACAAGGCATCTTTTTCCATAAAATAGTTCTGTTTCTGCAATTTTACTAACTTTCGGGCCTTAAACAAAATGGTATTATGGAAGGCGGAATATTTTTATTGCTTTGTGTGCTGGCTCTTTTTATAGGTTCTCGTGCCCGGAATACGCGGAATAAACCCATGTCGGAAAAAGCTGTCCGTAATTTACTGCGCCTGAAAACCGGATTGATTTGGGCTTCGTTGGCGCTTATTGTGGCCATGATGCTTATGCTACTGCCCTCGACAATTGAACTGGTGCTGATTGCCCGCGACACTCATTTCGATTGGGATACCCTGATTTCGGTTGGCATTGTATTATTTGGCTTTTATACCATTTATGCCATTGTGATTAAATTAAAAAAGCTGCATAAACTTACTGAGGCTCCGAGAAAACAATAGCCTCATACGTAAATAAATCAGCGGTTTTCCATCCATCCCAACCAATGTGGGCTTTGTTTTTAGCACAATAGCCTAAAAATTCATCCACACTCCACTTGTTTTCCGTTGCAACTTGTGGCAGAAGTGTTCCATGATTAATGCCTTGTTTTATGTAAATACCATGCCGCCCGATTTCAATTTCTTCTTTTGAGTGAATCTTTTTTAAAGGAGTAAGTACCGATATTTCAATGCTAAGTTCATCTAGTTCATCTAAAGTCACCGGCTTAAACCGTTTATCGTTGGTGGCTGATGCAACCGCCATATCCTGAACCAACTGGTACAAGGGTTCAATGGTTTCAAAACGACCGATGCATCCCCTAAGGTTTTTTCCGTGATGCAAACTCACAAAAACGCCCATAGCTTGTTTTAGCGCGTTGTTAACCTCCTGTTCCATCAGTTCCGTTACTTCTTCTTTTTGTAAGTACTCTGCAATGCTTAAGCGAGCTATCGATAACAGGGTATTTTTGTCGTCGTCGGTAAGTAAATGTTTGTAACCTGGCGGTTGCTTTGTCAGCGTAAAAGCCCAGTAGCCAACCACCCGTTTTGGATTGCTGTTAGGTGCATCGCCCGAATTCTTGTATTTGATTCCGGTGTAGCGCAGGTTTTTATCACCAGACGAAAGAAACATCAGGGTTAATATGGCTGAAAGTCCACAGGCACTGGTTGCCAGGTTTTCAATGTTTAGTTTTTTGTTCAGGTTCACCGATTTAAGTACTTCTTCTACCTTGTTTTGTTCAATTCCGTCGGCCATATTCATATCGGCAATTGTAGCGTCCTCGTAGTTCGGAAAGTGTGAGAAATCGCTGCTGACCACAAACAGGTTTTTATCGGTAAAATAAGGTTTTAAACTGGCGGCCAGCATTTCAAGTAGCTCCAAATCGTGGGTGCCAATCAAAATGGGAACCAGCTTAAACGGTTTTTTAAGATGATATTGCAAAAAGGGCAACTGAACTTCAATGGCATGTTCCTGGCTGTGTGCTTCGGGCAAAAAATTAATCACTTTATGTTTATCTATTAACTGATTGCATAGCTCCAGATTTACCTCAACCGTTCCCAGTGGGGTTTCATAATTTCCCCGGGCAAAAACGGAGGCCCCGTTAAAGGCCACATGATGCGAGGGAGCCAGGATAAACACATTTTCAAAAGATTGGTTTGCGTTCAACTGTTGGTAAGCCTGGGCGGCTACTTCGCCCGAATAGTTGTAGCCGGCATGAGGCACAATCAATGCTCTGATATCGGTATCATGCGAGGGTTTGGTTGCCCGCATAAAATAAGTTGCCAGGATTGTTTGCAATTCTTCCGGTTGGTCGGGATAAAACAAGCCGTTTACTACAGGTTTTCGGTTGGCAGGTATTTTCATGACAACTTACGATTTAAACGTATTTTAGAAATTCCGTAAATCCACATTTTTCAGGTTTATTTGTTAAAGGCACGCTTATTTTTAAGCACCCTGCATAAACCTGAATCTAATCAGTAATGAAACAGCAAACTTCCTTACTATCAGAAACTTTTTATAAAGTCAATCAAAGTTAAGAAAAAATGATGAATTATTTAGCAGGCATAAAATTTTTGCGATAACCGCGTTGCGATATGCGAATACTTAATTCATACAAAAAGAACAGGGGAATACAACCCAATATCTGACTGATTAAATCGGGGGGGGTAATGATTGCACTTATAATTAATAGAATAACTATAATTATTTTCCGGCTTTTACGCAGAAATGCAGGGGTGACAATACCTGTTTTGGTTAAAAAATAAATCAGTATGGGAACTTCGAATATAATACCTACTGATAAACTTACCGAAACCACGTTGCTCAGGTAGGAGCTGAGTGCTATGGTGTTCGAAACCTGATCGCTAACCTGGTAATTCCCTAAAAAATTAATGGTTAATGGAACAATTAAATAGTAGGCAAAAAGTACTCCGGAAATAAATAGCAGGGAACTGATTAAAACCGCTCCGCGGCTGTGTCTTTTCTCGTTGGGGCGCAACGCAGGGCGTACAAAGCGCCAGAATTCAAAAATAATGTAAGGCGAAGCCACGAATATTCCCACGGCAAACGAGGTAAACAAATGAGTGGTAAATTGCCCGGCCAGTTTAATGTTTATAATCTCAAGGCTGTTTTGGTTCAGGCAAAGAGCACTTGAATCGAGCAGTTCGCCCAATTTGCAAAGCGCACGGTTGGTGATAAACCAGGGCTCTTTAGGAGCCAAAAAGACTTTGTTAAATACAATATGCTTATTTATAAAAGCAACAATACTAATGATACCGACTCCCAGCAACGATCGGATAATCACCCAGCGGAGTTCTTCCACATGGTCCCAAAAAGTCATCTCAACATTGTTGCTTTTTTGTTCCATCGCCAACTAGAGCTTGGTGCTATCGGTAATGTCGTTTTTTACTGAGTTTATCTCTTTCTTAATATCTTTAATATCTTCATCAACTCCACTGTCGCTGGTTGCCTGTTTAAATTCCTTGATACCTTTTCCCAAACCCTTCATAAGTTCTGGAATTTTACGACCTCCGAATAAAATTAAAATGGCCAGAACAATGAGTAATATCTCTTGTCCTCCCAGAATTCCCAATATTACAGTTGCTATAGTTTGCATAATTAAAAATTTTGAGCAAAACTAACCAATATTTTTTAATAAGCTCTTGCAGGCCCTAAATATTTATGCTGACGTTGGTATATGGTGTTGGCAAATTTTTGATTTCAAGTAGTTTTCATAATGCTTAGTTTTTGAACCATTTGTATTTGTTTCTAAAAAGTGTATTTTTGTGCTAGGGATGTATTAAAAGGATTCAATTATTTAAATCATTATGAAAGAAGAGAAATTTTGGAACGAAGAGTGGAGACGCTTTACGCTTCCCGGAGTTCGGCAAGATGAAATTTATGAAGTCTCGTCGTATGGCCGCGTACGCCATTTCAACAAAAAAAAGGATGACTGGCAGTTTTTGACTACAATTAACCAATTTAAAGACAAAAGTGGATTTGAATACGTTAATAATTTTAAACGCGAGAAAGAATCAGTAAAAAGAGTAACTGAGTCAATTCATCGTTTGGTAGCCAAAATTTATTGCGAACGCCCTACCGAAAGGCATAAATATGTTATTCACAAGGATTACAACAAACTGAATAACTATTTTGAAAACCTGAAATGGGCCACACAGGCTGAATTGAATCAGCACAACAATCAAAATCCTAAAGTTAAGTCAGCACGCGAAAACCGCAGGGGTAATATTACGCATGCAAAACTAACCGAAACCGATGTGATTCGTTTGAAGAAAAAAATAAAGCGTGGTAAAAACCCACTTTATAAAATTGCCAAAGAATTTGGCATTACGCATACCCAGTTAAACCGCATTCGTAAAGGCGAAAACTGGGGGCATGTAAAAATTGATGATGAAGATTAGTCGAAATTTGTTAAAATAATATTGTTTGGAAAGAGATCAGTTGCCGGGAAGAGGGGAAGGAAAGTTCTTGCCTCTTGTTGAACAATTTTATACACTTCAGGGTGAAGGTTTTCATACAGGGAAAGCAGCTTATTTTATCCGTATTGGCGGATGCGATATCGGTTGTCGGTGGTGTGATTCAAAGATGTCGTGGAGCCCTGCTATTCATAAATTGGTTCCTGTTGAAGAAATAGTTAAAAGCGTGCTGGACACACCAGCAAAAGCTGTAGTGGTTACTGGTGGAGAACCTTCGCTTTATAATCTGAATCCTTTGTGCGATGCATTAAAGGAACATGCCATCGAAACGTTTATCGAAACATCAGGTGCTTATCCGCTAACGGGTACCTGGGACTGGATTTGCCTTTCGCCCAAACGAAACATGCACCCAACGCCTGAAATTTATGCCCGGGCCAACGAGTTAAAGGTAATTATTTACGAAGATGCGGATATGGATTGGGCAGAACAATGTGCCGAAAGAATTGGTCCCGATTGTTTGCGCTATTTACAGCCCGAGTGGAGCCGCTATTCGGTAAACATTGGCCATATTGTTGAATACGCAAAAAACCATCCGGAGTGGATGGTTTCGTTGCAGTCGCATAAATTTATGCGTATTCCTTAATCAGGTGGTTTTATCGAGTCGTTCGGCTTTAAGTACGCCTTTTATTTTGTTGATATTTACCAAAAGCGCATCAAGATGCCATAAACTGTTCACAAAAACAGTTATGAATCCCTGGAAAATACCATCTTTGGTGTTTATTGCCAGCGAACGCATATTCACCTGGTGATCTTTTGAAATAACTTCGGAAATGTGATTGATGATACCAATTTTATCGACACCGGTAACGATAATCTCAGCTAAAAAAGAGGCATCCCGGCTTTCGTCGGTCCAGCTGGCGCGCACAACGCGGTATGCATAACGGGTAATTAAATCTTTGGCATTGGGGCAGTTCTTGCGATGAATCTGAATTCCCCGGTCAACAGTAACAAAGCCAAAAATAGGGTCGCCAGGAATGGGGCGGCAACATTTAGCCAGTTTGTAGTCGATATTGAGTAAATTCTGATCGATTATCAGTAAATCGCTCGAAGTGTTTTTGTGCGGAACAAATTCCACAGCGCTGGCTTCTGTTGTTTCCGTAATTTTTGGTTCGTCTTCTTTTTTCAGATTGCTCAGGTATTCTTTTACCAGACTTAAATCCATTTTGTCGTCGGCAATATCCTGGTAAAAGTCCAGCGCACGCTTGTATTTAAACTGGTTAATCATTTTTAAAATAATCTGATCGTTGAATTCCAGTTTTAGTTGCGACACTTTACGTTCCAGCATTTCTTTTCCAACCTCGGCCTGTTTAAATTCACTTTCGTTTATAGCTCTTCTGATGCGTGCTTTGGTTCGGTTACTTTCTACCAAATTAAGCCACTCAAGTCGCGGACGTTGATTTTTTGAAGTGATTATCTCAACGGTGTCACCGTTTTTAAGCTTGTATTTTAAAGGAACAATCTTTTCATTTACCCGCGCACCGGTACATTTGTTTCCAAGATTGCTGTGAACCGAATAGGCAAAATCGAGAATAGTGGCCCCCTCACGCAATTTTTTAATATCCCCCAACGGCGTAAAAACAAAAATTTCAGCATGTTCTGTCGTTTGTTTTTTATTCTGGAATTCATCGATGGCATCGGGGTCTTTGTTTTCCAATACTTCACGAATGTTTCGCAGCCATTCTTCGTCCGATTCGGCTTTTCCCGATTCTTTGTATTTCCAGTGTGCAGCATCGCCTTTTTCGGCAACCTCGTCCATGCGGCGGGTTCTGATTTGTATCTCAACCCAATGCTTGTCCGGGCCAATTACTGTGGTGTGCAGCGATTCGTAACCACTGGGACGGGGTGTTGAAATCCAGTCGCGCAGGCGGCTGGGATTGGGTGTGTATATGTTGGTTACCAAACTGTAAATATGCCAACAGGCTTCTTTTTCCTGTTCTTTGGGAATGTTGTTGAGAATGATGCGAATAGCAAACAAATCGAAAATCTCTGAAATATCGATTTTCTTTTTCACAATTTTCCCATAAATGGAATGTACCGTTTTTGGGCGGCCTTTTATTTCATAATCGATGCCTTTTTCATCGAGCATTTTTTTAATGGGTTCCGAGAATTTCTCGATGTAGGCTTCCCGGTCTTTTTTGGTGTCTTTTAACATGCGGGCAATGTTAAAATAAGCTTCGGAGTCGAGGTGCCTTAACGAAGTGTCTTCCAATTCACTTTTAATATGATACAATCCAAGGCGATGGGCAATGGGGGCATACAAAAGCCGGGTTTCGTTGGCAATTTTTTCTTGTTTCTCGGGCGAAAAATTTTTTATTTTTCGAATGTTATCCAATCGATCAGCCAGTTTTAGCAGAATTATGCGAACATCTTTATTAATAGTAAGTAAAAGGGCAATAAAGTTTTCGGAATTCAACGATAATTTTTCGGTATATAAACTGCTTATTTTAATTAATCCATTTACCAGGCTAAGAACCTCTTGTCCAAACTTTTTGGCTACGGTGGTTTCATCGGTCAGCCCATCTTTAATTACATCGTGAATTAAGGCCGCAATTATGGTTTTGGTTCCCAGGTTTATTTCCTGAATGATAATTTGAGCCACCCGAAGTGAATGATCCAAGTAGGCTTCACCCGATGCCCGGAGTTTGTTTTGACTTAATGATTTTACAAACGCATAAGCGTTTTCAATTTCTGCACAATCGTTCGCATCCAATAAGTTATGGCATGTGTTTAATAACCGTTGAAAGAGCTCATCGCTGCTTATTGAATGGCTTGGGTTTGTATTCATTGATATCTTATACTATTATGCTGCAAAATTAAAAAAGAATGATAATTATAAAAGAATACCCGATTAATGTTTCAATTTGATATTTTATTCCAGGCTTCGCTTAATCCATTGTTATTGTTATTGGCTACAACCGTAAACTTATTTCTCAATTCGGCGGGAGCATTGGCCACAACAAAGCCAAAATTTGAATGGTGAAGTAATTCTTCATCATTGTAATCGTTTCCAATGGCCATTATTGAGGGATTTTTAATAGGGATACTACTACAAAGCCATTTTAATCCGTTGGCTTTTGAAACCCGGTGATTAAAAACCTCGAGCCACAGCGATTTTTTATCGATGGGCGAAGTGGTTAAAATGGTTTTCACAAAATTCATTTTTAAGCTTAAGACATCGAACAATGAAACATGACTGTTTAATAAAACAATAAACTGAGTAGCCTGTTCGGGGAGTTTGTTAAAATTTATGGGTTCAACAAATGGCTGGTAAGCTGCGGTGTAGTTCAGCAAGTCGTGTGCCAACGGATGAGGCGCATGCAGGTACAAATGGTGATTGTTGGGAATACAGTGGTGTAGCGAGTAATTTAATTTGTACGAATCGAGTATTTTAATAATTCGATCGATTTCATTTTTGGTTAAATGTTCGGTATGTAAAATTTCTTTGGTTTTCCAGTTCATGATTCCTGCACCCGATGAAAAAATAGCGTAATCCATCGGAAAATCGGACGCCAAAACCCGATTCAACGAGAACAGGTTGCGTCCGGTAGCAGCAACTCGTAAAACGCCGTTTTGTCCCAGTTTTTTGAGCAGGCTGTAATCCGATTCGCTAACCCGGCGATCGTCGTTAAGTAAAGTACCATCCAAATCGAAAGCCACAACATCAACAACATTCATAAGCTCTTTTGTTTTTTTTAAAGATACAAGCCTTACCGTAATTTAGCACAACAAAATAATATTTTTATCTTTGATGCAATTGAATTTATCATTCAGCTTAAAATGTTTTCAAAAGGCATTGCAAAAAAAATAATCGCATTTAACAGGTTACAAAACGTAAGTTTGATGAAAAAAACAGGATTCATAATACTGGCCCTATTGATGCTGGCAGGTTGCGCATCGAAACGCTATGCTAAAAAAGGTGCCGAGTTTGAAAAAACCGGGTATTACGAAAAAGCCGCCGAAATGTATTTGGCTTCAGTTAAAAAGAACCCTAAAAACGTTGAAGCAACGATAGGCTTAAAAAGAAATGCACAGCTTACGCTCGATAAAAAGCTGGGTGCTTTTTTAAATCATTACAATGCTGACGAGTCGAAAGAAGCTGTATATAAATACATCGAAAGTAAAGATTATTATAATACCGTGTTAAGCACAGGCGTTGAACTGGTTTTTCCCTCGCATTACAAGGATTATTACGACGAAGTTAAGAAAATATATCTGGAAAGCAGGTACAACGAGGCTTACCTTTTTTTAGTCGATGAGGAATTTGTTCGTGCCGAAACTATTTTAAATGAAGTTCTATTTATTGAGCCTTACTATCAGGATGCAGCCCTTTTGCTCAAAACAGCCCATTATGAGCCTATTTATCGAAAGGGAAAAGAGCTGATGCAAATTCAAAAATACCGGAGCGCTTATTATGCTTTTGAAAAAATACTGAGTAAAATCCCCAATTATAAAGACACCAAAGAACTTTCTGAAAAAGCCCTAAATCAGGCCTTAATTACCATTGCCCTGGTCGATTTTGCCAATAAAAGCAGGGAACCCAGGTTTTCAACAACGATTCAAAGCAAAGTGGAGCAGCGTTTAATCGGAAGTAAGTCGCCTTTTATAAAATTGATTGACCGGAACAATACCGACCACATCAAAAACGAACAATTATTGACGCTTGAAGGAAAAGTGGACAGCGACGTTAGTGCAAAAGCCGGTAAAATGTATGGTGTTAAAGCCCTGCTAACCGGCCAGGTCGAAAGGGTCGATTTTAATCAGGGAAAGCTTGAAAAAACGCTACGGAAAGGTTATCTGAAAGAAAAAGTTGTCGAAAAAAAAGAAGGTGAACCCGAAGAAATAACTTACAACTATCACAAAACCTATTACAATGAATTTTCGCAGTCGAACAGCATTTACTGTACGTTTCAGTATAAATTAATTTCGGCCGAAACCGGCGAAGTTATGGTAAGCGACGTGATAACCCTTTCGATTGATGATGAGATAAATTATGCAACCTACGACGGTGACAGTAAAAATCTGGTAAAGGGTAGTTGGACCCATAAAGACAAAGACACGCCAACAGATTTAATAAAAGACAATTTACATGATAACAAAGAACTGGCCAGTTTGCTGAATGGACGTAAACAGATAAGATCGATGGATGAATTAAGCCAGGAATTAACCAACACGATTGCCGATAAGGTAGCTTTAAAAATAAATGCGTATGATCCGGAGAAATAGTTTTTTGTTAATTGCTTTCGTGCTTTTTGGTTGTGGAAGCCAGAAAAATGTTACGGTTGTTGAACCTTTACCCCAGTGGGTACAACAAAAACCGGTTTCGGCCGATTATTACAATGGAATTGGTGTGGCTTTGAAAACACCGGGAAGTACAGGCTACCAAATGGCAGCAAAGAATGATGCCTTGGCCGACCTAGCCAGCGAGATTTCGCTAAACATAAGCAGCACAAGTGTTTTAAATCAGTTTGAAAGCTCTATGGGCTCTTATGTCGAAGATTTTTCTGCAGCTACTAAAATGGCAACTCAGGAACAGTTGGAAGGTTACGAATTGGTAAATAATTTTGAGTCGGCAACACATTATTATGTTTATTACCGACTTTCAAAAAGCCTGCATGCCGAATTAAAGGAAAAAAGAAAGACAGAAGCGATTAGCCGGGGAACCGATTATTTGCTTAAGGCGCAACAGGCAAAAAATAACCTTCGTTATTTGGATGCGCTTGCAAATTATGTAAAAGGACTTGAAGCGGTAAAAGCTTATTTAACCGAATCGCTCGAAACTACCTATAATAATACGACAATTTACCTGGGCAACGAGTTGTTGAGTGGTTTGGTGAAAACAGTGAACGATATTCGCATCTTACCTGGTGTGCCCGAAATTAAGGTAAAAAACGG
This sequence comes from Salinivirgaceae bacterium, assembly GCA_050251815.1. Lineage (GTDB taxonomy): Bacteria > Bacteroidota > Bacteroidia > Bacteroidales > SZUA-534 > GWE2-40-63. Next base: position 10,262 of record JBFWMB010000060.1, on the reverse strand, counting down.
AGCCTCAATTTCGGGAAGTTTGTTGCAATTTACTGTAGAAAATAATTTGGGAAAATCGCTCGAAGGGTTACCGGTTGTGTTTACTTTAGGTCGAAAACCCTTACGCAATGGAAATGCAACAAGCGATGTTTGGGGAAAAGTGGTGTATGGGAGTATGGATAAAATGGAGTCGAAGGCTGAGTCGGAACAATTAAAAGCAAGTCTCGATTTAACCGTGTTGAGTTCGCAGTTGACCAGCGATCCCATGTTTCGGAAAATGATTCGAAAAATGGATGAAGCATCAGGTTTTATTACCCTCCGGATCGAAAATCCGGTGTTTTATGTGGTTACTTTTGAACAAAATCTTGACCGTACGCTTCAACCGAAAATAATTCAAAATCGGGTCATGCAACTGCTTGCAAATTCAGGATATCCGGTAACAGAAAATAAATCGGCAGCCGATTTTATTCTTGAAATTAACAGTAGCACAAAAACAAACAAAACCGACGGCAGAATGTATTATACCGATTTATCGGGCGTCATTAAAATACTCGATAATAAGCAACACCTGCGTTATGTTAAAAATATTGATCCCATTACGGGTGTTCAATTGAATTATACCGAAGCCGGAATTGATGCTTACACAAAACTTGCCGATTACCTGGAGCGCAATTTCATGCAGAACCTGAAAAATGCCATTAAGTAGAGGGTCTATTGTTAATAATTAAGGGCATTCTGTTAATTAATAAGCTGAGCATTGTTAGGCTTAAAGAGCGGTAAGGCTTATTTTTGAGCAAAAATAGTATATGCCACTCAATACACAGCAATATAGAGCCTTGCGCCGTAAACATAAGCATCAGATATTGCTTAACGATTACGAAATTGATGCATTTAACCGCTATTGCAAAAAATATAAAATCAACAATAAATCGCAAGTAATCCGCGAGGCTTTATTTACCAAGGTATTACAAAGCTTCGATAACGATTATCCTACACTTTTCGATCCCAGGGAACTGGCCCGTCTCGAAAAGAAATAATTACCTTTTAACTTATTTATAGCTTTCAGTAGTCTGCTAATCGTTTTTGTTTTATATTTTTGAAGTCTAAAATAAAAATATATGCAAAACACAGTTTTTTTAGGATTCCTTGGAGGTACGGAAATTTTATTAATTGTAATCGTTATTCTGTTAATTTTTGGTGGTCGAAAAATTCCGGAATTGATGCGCGGTATCGGTAAAGGAATTAAGGAGTTTAAAAACGAAACAGCAAAAGACGAGGATACAAAAGAAAGCTAGCGTTATGGAATTTAATGCTGTTGTTGAAAAACGGTATTCCTGTCGGACTTATAAGCCCGAAGTGCCAAGCGCTGAGCTTATTGAATCAATTTTAGAAAAAGCACTTCTTGCGCCATCGGCAGTTAACAAACAACCGTATCATATATTGATATTAAATACCGAATCGGCGCTTGAAAAAGCCCAAAAAACATACAACAGGTCGTGGTTTGCGAGTGCTCCGGTTGTACTTTTGGTATCGGCCATTCAAAGTCAGGGATGGGTTCGAAATGATGGCACCAACCATGCAATAATCGATACTTCAATTTTTATTGATCATTTAACTTTAGTGGCAACCAGTATGAACCTGGCCACCTGTTGGGTGTGTAATTTTGAAAGGGATCGCTTAAAGCAGTTGTTTGATTTTCCGGAAGGTTATGAGCCTATAGCTTTGGTGCCTTTAGGTTATCCGACTACCGACGAAATACCTCTTAAAAAGCGCAAAGCTTTAAATAAAATGATAAGCTACAATAAATTTTAACATGATACGAACCTTTGAATTGAAACCTTCGGTAAACGATGAGCCTGCATATATTGAATTGAATAAATTGCTAAAAGTTATGCAGTTGGTTGAGAATGGGGGAATGGCCAATAGTTTAATTAGCGACGGATTGGTAAAACTCAACGGAAAAACTGATTTGAGAAAACGAGCCAAAGTAAAATCGGGTGATGAGGTAACGTTTAATGAAATTGTGATTAAGGTTGTTTAGCAAATTTATTCAAAACAACAGAAAGTTTTGGCGGACTGAATCGGATAAGAAAACTGTAGAAAAATGAAAAGAAAATTACTCCGGCCATCGTATTAAGCATCGATTCGAATAAAAAGTTAAAACCTACCACACAAATTAGAAATCCAAAAATAAGCTTGTTCTCCTTAAAGGCATGAATCAGGCCAAGAATTAACATGGCCAATAATATAAGTGTTGAAATAATTCCACCCGATAATTGCGTCTCGAGGTACTGATTGTGGGTGTTTAAACGCTTTTGTACACCGGGTAAAAAGTTATTCGATTTGTATTGTTGAATCAAAGCGTGTTTAACATCGCCATTGCCAACACCAAACCAAAAATTTTGTTTTATTTGCTTCAGCGATGCATCCCAAATGTTTAAACGGGTATCACGATATTTTACCGGTTTTCCTGATTTCGGACCACTGTCATTTTGGGTCGAAAGCTCAGCTATTTCTTTCACATTATCTTTTATTTTAGATACGGTAATGGCTTTGTATAAACCATAGTTTAGCGAGAACGAAAGAAGAAATACAAGCACATAATTTGATTTTTTTGAAAACTCAATCACCGTGAGTGCTACAAGCGTAGTAAATAATGCAAGTAAACCACTGCGCGTGGAAAGCAAATAAATACCCAGGTAAAATATCAGGATTAAACCCAAATAAAAAACTTTGTGTTTTCGCTCGATAGTTGTTTTAAAAAAATAGTAGGAAATTACCACGCCTAAATTCAGGAACATGGAAAAATAGGCAGGATGATGAAACACCGAAAATTTAACGTATGAAAAATGGGATAAGCGATTGCCAATTAAAAGAAAAAATGATTGATTGTTAAAAGCCTCATTGATGGCCGGTAAAAATTGAAAACTACCCTCGTGAAAATGTATGGAGTTAATTGTGGCAACTATCAGGTCAATAATCAGAGCAACTAAATTTCCAAGTAAAAAGACTTTTAAAAAATAGAGTCGAAATCGATAAATAAGTTCACTCGAACTTAAAACAATAAGTGGAAAAAGTAATAAGGATAGTTTTACTTCAAGATCGAATAGTGCATAGTGCTTATTATTACTAACCAGGGCACTAATTATATTTATGATGAAATATATAGTTGGTAATAGCAGTAACCATGAAATGGTTCTATTCCTGTTTTTGAGGATGTCCCATTCAATTTGCTTTAGGTTAAATAACCAGGTAATTGAAAAAAGTATAATAATGGGAGAAATAAATTGTTTACTCAACGGTAACCAAAATGTAACCAGTAATCCAAAAAACAAAAATAAACGTTGTTTTAATTTGGCACCCGAATTCGGATGGAACAAAAAATTAACTAAAACTTCTGGGTTTGATTCTGGAAATGTTGTGTACGAATACCCCTTTTTTATTGTTGACAAATTCTTCCCCTTTTTTTTATTCGCAAAAATGACTAACTCAGCAGATGGCGTAAACATAAAAATGGTTGTGTGCCCCCCAAAAAAAAAGGAGCTATTTAGCTCCTTAAAGTGGCGGTGCGGACGGGACTCGAACCCGCGACCCTCGGCGTGACAGGCCGATATTCTAACCAAACTGAACTACCGCACCAAATAATTGAGAACTCGTGCATTTTGAAAAAGCGGTGCGGACGGGACTCGAACCCGCGACCCTCGGCGTGACAGGCCGATATTCTAACCAAACTGAACTACCGCACCAAAACTTTTAGAACTTAGGTTTTTTAACCCGCTTTTTTCAAAATTGCGTTGCAAAAATAGTCTAAATTTCAATACCTGCAAGCACTAAAGGCTTTTTTTTTGAAAAATAAATTTATCGGTAAACAGGTATAAATTTAAGAATAAGGTGACCATAAAAAAAGGCAATTTCAATTGGTTTGAATCCAACTTTTTAGCCTTCGTTACAAGAGTTTCCATAAAGTGTACCACGCCGGAATGGTAAACAGGCAAATCAGGTAATTAATAAGCATCATATAACCCACGTTTTGTGAATCACCCCCATATTTTTTTACCTGGATAATTAATTGAGTTGCCGGTGCTACCGATGATTGTATCACAATTAAATCGGCCAAAAGCGGACTTAAGTTTTGGAACTGAAAAGTATGCAGCAAGCCAATCGTTAATAAAGGTAAAAACATAAGTTTAACCGAAGTTACTTTAAGCACATCGGCCAAAGGGGGGATTTTACGAAAAGAAATTGAACCAAGCGTTGCGCCTAAAACCAGTGTTGCTGAGGGAACTGCAGCTTGACCGATAAAATCGATGGGCTCAATTATTCCACGGGGAATATAAGTGTGTAATCCGCTTAATACAATTATAACTGATAGTATACTCGATGCAAAAGGTGGTGTAATTAACTGTTTCCAATTAAACCCCGATTGATTATTCTCGGTAACCAAATATTTTCCAATACTCCAGAGGGCAGGATTAACACCTAAAACAAACAAAAAAGTTAATGTGGCGAATTGGTCGAATTGCGATGCAAAAGCCAACTGTCCTATGGGCAATACCATATAATTGGCATTCATGTGTGAAGCCAACGCAATGTATTTCTTATTTTGCTTAATTTTTTTTATGTAAAGAAGTCCCGATAATAGCATTCCGGTTCCAATCATGGCAAATGCAATTAAGGGGAGCATCCACCAGTGGGGCGATTCTTGAGGATTGAAATACTGAATAATTTTTGAAAAGGTTAAACAAGGCAGTAAAATGATTACCAAAAGGTGGGATAAACCCTCAATGTGGGAATTGGTAATAATTTTTTTTCGAAAAAGTATTCCACTGATAAGAGCAACCGATAAGATTACGGAAACCGCTTTAAACACCGGATAAAAATATTCTGAAAAGCCCATAAGTTAAATCATTCGTCAGAATTGCCAAAGAAACTGAAATTTACACTTCCGTAGGTTTTTAAATACTTAAAATGTTTATGATTAGAGAAATTGTAATTTTTTGAATGTTCTAAAATAAAAACACCGTCGGGTAGTAAAATATGTTTCGCAAAAATTAAATCGGGAATCAAAGGCAACTCCTTTAAATCGTAGGGAGGATCGGCAAAAATAATGTCGTAAGCTTCAGTAACATAATTCAGAAAAGTAAATGCATTCGTTTTTATTACTGAAAGCTGATGTTCAATTTTAAGTTCTTTGGCTGTATTTTTTATAAAATTAAAGTGATGAAAGTTTAACTCAACACAAGTAATTTGTGGACATTCGCGCGAAGCAAATTCAAAACTGATGCTACCGGTTCCACCAAATAAATCGAGCACTTTAACCGACTCAATGTCAAAATTATTTTCGATGATATTGAATAGGCTTTCTTTGGCCACGTCGGTTGTGGGTCTGGCCCGAAAGTTTTTCGGGGGAAAAATGCTTTTTCTTCTGAATTTGCCGCTAATTATCCGCATTGGTATAAGTTTATCATGTTGGTGAAATAGTGACCGGGCAATTCGTCAAAACCAAAACTGTAATCAAAATGATAAGGCTTATTAAGATACTCCAGGTTTTTAATGTATTTTTTAACTATCTCAATTTTTGGATCATTTTTTTGTATTACACCGCAAATTAGAGCAGAAACTTCCGTGGGCGATAGTTTCAATTGATCGTAAACATTTAAAACAAAATACTGAAAATCGCTGTCGGTTTTGTATGCAAACGAGTTGTAGAGTTTGAGCATGCCTTTTTCGAGTAATACAAAATCGAAAAAGTCGGCATACATATTTATATAAACTAGCGTTTGTGTATTTCCCAATTTATTTTTCAGCAAAAGTTCCTCAGTTAAGGGACACGATTGGTGATAAAACTTTATGGTTGGAAAATAATCTTTAAACCAGTCCACCAGTAATTTTGGAATGGTGTAAACCACATACGATCCATTGGCAAAAATAAAATTACTGAGTAAGCGCTCATCGGTAGCTAAAGTGTGATTAAATTTAAACAGCGATTCGAGCTTATCGGGATCGAATAACGGCCCTGGAATTAATGAGAATTTTGGCGAAGCAAACAATAGTTTTACATGTTGGTAATTTTGGTTTAAAACTTCATTACCTTGCATAACTAATTTTACTTCGTTCAATAGTATTCGATACGAGGTGATTTTACTGTACGAGTAATGTCCAAAAGCAATGAATTTATTCTTTTGCCGATCGAGCACACAAAAAGAAAATCCCTTCAGGGACACCTGAAGGGACATATGATAATTGCTTATATTAGTAATGCTAAATGATTTGTCGGTAAAACTAATATTTTCTATCAAAGTACATTGTATTTAGAGTTATTCCCAGTTCCCTGCTGCATTGTTTGCTTCAGTAAGTGAACCTACTTTAAGTCCCGGATATTCCAAACCATCATTCAAATTTATTATCATTTGCTCATCAAGTCCTCGTAAAATATATTTACTAGGTGCTTTAGCTTCAAAAACTTTTACTTTGAGCTTTGATCCGGTAACCACTTCACCGGCTTTCATGGTAAATGTATGGCCTCCGGTAAACGGAATGTAGCGTAAGGAATCAATCCTGTAATTATCCGGAAAAATTGAATCCATCACATTAATACGAATAGTATCACGAATAATCATACGCTTTTCAATAGCTTCTCTCTCTGAAATTTGGCCCAACAATTCTTCAGGTATCTCACCTTTTTTAAATACCAAAGGAAGCGAGTCGTATTTTACAAAGTTTTCCAATGTGTCAAAACTGCCGGTAAACTCACCATAAACATCTTTGTAAGCCATTTGAGCGGTACGTATGTCTTTAAGGTTTTGAATTACTATGTTGTAACGATGTGTTTGTTCTTTCTTAAAACGAATGGGTTCTGCGATACTATCAACTAATAAATAGAACATTACAACAATTAAAATTCCAAGAGCAATCTGAATAAGACCTTTTTTCATTGTGTTTTTTTTTAATTATTTTTTATCCCTTAAGCGAGAAATAGTTAAATTGATTTCAATTTCGGTAATCAACCTATAGGAGTTCAGAAAATTGTATTTCCATAAAACATCCAAACAATTTTGTAAGTTTGGATGCAAATTTAAAAATAATTTTAGTTTAGCAATTCTTGTTTTGGAATTTTCCTGTAGTAATGGTAAAAAATCATATCATAAAGCTTTTATCGAGTAACTTAAAACACGAACCAACCGGCGATCAGCAAGTACTGTTGGAAAAGTTAGCCGATTTTATTTGGGAGTTTTCCGATCCGAGAGCTGTAAACGATAAAACCTTTTTGGTAAAAGGCTATGCCGGTACCGGAAAAACTACCGTAATTAGCGCTCTGGTAAAAAGCTTAGCCGATTTAAAGCTCAAAGCGGTTTTATTGGCACCAACAGGGCGTTCTGCCAAGGTTTTGTCGGGGTATGCCAACAAACCCGCATCTACCATTCATAAAAAAATTTACCGGCAAAAATCCCTTAAAGAGGGTTATGCAGAGTTTAGTTTGGATAAAAACCTGCATCGCAATACCTTATTTATTGTTGATGAAGCCTCAATGATTGCCAATGCTTCGTCCGATTATTCCGTTTTTGGTAGTGGGCGACTGCTCGACGATTTGTTTGAATACGTCTACAGCGGAACAGCATGTAAATTGATTTTGGTGGGCGACACAGCGCAGTTGCCACCCGTGGGCCTCGATGTGAGTCCGGCTCTCGATACAAAGGTTATTGATGCTATGGGTTTTATTGTGGAAGCGTGTGAATTGAAACAAGTGGTCAGGCAATCGCTCCATTCGGGAATTTTAAAGAATGCAACTATTATAAGAAATCAAATTGCCGCACAGAAAAACGGATTTCCAAGCATTAGTTTAAATGGCTTTACCGATGTGCGACGTATTGGAGGTGCCGATTTGATTGAAGAAATTGATAATAGTTACAACAAATTTGGTATGGATAATAACATGATAATTTGTCGTTCGAACAAACGGGCCAACCGCTTTAACGAGGGAATTCGCCGAACCATTCTTTGGCGCGAAGATGAATTGAGTATCGGTGATTATTTGATGGTTGTTAAGAACAATTATTTTTGGCTGTCTCAGGCTGAACAGGAAGCAACAGATTTTATTGCTAATGGCGACATTGTTGAAGTAACCCGGATTAGAAAGTATAGCGAAATTTATGGATTCCGTTTTGCCGATGTGTCGGTTCGTTTTCTTGATTACGAAAATCTGGAGATTGATTGCTGGGTAATGCTCGATACCTTATCATCCGAAACAGCATCGCTAACTTATGAGCAAAACCAACAATTGTTTTTGGCCGTAATGGAAGATTATGCCCATTTGCGAACCAAACGCGATAAAATAAAACAGGTAAAGGAGAATCCTTTCTTTAATGCGTTACAGGTAAAATTCAGTTATGCCATAACCTGCCATAAAGCTCAGGGTGGACAATGGAAAGCGGTGTTTTTGGATCAGGGTTGGTTAACCGACGATATGTTGAATGTTGAATATTTGCGTTGGCTTTACACTGCATTTACACGGCCGCTGGAACGTTTGTATCTGGTTAATTTTAAAGATGAATTTTTTATTGAAAACAAAGACATATAATTAAAAATAAGATAAAGGACGATGTTTAAGAATAAATCCATTGGAGGGGGGGCAGCCATTGCTTTTGCAGCTGTTTTGTGGGGACTCGATGGGGTGGTTTTAACTCCACGCCTATATAATCTTAATGTGGGTTTTGTTGTAATGGTATTGCATGTGTTGCCATTTTTATTGATGAATTTTTTCTTGCACAGCGAATACGCCTATTTGAAACACTTTAACCGAAACGATATAGCGGTTTTAATTGCCATTGCTGCCACAGGAGGTTCTCTTGGAACCCTGGCCATTGTTAAAGCTTTATTTTTGGTAAATTTCCAACAACTTAGTGTTGTGGTACTTTTGCAGAAACTTCAGCCCGTTTTTGCGATATTACTTGCCGGTATCTTATTAAAAGAAAAAATTACCCGACGTTTTTTGCTTTGGGCATTAGTAGCCGTAATTGCAGGATATTTTTTGACTTTTAAATTCGAAGTTCCAAATATTGCAAGCGATAAGAACTCAATTTTAGCAGCTTTGTTTGCACTATTGGCTGCACTGTGTTTCGGGAGCTCAACCGTTTTAAGCAAAATGGTGCTCAACCGCTATCCTTTTCAAACAGTTACCTTTTATCGCTATGGTTTTACGTCGCTAATCATGATTGTGTGGGTTTTGTTTACCCGAAAAATGGGACAGTTTTCATTTATAACACCCGAAAATGGAATTATTTTTCTTATTATTGGTATAACCACCGGAAGTGGTGCTATTTTTTTGTATTACTACGGATTACGTCAGGTTCGTGCCATAGTTTCGGTAATTTTGGAATTGCTTTTCCCGCTTTCGGCTATTGTTTTCGATTATATAATAAATAACACCCAATTATCAACCATACAATGGTTAAGCGCTTCGCTACTGGTTTATGCTATAGTTAAAATTAATTTTCGCGGTAGCGTTCCCAAAAAGATTTGGTATAAAATAAAAAATCCAAACCGCCCCATTTAGTTCAATATTTAGGAAACATAAAATTGAGAATAAGTGAAAGTCAGACAAATTAGACATACCATTATTTTAGGTGTATTGGCTTTGGTAGGGATTGTTATTATTCAAGGTTACTGGCTTTTAACCACCTGGCAGATGCAACAGGAAAAACTTGATAATGCTATCTGGCTGGCTTTAAAAAACATTGCTTCCGAAATGAATATGCTGCATTCCTGCCTTCCCAACGACTTGAATCCGGTGGAACAATTATCAGAAACCTGCTATATGGTCGATGTATCGTGCGAATACAATCAAAAAAATCTGGAACACCTCATACCGGCAAATTTTAACAAGCAGCACATTCATATTGAATACGAAGTAGCCACATACAATTGCAATGCGCTTGATCTGGAATACCTGGGACGGTTTTCTGCATCGGGCGATAAACTGCCAGACAACGGTAATTTGAATTTTTGTAAACCATTCGACAATCATGAACTGGTATATTATTTCATTATCAATATTTCGGGTAAAAATGTGTATTTAATTAAACAAATGCGTTTATGGTTTCTGCTCTCGTTTATTGTTTTAATTATCGTATTCTTTTTCACCTACACCATTTTCGCTTTTTTTAAACAAAAGTTGCTGGCCGAGCTGCAAAAAGATTTCATCAATAATATGACTCATGAATTCAAAACGCCCATTTCGTCGATTAATATTGCCAGCGATGTTTTATTGAGTTATCCCGATGATA
>JBFWMB010000059.1:0-25596 GCA_050251815.1 Salinivirgaceae bacterium | reverse complement strand
TACCTGGGTTGAACAACAGGGAAAATCAGTTGAAGAATTAAATCAGTTGTGGAACGATAAAGTATTCTGGAACAAAATGTTTAAACAAACTGAAGCCTGGGATATTCAAATTGAAGAATTTAATGAACGTACCGGTGTTTTAAAAAACTTGTAACGATGTCAGCTGACAAGTTTCAATATACCTGTTCCGATTGTGGAAATAATTTTGATTCCAGCGAGATAAGGTATTTGTGCCCGGTTTGTCAACAAAAAAACAAACCGGAACAGCCATCACATGGAGTATTAAAACTGGTTTATCCTTGGGATGAGATTAGAGCAAAATTTAAAAATAAACCAATTTGGGAAGAATTAAAACATAGTGGATTTATTGATATTTTGCCAATTAACAAATTAGAAAGCTTCCCAAATTTAAGAGTTGGCTCTACACCGGTTTATAACATCACTGAAAATCTGGATGAAAAAGCTTGCGAATTGTATGTTAAAGACGATTCACAAAACCCGACCTACTCATTTAAGGATAGGGCTTCGGCCTTGGTTTCAGCTTTTGCCAAAGAAAATGGAATTACAACCATTGCTGCAGCTAGTACAGGAAATGCTGGTTCGTCAATTGCAGGCATATGTGCTTCGCAAAAACAGCAGGCTGTAGTGTTTGTCCCATCAAATGCACCATTAGCTAAACTTACCCAGGTAATGATGTATGGAGCTAAGCTTGTTCCTGTTGAAGGAACTTACGACAATGCATTCGATTTAAGTGTCGAAGCTTCAAAAAGATATGGCTGGTACAACCGGAACACCGCCTTTAATCCATTAACTATTGAAGGGAAAAAGACCGTGTCGCTCGAAATTTATGAACAGTTTAATGGAAAACTTCCCGATTATATTTTCATCCCTGTAGGCGATGGGGTAATTATTTCAGGTGTTTATAAAGGATTTGAAGATTTATTGCAACTGAAGCTTATTGATAAAATGCCCACACTGGTTGCCGTACAGGCTTCTGGAAGCAATAATCTGATAATTAACATAAACAAGAATAATTACAGTTTTAGTGAAAGTCATACGTTGGCTGATTCAATTTCGGTTACTATTCCAAGAAATTTTTATATGGCCCGAAATTATTTAAATAAGTATGAGGGTAAAACAATTGAAGTAAGCGATGAGCAAATTCTTCAGGCATCGTACCTGCTAAGTCAACACACAGGATTATTTGCCGAACCTGCAGCAGCTGCCTCATTGGCCGGATTTTTAAATTTTAAGCAGACCGTTAAACTGGATAAAAACTCAGCAGTTTTGCTCTTGCTAACCGGAAGTGGATTAAAAGATTTGAAAGCCACCAAAACAATCATGAAAATGCCTGAACCAATAGCATGCAATTTAACTGAAGTAAAAAAAATTTTAGATATGTAAAATATTGTTTATCTTAGGATTGGTTTTTTTAAAGAAAGGAAAATATGGATAAACTCATAGTTAAACCATCCAGAACTAATCCTTATATTTGTTTTGATCCGATAAACAAAGTATATGAGATTTCCGGAAATTCTTTTCCAGAGAACCCCCAATTGGTTTTTGAACCAATTTTTGATTGGCTGGATACAAATATTCAGAAAATTGAACATCGAATTGAACTAAACCTAAAGGCTATTTATTTTAATTCAGCATCGAACCGATTATTATTAAAATTATTTAGAATTTTGGAGGAGCAAGCAAAGGCTGGAAAAGATATTGAGGTTGTTTGGAATTATATGGATGAGGAAATACAAAACGACGGCATTCTTTTTTCACGCATATTAAAGCTGCCTTTTCGTATGGTTTCCATACCCTCCATAGATTAATAGAGACGTAATATATTATGACCATTTTTGTATTAAATGGGGAAAGTACTCATTATGAGGATAACCCCGAAATTTCTCTGCTTAGCTATTTACGCAATCAAAAATACCTTATTGCTTCAAAAGATGGTTGTTCAGGCGAAGGAACTTGTGGCGCCTGTATGATTTCTTTTAATAACAAACCCAAACTGGCATGTAAAGTTAAAATGCGTGAGGTTAATGGGGCTGAAATATTGACCCTTGAAGGTCTTGAAACAAACCGCAAAAACATTATTGCACAAGCGTTTGTCGATGCCGGGGCAGTGCAATGTGGATTTTGTAGTCCTGGTTTTATTATGAGAACCCACTTATTATTGCTTCAAAATTCAACCCCCGATACCAACCAAATTAAAAAAGCCATAAGCTCAAACTTATGTCGATGTACCGGCTATATAAAAATTATTGAAGCAGTACAACTTGCAGCACGTCGACTTTCGGGTGAACCCACAATTACTTCAAAAGTAAAAGGTCGGGTTGGCGAGCGTTTAACCAAATATAAAGCCCTTGAGACCGCTTTAGGACAACGAAAATTTACCGATGACATATTTGTGGAGGGGATGTTATTTGGAGCATTGAAATTTTCCGATCATCCCAGAGCTCGCATTATTTCAATAGATTTTTCAGCAGCTCAGAAACTTCCCGGAGTAAAAAAAATTATTACAGCAAAAGATATTCCTGGCCAACGTTACCTGGGACTCATTTACAACGATTGGCCACTTATGGTGGCTGAAGGCGAGGTTACACATTATATTGGTGATGTGCTTGCCGGAGTGGTTGCTGAATCGGAAGCTGTTGCCCGTGATGCTGTTTCATTAATTAAGGTAAATTACGATATTTTGGAACCGATTACCGATGCAACCAAAGCTATGGAACCGGAAAGTCCATGGGTTCATCCTGACAAAAAAAACCTACTCGATGTTTGTGAAGTAAAACGAAGCGATGCAAAAAAAATGATTAAAAATTCAGCTTTTGTGGCATCGGGTTCCTTCCAAACGCAACGTATTGAGCATGCTTTTCTTGAAAAAGAATCTGCCTTAGCTGAACCCATCGGAAAAGGAATTAAACTCTTTAGTCAAAGTCAGGGAATTTATGAAGATAGGCGACAACTCGCATTGCTTCTGGGATTAGAGCCCAATCGGGTTCAAGTAGAATTAATTCCCAATGGGGGAGGCTTTGGAGGAAAAGAAGATTTATCAGTACAAGGTCATGTGGCACTTTTTGCTTATTTGGCAAAACGCCCTGTAAAAATAACACTTACACGTCAGGAATCTATTCGGATGCATCCCAAACGGCATCCGGTAAGTATGGATATGACCATTGCCTGCGACGAAAAAGGAATGTTTACCGGTGCCTTGCTTTATGCTGTAGGCGATACCGGAGCATATGCTTCAGTAGGAACCAAGGTCATGGAACGTGTGGCTGGTCATGCTACGGGTGGTTATTTTTTTCCGGCTGTCGAATTACAGGCAAAAACAGTTTATACCAACAATGTTCCTTGTGGTGCCATGCGTGGTTTTGGTGCCAATCAGGTAACTTTTGCACTCGAAGTCTTGGTTGACGAACTTTGCGAAAAAGGTGGATTCGATCGTTGGCAAATGCGCTACAATAATGCATTGGTCGATGGTTCATTAACATCTACCGGACAAAAAGTTTTTGGTGTTGGCATTCGGGATTGTCTATTAGCTCTTAAAGACGATTTTTACGAAGCCAAATATGCCGGTATCGCCTGCGGTATAAAGAATTCCGGTGTAGGAAACGGTATGATTGATCAAAGCGGGGTTCGAATTACCATTGTATCTGAAAATGAAGTTTTAATTGAACAGGGTTGGACTGAAATGGGACAAGGCGTTGAAAATATGGCCATTCAAACTTTATGTACCGAAACAGGAATTGATTCATCAATTGTAAAAGTAAAAGAAGACACCAATGCTCAAATACAAACCGGAATGACTACTTCGTCGCGGGGTACGGCACTTCTTGGGTTGGCTATTATTGATGCCTGTAAAGAATTAAAAATAAAACTTAAGAATAAATCGTTGAAAGAATTAGTTGGCGAAAAATTTGAAGGTGAATTTGTATGCGATTGGACCCACAAACCCGGAACAAATGTTGATGAACCGATAATACACTATTCTTACGGTTATGCTGCTCAACTTTGTATACTAGACAACAACGGATCAATTGAACGAATGATTGCTGCTCACGATGGCGGCAAAATTATGAATCCGCTTCTTTTCGAAGGACAAATTCAGGGAGCTGTACATATGGGACTTGGTTATGCCTTGAGCGAAGATTTACCTATGAAAGATGGATTCTTGGTTAGCGATAAAATGCGTGACTTGGGCATATTGAAGGCTAACGAAACTCCAAACATTGAGGTTAAAATGATAGAAAAACCCGATCCGATAGGTCCTTATGGAGCTAAAGGTGTTGGAGAAATCGGTTTGGTTCCCACTGCAGGAGCAGTTGCAAATGCATTAACACAGTTCGATGGAATTCGTCGGTATAGCTTACCGTTTAAGAACAACTTAAAACCGTCAAGTTGTTCAGTTAAAAATTAGATTGTTAATTTTTTATGCATGCAAAACGTATAAGATTTAATTAAATTACATCTTTTTAAGTTACTGTATTAATGCAGATTATATTTTGTATGAGTTAGTAATAAAGAAATTAACTTTTTTTTGGTTTTGTTTAACGAGTAAAATATTATGCAATTTGGGCAAAATAAATTTCTCCTGAATTGTTTTTTTTTATACTTTAATAGAAAAGAAAATCTATGATAATTCTTAAAAATGCAACATTTATCGATTGGGAATCATTAACTTTTACCAAGTCTGATATAATAGTGCCAAAAGGTGTTGACCAGGCTATTCAGTTTGTGAACGATATCCCAAAAGAACTAAACGCCGAAGCTACCCTGATTGATTGTACAGGTAAGTATGTCACCAAATCGTTTGTAAATGGGCATCATCATGTTTATTCGGCTTTAGCAACAGGAATGCCTGCGCCAAAAAAAATTCCCGGAAATTTTTATGAAATTTTAAAATATATCTGGTGGACACTCGACAAATCGCTCGATTTAGAGATGATAAAAACCAGCGCTTATGTTACGGCCATTGCATGCGCAAAAAGTGGAGCTACTTTTGCCATCGATCATCATGCCAGTCCTTTTGCTGTTGAAGGTTCGTTGCATACCATTGCCGATGCTTTTAACGAAGTGGGTGTAGGACATTTATTAAGCTACGAAATAACCGATCGCGACGGAGTAAAAATTGCCAATCAGGGTTTGGCTGAAACAGAGGACTATTTAAAAACGAACCAGGGATTGGTAGGTTTGCACGCCTCTTTTACTTTAACCAACAAAACACTTGAAAAAGCAGTCAATTTAGCCCGCAAATACAATACAGGTGTTCATGTGCATGTGGCTGAAGATTTATATGATCAGGAACACTGCTACGACATTCATAACAAACGAGTTATTGAACGCTTTAACGATCTTGGAATTCTTGATCTAAAACGATCGTTGTTGGTGCATTGTTTGTATTTGACCAGTGCTGAACGCGATTTAATCCGTGAAAGTGGTTTATTTGTGGCTCAAAATACCGAAAGCAACCTAAACAATAATGTGGGGCAATTTAATTCGTGTGCTATTGGTAAAAATATTATGCTGGGAACCGATGGCATGCATAGCGACATGCTGAGAGCAGCCAAAGCAACCTTTTATAACGGACAATTAAACGACACCATAGATTATGCTGAAATTTATCATCGGTTCCGAAATGCCAATCGTTATTTAAAAACAAATAATTTTAAAGGCGATGGTGATAATAACCTGGTAGTTCTTGATTATATGCCATCTACTTATATGGATGAGTCTAACTTCTTGGGGCATTTCCTTTTTGGTATCGATGCTACGCATGTTCAACACGTTATTGCCAGTGGTGAACTTATAGTTAAAGATCGGATAATTACCAAAGTTGACGAATCAGCTATAAAACTAAAAGCGCAGCAAATAAGTCAAAAACTTTGGAGCAAAATGCAATCTATTCCCTTATAAAACAAATTTATTATTTTAAACTATCAGGATTCCCTGTACATTTGTGCCGGGAATTTTTAATTAAATCAATTTATTACAATTATGTTAGATCAAAATTTATTAGAATGGATAGGCTATGCAGCCTCGGTGTTGGTGTTGATTTCGATGTTAATGAGTTCCATCCTTCGTTTGCGTATTGTTAACCTGATTGGATCTTCCATGTTTTCAGCATATGGTTTTTTAATAGGTTCCATGCCTGTGGGTTTGCTAAATTTATTTGTTGTTTTTGCCAATATTTATCATTTATATAAAATGTATGCGGTAAAGGAACGATTTACCACCTTGGAAATCAGAAGAGATAACCGTTATTTGGTGAAGTTTCTTGAGTTTTACAATAAAGACATTCTAAAGTATTTCCCAAAATTTGTTTACAACGATAGTATGAATTCTTATTCCTATCTAATTCTCAGAAACATGGCTGTTGCCGGGGTTTTTCTGGCCCGCGATTATGGTGAAAAACGTCTTTTTATTGGTTTGGATTATGTGATAGCTCCTTATCGCGATTTTAAACCCGGGAATTTTTTCTACGAGAAAAAGACAGCGTTTTTTAAATCAGAAGGATATACTTGTTTATGCACCATCGCTCATACCGAGAAACATGCCAAATATCTAAAAAAAATGGGCTTTACTCAGGAATTAATTAACAATGAATGGTTGTATATAAAACAATTATAAAAAGAAACCTTAATAAAATCCTTTCCTTTCGAAAGGATTTTTTTTTGGATGAAATCTTGCTTTGAAAAATTTAGCAGCCATGTTGGATTTATAAAAAGTATTATTTACTTTTATAAAAAGTATTTGGAATGCTTACACCTTATCAAATTGCGATTAATCAACTTATAGCCGTCGATAACGTTGTTTTTGGTTATCATCAGGGAGAATTAAAACTCCTGTTGTTTGCGCGTAACTTGGAACCTGAACTTGGAAAATGGTCACTTATTGGGGGGTGGGTGAATCCGGATGAATCGGTTGAAAATGCAGCAACACGGGTACTTCAAAGTATTACGGGCTTGCAAAATATTTTTATGGAGCAGGTTCAGGTATTTTCAAAACCCGACCGTGATCCTGGTGGGCGGGTTATCAGTGTAGTTTTTTATGCGCTAATCAATATACAGGAGCACAACCATCAATTGGTAAATCAATTTAATGCCCAATGGTGGTCGGTTAATGAACTTCCCGAACTAATTTTTGATCACAGGCAAATGGTAAATATGGCACTTGAAAAACTTCGGTTTAAGGCCGGATTCGATTTGGTTGGTCGCGATTTACTTCCTGCTGAATTCACGTTAACCGAATTACGTAATTTATATAATGCCATTTTTTTTAAATCGCTCGATCCCGGTAATTTTCGAAAAAAAATACTTTCGCTCAACGCATTGAATAAACTCGATAAAAAAGATGCCAGCAGCTCCAAAAAAGGGGCATATTTGTATAAATTTAAAAAGAATAATGCCATAGATTTTAGAGAGCGAATTGTAAAATGGTAAAATACCTCATATTAACTCATAGTTCATTAAACGATGGTTGAAAAAATTAAGTCTGCTTTTGAAGTTCGTTTTGAAAACAATCCAATTTTGGTAAAATCTCCCGGAAGGGTAAATTTAATTGGCGAACATACCGACTATAACTATGGTTTTGTGCTGCCAGCAGCTGTCGATGTTGCCATGTATTTTGCCTGCAAATCCAATAAAACGGCAACATTCCGAATTTACAGTTATGATTTAGACGATTTTTATGAAACTCCTGTAGATAAGATAGATAAATGCGAAAAACATTGGGCCAATTACTTATTGGGAGTAATTGCTCAATTTGCTAAAGCAGGAAAAAAAGTTCAGGGTTTCGATTGTGTTTTTGGCGGAGATATCCCAATGGGTGCAGGTATGTCGTCGTCGGCAGCCCTTGAAACCGGTTTGGCTTTTGCTATCAATAACATGGAAGGTTTTGATTTTGAAACCATCGATTTGGTAAAGTTTTCACAGAAAGCAGAACACGAGTATGCAGGAGTGCAATGCGGTATTATGGATCAATTTGCTGCCATGCACGGAAAAAGCAACCAGGTAATCAAGCTCGATTGCCGGAGTCTCGATTATTCCTATTATCCCCTAGACATGAGTGAACAAATACTGGTATTGGTAAATACCGGGGTTAAGCATTCACTGGCATCATCAGAGTATAACAAACGGCGTCAGGAATGCGAAGCGGGTGTAGCTTTACTTCAGAAGCATCAGCCTGAAATAACTTCCTTACGCGATGTGAGTTTAGCTTTTATTCAGGCGCACCAAAGCGAAATCGATCCCCTTATTTATAAGCGTTGTACCTATGTAATTGAAGAAAATCTGAGACTTGAAAACGCCTGCAAAGCATTGGATGATAGAGATTTTGTTTCGTTTGGAGAACAAATATTTGGTTCTCATGAAGGACTAAAAAGCAAATACGAAGTAAGCTGTGTGGAGCTCGACCAATTGGTTGATTTAGCAAAATCTATCAACGGAGTAATAGGTGCCCGAATGATGGGCGGAGGTTTTGGCGGTTGTACCATAAATCTTGTTAAAAAAGATGCAGTAAAACTATTCGAAAAAACCATAAAAGCCAATTACAAAACCCCTGATGGAAATGAACCTCAAATTATTAAAGTTAGTATTGAGGAAGGAACTCATCTGGTTTCAAATAGTTAATTACAGCCTTCATATTTAGAAATAAGTTTACTTTTGCATGAAATGAAAAACCGTATAAAATCAAATTTATGAATACCAAAGGAAAAATTCTGGTTACCGGAGGAACAGGATACATAGGTTCGCATACAACAGTTGAATTAATTAACCAGGGATACGAAGTACTTATTATTGATAATCTTTCTAATTCTGAAGCTTTTATTATCGACCGGGTTGAACAAATTACTGGATTTCGCCCAAAATTCTATGAATTCGATTTGCTCGATCAATCCCGTTTATCGGCTTTTTTCGAAGAAAACACAGATCTTAAAGGTATCATCCATTTTGCTGCTGCAAAAGCTGTTGGCGAATCGGTTGAAATTCCTTTGCATTACTACCGTAATAATCTGGTTACCATGATTAATTTGTTGGAAGGTATGAAGCAATACAAGATTGAGAATTTTGTATTCTCATCTTCCTGCACCGTTTATGGCCAACCCGATAAACTACCTGTAAACGAGCATGCACCAATTAAACCAGCTGAATCGCCTTATGGATATACAAAACAAGTGAATGAGAATATTCTAAAAGACACCATTAGTTCAGGAGCTGCAATAAAAGGAATTGCGCTGCGCTATTTTAATCCAATAGGGGCTCACGACTCCGGGCTTATTGGTGAACTTCCCCGTGGTGTGCCAAACAACCTGATGCCTTTTATTACACAAACCGCCTATGGTATTCGTGAGCAGCTCAGTGTATTTGGTGACGATTACAATACCCCTGACGGAAGTTGCATTCGTGATTACATTCATGTGGTTGATTTGGCAAAGGCTCATATTGTAGCTATTGAACGATTAATTCAACATAAAAATAAAAACAATTTTGAAGTTTTTAATATTGGCACCGGCAATGGTTTTTCGGTACTTGAAGTCATTCGTTCGTTCGAAAAAACGACAGGTAAAAAATTAAATTTCAAAATAGTAGGGCGTCGGGCAGGCGATATTGAGCAAATTTGGGCCGATACAACCATCGGAAATCAGGAACTTGGCTGGAAAGCAGAGCGCTCTATCGACGAAATGAGTCGTTCGGCCTGGAAATGGGAACAAAATTACCGAAATACGATACAATAAATATTAATTTATAAATTGCACCCTAAACTCAACAATTAAACATTATGAACGGAAACTTTGCATTTTTAGATTATCTGGTATTTGCCATTTATGCCGTGGTTATTCTCTCGGTTGGGCTCTTTGTTTCGCGTAACAAAAAAGGTCAGGAGAAAACCGCCGAAGATTATTTTCTGGCCGGAAAATCGTTACCCTGGTGGGCTATCGGCGCCTCACTTATTGCAGCAAATATTTCGGCTGAGCAATTTATTGGTATGTCAGGATCCGGATTTAAAGTAGGTTTGGCTATTGCTTCCTATGAATGGATGGCTGCTATTACACTTTTAATTGTGGCCAAGTATTTTCTTCCAATTTTTATTAAACAGGGTCTTTATACCATTCCTGAATTTGTTGAAAAGCGTTTCAATACTTCGTTAAAGACCATATTGGCTGTATTTTGGATTGCATTATTTGTTTTTGTAAACCTAACTTCGGTACTTTATTTGGGAGGTAAAGCATTGGATACTGTTTTGGCAGGAGGAACCGGTGAAAGTATAGTCCCATTTATGATAGGTTTGGCACTATTTGCTGCTGCCTATTCGGTTTGGGGTGGACTTTCAGCCGTAGCATGGACCGATGTTATTCAAGTGGTTTTATTGGTAGTTGGCGGATTAATTACCACCCTAATTGCATTAAATCATGTAACCCCCGATGGTGGAACTTTCCAAGGGTTGTCACATGTTTACGAGGTGGCAACCGATAAATTTCATATGATTATAAAAAAGGATAATCCGGAATTTATGAATTTGCCGGGCATTGCCGTATTAATTGGTGGAATGTGGGTAGCCAACCTATATTATTGGGGATTCAATCAGTATATTATTCAACGTGCTTTGGCTGCAAAGTCCTTAAAAGAGGCTCAGCGGGGTATAGCATTTGCCGGATACCTTAAATTAATTGTTCCCTTAATTGTTGTAGTACCCGGAATTATTGCTTATGTGATGTACCAGGAAAACATAGCCGGTGCTGGTGCTGTTTTTTCCGATGCTGTTGGAGCTAATAACGACCATGCTTATCCGTGGTTAATTGGAAATTTTGTTCCCGTTGGTTTAAAGGGGTTGGTAGTTGCTGCTTTATCGGCCGCTATCGTATCTTCGCTGGCTTCCATGTTAAATTCTACATCCACCATATTTACCATGGATATTTACAAACCTTACATAAACAATACTGCAACAAACAAACAATTGGTTGGTGTAGGACGACTAACTGTAATTGTAGCCTTGCTAGTGGCTACTTCACTGGCTAACACTATGGGTTCAATACCTCAAATGTTCCAGTATATTCAGGAATATACCGGGGTAGTAAGTCCGGGTATTTTGGCTGTTTTCCTCATGGGTCTTTTCTGGAAAAAAACCAATGTAAAAGGAGCTATTGTGGGTGTTTTATCATCCATTCCGGTGGCTTTGGCCTTAAAATTCCTACCATTGGAAATGCCATTCCTCGATCAAATGCTTTATACACTATTAATTACCATGGTTGTAATTGTAGGTGTATCGCTAAACAGCGGAAAAGGTGATGACGATGCCAAAAGCATCCCGTTATTACCAGAGGTTTTTGCTACCGGTAAAAACTTTAATATTAGTGCTTATATCATGCTAATTATTCTTGTGGTATTATATACTGTATTTTGGTAACTAACTCACTGTTCCTATTGAGACGATACTAATTAAAAAACGCTGATCAGGCTGATTAAAATGCCGATCAGCGTTTTTTATTGTTTACAATAACATTGTAAATTTCAACTGTTTTATTTTGATAATCATCTAATTAACTTTATATGAAACCGGAAAGCTACTTTTTAAGCAATAGCAATGGAGTCGAAATTGAATTTTTATCCCTGGGAGGAAAAATTAAGTCGATTAAAATACCAAATGGCCAGGATAAAGTAGATATTGCTTTGGGATACAACAAAGCAGAAGACTATGTTCTGGGTGATGCTTATATGGGAGCTATTTGCGGACGATTTGCCAATCGCATTGGTATGGGGCGATTTAATCTGAACGGACAAACCATTCAATTGGCACAAAACGATAGAACGAATCACTTGCACGGTGGGAATATTGGTTTTAATGCCCTATTTTGGAAAGTTGAAAAAATTAACTTAGAAAAATATGTAAGTTCTTATAAACTTAATCTTTTAAGTGCCGATGGAGATGAAAGCTATCCGGGAAACCTTGAAGTGGAAGTTATTTATGCTTTGAATAACAAAAACGAATTTCATATTGATATTAAAGCATCTGCTGATAAACCAACGCCCGTTAATTTAACCAGTCATCCCTATTTTAATTTAAATGGAGTGGGAAATGGTAAAATTTTTAATCATGAACTCTGGATAAATGCTGAGGCATTTACCCCTTTAAACGATGTCTCTGTTCCAACAGGTGAGATTCGATCAATTAAAAATACACCCATGGATTTTACAAATCCTGTAAGACTGGGTGATGTTATTAATAGTGCGTACGAACAAATAAATCTTGTAAACGGACTTGATCACAACTGGGTGCTTAAAAAAGGGAATGATGCAATGGTGAAAGCAGCTGTTCTTAGTGAACCGGAATCGGGCAGAAGTATTGAAGTTTTCACTACGCAGCCTGGATTACAGGTTTATACATCTATGCACTTTGATGGAACAGAACCAGGAAAGAATCAAATACCATTTACTCCTTACTGTGCAGTAGCTATTGAAGCGCAAAACTTTCCGGATGCACCAAATAAAACTCATTTTCCGAATTCAATTATAAATCCAGGAGAAACCTACCATGAAATTATAATTTACAAGTTTAATTTTTAAACTTTATAATTATTCTTGTCTGTGTATTAGTTACAGGAATATTGATAAAATGAAACAACATAACAATAGTTTGCTACAAATATTAACTAAAATGTGATTTTATGTTATTTTTTTAACATTTGATTTGTTTATTAAAAAATAACTTCCATCTTTGTCTTAACAAAACAAAACAATTATGAAAAACCCAAACGGACATACTTCTTTTTATTATTTCTTTTATTTCTGGGGAAGTAAAACCGGGGTTTTATATGTGTAAACTAATGCAAACAATATAATTGAAACCCCGCCCAAAAGCGGGGTTTTTTGTTAAATAAAAGTTATGAAAAGTGAAAATTCAGAAATATTGGCAACGCATAAAGTAGCTATTCAAGGGGGCCACGGTGCTTTTCACGAAATAGCCGCCCGTTCGTTTTTTCCAAATGCTCAACTCGATTTGATTCCGTGTGAAACCTTTGAGCAAATTACCGAGATGCTTGTTTGCCACGAAATTGATTATGGAATTATGGCCATTGAAAACACAGTTGCAGGTAGCTTAATTCCTAATTATGCCTTAATTCGTGAAACACCGGTAAAAATAATTGGTGAAAAATACTTGCGAATTAAACAAAACCTGCTGGCCCTACCAGGTCAAAAAATTGAAGACTTAACCGAAGTGCATTCGCATTATATGGCCATAGCGCAAACCCGAACTTTTTTCAATCAATATCCTCATATAAAATTAGTTGAATCGATTGATACGGCACTGAGTGCAAAAAAAATTCAGGAGAAAAAACTGGTGGGTAAAGGAGCCATTGCCAGCGATCTTGCTGCAACATTGTATGACCTCGAAATACTGGCTGCGGGTATAGAAACCAACAAAAGGAACTATACCCGTTTTTTGATTCTGAATCACAAAGAGAACTCCGATTATGTGGTAGAAACCCGGAATAAAGCATCGCTTTGCTTTAGTCTTCCTCACCATAAAGGAAGTTTATCGCAGGTGCTAAGTATTCTGGCTTTTTACGACCACAACCTGACCAAAATACAAAGTATGCCCATTGTGGGACAGGAATTCAAATATTTTTTCTATGTCGATTTAACCTTCGATAGTTTTGAACGCTACCAGCAAAGTCTTAGCGCCATAACTCCTTTGGTGGTCGATTTACAGATTCTAGGAGAATACCAATATGGCATCGATTCGTTAGAAACCATTCATAACCAATAAGTATGATACAAGCTGCTCAAAGAACCCAGCAGGTAAGCGAATACTATTTTTCGCAAAAACTGCAGCAAATTGATGACATGAACCGCCGCGGTGAATCAGTTATAAATCTGGGAATTGGGAACCCCGATATGCTACCACCAGCTGATGCGCTCGAATTATTGTCTCAAAAAGTATTGGAACCCGGTATTCATGGATACCAAAGCTACAAAGGTATTCCCGAACTTCGTCAGGCATTTGCCAATTGGTATAACAAGTTTTATCAGGTTAGGCTCGATTCCAATCAGGAAATTCTGCCGTTGATGGGTTCAAAAGAAGGAATAATGCACATATCGCTGGCTTTTTTAAATCCTGGCGATGCCGTATTAATTCCTAATCCGGGATATCCTACGTATCGTTCCGTATCGCAGATGGTTGGTGCTAATTTAATTGAATATCAATTATATGAATACAATAATTGGAATCCCGATTTTGAAGCATTAGAGCAAATGGATTTATCACAGGTAAAACTTATGTGGGTAAATTATCCACACATGCCAACCGGACAGCCAGCCAGCAAAGAGTTATTTCAACAGTTGGTTGATTTTGGTCAAAAGCATCAGATTCTTATTTGCAACGACAATCCCTACAGTTTTATTCTTAATGAACATCCAATGAGCATTTTGTCGATTCCGGGGGCAAAAAAAATTGCATTAGAATTAAATTCACTTAGTAAATCGCATAATATGGCGGGTTTTCGAATCGGAATGGTTGCTGGTGATCCGGAATACATAAATCATATTTTAAAAATGAAAAGCAACATGGACTCGGGCATGTATAAACCCATGCAATTAGCAGCAGCAAGGGCTCTTGAAAGTTCTCAGGAATGGTTCAATACCATTAATGAGACTTATGTTCAGCGACGTAAGTTGGTTTATCAGATTTTCGATTTACTCGAAGCAACTTACAATAAAAACCAAACCGGAATGTTTTTATGGGCCAAAATTCCGGATAGGTATAACGATGCCTATGAATTTTCAGATGAGATATTACACAAAGCAAAGGTCTTTATTACCCCCGGTTCCATTTTTGGTTCCAATGGAAAACGATTTGCCCGCATATCACTTTGTAGCAACAGCAAGTTGTTAAACCAGACTTTATCACGCTTAAAAACCATTACTGTATCAATAAATAAATAAAGTAGTATATAATGATAATTACCATAATTGGATTGGGATTAATGGGCGGTTCTGCAGCTATTGATTTGCGTAAGCGGGGAGTAGCCTCTCATATAATTGGTGTCGATACCGATAAGATAAATGCCAATGCGGCACAAAATATTGGTTTTGTTGATGAATTACTC
Organism: Salinivirgaceae bacterium; assembly: GCA_050251815.1. Taxonomy (GTDB): domain Bacteria; phylum Bacteroidota; class Bacteroidia; order Bacteroidales; family SZUA-534; genus GWE2-40-63. The sequence goes on along the minus strand of JBFWMB010000059.1, from coordinate 10,484 downwards.
GACATGGAATCTGCTGTAAAAAAAGCAGAATTGGTTGTTGTGGCCATACCGGTCGATGCTGCTTTACTTGTACTTCCCAAAATACTCGACTGGGTCGATAAGCAGGTAGTTACCGATATGTGTTCAACTAAAGGAAAATTGTTGGAATGGGTAAAATACCATCCCAAAAGAAGAAATTATGTAGCGGCTCATCCCATGGCCGGAACTGAGTTTTCGGGTCCCTGGGCAGCCATTTCGGGTTTGTTTGACGGAAAAGCAGTGATACTTTGCGATACCGAAGACAGTGACATTCGCGCGGTGGCAACCACTAAACGTATTTTCGAAACCTTACATATGCGTGTTATATATATGAATGGTGCCAACCACGATGTGCACGCAGCATATATTTCGCACATTTCGCACATCAGTTCATTTGCCTTGGCACTTACGGTACTCGAAAAAGAGAAAAACGAAAAACACATATTCGATTTAGCCAGTGGGGGATTCGATTCTACTGTTCGTTTAGCCAAGAGTTCGGCTGAAATGTGGACCCCTATATTTGGACAGAACAAGGAGAACGTACTTACTGTTTTAGAAACATATATCAGCAAACTAAAGGATTTTAAAAAGTCAATCGAAAACGACGATGCTGAAAAACTAGCGAAATTGATCAAAGAATCGAATCAAATCAGACGCGTTCTTTTTAAATAGCTGTTTTTCATAATAAAATGATACAATTATCAAATCTTAATAGTAATTTCAATTTTTAAATTTATATGAACGCCATTTTAAAACATGCATTTAAAGATTGGGGGCTCGAAAATCCCGATCGCCCACTTATAATTGCCGGACCATGTAGTGCCGAATCGGAAGAGCAGGTGCTTGATACCGCACGTCAGTTAAAAGCAATGAATGTACAAATATACCGTGCAGGTATCTGGAAACCAAGAACCCGGCCAAATTCGTTTGAAGGCGTTGGAAGTATTGGCCTGGAATGGTTAAAGTTGGTGCAAAAGCAGTTTGGAATGAAAGTTTCGACTGAAGTTGCCAATGTGAAACACGTTTATGAAGCGCTGCGCTATGGGGTCGATATTATTTGGATTGGTGCCCGTACATCGGCTAATCCTTTTGCCATGCAGGAAATTGCCGATGCTTTAAAAGGAGTTGACATTCCGGTTTTTGTAAAAAATCCGGTAAATCCCGATGTGGATTTATGGATGGGAGCCATTGAGCGAATTCAGGGTGCCGGAATCACGAGGGTGGGCGCCATTCATAGGGGGTTTTCTACTTTTGACAAAACACGTTATCGCAACGCACCCCAATGGCAATTACCCATTGAATTACGTCGAAAAATGCCGGAAATTCCCATGATTTGCGATCCAAGTCATATTGGTGGTCGTCGCGACATTCTGCAGGAAATTTCACAAAAAGCACTCGACCTGAACTACGACGGCTTAATCATTGAAACCCATTGCAATCCCGATAAAGCCTGGAGTGATGCAAAACAGCAGATTACGCCGAACGCTTTGAGTAAACTATTGGGAAAACTGGTGTTGCGCAATATGAATACCGATAATCCGGTTTTTTTGCACACTTTAGAGGATTTACGTCAGCAAATTGATAAATTCGACGATGAATTGCTGACCATTATTGAAGAACGCATGAAAGTGGCCGAAAAAATTGGGGAATACAAGAAAATAAACAACATCACCATATTACAACCCGATCGCTGGCAAGAAATTCTAAATAAGGTACTTGAAAAAGGCAAGAATCGCGATTTAAGCGATGATTTCCTAATTGGTTTGTTTAAAGCAATCCATCAGGAATCTATCAATAAACAAACACGCATCATGAATGATTAATTTTCAAAAAAAATTCTGATTATTAATTTAAAAGACCTTGAAAAACCTGCTATTTACTTATGAAAAAACTCATCATAAAAGGCGAACGCTCTGAATCTCAAATACTGGTTGGCGAAAGTTTTTTAAACTTTACCAGATATTTACCCAAAAACAGGCAGGTAATCGTCCTGACCGACGATAGAATTCAGGAGCTTTATGGTTCGCATTTTACGGCTTATCAAACCATTGTTATTGGACAAACCGAGAAAGTGAAAACCCTGTCAACTGTAGAAGTTGTAATTAACCAGTTAACTGAATTTGAAACTGATCGCAGTACTTTTTTATTGGTAGTTGGAGGTGGTATTGTATGTGATATTGGCGGGTTTGTTGCATCCACTTACATGCGGGGAATTGATTTTGGTTTTATCTCAACCACACTTTTGTCACAGGTCGATGCCAGTGTTGGCGGAAAAAATGGGGTGAATTTTAACGGTTATAAAAACATAATCGGAACTTTTAATCAGCCCAAATTTGTAATTTGCGATCCACAAATGCTTGCAACACTCAAACACGATGAACTAATCAATGGCTTTGCTGAGATTGTAAAACATACGCTGATTGCTGATAAAAGTATGTTTTATTGGTTAAGTCAGCATTTCGAAAAAGCTTTGAGTCTGGATTCAGCTACAATTGAAAAACTGGTATATAATTCTGTTTCCATTAAGGCTTCAATTGTTAATAAAGACGAGAAGGAACAGGGGGAGCGTCGAAAATTAAACCTGGGACATACCTATGGTCATGCCATTGAAAAAGTTTTTCAATTGTCGCACGGTAATGCAGTAAGTATTGGTATAGTGGTAGCTGCCAGATTATCGATGGAAAAAGGATTATTAAGTTCAGTTGATTTTCAGCAAATTATACAATTATTAAAGAATCTGAAACTGCCTGTTGATATTCCCGATAACCACGAAAAAGTTTTGCAAGCCTTAACTATGGACAAAAAGCGGGAAGGAGCACTGGTTTTTTTTATACTGATTAATGGAATTGGTCAGGCCCGAATAGAACCCATTGAATTGAAAGTATTGCAAAATATGCTAACTTAATCGCTAATTAATAATAATTTAAAAATACCATTATGCTTTGTCGTTCTGTTGCAGTTCAAGGGCTTTATAAGATAAAAGAAGCCATTGATGGAGCCGCTTTGGCTGAAATACGTATCGAGAAATCGAATTTAACCATCTCCGAAGTTAAAGAATTGTTTAGCTGCCACAAAAATCTGATAGCTACCTGCAGGCCGGTTGGCATAAGCAGGCAGGAGCGTAAAGCGCTGTTGATGGCCGCTATTGAAGGTGGCGCACAATGGATTGATCTTGAAATTGAATCAGATTTTGAGTATTGCAGCAGCCTTTTGGCTTTTGCAAAAGAAAAAGGATGCAGGGTCATTGTATCGTATCACAATTACGAGTACACGCCCGATTCGTTCCTATTGTGCAAAGTGGTGAACGAAGCACGTAAAAAACAAGCTGATCTTGTAAAAATAGCCACTCAGGTAAATGATAAAACCGATAATGCACGTTTGCTTTGCTTGTATAATCAGGGAATTCCGATTATTGCCATTGGAATGGGTCCGCTTGGAAAAATAACCCGGGTTGCTGCACTTGAACTGGGAGCCCCCTTTACTTTTGTAAGTATGGACGATAATTCTAAAACAGCTCCGGGGCAATTGAGTGAGGAACAAATGAGAAATATTTTAAATAGCTTATAATCTGATTTATATATTTATTACTTAATTCAATGATTAAAGTAATTAATCCTTCAGTAATTCAAGGTGAGGTAAAAGCTCCTCCTTCAAAAAGTTTTATGCAACGGGCTATTGCACTTTCTGTGTTAGCCGACGATGAAACCCTTATTGAAAACCCTTCGCGATGCGATGATGCCTTAGCCGGATTGAATATCGCGGCAAGTTTTGGTTGTCGTATTTACGACAATGGCGGCTTTATATCTATCATTCCCAATAAGGAAGCTTTACCACAAAAACTATTTTGTGGAGAATCGGGACTGGCAATCCGCTTATTTGCGCCCATTGCTGCGCTGTTTTCGCACCCTGTGGAATTATTGGCTGAAGGTTCTCTTTTAAAGCGTCCGGCCGGCTTTATGACAGATACACTTCAACAATTTGGAGTTAAAGTGGAATCGAATCAAGGTTTTCCACCAATTCATATTAATGGTCCAATTTTACCGGGAAAAGCTTTTTTAGACGGAAGTCTGAGTTCCCAATTCCTTTCCGGACTGTTAATTGCGTTACCCAAAGCCAAAGGAAACAGTGTGTTAAGAGTTGAAAATTTAATGAGCATTCCTTATGTTTCCATGACTCTACAAGCCATTGAAGCTTTTGGAGGCAAAGTAGAAAATAAAGATTATAAGGAGTTTATTATTACTGGAAATCAATCCTACAAAGGAGGTACATATAAAATTGAAGGCGATTGGAGTGGAGCCGCCGGATTGTTGGTTGCTGGAGCCATAGCCGGTAAAATTACAGTAAAGGAATTGCAATCGGCTTCGCTACAAGCCGATGTAGATGTTTTAAAAGCTTTGCAGCAGGCAGGAGCCCTAATTGAGAATGAAGATGAACAAATTACTGTTTCAAAACCAGCTGAATTACAAGCTTTTGAGTTTGATGCCATGCATTGCCCCGATCTTTTTCCTGTTTTAACCGCACTGGCGGCTAACTGCAAAGGAACCAGCAAAATACACGGGGTTCATCGCTTGGTTCATAAAGAAAGTAATCGCGGAGAAGCATTAAAGCAAGAGTTTAATAAAATTGGAATAAACATTGATATACAGGATGATATAATGCAAGTTGCCGGGGGGGCGGTACGCTCCGGAACGGTTAAGGCTCATAACGATCATCGCATGGCTATGGCCTTATCTCTGGCTGCTTTAAATGCTACGGGCCCCATTACCATTGAAGACGCATTGTGTGTAAACAAGACCTATCCCGATTTTTATAACGATTTGGAGATCCTTGGTGTTAAGATAATGTATTAATTTGGAATAGTTCCTAATCAAATTCTGGTATCTATAAAAAACAAAACAATGAACACATACGGAAGAATATTTAAAATACAATTGTTTGGCGAATCGCATGGAATTGGCGCCGGAGTTATTATTGATGGCTGCCCGGCAGGTGTTCCCTTAAGTGAATCCGATTTTGAAACAGACATAGCACGGCGGCGTCCGGGTGCTACTGGAACTACGCCGCGTAAAGAAGCCGATTTACCTGAATTAATGAGTGGTGTTTTTAATGGCAAAACCACGGGAGCTCCTTTGAGTATTTTTTTTAGGAACATGAACACCCGCTCGGGCGATTATGAAAATCTGGTAGCATCTCCCAGACCGGGTCATGCTGATTTTACCGGTAAAGTAAAATTTGGTGGCTTTAACGACTACCGGGGCGGAGGCCATTTCAGTGCCCGATTAACGATTGGCATTGTGGCTGCAGGCGTTTTGGCCAAAAAGCTACTTACAGCACAAACAATCAGTGCAACTTTAGTTGAAGCCGGCGGTTCAAAAAGTATTGATGAAGCAGTTAATAAAGCCTTAGCGAATCAGGATTCTATTGGTGGTATAGTGGAATGTCGCGTAAAAGGTTTGCCTGCAGGACTGGGAGAACCATTTTGGGATTCGGTTGAATCCTTAATCAGTCATGCGGTATTTGCGATACCTGCAACCAAGGGAATTGAATTTGGTAGCGGTTTTCGGGCTGCCCAAATGACTGGTTCAGAACACAACGACGCCATAATCGATGCAGATGGAACAACAAAAACTAACCATGCCGGGGGAATAAACGGTGGTATTACCAATGGGAATGAATTAGTATTCAAGGTTGCTATAAAACCTACTTCGAGTATAAGCAAAGTACAGCAAACCATGAATTTTGAAACAAACCGGGTGGAAGAATTAAAAATTCAGGGGCGTCACGATGCCTGTGTGGCCTTACGCGTACCGCCCATTCTTGAAGCAATGACAGCAATTGTTTTAGCCGATTTAATGCTGCTTGAACAAAAAGTACCCAGAATTTTTCGATAATATTCTTTGTTTGTTAAGTTTTGAAATGAATTAAAAATAAGAAAGCTTGACCATATTGGTTTGACCGCGCTTATTTAAGGGAATACTTCCCACATGAACGAGCAATTCGCTTTCATCTATTAAGTTATTTTCTTTTAAATATTTAAGCGTAAATTCAACCGCATCGTTGGTAAATAAAAACTCATCGGTTAAGTAGGGCCTCGTTCCCCAAAGTAAAGACATTTGCCGTAATAAACCTTTTTCGGGAGTAAAAGCAAAAATATTGGCATCGGGCCGGTGACTGGCAATGCGAAAGGCTGTATAACCCGAATAAGTAAGTACAATTATCGATTTAGCCCGGGTTTGTTGCGCCATGGTGCAGGCACTGCTACATATTGAATCGGGTATAAAAGAATGGTTCATAACTGAAGGAGAATGCTCACGGTAATATTTATAACCTTTTTGTTCGGTATAGGTAATTATCTTGCGCATACTTTGAATAACTTCAACCGGATATTGTCCTACACTGGTTTCGCCGCTTAACATTAAAGCACTGGCTCCGTCGATTACGGCATTAGCTACATCGTTTGCTTCAGCCCGAGTGGGACTGAAGTTTTGTATCATGCTTTCCATCATTTGAGTAGCAATGATTACCGGTTTGGCATATTTAATACACTTTTCGACCAGCATTTTTTGCATCAACGGAACTTCGTGAAAGGGCATTTCTACGCCCAAATCGCCACGGGCCACCATTATGCCATCGGTAACGTCAATTATATTATCGATTTCTTTAAGCGCTTCGGGTTTTTCAATTTTTGCAATAACCTTGGTGTGTTTTTTCTTTTTCCGGATTAAATCCTTTAAATCAGCAATATCGGTAACTGAGCGCACAAACGAGAGGGCAATCCAGTCGACTCCCTGATCCAACGCAAAATTGGCATCTTCAATATCTTTTCGGGTAAGACTGGGCAAGGAGATGTGCGTACTGGGAAGGTTGACGCCTTTTTTCGAAGATAAAATACCTCCATGAATAACCCTGGCCCTAACCAGATTCACTTTATTGGTAAAAACAGCTTCCAGTTTAAGCTTACCGTCGTCAATTAAAATTACGTCGCCTGGTTTTACGTCCATGGGAAATAACTTATAACTCATGTACACTTTTTTAGCTGTTCCCAGGCATTCCTCGTTAACAAAATCAATTTCTTCACCTTCAATCAATTGAACTCCGTTGTTTTCAATTTCGCCAACCCGTAGTTTAGGTCCCTGTAAATCGACAAGCAGGGCAACATGAGTATTCTTTTCCTGATTCAAATCGAGTATATGGTCAATTACCTGCTTGTGATCGGCATGGGTTCCATGCGAGAAATTCAAACGAAAAACATTTACGCCGGCATCGATTAACTGATTTAACATCAGGCGCGATGAAGAAGCTGGACCGACCGTAGCCACAATCTTGGTTCTGTTGAAATGCATCTTTTACTAATTTTGTTACTTATCCGATATTTAGGTTTGAAAGTTAAACAATTTCGGGCTAATTTGGCTACCTTTCGCATCCCAGATAAAAAAATGTTAATAAAAAACGAAAAATATGAAGTACCTGCTTGTTAAAAATGGTTTGCTTATCGATGCCCATAAAAAAGAGCATGCTGACTTACTTATTGGCGATGGCAAAATACTTCAGCGTATGCCTGACATTCAATCTTATCCTCAGGGAACACATATAATCGATGCGAAAAATAATTATGTAATTCCCGGAGGAATTGATCCTCATGTGCATTTTCATTTAGTAACAACTGCCGGTTATTCGGCCGACAATTTTTATTCCGGTTCAAAAGCAGCATTAGCTGGGGGAACAACAACCATCATTGATTTTATTACACCCAAAGCCAATCAAACTTTTCAGGAAGCATTTCCGGAGCGTATGGCAGAAGCCAACAACTGCCTTTGCGATTATGCCTTCCATATAAGTCCAATTTACTGGGATAAAACCATGGCCAAGCAAATGGAATTTGCTGTTAATGAAGCCGGAATAAATTCATTTAAAGTTTATATGGCCTATAAACAAACCATCGGCATTAATACAGATACTTTGCGAAAAGTGATGGAACAAGCGGCAAAACTTAATGTGCTGGTAACCATTCATGCCGAAGACGGCGATGCTATAGATATATTACAAAAGCGTTTTTTAGCCAATGGACAAAAAGAACCTTATTATCATGCTTTATCTCGACCGGCCAGCGTAGAAGCAAATGCTGTTAAAAAGGCCATTGATATAGCTGCTGAAACCGGAGCAAGCATTTATTTTGTGCATATTAGCGCAGCAGAATCTGTTAAGTATATTGCCGAAGCACAAAAAAAAGGTATGTCAGTTTATGCTGAAACCTGTCCCCAATACTTGATGTTTACGCACGAAAATCTAAAAGGAAGTTTTGAGCAAGCAGCCCCGTTTGTTTTTAGCCCGGCCCTTAAAGATGAATACGATAAAAAAATTCTATGGAATGCTTTGAGTTCGGGAATTATTAAAAGTATTGGAACTGATCATTGTCCGTTCAATCTTTTCGGACAAAAAAACCTAGGAAAAGATGATTTTACCAAAATACCCAATGGGACAGGAGGCGTAGAATACCGCCTGACCAGTTTATTCACACATGGAGTTTTAAAAGGAATTATTTCTTTGGAACAATGGGTTGCCTTAACTTCAGCACAGGTGGCAAAGATATTTGGCTTGAAGAATAAAGGTGAGTTGCAATCAGGGTTTGATGCCGACGTTGTGATATGGAATCCTAAGGCAAAATTTACGGCTACACTCCAAAACCAATGGCAACAATGCGATTCCAGTATCTATGAAGGTTTGGAATTCACAGGTAAAGCACTTATGGTAATAAAAAACGGAAAAATTGTATTTGAAAATAATGAATTTCAAGAAATTAAAGGTTCTTACATTAAGCGCTAAACCATATTGCTTTAGCATAGAATAAAATATATTCAATTGTTTAACCTGTATTGTTGCAAGGGCAAATATTCAACACCATCAGGATTTAGTATGGATTCGTAAAGCACAACTTGCTTGATTTTCACGCTTTTTTCTATTGATAATGGTTGACACAAAACTACATTAGTATTGCCCTTAAAGCGTGCCAGTGTGGCATGAATATTAATTTCGTGATTGGGTTTTTGAGAAAAATACAAAGCTGCTTTTTGGTACAATTCCTTGAATTCTGGGTTTGGTTTAAATTGCGCCCAAACCATATAAGGCCGTTTCTTTGGCATCACTACCAATTTATCAAATTCCAGTTCAAACATGTGGTGCTTAATTAATACCTGGTTTAATTCATCTTTAAGTTTATCGAGTAACAATTCGTGAAAGTTTCCAATAAAAAATAAGGTAACATGTAGATTTTCAATGGGAACCCAGCGTATTGGTCCGTTTAAGGAAACCAAACTTTTAAAAGCAATTAATTCCTCTTTAAAATAGTGCGGAAGTTCAAATGCCAGAAAAAGTCGCTTCATATTCTCAGAAAATTGTAAATTTATTATCAACCCGAACTAAATATAACAGAATTCTGTTTAACTTTTAACTCCTAAAAATTGTTATTTAGTCAAAAGCTGGCTATTTTATTATTAAATACGAATCAATATTGGTAGCTTTAAATTTTTGATGCTTAAATTTAAGCCGAATTATCAGGTTTTATACAAACTTATTTAACAATGAAAAACTTAGTATTCATTCTCACCTTGTTTTTATACATTAGTAGTTCAGCTCAATTTCAGGTAGTTGGAGGAACTTACGAGAAGCTGGCTAAACTATACAGCCAGGCTAAATATGAAAGCTGCCTGTTTAAAGCCGACGATTATACGTTTAAATCTGAAAGTTCAAAAGATGCAGAACCCTTTTTATACATGTCTTTATGTTTTTATCAGCTTTCAATTTCTGAAGACAGCGATATTCGTGAAGATTATAAAGACGGTTTTAAACAAGCAGTTAATTATGCCGGACGCTTTATTAAAAAAGACAAAGAAGGGGAAATGTACAACGATAATATCGACTTCATCAATCATCTGAAAGAAATGCAGAAAAAAGAAATTAAAGAAGTTTTTGATAAAGCAGATTATCGTAAAACAGTTGCAGCAGCAAAACTTTTTAGCAAACTAAACAGGGAAGAGGACTTAAGCTTTACTTATTTTATTGGTTTGAATGAAGTTATGTCGAACAATGTGTCTCAAGGAGAGCGAACAATGGATGAGGCGGTTAAACAATTAAACGAAAAACTGGCCGCTAATAGTTTTAAAGCCGATCCTTTGGTTAAAAGTTTGGTGATAGATGCCATTCTGAAATACTCAGAGTTTCTTGTGAATCAGGAACAAATTGAAAATGCTCACAATCAATTGGAATTTGCTTTACGCTTGTTTCCGAACGATGGTTATATAAAACTGCAATATAATGTAGTTAAACAAGCATATGATAAATTATTATATGATTAGTCATTATTATACCAGTAATTATCAGACATAGCAATGGCAAGTCTGTCAAAAACCTTATCACCAAAGTATCTACGGTTTAATTTGTAGCAAAATTCATCCAAATAGGATTGAAGA
>JBFWMB010000058.1:0-25865 GCA_050251815.1 Salinivirgaceae bacterium | reverse complement strand
CTGATTGTTGGGAAGTAATCGCTTTAAACCGTACTTTTGATCGTGTTGTCATATCCACCCTCAATATCGTAATTTTTGAGGAGACAACAAATTAAAAAGGCTGTCCTTTTACTTTTTGGACAGCCTCTTTACCGGGTTCTGTCCTGCCGGGGTTTGTTTTTAATCCGAATCTGGCACCTGCCGTAAGTTGGCTGAAGACTGCCCACTGCCGCCTGAGGGCTGCTGTCTGGTGGCGGTGCATGGCAGGCTGGCATTTCATGGTTAAGCAATTGCTTGCACCGCATTTTTAGGGGGACTGTTGTTCTACCGACCTTTAACCCCTCCGGGGTTTTGCTGCTGATTGGGAATTGGTGAGCGAGCGAACAACGCTACGAGGGTTCCAAACCCTCGTAGCGTTTACCGGGTTCTGTCCTGCCGGGGTTTGTTTTTAATCCGAATCTGGCACCTGCCGTAAGTTGGCTGAAGACTGCCCACTGCCGCCTGAGGGCTGCTGTCTGGTGGCGGTGCATGATAACTCAGCATTCCATGGTTAAACAATTGCTTGCACCGCATTTTCGCTGTGTTTTCTATTTTCTACCAAGCTTACGCCCCGCTGGGGCTTGTTTTTATTGAGGCTGTGAATTGCCAACGCTTCACTTTTCATTTTTCACTTTACACTCTTCATTGATTTGACTGCGAACTGCTGTCTGTATGTTGAAGACTGGTTACCGGATGCCAGGTTTTAATTCACTTTTAACTTTTCATTATTCACTATTCACTATTCATTGTTAATTGTTCATTGCTTTTTGGCTGGTAACTGTAGACTGAGGACTGGTAACTGTTGAATTACCTTCCAAATTCTTCCTGGAGCAGTGGAAGTATATCCTGCAGGTTGGTTTGTAAACGTAGCATGTTACTGGCCATAAACTCATAAATTGCCGGCCAATGGTCACGGTTGTGAAAGTTTAATCCTGTTTTCTCGACGTATACCTGTGCCACCGTTTTATTGGTGTCGGTGAGCAAGTCGTCGTTCCAGATGGGTGAGGGGGCGAAACCCTGATTTATAATATTCCGGTAGGTATCCAGAAATACAAACATGGCAAAACGTCGGTCTTCATTCTTGTGGTTTAGTTCGATGCAAACCGTGATATGGTTAGGTTCTAATTCGAATTTTAATTCCAGTCCCTTGATTCCGGTTTTGTAAAGCATCCACTTTATGGGAGCACCGGTTTTTTTTCCGAAGAATTGGGTGTATTTGTCGAAAGTAGTCCAGAATTCCTGGCGCAGCAGACGGTTTTCTTCTTTACTGTACATGCAAATAGTTGTTGGCAAAGCTTACCGATAAATAATTGTCGTAACTCTGGCAGGTTTCGCTGGCAAACAGCGTGGCTGTTTCCAGAATTTGGGTCCAGTCCGATTTATCCAGGTCCATCAGTTGTTTTCCCTGGTTTAATTGATGGTACAAACGAAACAGAATGCCGGCCGAAAAGGTATCGCCGGCTCCAACCGTGCTGATGGTCTTTATCTTTTTTGCCTCAAGACTGAGATGAAAAGCATCGGTAAACAGTTCTACACCCTGATTGCCTTTGGTGTAAATAAGGATTCGGGGACCCAGTATTTTTATCTTATCCCAGGTGGTTTGTCCGTTGGTTACTCCATATATGTTTTTAAAATCGTCGTTCGATCCTTTAACAATACTTGCGTGTGCTAAGTTTTTCTCAATAAGCGGAAATAATTCGGGCAACTGATGCAGGTGGGGTGTCCTGAAGTTGGGGTCGTAGAGCACAATGCCATTCAGGTTGTTTACCCGGTTTAAAAATGCATCCAGTTGCGAATGCCAAATCGGATTCAACCCAAAAAACGAACCAAAGTGAATCATGTCGTTTGCCTTAACTTCAGGAAACTGCAATGGGGGTGTTTGTTTCGCTTTATCTTTATAAAAACTGTATTGGGCGTTGTTTTGTGCATCGAGAAAAGCCAAAGCCAGGTTTGTTTTTATCGAGGCATCGCGGTAAATGTATTGGCTGCCGACCGCATTGTGATGCAAAAAGTCGATTAAAAGTTCTGCAGCCTTATCGCGCGATAATACCGAAATATGGTTTACCGGAACTTTAAGCCGACCGAGCGAGATGGCTGTATTAAGCATGGAGCCGCCGGGTTTTATCTGGGCTTCGTCGAGGTTCTTTATAATAATGTCGAGTACTATTTCGCCTATGGTATATATCATATAAAAGTGCAATGAATACGTAAAAGTAGTGAAGGGTTTAATATTCACCAATGAAAAGCAAAAAAACAAGGATTTTCCAATTTTTTTTTATATTTGTCAGATTAAACCGATACATGAAAAAGAATTATGGCATTTAATATCCAGGATTGGGTTAAACAAAATAGCAAGGATGAGGTTTTGTTTCTTTATAACGGAGAAGTGTCAAATTCATTTTTAGCCGATTCATTGGGTACTATAGAAGCACAGTTGGAACAGGCACCCTCAAAAGCGCGCAAGAAAATATTTAATGTATTGGTCGAGGCCATGCAAAACCTGTATCATCATTCGTCGGTATTGCCGTCCGATAGCAGCGAGGAATTAAAAGGGAAGTATGCTGTTTGTATTTTAAGTAAGAATTGCATTGGTTATCATGTAATAACTGGTAACTTTGTTAATGAAAAACAAAAAGCCTTTTTGGATAATCATTTATCGCATATCAACAGGCTCGATAAAGAAGAACTGAAGAATTTGTATAAAGAGATTCTCGATAATCAGGAATTTTCTGAAAAAGGCGGAGGCGGTTTAGGCATGGTGGATATAGCACGAAAATCGGGAAGTAAAATTAAATTTGAATTTCATAATTACAGCGAAAATTATTATTTTTTCAGTATAAATGTTAATATTGTAGAATAACTAAATATCAGAATCCTATGGAACCAATTTCAATTACAGGAACACCCAAAACACCTACGGTAAATTTTGATAGCGAAAAAGGAAAAGTTGAGATAAAAGGACGTTCGATACCAGAGAATTCGATTGAGTTTTACAAACCCCTGGTCGATTGGCTCGAGCAATATTTGTCGAATCCGGCCACGCTTACCGAAGTGAATATTCAACTCGAGTATTTTAATACCAGTAGCTCCAAGTGTATTTTAGATGTATTCAAAAAACTTGAGGCCATCTACAAAAGCGGAAACGAGGTAATTATTAACTGGTATTACGAGGAGGATGACGAAGATATGTTGGAAGCCGGTGAAGATTACCAATCGATTATTAAGATTCCTTTTAAAATGGTTGAAATCGAAGAATAACGATATTTACTATAAAAAAAGAAGGCTGCAACATGTTGCAGCCTTCTTTTTTTATATCAGTTTTTTATAGGTAAAATAGTCAATCAGTCGGCGGAGCAACCTGAAATGCAGGCTTAGGTACAACAAAAGGTTATAAACCCACATCACCAGTATATTTATCCAATAAGTGTCGACATAATAGCCAAACAGCTTTTTATTGGGAGCATAAAAATGAGCTTTTATAAATTCATTATCAGAATCCAGGTAAATGGGATCAATTTTTCGAACCAGTTGACCTTTCCATTCAATAATTCGTTCCAATGAATTTGAATTGCGCACAAAAGTGGTCAGGTTTTCGTTAGTGTTTTCTCGTTTCAGTTTTAAAAAAGCTTCTTTGTCTTCTTTAGTTTCCTGGAACGAGTTGATTAATTCGTCGCGTAGATTATTGGCCCGGTTAAAGCGTTTTAAATAATAATTATTTAGTTGAGCCAAATAGTTTTCGGTTTCACTTAAAACATTTTCGTCAATCTTATCATAGTACAACTGATTGAGCAGGATAAAAGGCACCCGGCTGTTCTCATGCAATTCTTTCTCAATCTCGTTTCGTAAAACAGTCAGGGCTTCTTTTACTTTTAACTGCATTACCGGATTGGTATAATTACGCTGGCAATACGATACCTTGTTCATCAGGGTTTTTACCCAGTAATTCTTTTTGTAATCGGAATCGCTCATAACCTTATTGTAATCGTAAAAAATGGCTTCGTAATCGTTATGGGTAAACTGATAAACGGCCAGGGCTTCATATGCCCAGCGTGCAGTAATAATTTCGCCATACCAGGGTATTTTTGAGGGCGACGATATGGCCGGGTTTAGTTTGTCGAACGAAATGATTACACCACTTAAAATGAGCTGGGGGATAACCAAAAACGGGATCAGAATGTAAATGGTAACCACCGTATCGAACGTGTCGGAAATATTAAGCCCCATCATGCTGGCAAAAAACCAGGCGCTAAACAATACCAGCCAGTAATTAAAATACATGCCCTGAATGCCCATAATGCTGTTTCCAATAAATACAAAAATCAAGGCCTGGAATGCTGATAGTACAAATAGAATAATAATTTTGGACAGGAGGTAGCTGGTGCGGCTTAAGTTAAGAAAGCGTTCGCGTTTAAGAATTTTCCGATCTTTTATAATTTCTTCAGCACTAACCGATAAACCAATAAAAATGGCTACAATAACCGAAATAAACAGGTAAACCGGCAGGTTTGGGTTTCCGCTCAGTGAATAACCGGAACTGTCGTTGGTGTAGTATTTAATAATAAACGAAAGTAAAAACGCCAGAATGGGTGCTTCGGTAAGATTTATAATAAGGTATTGTCGGTTAGCAATTTTCGAAAGCACATCGCGGGTAATAAAAACAAAAAACTGTTTGACTTTTCCGGGAATTTTAAAGGCGTTTTCGGGCAGGTGCTGTCCTTTGCGTAAGCTTAAAGCCGGTAAATCGCGGTTCTCAGTTAAATGCCGGAACCATTCCTGGGGTGTTTTTCGGCGGTTGTGGGTCAGGTTTCCGTATTCGTCAATAATTTTTGAATCGATTATATTGAAAACCTGTTCCGGATTTACATTGCCGCAGAGCCTGCACTCGCTGTCGTTCCAGTTGGCGTGATGAATTTTTGACTTAAAGTAGATAATGGAATCAACCGGGTTGCCATCGTAAATTAAATAGCCTCCGTTGTCGAGGATAAATAATTTGTCGAACATTTTAAATATATCGCTCGAGGGTTGATGGATAACTGTAAAAATAAGTTTTCCCTTTAAGGCCAACTCTTTGAGCAAATCCATAATGTTTTCCGAATCGCGCGATGATAATCCTGATGTTGGCTCGTCGAGAAATAAAATGGCCGGTTCGCGAATTAATTCCAGGGCAATGTTCAATCTTTTTCGTTGCCCCCCGCTAATTTTTTTGTTGAGGGGGTTGCCCACCACCATGTCTTTAATTTCATAAAGCCCCAGGCTTTTTAGTATTCTGAAAACTTTAAGGTTCAGCTGAAAATTACTGGTGTTGCCAAAGCACAATTTGGCATTGTAAAAAAGGTTTTGGTACACCGATAGTTCTTCAATCAGCAAGTCGTCCTGCGACACAAAGCCAATTAAACCTTCAACTTTTTCCTTTTCCTTATGAATGTCAACACCATTAATGGTAACCTTACCCGATGAGGGCTGGTTACTTCCGTTAAGCACGTTAAGCAGGGTTGATTTTCCGGCTCCGCTGGCGCCCATAATTCCAATCAGGCTACCCGATTCTTCAACAAAATCAATTTTATGCAATCCTTTTATGCCCCCTTTAAAGTGATACTCTACCTGCTGGGCGGCAAATTCAATTTTATTGTCACTTTCGTTAATGTAAAAGGCACTGATGATGTCGGAATAATAAATGGGTTTCATTTTTGAATCGCGCAAAGCCGAGCCCTGCGTTAGAATATAAACCCGGTCGTTAATTATCATTTGCCCGTTTATGTAAACCTCGTGCTCGCCAAAACAGCGGGCCAGGTACATATCGGAAGGTTTAAAATGGAGCACCCAGATTTTGTCGTGAAACGATTCCTGATACAAATGCCGGATGTTTGGTTTGGTGGTTGTTTTTTGTCCGTCGATGAGCAGCATGTTCGGCGTTTCGGGCATGGCGTCGAAAGGGTTGAGCACAAAATCCTTAATCAGGGTAAATTCGTTTTCCGGGTAATGAAAAATGTCGGCTACGGTAAGAATAAACTCCAATTCCTGTGCTGAAATTTCCACGTCGGTTTTAACAAATTCGAGCAGCCGTATAAGTACAACTACTTTTTGCCGTAAATCGAGTTCCTGGTTTATCTGGGTGCAAATTTTCAGTACTTTAACCGAGCTGAGCGAAAGGCTCTTTTCGCGACGGTTTTCCTGACTTTGTTTTTTTTGATACAGGGCGTAAAAGCCATCGAAGAGCTTAAGGTATTCATCAATAATTTCTTCGTTGAGTTGCTGTTTGAGAAACGATTCCACAATGTTTCTGCCATTTCTATTGCTGCTTCTTGGGCCAGCAATAATGGCAAATAGTTGCATTAAAGCTTTTAGAATCCGTTCACTCATGAGTAGGTTTTAGTACTGCCTGTATTTATTGTTGAAACCCGATTAAAAGGACTGCAATTCCCGAACTTTGGTTTTTAGGGTCTAACTGAGCTTCAATAATGCAATCCATGGTATGGTCGAATTCAAAATCCCAGTAGGGGATATTTTCAAAATCGGTATTTGTAAAAAGTAAGTTGCGTTCCTGATCGTAAACCGCGAATTTAAGGTTTCCCTCGTTGGTTCCGCTATACGCTACAATGCGATAGGTGCTTTCTTCATAAAAGGTGGTGTAAAACTCAGCAGTTTCATCACCGTTTAACAAAGCGGTGTACGATTGCCCGTCGGAGATAAAAGGTAAATTCATATGGCTTTGGCACAGCCGCATGGTGGAATCGAGTTGTGCTTTTACCGGAGATGCCAGCATCAAGGTAAATAAGGTTATATACATTATTCGGCGTAGGGTTTTCATTGGTTTCTGCTTATTTAATGAGTAAATTTCTGATGTGGGTAATTTTATCATTAATGGTAGTCAGAACTTCATCAGAAACAATCGTTTCGGTAACTGAATGTACTTTGGTTAACTTTTCCTGAGGCAGCGTTGTTGGTTCCTTAAATTGGTACTTGGTTTCAACAGCATCGAATTCGTAGGCAAGATCGATTAAATCGTCGAACAGTTTTTTAATGTCATCTGATTCGTTGTAATAGGGCTGAAGAATTTTGATTAAATTCTCCAGGGGTTGTTTGTTATCGCCTACACGTTGAATCAGTGCTACATTTTTAGTTTCCAGTGAAAGGGTGGTTAAAAAGTACATGGCCTCAATCCATCCACCGGCCAAAACCAGGGCTCCTTCGCGTTGGCGCTGATTTTCCTTTAAAAAGAAATCCACATCGCGATAAGTATTCGACATAATATACAATAAACTGTCCTGATTGTCGATATTGCTTTCAATACGTTTAAAAATTTGTGGGTCGATAGCTGCCGAAAGACCTAAATCCTGAGCCAATAATTTAATTATTGAGAAATAGGTAATGGCTGTGGGTGATTGTTGATAAATATTTAAGTAAGCTAAATCGGCACCATATATTCCCATGTTTATGGCTTTTTCGAATAAACTGGTGTAGTGTTTAAAGTTATCAGATGGGTTTATTAATTCGGAATTGTAATCGGCACCAATGCTTTTTATTAAAATCGACAATTGGTAAGGCGAGGGGATGCTGAACAATGAATTTTCAAAGCGGAATACTTTGCTGGTTGTGTCTAATTCTACGTTTAATGCTTTTTCAAGGCCCGAAGTGTCAGTCTTTTTATCTGATTTGCATGAAAAGGCCAGCAAGCTAACAAAGAATACAAAAAGCAAATACTTTTGTACGTTACTCATAATTCAGATTGTATTGGTGTTACATTATACCGCAAGTAATGAAAAAATAATGAAATCTCAAAGCAATGGACGGCGGGTAAATCCACCATTTACAAAAAATGATACCCCGAATGCACTAAGCCCGTTATTATTTTAAAAAACATCTAAAGGTTTTGCTATTATCAGTTGGTGTATTGTATATTTGGCATCGCATAGGGTGTTTAAAAAACAGGTGCTCAGGAATACAAACCGGCAAATAATTATTGTGAAAACTAACCGTGATGCATTTTAAGCCAGAAGTATTGTTTACCCCCCAATGCGATGTTGCACGTTAATTATAATTAAAAAAAATACAGTATGAAACAATTGCTATCGGTATTGATAATCTTACAGTTGTCGTTATTTGGTTTGGCACAGGATAAAATGCTCACCATGAGTGATGCTGTAGTGGGGCAATGGCGAAATCTGGCTCCTGAATCATTTCATAACTTACAGTGGCGTGGAAATTCAAACCAGTTTACTTTTCAGGATTATTATAAAGTGTATCAGCAATCGGCCCAAAAAGCCGATTCGATGGTGGTATTTACGTTATCGGAATTGAATGAAATATTACATACTAAAAAAGTGGATACCCTGGCGTACCTGCCGGCTTTTACCTGGTACAACGAAAACGAATTTCATTTTTACAGCAAAAATACCTGGCTGGTCGTACAATTAAAAGAAAAACAGCTTCTTACGCAGATTATTTTACCTGAAGCTGCTGAAAATAAAGAAATTCATTACGAATCGAAACGGATAGCCTATACCCTTGATAATAATCTTTATGTGATTGATGCGGCCAATAAACCTTTGGCCATCACCTCTTCAGTAAATAAAAATATAGTAAGCGGACAATCGGTTAGTCGTAACGAATTTGGAATTAGCGGGGGTATTTTCTGGTCGCCAAAAGGAACCAAATTGGCTTATTACCAAAAAGATGAATCGAAAGTTAAAGATTATCCTTTGGTTGATATCACAGCCCGGGAAGCTGAAGTGAATTTTATAAAATATCCCATGGCGGGAATGGCCAGCGAACACGTTAGTGTGGGTGTTTATGATTTTTCGACCAGGCAGACGCAGTATATTGAAAACCAGGATACCGTTTCGGAAAAATACCTGACCAATTTAACCTGGAGCCCCGACGAACAATATATTTACCTTCAGGTTTTGAACCGGGAACAGAATCACATGAAGCTAAACCGGTATGTCGTTGAAGATGGAAGCTTAGATAAAACACTTTTTGAAGAGCGAAACGAAAAATACGTAGAACCCTACCATCCTTTACTATTTATCGATAACAAACCGGATCGTTTTGTTTATCAATCACGAAATCAGGGATACAATCATGCGTACCTGTATAGTACCGATGGACAGCTTATTAAACCGGTTACCGAAGGAGATTGGGAAATTACCGATGTGGTTTATCTCGATAAAAACAGCCTGTATTATATAGCAACTAAAGAAAGTCCGATTGAGCGGCATTTGTATAAAACGGATTTGAAAAACGGGAAAACCATAAAATTAACCCTTGTACAAGGAACCCACTCGGTACTTTTTAATGCCGGAGCCAAATTGTTTATCGACACCTGGTCAAATATAAAAACACCTAAAGTGGTTGATATGGTATCGTTAAAAGGGACTAAAATACGCACTATAATAAAGTCGGCTAATCCACTGGCAGCATACAAAATGCCGGAAATGAAAATTGGTTCGTTAAAAGCAGCCGATGGTGTTACCGATTTGTATTACCGCATAATTAAGCCGGCCGATTTTGATTCTACCCGTAAGTACCCTGCCATAGTTTACGTATATGGCGGACCCCACGCGCAGTTGGTAAATAACCGTTGGCTGGGTGGTGCCCGTTTATGGGAATACTATATGGCACAAAATGGATACGTACTATTTATTCTTGATAATCGGGGATCAGCCAATCGCGGGCTTGAATTCGAAAATGTGATTCACCGGCAGTGCGGGGTAAACGAAATGAAAGACCAGCTAAAAGGTATAAATCATCTGGAATCGCTGGGTTTTGTCGATATGAACCGCATTGGTGTTCATGGCTGGAGCTATGGCGGTTTTATGACTACCTCGCTGATGGTAAATTATCCCGATGTATTTAAAGTAGGGGTTGCCGGAGGTCCGGTTATCGACTGGAAATATTACGAAGTGATGTATGGCGAGCGGTATATGGATTCGCCCGACGAAAACCCCGATGGTTATCTGTTTACATCTTTGCTTCCAAGAGCAAAAGATCTGAAAGGAAAACTGCTGCTTATTCATGGGGGTGTCGATCCTACGGTAGTTTGGCAGCACAGCCAGCTTTTTCTTAGCGAATGCATTAAGAATCAGGTTCCGATCGATTATTTTGTCTATCCCGAAGCAGAGCATAACGTTCGTGGTTTCGATCGCATCCATTTGATGCAAAAAGTAACGAACTATTTCGACGATTATTTAAAATAAGCTTTACATTTTACCAGAAAAATGCCGGATATTTTAACCGGCATTTTTTTTCTTAACTCAGGGCATCGCATAACAGCAATAAAATAGTTCATGGAACAAACACAAAAGGTCAATTGGTATTCACTTAAAAACATCTGGCACATTGCTTTTCCTATTATTCTGGGTAGTCTGGCCCAGGATATAATTACGGTAGTCGACACCGCATTTGTGGGGCGATTGGGCGAGATTCAACTGGGAGCAGCGGCTATTGGAGGAATGTTTTACCTTACCTTAGTAATGTTGGGTTGGGGTTTTGGTTTAGGAGTGCAGATACTGGTGGCACGTCGTTTCGGCCAAAATAAATTGTCCGAAATAAACGCCATTCTCAACCATGCATTTGTTTTTTTGATAGTTTTTGCCTTCAGTATATTTGTGATTGTTAAGTTATTTGCTTTTGGTACCTTGCATCAAACCCTTCAGTCGGAGGCCATAGCCGGCGAGAGTATACGTTTTCTTGATTTCAGGATGTATGGAATATTTGCCGCATTTACCAATACGCTTTTCAGGGCTTTTTATATTGGTACGGCTAATACCAAGGTAATAGGAATTACCACGGCAATTATGGCAGTGGTTAATATTTTGTTAGATTACCTGCTGATATTTGGTATTGGAATTTTTCCAACTATGGGAATTCAGGGTGCTGCACTTGCATCGGTAATTGCTGAATATACGGCCATGTTGTTTTTTATTTTGTACACACAAAAAAGTAAAAAGCTACAGATTTTTGGTTTGTTTAATTGGGTACCCATTAAATGGGAACAGTTAAAATCGGTCTTTTCCATTTCGTTCCCAACCATGCTTCAGAATTTTATTTCGTTTGCGGTTTGGTTTGTTTTTTTCATGTTTGTGGAACGCATGGGTGAATTACCTTTGGCTATTTCGAACATTATTCGCAGTATTTATATTGTTTTATTGGTTCCTATCTTTGGATTTGCTTCGGCAACCAATACCCTGGTAAGTTATGCCATTGGGCGGGGTGAATTGAAGCGGATAAATACAATAATTCTTAAATCGATGGGCCTTGCTGTGGCAGGAATTTCAATTGTTGTGGGGGCTTTAGCTTTTATTCCTGAAAAAATAATCAGTATTTATACAAACATCGATGAAGTTATTATTCAAACGGTTCCGGTTTTTTATACCGTTATGGTGGCAACCTTTACATTGGCTTTTGGCTTTATCCTTTTTCAGGCAGTTTCAGGAACAGGAAAAACAAAAATTGCCTTG
This sequence comes from Salinivirgaceae bacterium, assembly GCA_050251815.1. GTDB lineage: Bacteria > Bacteroidota > Bacteroidia > Bacteroidales > SZUA-534 > GWE2-40-63. The sequence goes on along the minus strand of JBFWMB010000058.1, from coordinate 14,388 downwards.
TTCATCGAAATGATTGTACTCTCTTTTTATTTGGGTGCAATTTATTGGATTACCGGAACACCGGGAGCAAAAATAAGCACCGTTTGGATGGTTGAAATATTATACGGCCTAGGTTTGGGATTATTGAGCCTGGTTTATTTGAAATGGGGAAGCTGGAAAAAAAGTACAACTATTTAGTATTGGCCAGGACCTTAACCATTTCGTCGTATTCCTGATTATTTAAATCGTTGTAATAAAAGGATTCCGGATTCTTCTTTATGTTGTTTTGGATCACTTCATAATGCAGGTGAGGACCAGTTGATGTTCCGGTGCTGCCTACAAGTCCTATTAATTGACCTCTTTTTATTGTATCGCCGTCCTTAACAAAAATCTTACTGCAATGGGCATAAAGCGTCTTATATCCGTAGCCATGGTTTATTATAATGCGGTTTCCATAACCAATGGTCGATAATTTAACCGAACTAACCACACCATTTCCTGTAGCATAAATAGCTTTTCCGGTTCTTGCGGCAAAGTCAACCCCGTCGTGGCGGTGAACCTTTTTGGTTATCGGGTGTACCCGGCGACCAAATGGTGAAGAGATTCTGAAATAATCGTAAGGAGCAACGGGAGCTATGGCCGGTAACGATAAAAGACTGTCTTCTTTGTTTATGACCAGATGAATTACGGTATCGTACGACCGGTTTTGCACTTTGAGTTGGTTCAATAAAATATCCCCTTTTTTCAAAACATCAATCAAAACTTCACTATTTTCAGAAGCCTGCAAGTGATTGTATTTGTCAACACCACCAAAACCTGCCTGACGGATACTGGGCGAAATGGGATTGGTTTGCGAAATAACCCGGTAGAAATTGTCATCGCGATGTTGCACTTCATTTATAAATAAAGCTATTTGCTCAAATTGGGTATTTATTGAAGCTATGTCGTTTAATAAAAGCTGGTTTTGTTTCTCTAGAACTATTTTTTCAGGCGATTCCATAGCATCAAAAAAAGCAATACCCCATACAAGTATACCTAGTGAGGCTCCCGCTATCAGATAATTTGCTATGTTTTTTAGTCGTTTTTTTAAGGTAATTTCCTCTGGCCTAAAAACGAGTTTTTCAGCATCTAGAATGTATTTTTGTCTCATTGTAAAGTCGTTCGTAAGTGCAAATATATTTTTTTTTGCGAAAAATCAACAACTTACAGTATTTATTTTTACAATTCTTTTAAATCTGCACTCGATTTTGGCGTGGTTTTTAGCTTATTAGGACGGGTTGAAGGTGGACGGTTTTAAACCGGTCAAACTTCAATGCTGACTAAATGACACTTAGTTCGTGTTTTATCTGTCAAATTATCTTTTTATTGTTAGTGGCAATGCAATTGATGTTTAGCAAGCATTAAAAAATAATGCTATGAATTTAAATAATTATACCTTAAAAGCGCAGGAAGTAGTAGAATTTGCTACTCAGCTTGCTATGCAACAAGGCAACCAGGCTATTGACAATGGTCACTTGCTTAAGAGTATGTTGGATGTGGAACCGAATATTTCACAATTCGTTCTGCAAAAGCATCAATTGGCTGAAAATTATTTTGTAAAGCTAGTCGCTAGTATTTTGGCCTCGTATCCAAAAGTTGAAGGAGGTTCTCCTTATTTGTCGAACGATTTGGCAGCAACTTTTAATAACGCACAGCAATATGCAAATAAAAATGGCGATAAGTTTGTTTCGGTTGAGCATTTTTGGATAGGATTAATACAAAACAAGGATCAAATAGCTCAGATGTTGAAGGATCAGGGTTTTTCAAAAGATTCCTTAATTAAAGCCATAAATGAACTTACCAAGGGCAAAAAAGTGGATAGCGCAACGGCTGAAAATGCCTACGATTCGCTGAGTCGCTATGCAATTAACCTGAATGAACTGGCTGCTAACGGAAAACTCGATCCGGTAATTGGGCGCGATGAGGAAATTCGTCGGATAATGCAAATTTTGAGTCGTCGGACAAAAAACAATCCCATAATTATTGGAGAACCTGGAGTAGGAAAGACAGCCATTGCTGAAGGTATCGCCCGCCGAATTGTGGATGGTGATGTTCCCGAAAACCTTAAAAACAAACGCATCTTTTCGTTAGATATGGGCGCTTTGGTTGCCGGAGCAAAATACAAAGGCGAGTTTGAAGAGCGTTTAAAAGCTGTGGTAAAGGAAGTAATAGAATCGCAGGGCGAAATTGTTTTATTTATCGATGAGATTCACACCCTGGTTGGTGCCGGAAAAGGTGAAGGTGCTATGGATGCAGCAAATATTCTAAAACCGGCTTTGGCTCGTGGTGAATTGCGGGCAATTGGTGCTACAACGTTAAATGAATACCAAAAGTATTTTGAAAAAGATAAAGCACTGGAACGTCGGTTTCAAATTGTTATGGTTGATGAACCCGATATTCTAAGTACTATTTCCATTTTACGTGGCTTAAAAGAACGTTACGAAACGCATCACAAGGTTCGTATTCAGGACGATGCCTTAATCGCTGCTGCAGAACTTTCGGAGCGTTACATCAGCGACAGGTTTCTTCCCGACAAGGCGATTGATTTAATTGATGAAGCGGCATCGAAACTCCGACTCGAAATGAACTCTGTTCCTGAAGAAATTGATGAACTGGCGCGATCCATCAAACAATTGGAAATTGAACGCGAAGCCATAAAAAGGGAAGGAAGTTCTGAAAAATTACAGTCCATTAAAAAAGAATTGGCTGAGTTGAATGAACTTTTTGCGTCAAAAAAGGCCAAATGGGAATCCGAAAAAATGGTTATCAGTGGTTTGCAGCAAAATAAAAAACTGATTGAAGATTTGAAATTGCAGGCCGAAAAAGCAGAGCGTAACGGAGATTATGGTAAAGTTGCCGAAATCCGCTATGGAAAAATTAAGGAAGTTGAGGAAAAATTAGAAAGATTAAAGCAGGAATTAAAAGCCATGCAGGCAAACGAAGCCTTAATTCAGGAGGAGGTTACTGCCGAAGATATTGCAGAGGTGGTTTCCCGATGGACCCGAATTCCTGTAAAACGGATGTTGCAATCGGAAAAAGAAAAACTTTTGCATCTGGAAGAAGAATTGCATAAAAGAGTAGTGGGTCAAAACGAAGCCATTGGTGCTATTTCAGATGCAGTGCGGCGCAGTCGTGCCGGAATGCAAGATGCCAACCGACCCATTGGTTCGTTTATATTTTTGGGAACAACTGGAGTGGGCAAAACAGAGTTAGCTAAAGCATTGGCCGAGTTTTTATTCGACGACGAAAATCAGATAACCCGCATCGATATGAGCGAATACCAGGAACGACATTCGGTATCGCGTTTAATTGGTGCTCCTCCCGGTTACGTAGGTTACGACGAAGGCGGCCAGTTAACTGAGGCTGTTCGCCGGAAGCCTTATTCGGTGGTGTTGCTCGACGAAATTGAAAAAGCGCACCCCGATGTATTCAATATTCTGCTTCAGGTGCTCGACGAAGGTCGTTTAACTGACAATAAAGGGCGTACGGTGAATTTTAAAAATACCATAATTATTATGACTTCAAATACCGGTTCGCATCTGATTCAGTCGGAGTTTGAGAATTTAAACGACTCAAACGTGGAAGCGCTGGTGGAATCGACGCGTTTAAAAGTTTTTGATTTACTTAAGCAAAATATTAAACCCGAATTTTTAAATCGTATTGATGAGGTAATTGTGTTTACACCGTTGTTTAAAGACGATATAAAACAAATTGTAAACCTGCAGTTCAAGCAAATTCAGCATCGTTTGTCCAATAGTCGGTTGAAAATCACGATTACCGAAGCAGCCATTGACTGGCTGGCTACTCAGGGGTATAATCCGACTTTTGGGGCACGTCCCTTAAAACGATTGTTGCAGAAAAGTATTTTGAATGAACTTTCGAAAGCCATAATTGCTGAACAGGTTAAACCAGACGATCAAATTCAAATTGACGTAAAGGATGGCGTTCCATTTTTTATCAATAAATAATCGGGTTTCAATAATTTTTTAAACATTTTGATTTGAAACCGTAGGTCAGTTTTTAAATCCCAAACAACAAATTCCCGTTGGTTGGGATTTTTTATATCTACATGGGGGAATTCATATTTTGCAATTTGTATCCAAACAATTGCTTTTAAAACATATTGTTTTTTAATGCCCTTTTTTTTTCGTAAAATAGCATTCAAATTCAGTAAAACAGCATTTCATGAAAATTAAATTGAGCATTAACGGAAAAATGTTGGTGTATGTATTGTTTACAACAGTACTTATTTTTGCTTTTTCGGTAGGTTATATTAGCCTAAAAACCAGAGCAATTGCTATTGATGATGCGGAAAAACTTACCTTAAAGGTAGCCTCCGAAAACGCATTACGGATTGAAAAAGACCTGTCGGAAAATTTACAGGTTTTGCGCGCTTTGGCGCAGGCTTTTGCTGTTTACGAAGACATGGAAGAAGCCGAATGGAAAGATTTGTTCCTGAAAATGTACATAAAAGTGTTCGCTAATAATCCTGATTTTTACAAATTATGGGACAGTTGGGAGTTAAAACAATTCGATCCGAACTGGGAAAAAGACTATGGGCGTTATGCTGTAACCGTTTTTCGTCAGATGGGTGAAATAACCTACAGTACTTCTATTCGGAGCCTTGAAGGGGACAATGCATTGTATAGCACCATAAAACGCTTATCGTGCGATATGTTGTGGGAACCTTACTGGGATGCTTTTGTGGAAGAAGCCGAAGTGAAAAAATTCATGACCAGCCTTTCGTCCCCAATTTATAAAAACAATCAATTTGCCGGTATTGTCGCTGCCGATTTATTGATGGATAAGTTTCAGAAATTAGTTGCTGATATAAAACCCTTCGAGCAAACCCAGGCCATTTTAACTTCAAATAATGGTATTATCTCGGGCCATAGCAATAAAGATTTAATTGGTGAACATGTGGCTGATATTTATCCTGAATATCAGGAACAGGTTGACTTGGAAACTTTAATAAAAGAAGGAAAAAAAGGTGTTTTTCATACGGTTAATAAAGCGGACAAAAAGGAATTATTTACCATAGTTCCTATTAAAGTTGGAGCGTCGCAAACCCCTTGGTCATTAATGTTTTCGGTTCCTGTTAAAGTAGTACTAAAAGATGCCAACCGGATGCAGTTGGTTTCGCTTTTTGTGTCTTTTTTAGGCTTGCTTATTCTTTCCATCATAATATATTTACTATCGCGCAGTATAAGTACATCGTTGTTAAAAACTACTGACATTTTGGAAAAATTATCGGTGGGGGATATTGAAAATGTGAAGAATCTCGATTTAAAGACGGGCGATGAATTGGAAATGATGGCCCGTTCAGTTAATGTTTTGAAGCAGGGACTTGAGAAAACCTCTGTTTTTGCAGAGAACATAGGACTGGGCAATCTGGATGCTGAATTTGAGCCCTTAAGCGAAAAAGATATTTTGGGTAATGCCCTGTTGGAGATGCGTAAAAGCCTAAAACATGCTGATGAAGAGGAGAAAAATCGCAAAATTGAAGACGAAAAACAAAATTGGGCAACCCAGGGCTTAGCTAAATTTGGAGATATTCTGCGAACCAGCTCAAATAATATTGAGGAATTGGCATTTAATTTTATGAGCAACCTGATAAACTACCTTGAAGTGAATCAGGGAGCACTCTTTGTTATTGACGATAACAACGATGGAGAGTTAGCACTTGAATTGAAATCAGCAATTGCTTACGGACGTGATAAATATATGCGTAAGCGTGTAAATGTTGGCGAAGAACTGGTTGGCCGTTGTGCTTTTGAAAAGAAAACCATTTATATGACAGATATTCCTGAAGATTATATTCAAATAACTTCAGGAATGGGTACGGCCAATCCTACAGCTCTATTACTGGTTCCTTTAATCTTAAACGACGAGATTTTTGGGGTAATTGAATTAGCATCGTTTCACGAAATTGAGAAATACCGCATCGAATTTGTTGAAAAACTGGGCGAAAGCATTGCATCGACTATAGCAACCGTCCGTGTAAACGAAAAAACCAACAAGTTGCTTGAACAATCGAAAGGACAAGCTGAAGAACTGGCCGCACAGGAAGAAGAAATGCGCCAGAATTTAGAGGAACTTCAGGCAACCCAGGAAGAAGCTGCACGCCGCGAATACGAAACCACAGGAATAATTAATGCCGTTGGAGTGGTTGCCTTCACGGTGGAATACGATGTGGAAGGCGTTATTGTGAACTGTAACAATAAATTTGCCGATATGCTGGGCTTAAGTCCGGAACAAATTATCGGGCAGAAACATTCGCAAGGGTATGAATTCAGCGATGAGATGAAAGCATCGTACGATAAGTTCTGGAGCGATTTGCTGAAAGGAAAAACCATCCGTCAAACCAATAAAATAAAAATGAATGGAAGGGAAGCCTGGATTGATGAAACCTATACCCCGATTAAAAACCAGTCGGATGGAAAAACTTATAAGATTTTGAAAATCGGATTCGATGTGACAGAGCAGATTCAGAAGGAAAGTAAGATAAAAGATCAGGAAATAAAGATTAAAAAAGAATCGATGCTGTTGAGCGAATATCAGGACAGGATTCACGATTTGCAAAAGCAGTTGCAGGTGGCTCAGCAAAGAGTAAAAGATTTGGAAAAGAATCATCAGGACAAAAATACGGATAAGCACAAGGACGAAGAAGTATTGATAATTCCGGCTACCGGGGATAATTTGTTGGATTGGACGGCTGATTTTGAACTGGGTATTCAGGAAATGGACGGGCAGCACAAGCAATTAATCGATTTGGTTAATGCCATGCACGCATCGTTGAAGCAAGGCAAAAACAAAAAAGAGGTGAAAGATAATATTCGCAGTTTTGTTGACTTTGCATCGTACCATTTTGGTAACGAAGAACAATATTTTGAACAGTTTGGCTTTGAAAAGGCGAAAGAACATACCCAAGAACACAAAGCTTTTGTTAAGGAAATTCAGCAATTCCAGAGCGATTATTCGGCCAATAAAATTAAATTCCTCGACGATTTGATGCAGTATATCAAGCGTTGGTTGCACAAGCATTTCAGTGTCACTGATAAAAAGTATGCAACTCTTTTTAAGCAAAACGGATTATAAAAATGGCACATTGACAAAAAAAAAAGCGGCTTAAAAGGAGCCGCTTTTTTTATGGTTGCCGATAATAATCTATATATAAGCTAACGGTGTCGATTGTTGGTTTTCCATTATTTGTAGCATTTAACCATTTGGGACCTGAAGTAATTAGTTGCTCCAATTCAGCACACGAAAAATCATCATGTTTCATGGGGCAAATTACTTCTTTTATCGTTCCGGACTCGTCAACAATCAGGGTTAGAAAAATGAAAAACTTACTGCTGTTCTTTGCATCAAAAGCTTCTTCGAGGTATTTTTCCCAGGCTTCATTTGTAATATCGGGTTTGGCGTTAAAATCATAGGTGTTTTTATAGCCAAGCTGTGTAATAAGTTTTTGTGTTCGAATAGCCGCCATACCTCTAATAACAATTTTTTTATTTTGCGAATCGGGTGTTTGCACTATTTCAACACTTTTATTGGGTTCAGTGGCAGCCATTGGTCTTTGTTCTGTGGCCTTAAGTGCTGCATTGGGCTCTGCTTTGGAGATTTCGTTACTACTGGTATTTATTGCAAGGGTTTCATTTAAATCTTTTTCAGGTATTGGCATTGGAACCCTGTCAATAGATTCTTCTGCAACATCCATCTCAGCATCATCTTCCAATACAATCAGTGCTTCAACCACTTTCTTTTTTATGGGCTTGGGAAATGTCTTTTCTCTGACTTCCGGTGTATTTTCCTTCAATTTCTTTTGGGGGCTTACTATTTCTTCTTCTTTTGCAATTGATTCTGCACTTTCAACTGGTTTTACGGGTTCAGCTAAGGTAGCTTTATCATTTGTAAGCTTTTCTTTTTCCAGGGTTTGATAAGCTAATTCCTGCTTTTTAAGTCCATTGTTTATCAGGTACCAGGTTACCGAGCCCAAAGAAAGAAATAATACGATGCTGGCAGTAATTCTGAGGTAGCGATTCAGTGGCTTGATTTTGTTTTTTTCTTTGGGTAGTTTCGATTGGAGCAAAGCCACATCGTTTTCTAATTCCTCAGGGGTAAGTTGTGAAAAACCTTCGAGAGCTTCCTGCAAAAAGGGATCGCGGTTTGCCTCCAGCTCAATATCGTGTCGCTGCTTAGCAGTAAGTTTATCTTTCAGGTAAGCAAGCAATTCATTGAATCGGTAGTTAAAATCAGGCTTCATGTTTTTCCTCCATGCAAAGTTTTAAATTTCTTTTTCCATTCTGGATATCGCTTTTCACTTTTTTTTCGTCTACCTTTAGTTTGTCTGCAATTTCCTTATAACACATTTTACCAAAATAGAAATACTCAATAGCCTGTCGTTGTTGCTCTTTCAGTTTTTCAATACAGGCTTTAAGCAATACATCCAAATCGGGTTTTTCCAACTCGTCTAAAGGATGCATAAACGAATCACGTTCCATAAATTCGAGCGCCATATTTTTAAAAGCTTTGCTATCGCTTCCTTCTTTTCGTAAATACATCAGGCAATAATTTTTTGTAACTACAAAAAGCCAGGTTTTAAAATTTAGTGGAACATCGTGTTTAAGCAATTCAATGGTAAGTTTTTCAAATAGATCCATTACCGCATCTTGTGCAAGTTCCCTGTTTTTAAGGTATTTCAGGCAAACACCATAAACCAGTGGCATGTATGGGGCATAAAGTGTCCCAACCATGGCCGGGTCATGTGTTTTTTTATACTTTTTAATCAGTTCGCTTTCTGAGATACTTGTCGACATTAAAATTCTATTGTTATAAGAGTCAGTGTTTCAGTTACATAAAGAGGTGTGCAGCATTATTTAAATTTTTTTTGTGGAAAACAGGGTAAGCCTGCATGCTATTACCAAACGAAGAAACAAAATATTCATTTAAAAATTAGAAGTCATGAGAACAAAAGTTTTAATTATTGTAGTTACCCTGTTTGGTTTTATTTTTAGTTCGCTGCAAGCGCAGCAAATCACAGGAAAAGTTACTGATACCGCTAATAAGCCTTTAAGCGGAGTTCAGGTACTGCTTAAGGGAACGCAAATAAGCAGCTTAACCAATTCGCTGGGTGATTATCAGATAACTATCGATCCGTCGCATCAGGTTCTGGTGTTTAAGCACAAAAATTTTGTAGTTAAAGAAGTTCCCGTTCAAGGCCGTACCCTTATTAATGTAACCCTGCACCCGCTTAAAAAAGCTGAAAAGGAACTTACCATTGCTGAAGATGAAGTGTTTATGGTAATGGACAAAGAGCAATCCAGGCCGGCACAAAAACAAATAATGATTCGAGGTGTATCAACAATTCACACCAATCAGCCTCCCATGCCTAATATGTTTATGATGCCGGAATATAATACCGAAGGCTACAGTACCATTCACGAAAATGGATTTAAAGAAGTAAATCTTAACCCGCTTTCCACCTTTTCTATCGATGTAGATGCAGCATCATACAGCAACGTCAGACGGTTTATAAATAACGGTAGCTTGCCTCCGGTTGATGCCGTTCGCATCGAGGAAATGATAAATTATTTTTCGTACAATTATCCGCAACCAAAAGGCGATAATCCGTTTAGCATCAACACCGAATTATCGGTTTGTCCGTGGAATACCGACAATTATTTATTGCATGTGGGCTTACAAGGGAAAAAGATGGATGTGGAGAACCTGCCTCCATCAAATCTGGTTTTTTTAATTGATGTTTCCGGTTCAATGAATGCTTATAATAAATTGCCCTTGTTAAAATCGTCTTTTGCTTTGCTATTGGAGCAGTTACGGCCAAGCGACCGCGTAGCCATTGTGGTTTATGCCGGCAGTTCCGGTTTGGTGCTTCCATCGACTCCGGGATCTGAAAAACGGAAAATTCTGGACGCCTTAAATAATTTGCATGCCGGTGGTTCTACAGCAGGTGGCGCAGGTTTGCAACTGGCTTACAAAACAGCCGAAGAAAATTTTATGGAAAACGGTAATAACCGGATTATTCTGGCAACCGATGGCGATTTTAATGTGGGCGCCAGCAGTAACGCCGAAATGGAACGCTTAATTGAAAAAGAACGCGAAAAAGGTGTTTTTATTTCGGTTCTGGGTTTTGGTATGGGCAATTACAAAGACGACAAGGCGGAGATTATAGCAAATAAAGGAAACGGAAATTATGCTTACATCGATAATCTGCAGGAAGCTAAAAAAGTGCTGGTAAATGAGTTTGGCGGAACACTATTTACCATTGCCAAAGATGTTAAGTTTCAATTGGAATTTAATCCGGCAACGGTAGTTAAATACCGTTTAATTGGTTACGAAAACCGTTTGTTGAACGAAGAAGATTTTCAGGATGATAAAAAAGATGCCGGCGAAATGGGAGCGGGGCATACGGTTACTGCATTGTACGAAATTATTCCGGCAAAGAAGCCCGATTCAGCAAAACCTCTTAAATACCAAAGGAGACAACTATCGGATGAGGCGCTGAGCAGCAACGATTTAATCACCTTAAAACTGCGCTACAAAGCACCCGATGGCTACCAAAGCAAATTGATTGAGCAGGTGGTTAAAAACACCCCGATTGATGCCGGTGAAACTTCAAATAATTTTAGGTTTTCAGCTGCGGTTGCTCAGTTTGGCATGCTGCTGCGCGATTCTGAATTTAAAGGAACAACAAGTTTTGAATCGGCAATTGAACTGGCTTTAGGCTCAAAAGGAATTGATGAAGAAGGTTACCGGGGCGAAATGATTCGCTTGATAAAAAGCGCCGAATTGTTAAAACGTTCATCGGCACAAAAATAGTTGCAATATGAATAATATGTAAAGTAGAAAACCTCTGGAGATTTATCCGGAGGTTTTTTTGAATCCTGACAACTATGCAGAATCCCCTTCAAAATTTATATCTTTAAGCCATGAATAAAATTTGGCTATACGGTGTTTTATTTTTACTGACTTTGGCTTCGTGTCAAAAGTCGGACATTGAACAGCCCGATTCTGCCATCGATTTCAACTATTTTCCTTTAAAACCGGGATTATGGAAGGTTTATGAGGTGAATGCCATTTATATTGATGCGCCATCGGAAGTTTTTGATACGCTCCACTATTTTATTAAAGAAGTGCAAAGCTATTGGTTTTTAAATGCCAGCAACGATAGCATGATTCGCCTGGAGCGGTTTTATACCGAAGCAGTGTCGAATGCCTGGAACCCTCATTCTGTCTGGCAAATGGGCATCTGGGATAAACAAGCCATTCAGATTGAAGACAATATAACCTATGTTAAGATAAAATTTCCAGCTGTGGTCGGGACGTCATGGAATGGTGATGCATACAATCGTATCGACACCCTGAATAAATTCAATTATCAGGTGACTTCGGCAGATTTACCCTATAATTTAGACCGTTTTAGTTTTGATTCTGCTTTAACCGTGTTACAGAAGCAACAACAGTCGTTAATTGATAAGATTGATTTTGAAGAAGTTTTTGTTCTGAATCTTGGGTTGGTTTATAAAAAACAAATAGATATTTATTCTACCGAGGTTGATCCCGCTATTCCTATTGAAAACAGAGTTACAAATGGACTGATTTATTATCAGAAATTAATTGACTATGGTTATGAATAAGTGGATGTTGGTAGTACTTTTTCTTGGTTTTTTGAATTCGTTACTGGCTCAGCCTGAGAATTATGGTTTTTTGGTTGAGTTTACCGACAAAAACCATTCTCAATATTCAACAGCTAATCCCGAAGCATTTTTATCGGAACGGGCTATACAACGGCGGGCAAAAAGCAATATTGAAATAACCGAGGTCGATTTGCCGGTTAGCCGGTATTATGTTGACAGTCTGCTAAGCCTGGATGCCCGTTTGCATAATGTGTCAAAATGGTTGAATTCGGCGGTTTACCTAACCAATAATCCTGATTTTAGAATAGAAGCTTTTCGCAGCAGCTTTGTAAAGAATGTCACCCTGATTTATGAAGGGAATAATAAAAAGTCGATAATCTCTGCTAATAAATTCGGACATCTAGTTGAAGACGAACCTGCTGATTTTTGGGGAGCTGCTTTTCATCAACTTGACCGATGCAGGCTTGCTTTTTTGCATCAAAAAGGTTTTAAAGGCCAGGGAATTCAGGTTGCTGTACTCGACGGCGGTTTTTACAATGCAAATACCATTTCTGGATTCGACAGTTTGTTTCTGAATCAACAAATTCTGGGAACCTACGATTTTGTTAATAAAACTCAACAGGTATATGAAGATCATGAGCATGGTATGATGGTGCTTTCGGTTATGGCCGGAAATATTCCTGATCAATATTTGGGTTCGGGCCCCAAAGCCTCGTTTTGGCTTTTGCGAACCGAGAATGTTTTCAGTGAGTATCCCATTGAAGAAGAAAACTGGATTGCAGCTGCTGAGTTTGCCGACAGTGCTGGTTGCGATATTATTACCGCGTCGCTGGGTTACAGTGAGTTTGATAATTCGGAAATGAATCATACCATTAGCCAGTTGGATGGTTACACCATTCGCGTTTCGCGTGCCGCCGATTTGGCTTTTGAACGCGGTATGCTGGTAGTTAACAGCGCAGGAAACTCCGGAAATGAACCCTGGTACTACATTACAGCACCTTCTGACGGAAAAAATGTGATTTGCGTGGGAGCCATCGATGCTATGGATAATCTGGCTTCTTTTAGCAGCCGAGGCCCCTCAGCCGACGGGCGAGTTAAGCCCGATGTAGTTGCCCAGGGAGTAAAAACAAGTTTATTCAGTAAATACGGTGCTATTTCTGAAGCTAACGGAACTTCTTTTTCCTGTCCTTTAGTTACCGGAATGGCTGCCAGTTTGTGGTCGGCTTTTCCCGATAAAACCAATCGCGATATTTATAATGCCATTCAATATTGCAGCAGCAATTACTTTACTCCCAGCGAAGGCTATGGATACGGAATTCCAGATTTTGAAAAAGCTTATTTTCGTTTGTTACAAAATACGATTTCTGATGATGGTGATAAAATGCTGTTAAGTTATCCCAATCCATTTAACGATGAGTTTCATATAAATATTCAAAACATTGGGAATACAAATGTTGTTGTTGAACTATATAGTTTTATCGGCACAAAAGTATATAGTGAAGTGTTTACTTTGTCAGGCAGTAATTTTCATCGGATTCAGATTGACCGGATTACCCGATTAACCCGGGGTGTTTATTTTTTAACCGTGCTGAATGGTGCCAGCAGACAAACCAAAACCCTAGTGAAATTGTAGTATGGAAGATTCCAGAAGTTTGTCAAGTCTGATAGTATCGGTAAAAAATAGTTTAGAAGACCAGTTTCCTTTACCTGTTTGGGTGGTGGCTGAAATTAGTGAGATGACTATCAATCGCAGTGGCCATTGCTACCTGGAACTCATTGAAAAAGATATTCTTTCAGATAAAATAATTGCTAAAGCCCGCGCCACCATCTGGGCTTTTGCTTTCCGAATGATTCGTCCGTATTTTGAAACTTCAACGGGTGAAACCCTGCGTTCCGGATTGAAGGTTTTGCTTAAAGTAAGTGTGGAATTCCATGAAGTATATGGTTTTAGTTTAAATATTTCTGATATCGATCCCCAATATACTTTGGGTGATTTGGCCATGAAGCGAGTCCGGATTATTCTGCAATTGCAGGAAGATGGGGTTTTTGAGATGAATAAACTCATTACTTTTCCAAAAGTTCCGCAGCGTATAGCTGTGGTATCGTCGGAAACAGCGGCTGGTTATGGTGATTTTCAGCAACAATTGCAGTCAAATAAACACAATTTTGCTTTTAAAACCATGCTTTATCCCGCCATTATGCAGGGAAATAATGCTCCGGATTCGATAATAGCTGCTTTTGAACGGGTTTATGAAACAATTACTGATTTTGATGTGGTGGTTTTATTACGGGGAGGTGGATCAAAAAGTGATTTGAGTTGTTTCGACGACTATAATCTTTCCTATTATCTAACTCAGTTTCCGTTGCCGGTTATAACCGGAATTGGCCATGAACGTGACGATTCGGTTTGTGATTTGGTGGCTCATACAAGGCTTAAAACACCAACAGCAGTTGCCGAATTCCTTATTCAAAAAATGCTTGAATTTAAACAGCAATTGGAATTTTATTTTGAGCATATTACCAACCGTTTTGATGAGCAAATTGAAGAAAAACACCTCAGGTTATCGGATAATTTGCAGCGTTTGAATTATGTTTCGCGGGAACAGGTATTGTGGAATCAGCAAAAACTACTTATGATTCAGGCGGGTGTAAATAATGCAGCAAAACAATACATTCACGATAAGGTTGCTTCAGTAAGGCATCTTTCCATTGATAT
>JBFWMB010000057.1:0-25976 GCA_050251815.1 Salinivirgaceae bacterium | reverse complement strand
GTATCTTCGGAGCCCATAACCACACACACCGGAAGCGAGAAATTGCTGGCATAATAATAATCGGTAGCTTTTTCGGTTGCTCCGCTTACTGAAATACCGCTCTGCTGCATGTATTGCAAAGCTTTTTTCAGGGAAGGAACCCGGCAAATGGGTACCTTAAACAAAGCACCTGCCGAAGTTTTCACTGCATCGGAACCAATGCGCGCCGAACCTTTTTCAGGAATAACAAGGGCATGAACCCCGGCACATTCAGCCGAACGAACAATAGCTCCGAAATTTCTTACATCGGAGACCTCGTCAAGGGCCAAAAGAAAAGGTATCTCGCCCCGTTCAAAAATGCTTGCTATTACTTCCTCCATATCGGAAAAAGTTATGGGCGAAATTTGGGCAATTACCCCCTGATGATTCTTGCCACTTACCCGGTTTAGTTTTTCCTCGGGTACATATTGAAAAGGAATGTTCGCTTCCTGAAGCACATCCATAAGTTCTTTAAACAAATCACCTTTCAATCCCCTCTTAATCAGCACCTTGTCAATATCTTTCGAGGCGTTCACGGCTTCAATCACAGCCCTGATTCCAAATATTAAATCGTCGTTGTTTCGTTTGTTTTGCTTGTACATAACTTAATAATTTAATGAAAAAACTTCGCCCTCGCGCCACGTTTTTATGGCTTCATTCCACACACGCGTATAGCTGTCTTTCCGTTCCAAATAAAAATATATTCCGAATACCGGATGAGTTTTCCTGTAAAAAAAGAATTCCAGCCCATCTTTGGCACTACCCCCGTAATTCCAGTATTCGCCTTCATTGGTTTTTCGAACCGCATTGGGAGCTCCCAAAATTAAGTATATCATCCCCCGATCGCTTAAAAAACCTTCTTTACTTCCGCCAAAATAATAATTGGCCAGTTGGAGCCGGTTGTAATAAACCCGTATCAGTTCACGGGCATCGTTGGCATTTCCCTTGGTGCGTGCCAGCCAAAAAGTGTCGAGTGCTGTTTTGGGATTATTCAGTTTCCAGAGCTCAGCCATTTCCTGTGGTGTTGCCAGGTATGCCAGCGAACGCAAAAGCTGCCTGGCCGTTTTTACTTCGGGATAAAAATCGGGTCCACACAACAGCTTGCTGCCTCCTGGTTCATTCCCGTCCGAAAAATGGTAAATTCCCGGCTCGTCAAAATGCCACATTACGGTATCGTGTTGGGTTACGGTCCACGAACTATCGGCCACTGCCTGAAATTCAACTTTGGTAAAAACAGCATCGGGTGCAGCCGGCAAAACAGTATCCAAAGAATAGCGGGTAACATGCAATGGACTAGTCTTCCATCGTTCGCATCGTATCCTAAGGGTATCGGTAATACTAAGTAAGGAACGGAACCTTGGAGAACCCTTCGCCGACAATAAAAACAAATCGTAGTCAGTCCCTGCCGACTCAATATCCAGCTCAATGACTTTTGAAATTACTTTTCCTCCAATCCTGTCGGTAACAAAAACCTCCATCACATAACTTCCTTTACTCAGTGGCTTTAAAGGCATATAGGCAATAAACGGGGGCATTTTTCGGTTGGCAAAGCGCAGCTTATGCGTCAGGCTGTCCAGAATTTCAACCGATTCATAATCTTCGGTAATCCGATAAAAAAGGCTCACCGATGCGTGGGGAAGCGTATCTTTTTTGCTGGTTCCGTAAGTAAACTCACCCGGAAACAAGCGAAAATAAAGACGATATCCGTCGGTTGCGGTTCGGTAAATCTTAAATTCGGGATTCAGTGAGGCCTGTCCCGGATTATACTGATGCGCAAAGTTCCGATTACTGATGGTATCGTACACTGTAATACAAGAGCCAGCCAGCAGAAGCAGGCCGCTAAAAACCATCCATTTAATTCTCGATTTTGGGATACGCACTTCAATTACTATTTACGATGCCATTAGACACTTTTTGCCACAGAACAATATTAAAATGAATTATTGAATTTAAAAAATACTGACTCAAATAAACCAAATAACCCTCCCAAAGAAAAACAAGCATGTGTTATCGTGCTAAACTGTCGCGTTGCACGTAGGTATTCTCAAAAAGGGGAATCCGTGATTGAATATAAAGGTAAAGGTCATACGTGTTCTGCTGAAGCACAAATTCGGTGGTAAGATTCAGGAACGTATAAAAGTTATTGAGGGTCTCGCCCGAGTACCCGGTAAAGTTAGCCAAAAGCTTGCGATTGTATTTTTTATTTGCCGCTTCTTCGCGCTCATCCTGTTCCAAAAGCACGGCAAGTTTCTGCAAACTTTTTCCCTCGTCACTAAACTTATAGTAAAGAGCCGAAAAGGGCCCGCTAAAATTCTTTTTGGGATTGAACTTTTCTTCGTCGCGAATCCACTGGTATTTTTCTTTGGTTACCCCGGGAATTATAAGCTGGTTTTCCCAGCGGCTGTTATCGGGTTTCATATGAATAAAATCGTACCGAAACTGGCTCTCGCGCGATAAAGCAATCACATCGACCACCTGCAGTTCGTAGGAGGTAGGCATCAGATTTACCTCAACAAACAGCAGGCTGCTGGTTAAAGTATCGTTTAAAACCAGGCGCTTGTCTTCAAATCCCAGGCTTTTAAAAATCAGGGTGTCGTTGCTGCGCATGCGCAAATAGAACAAACCCAGGGTATCGGTAATGGTTCCGCGCCCCGTGCGCTGGTTTACCACATGCACATAAGCCAGTCCTGCATCGGGCGAACCCGAACGCACCCTGCCCGACACACGAACCACCAAGGTATCAGCCTGAGCCCATGATGCAAGGGAAATAAAACCAAGGCAGGCAACTATAAGGATTTGTTTGTTCATTTGTCTCAAAAATCCCAAAAAAAATCAGATATTTGCCTCCTTTAAACCGCATTTAACACAACTTTAACTTAGCTGCGCTAAAGCAAAAAAGAAGTATACCATGCAAAAAAACTTTTCAAAAAAATATAAAAACATCTATTTCGATTTAGACCGCACCCTGTGGGACTTTGAAACCAACTCCGAAAAAACCCTCTATCATTTGGTGGAGCGCTACACCCCCCAACTGCTTTCACGTTTTAACGAATTTTTAACCATCTATTATCAGATTAACGAGGAACTTTGGCTGCAATACCGCGACGGAAAACTAAAAAAAGAAGTACTCCGCATCAAACGGTTTAGCGACGCCTTTACACAAATGGGCCTGGAGCATGTCGCATTCTGTGAGCAACTGGCCGACGATTACATCAGCGAAAGCCCCTTGAAAACAGCTCTTTTCCCACACGCCATCGATGTGCTGGAATACCTGAAAAGCAAAGGCTACCGGCTGTTTTTGCTAACCAACGGGTTTAAAGAAGTTCAGGTGGTAAAGATAAAACACAGCGGGCTGGAACCTTTTTTCGAGAAGATGATTACCTCGGAAGAAGCCGGTTACCAAAAACCCCACGCCAAAATATTTGAGTACGCGTTAAAAACCGTCAATGCAAAAAAAACAGAAAGCCTGATGGTTGGCGACGATTTGGAAAACGATATTTATGGGGCCCAAAGCTTTGGTATGGATGCCGTGTACTTCAACCCCAAAGGTCTTCCCCATAAAGAAAACCCTGTATTCGAAATACAATCGCTGGTGGAACTAACGCAATTATTGTAGCAGGCATATAGGTTGTAGCCTGTTTCAACCTATAAATATTTCTTAATACGCCCTTCGATTCTCGACAAAAAAGAAGCAATAATTTATATCTTTGTGCAAATTTTTAAGTTCCTGCTATGTTAAGTACCGAGACCCTTTTTCTGGGTGTTTTTATCGTTTTTATTGTAAGTATTTTGCTTTTCGATTTGTTGGTAGTTGGCCGCAAAAGCCATATTGTTTCGTTTAAAGAAGCCGCCGGATGGACCATTACCTGGGTAAGTCTTTCTATAGCCTTTGCCGGCTTTATCTACCTGCATGGCGAAAAGGTGCATGGCATTGAAACCCTGGAACATCTGGCCCGCATTGTAAAAGACTACACGCCGCACATCAACATTTCAGGACTTGAATACCCCGAAGCACTGGCTCTTTACCGAAAAACAATGACCATCGATTACCTTACCGGGTATTTGATTGAAGAGATACTGTCAATTGATAACCTGTTTGTAATTATAATGATATTGAGTGCTTTCTCGGTTAAACCGGAAAGCTACAAACCGGTATTGTTCTGGGGTATTTTAGGAGCCATCGTACTACGTTTTGCCTTTATTTTTGCGGGCGCTGCGCTGATTCACAAATTTGAATGGATTCTGCTGGTTTTTGGAGGTTACCTGGTGTATGCCGGTATAAAAATGTTTATAAACCGAAACAAGGAAGAAAAGATAGAGCCGCAGAACCACCCGCTGGTTAAATTCCTGTCGAAACGCTTTCGGGTATTTCCACGCTATGTGGGAAACAAGTTTTTCATCCGAAAAAAAGGAATTTTATACATCACCCCGCTTTTTATTGTGTTGATGATGGTTGAATTCACCGATTTGATTTTTGCCACCGACTCCATCCCGGCCATTTTTTCGGTAACCCGCGATCCTTATGTGGTTTTCTTCTCAAATATTTTTGCTATTCTGGGCTTGCGTAGCCTGTTCTTTTTACTGATTCATGTGGTCGACATGTTCCATTACCTAAAGATTGGCATTTCAATCCTGCTGACTTTTGTAGGAGTAAAACTACTGGCCCACACCTGGCTCGAATCGGTAGGGTTTAAGTCGGTACATTCGCTGTATTTTATTTTGATTGTACTGGTAGGCAGTGTGGTGCTATCGCTACTTTTCCCAAAAAAGGAGATGCTTGCAATCGACAATAAACAATAAGTGAATAGTAATCAGTAATAGTCTGGTGTCTACCATCCGGTGATTCTGTGATTCAGTGATCCTGTGCCCAGTTCGCAGCACACAGTTCACAGTCCACAGCCAAGCACCAATGAACAATTTACAATGAGTAAAGAACAGTGAATAACTAATTGCGAATAACCCCGGAGGGGTTAAAGCCCGGTAGCCCCGGGTTTCAACCCGGGGTTATAGGGCAAAAATAAAAAGCGCTGCAAGCAAGAAATTACCCTTGAAAACCTCGTTTTCATGCAGCGCAATAATTCATCAGCCAAAACAGGGCAAAGCTAAAACGACGATCTCCTCACGAAACATAATCTGCAATGACGCAGCCATGTTTGAACGCAGATGACGCCCATGCCGTTTCTCGGAAGCGCTAATCATCGCAGATTCTTTTATTTTTTCAGGTATTTGTACAAGTCGATTTCCATTATCCTTACTACACTTTCACCTGCAGTAAAAATACCGGCCAAAAGAACCCCGATAGGGGTGACATAATAATAGCCCCGGATTAGTGAGCAGTTCGCAGTCCTCAGCCAACCGTTGACAACCTCAGATTAGCAAAAGCCCCAGCGGGGCGGAATCTTTGTAGCATAAAGGAACACAGATAAAAAAGCGGTGCACGCAGTGGGTTGCCATAATAAGCCAAGATACCATGCACCGCAATTTTCAGGGGTCGATTAGAACCTCAATGCCTGTTTTGCAGGTACCCTTGCCCAGGTTGACCACATCGAAGCTTTACTCGGGAACGCCGAAGGTGGTTCCGAGGACATCGAAGCCTTAGTTGAGAACATCGAAACTTTAGTCGGGAACATCAAAGGTAGTTTCGAGTACATCGAAGCTTTAGTTGGGAACATCGAAGGTAGTTCCGAGTACATCGAAGCTTTAGTTGATATCACAAGAGCCTCAGTCGGAAACACAAGAGCTTTAGTCAGGAACACAAGAGCTTCAGTTGATATCACAAGAGCCTCAGTTGGGAACACAAGAGCCTCAGTTGGGAACACAAGAGCCCTAGTCGGGAACACAAGAACCTCAGTTGATATCACAAGAGCCTTAGTTGGAAACACAAGAGTCTTAGTTGTTAACACAAGGGCTTTAGTTGAGAACACAAGAGCCTTAGTCGGGAACACAAGAGCTTTAGTCGGGAACAATAGTGAATAGTGAAATAGTAAATTAAGTCTGGAGTCTTTAGTCTAGCGTCTAGTGCCTAGAATCTAAATTCTAACATCGAATAGTCTAAGATCAAAAAACCTACTTCTTCCAGAAAGCCGGGGCAAAAATAATCAGTACGGTAAACAGTTCAAGACGTCCCAGCAGCATCAAAAACGACAACAGCCACTTGCCCACTTGCGGAAGATGGGCAAAATTTGCTGCCGGACCTACCGAGCCCAGTCCCGGGCCAATATTCCCCAAAGCCGATGCCACCGCCCCCATAGCCGATTCCATATCCAGGCCCAGGCCGGCCATAAACACCGAGCCTCCCATAAAAATAAGCAGGTAAAACACAATAAAGGCCAACACACTGTTTACAATGGGCTGGGGAACGGTTTTTCCGTTTAAACGCATGGGTATAATTGCCTTGGGGTGCACAATACGTTTTAATTCAAAATAGCAGTTCTTCAGAATCAGTAAAATACGAATCACCTTTACCCCGCCGCTGGTTGCCCCTGCTGACCCCCCGATAAACATCAGCACAAAGATTAAAGCAATAAGGAGCGATGGCCAAAGCAGGTAGTCGACCGTGGCAAAACCGGTGGTGGTAACAATGGAAACCACCTGAAACAGGGCGTTTCGAAACGACTCCTCGAAGCTGATTCCACCCGACACAAACAACCGAAGGGCTATTATGCCGGTAAAAACAAGGGTAACTAGGCCATAAACCCTGAATTCTTCATTACTGAATACCTTTTTAAAATCGAGTTTCAGGGCAAAGTAGGCCAGGGTAAAATTCACCCCGGCAATAAACATAAAAAGCACAATAACATAGTGAATAAAGGGATTGGTAAAGTAAGCAATGCTGGCCTGCCTGGTCGAGTAGCCCCCGCTCGACATGGTGGTAAAGGAGTGGTTCAGGGCATCAAAGAAAGTCATTCCACCCAGCCACAACAACACGGTTTCAATTAAGGTAAATCCCACATAAATTATCCAGAGCCGTTGAGCTGTTTCGCGCACCCGCGGATGCAATTTGTCGTACGACAAGCCGGGAACCTCGGCTGAAAACAATTGTACACCGCCCACGCCTAAAAAAGGTAAAATGGCAATCGACAGCACAATAATTCCCATGCCTCCCATCCATTGGGTAAGGCTGCGCCAAAACAAAATACCATGCGGTAAGGCCTCTATGTTATTTAAAATTGATGCACCCGTGGTAGTAAAGCCCGACATGGTTTCGAAAAAGGCATCGGTAAAATTGGGAATAGCCCCGCTGATGATAAAGGGCAGAGCCCCGAAAAGCGAAAACACCACCCACACCATACTTACAATAATGTAGCCCTCACGTTTGCCAAAGGCTTTATCGGCCTTTTGGGTAAAAAGCACCGCACTTCCCCCGGTTAACAAAGTAGCTGCAAAAGCCACCACAAATCCCAACCAGTCGTGCTCGCCATAATAAAGTGAAACCAACAGTGAAATAAACAAAAACACCGATTCCATCACCAATAAGAAACCAAGCAGCCGGAAAATTATTTGTTTGTTTATCATAAGTAAAGCAATGCTTTCTGAAGGTTAATTAAAAAACTTATCCACTTTTTGCAGGGCCGTGGGCAAAGCAAAAACCACCACGCGGTCCTGGGGATGAATCTCGGTATCGCCTGTGGCAATAAAACTTGAGCGTTCGCGGATAACCCCTCCAATTACAGCATCTTTGGGGAACTCCAGGTCACGCAGAGGCGCCTTGGTTATTTTTGAATCGGCTTTTACCAAAAATTCCAGTACCTCGGCATCAGACCCGGTTAAACAAAGGAACGAAGGCACTTCGGCAGTCATGGTAAAGCGCAGGATGTAACTGGCTGCAATCAGTTTTTTATTGATGATGGCGTCAATGCCCATGGTCTCGGCCAGATGCAGGTACTCCATATTCTCAACCGAGGCAATGGTTTTTTTAACCCCCAGTTTCTTGGCCTGGATACACGAGAGAATATTGAGTTCGTCGTTTCCGGTAACGCCAATAAACACATCCATCATGCTCAGCCCCTCTTCTTTCAGGGTTTCAATCTCCCGTCCATCGGCATTAATAACCAGCGAGCCGGTAAGGTAATCGGCCAGGTATTCCGAGCGTTCTTTATCGATTTCAATTAACTTGATGTTCGAATTCTTTTCGAGAATGTGGGCCGTACGCACGCCTATCTGGCTTCCGCCCAGAATCATGATGTTATTGCAGGCCAAACGTTTGGTTCCGGCAAATTCCATCATTTGCGATATGCCGTGCTGATTGGTAATTACATACACCAAATCGCCCTCGACAAAAACCTCGTCGGGATGCGGTATGGTAGTCTTTCCGTTCCGGGCAATGGCCACGGCCCTAAATACCAAATCCTGACGATTCACCGCCACATCGCGCAAGCGCTGCCCGATGATTGGGGCGTCGGTCTCCAGCTTGATTACAAAAAGAGAAAGCTTGCCTCCGTAAAAATTGAAGACCTCAGTTGTTCCGGTCTCGTTCAGCAGGTTAACAATCTCGCGTGCGGCCAGTTTTTGCGGATAAATCAATGAGTCGATACCCATGTTATAAAAGTGCGACTTGTTTAGCGGAAGCAAATACTCCTGATTGTCGACCCGCGCAATGGTTTTTTTTGCTCCCAGTTGTTTGGCCAGCATGCAGGCGGTAATGTTAATCTCCACCGTATGGGTGAGTGCAACAAATAAGTCGGCCCGCTTTATTCCGGCTTCTTTTAAGTCGGCAAACGAAGTGGCTGAGCCGTGCACGGTCATTACATCGTAATGGGTGCTCACCTCCTGCAGCATGTCGTCTTTTTTATCGATAACTATAATCTCATGACTACCATCGGACAACATCTTGGTCATATGCATTCCTATGGCGCCCATCCCTGCTATGATAATTCTCATGACCCTAAAATTAAATAATCTGACCCGCAACTGGCTGACGAGGCATCAAATTAACAAATTCATAATTACCGATGCACGCATCGGCCAAAAAAATAATGCGCAAAGTAAGCTACAAACATAGTATAAATCTAAAATCTTTGACCTTTTTTTCAATTTACTCTTGTTTTTTATAACCAAAACGTATTATATAAGCTTTTCAGCAGATTGATTCTACCTTCATTTATATTAATTCACTTTTAAAACCTGAGTCTCACGAATAAACGCACCTTGTTCCGATGTAAAATAGCAGGGAGGGGTTTCCATAGACTCACACCACTCTGGTTTTTCCCATGGAGGAACCGAACCATCAATCACTATCTGATTAAATGCAATGCCCGATGGCTTCGTTTTGTAAAAAGACCTGTTGGCTGCGGTAACAAATAAATAATCGAAGCGCAAGGAATCATTCAGCGGCTCAAACCACTGTTCATCGCCTTTACTTAGATAACCCCGTGTATTTCCCAATAGCCAGAATCCCTTATGATAACAAAAATCCTCATCGCTTATGGTGGAATCAACCCGGTCTAAATAATAATAATTGTTTTGGCGTGTGCGCCAAAAACGGTTGGCATCGGCCACAATTGACGCCATATCCTTACGGTTTAATGAATCGGACAAAAACCACCACGATTTTTCGCCCGATACAAATTGTATGGCCGAAGCATTATTCAACTGATAAACACAAGAATAAACCTGTTTCTTTTGTTTCATAAGATGCCAGCTGCGTTGCCCCACTCCCACAAGAACTACCAGTAATGCCAGGTGTAAGTACCGGAATCTTTTGGTCAACAGCCAGGCTGAAAAAGTTGCCATAAGCAGGTACAGCAACCACACCATTAAGGTATTGAACGGAATATCGGTAATTACGGCTGCAGGGAACCGGTTCACCAGTTCAACAAGGCGGTTCATCAGGACAACCACCCATCCAAGTCCTGCACCTATTAAGTGAACCATAAACGCTACTTTGGAAAAAACCATCAGAAAAACTGCTCCGTAAAGCAAAAGCGTGGCTCCAACAATTACTACAATATTCGACAACCAGAAATAAACCGGAAACATATGGAAATAATACAGGGTAATAGGCGCAGTAACCAATTGCGCTGCCAGGGAAACTGAAGTGAGCTGCCAGGCCCAATCAAGCACTTTGTTTTTTAAATAGATGAGCCGGTAAATTTTGGGTTGGAAAAATACAATGCCGGCAACGGCCACATACGATAACTGAAAACCAATTTCGAATAACAGCAAGGGGTTAAACAACAGAAGTAACAGGGCCGAAGCAGCCAACGAATTGTAAACCTGAGGTCGTCGTTGTAAAATATAACCCAGCGATAAAAAAGTAAACATGGTACTGGCCCGACAAACCGAAGGCGACAAACCGGTTAATAAGGCATAGGTCCACAGCAACAATATAATCAGCAAGTATTTAATACCGGTATTTTTGCTCAAGAACTTCATCCAGCTAAAAAATAAAAGAAAGATACCGTACAAAATAGCCATGTGCATTCCTGAAATGGCCAGAATATGTGAAGCTCCGGCGCCTGCATAAGCGCTACGCACCCGCTCATCGAGTTTGTTCTTATAACCCAGAGTAAGGGCAGAAAGAACAGCCAGCTCATCGCCATCGAGGCCTGCATCAGCATATAAGGAAACCAGGCGGGCACGGAGGTTAAGCGCTTTTTGCCGCAGTCCTTCCACCCGGTCCGAAACCACAAACCAGTCGCTATGATTCAGGTAAACGGTAAAATCCACTTGCTTTATCTTCAGATAGCGGCCAAAATCAAAACCAAAAGGATTCAATGGTTTGGGTTTATCGGCAACACGGGTTTTAAAAGCAATGGTTTGCCCTGCTTGTAGAGATGCCACAGTACTGTCTTTTTCAAAATAAACCCAAAGAGTTCCCTCCTCCTCCTTCCACTCCCGTTGAACCTTTTGAGCTGTTAGCCTTAAGGGAGCAAAAAATACCCGTTCTTTTTCGACCGGAATCTGAAGCAACTCGCCAATAAACCAAACCGACTCGCCGCTTGATTCAAATTCGTTTTGAGTATTTTTTTGAGCAAGCAGCATACCCAAAAAGAACAAGGTAACATTTAATAAAACTGCTTTAAGGTAATGTATACGGTAAGGAAGCCAGATACGTCCAATTACCAGAAACAAAAAGGCGGCTAATCCAAAACCACAAGAAATAATAAAAGCGTCCTGAGGAAGGTAAAACTGAAGAAGAATACCTGCTATAAAAGGTAAGAGCAACCGGATGAATGGATTCGCCCTAAAAAACTCCATGAGTCTAAAAAATGGTTTCTACGAAATTACGCAAATACCATAAATCAAACAAAAAAACCTTCCCAACCAATGGCCTTGGGAAACAGTAAAAAACTTATTGTAGTTCGGCGTTTTTTTCCTGGAACATTCGCACCAATTCTTCGGGGCTTTTGCCCAGGTATTCAAGCGATGCAACAGCGTCGTCGGTCAGGGCATGATTGGGATAATTGGCAATAAACTCCTTATAGTAAATTTCAGCATCTTTTAAATTGTTTAGCTGGTTTTCAAAAACAAAGGCCTTCAAAAACAAACACTCCGGAGCCTTATAAAAAGAAGGATAAGCGGCCCTTACCTTATTGAAATAAGCAATGGCCTGTTCCGATTGTTGCAGGTTCATTGATAGTTCACCCGCCCTGAACAGAAAAGCAGCACTTAGCGAATCATCGGGATAGGTTTCAGCAAAAACGGCATAGGCATCAATTAGTTCCTTTCCTTTTTGCTGGTTAAAAGCATTTGCTTCATTCATTTCGGCTTCAGCCCTTTGAATTTGCTTCAGCAGTTTTTCTCTTGAGTTGCTGTTGCAGGAAACCAGCACAGCAAATAAAAGAAAAACCACAATTCCCACACGATAAATAATACTCATTGAAGCCTTCATCCAATTATTTTTTAGTTGGCAAATTTTCAATAATTTTTCACTGTAATAAGCTGTCTAAATCAGACAAACGATACGGAAGAAAAAATAGTATATCAGCTTATGCCCTTTTTTACTTATTGGGTATTACCCGGTAATCGGGCAAAGTTTTACCCTTGGCAATGGCATTTAATTTACCGGTAATCAAGCGACGCCTGATGGGCGAAATGCGATCGATAAAAAGTTTACCATCCAGGTGATCGAGCTCATGTTGCATTACACGGGCCCTGATTCCCTCCCATTCCTCAATATGTTCGTTAAAGTTCTCGTCAAGGTATTTTACCTTGATTTTCCCGGGACGCTCCACATCTTCGCGTATACCGGGCAAACTCAAACAACCTTCGTTAAACGATTCATTCTCGCCCTCAAACGAAAGAATCTCAGGATTAATAAGAGCTTTTTTAAAATCTTTCAATTCCGGTTCGTCTTCTTCAAAAGGCGTGGCATCGATAACTATAAGGCGAATACTTTTATTTACCTGGGGTGCTGCCAATCCAACGCCTTCGGCTTTGTACATGGTTTCGTACATATTTGCAATCAACTCAGGAAGCTCCTTATAATCAGGTTTTATTTCCTGAGCTCGTTTTCTTAATATGGGATTTCCGTAAACAGTAATTGGTAAAATCATAACATTATTCTCTTAAATAAGCCCTCGGGCTTTTTGTTCCATAAACGATTGTAATATAATGGTGGCACTAATGGTATCGACCAGCGCCTTGTTTTGTCGTTGTTTCTTCTTAAGCCCTCCATCAATCATGGTTTGCAATGCCATTTTTGAGGTAAACCGTTCATCAACCCTATAAACAGGTAGCTGCGGGAAGTGTTTCGTTAATTGCTTAACAAAAGGTTCAATGTATTGCATCGATTCCGAATCGCTATGGTCCATTTGCCTGGCGTAACCTACCACAAAAGCCTCAACAGGCTCTTTTTGCAAATAATCCTTCAGAAACTTCAACGCTTCGTGCGATGGAACCGTAGTTAGTCCATTGGCAATGAGCTGTAAAGGATCGGTAACTGCTATACCAGTGCGCTTTTTCCCGTAATCGATGGCTACAATGCGTCCCATTTACAAAGCGGCCAGTTCATTTATTTCGGCCACAATTTGTAAGGCCAACTCCTGGGCTGCCATTTCAGTTTTTGCTTCAGCATAAATTCGGATAATGGGTTCTGTGTTCGATTTACGCAGATGCACCCAGGCATCGGCAAAATCAATCTTTACCCCATCGATGTCGTTTACTTTTTCGTGGACGTATTTTTGCTTCATAGCCTGCAGAATGGCATCGACATCGATTTCGGGAGTCAGTTCAATTTTATTTTTCGAGATAACATACCCCGGATAGGTTTTTCGCAATTCGGAACAAGTGCTTCCTTTTTTTGCCAGATGCGATAAAAAGAGGGCTATTCCTACCAAGGCGTCGCGGCCGTAATGCAATTCAGGATAGATAACCCCGCCGTTTCCTTCGCCACCAATAATTGCATTAACGCGCTTCATTTCAGCAACCACATTCACTTCACCAACTGCAGCAGCGGTATAGCTGCCTCCATATGTTTCGGTAACATCGCGCAGGGCACGGGTCGACGAAAGGTTTGAAACCGTGTTACCGGGCGTATGCGACAACAAATAATCCGCAATGGCTACCAGCGTGTACTCTTCGCCAAACATGCTTCCGTCGCCATTTATAATGGCCAAACGATCCACATCGGGATCAACCACAAAACCCACATCGGCCCGGTGAGCGAGCATGGTTTTAGAAACCTGCACCAAATTCTCGGGCAGGGGTTCCGGGGTATGGGCAAAATTACCGGTAGGTTGGTCATTCAGGGGAATAACCTGGGTTACTCCCAGGGCTTTAAACAACTTGGGCAGAATAATTCCCCCTACGGAATTAATTCCATCGAAAACTACTTTGAAATTAGCTTTGCGGATGGCTTCCACATCAACCATTTTCAATTTTAGTATGTGTGCAATGTGTTTATCGTCGTAATCATTTACCTCTGTAACCGTTCCCAAAGCATCTACATCGGCAAAAACAAATTGTTCGCTGTCGGCTACTGCCAACACCTTCTCACCTTCGGCACTGTTTAAAAACTCCCCTTTGTTATCGAGTAACTTAAGTGCATTCCATTGTTTGGGATTGTGACTGGCTGTTAAAATCAGTCCGCCATCGGCTTTATAATCGGTCACCGCCATTTCAGTAGTAGGTGTAGAGGCCAGGCCCAGGTGAATTACATCAATCCCCATACCTACCAGGGTAGCATTTACCAGTTGTGCAACCATGTGGCCCGAAATGCGGGCATCGCGCCCCACTACAATAGAAATTTTATCGTTGTTTCCGGCTTTTTGTTTTGCCCAGGCCCCGTAAGCTGCCGTATATTTTACTACATCAAGCGGACTAAGCCCCTCGCCGGGTTTGCCTCCAATGGTTCCCCGAATGCCGGAGATTGATTTTATCAGTGTCATAGAATAAATCTTTGTTCCGGGCGCAAAGATATAAATTTATAGGCGTACCCAAGGAATTTTTTGGGCGCACTCAAAAATGAAATTTGCTTATTTAACGTTTATGTGTTTACTTTACTTTTTTAATTAACCTAAATAAAAAAATTATGAAAACATTTAAATTATTACTTTTTGCAGTTGCAGTAGCTTTAACTGCCGTTTCGTGTTCTGAAGATGATGCAATAAATGTTACGGGCAATACTTTTGAAACAACTTATGCAAAAGCTACTTTTGCAATGGATGGTATGTCTACTTCTATTGAGTACAAAACAAAAGATGAGTTGATTGAAGGTGAAGTATACTTTAAAGTTGAATTTAAAGAAAATGGAGATCTGTATTATTACGAAATTGCTGATGATTCGTGGTACAAAACAGGTACCTACACGCAAAGTGGTTCAGAAATTACCATTACCGAAGGCAACGAATCATTCAAGGCAACAGTTGATGGCAGCAAAATTATTGTAAAACAAAACATTGAAGATGAAGAGTTCCCAGATTTATCTGGAACAATGGAGATTCATTTGTCTAAAATATAATTCAAACATTGAATTAATTAGTGGGACTGTCAGCCAAGGCAGTCCTTTTTTTTTGCATATACAGTTCATATATTTGCAGGCATAAACCAGGCAAATTCTTAAAACATGCAAACTGCAAAAGTTTATTTTACCAGCTTACGAGCCAAGCCCAATCAGAACCTGTTGCAAAAACTCAGCAAACTTATGGATAAGGCAGGATTTAGTACCCTCCCCGTTCAGGATAAGTTTACTGCCC
This sequence comes from Salinivirgaceae bacterium, assembly GCA_050251815.1. GTDB lineage: Bacteria > Bacteroidota > Bacteroidia > Bacteroidales > SZUA-534 > GWE2-40-63. Next base: position 10,821 of record JBFWMB010000057.1, on the reverse strand, counting down.
TTAAAATCCATTTTGGCGAACCGGGTAACCTGGCTTTTATCCGCCCCAATTTTGCCGCCGAGGTGGTAAAAAAGGTAAAATCAGCCGGTGGCAAACCCTTTTTAACCGATGCAAACACCCTGTATTCGGGAAAACGTTCGAACGCGGTTGACCATTTGCTTAGTGCAACCCAAAACGGTTTTACTGAAGCCGTGGTTGGCTGCCCCATAATAATTGCCGATGGTTTGAAAGGCACCGACCAAAAAGAAATTGCCGTAAACCTAACCCATACTGGAAAAGCACGAATAAGTTCAGCCATTGCCGAAGCCGACATCATTATTTCAATGACCCATTTTAAAGGACACGAAATGGCCGGTTTTGGAGGTACCCTTAAAAATCTGGGCATGGGAGCTGCTTCGGTGGCCGGTAAATTGTTTTTGCATTCCACATCGAAACCTAAAATTGAACTTGAAAACTGCACCGGATGCAATGCCTGTGTTAAAAACTGTGCCCACGATGCCATCCATTTAAATGCCGATAAAAAAGCGCTTATCGATTACGAAACCTGCGTGGGTTGTGGACAATGCGTTGCCATTTGTCAGTTCGATGCCGCCCAGGTGGTTTGGGAAAATGCGTCGGCCCTAATGAACGAAAAAGTAGCAGAATACACGGCCGCTATTTTAAAAAACAAACCCGCGTTCCATATCAGTTTTATAATGGATGTTTCGCCCGATTGTGATTGTTGGGGTTATAACGATTATCCCATGGTTCCAAATATTGGAATTGCCGCATCGCTGGATCCGGTAGCTCTGGATAAAGCCTGCGCCGATTTGGTTACAAAGGCCCCGGCATTAAGCCAAAGTGCCATTGCCTGCAAAACCCCGGAAAATGAATCCCATAGGAATATGGATAAGTTTAAAATGGCTCACCCCAATACCAATTGGATGGCTGGTTTATTGCATGCTGAAAAAATTGGGCTGGGAACCCTGGACTACGAATTAATTACCCTGTAGTTACTCTTTTTACCAAAGAAGGGCGTATATTTGTAGCCTATTCAAGAATCAAGGCATAAACATGGAAAAGCAGCGAGGGAGAAAACCTGTTTCAGCAGGTAAGCCAAAAGACAAAAAATTTGCTACAAAACGCAAAACAACCAAACCGGAAACGCCCGCAAAAAAACAAGCAGGTAAAATAAAGCAAACCGACGAGGTACGTTTGAACCGTTACCTGTCGCAAGCCGGAATTTGCAGCCGGCGTGAAGCCGACACTTACATTGCTGCAGGGGTTGTTACCATTAATGGTAAGGTGGTTACCGAACTAGGTAGCAAAGTAAAATACGGCGATGTAGTTAAATTTAATGATGCCCCCATTATTCCTGAAAAGAAAACCTATATTCTGCTAAACAAACCCAAAGATTACCTGACTACCACCGATGATCCCATGGCAAAAAATACGGTGCTCGATTTAATACGCAACGGGTGCAAGGAACGTGTTTTTTCAGTCGGAAGGCTCGATAAACCGACCACCGGATTGCTGCTATTAACCAACGATGGGGAATTAGCCGATTTTTTGTCGCATCCTAAAAACAATAAGAAGAAAATATATCAGGTAACGTTAGACCGCGCCATAAACGACGACCACCTGCAACTTTTATACGATGGTGTGGAGCTGGAAGATGGCATGGCAAAAGCCGACCAGATTACTTACTGCACACCCGGCGACAAACGTGAAGTAGGTATAGAAATACACTCGGGAAAAAACCGTTTGGTACGGCGCATGTTTGAATACCTGGGCTATAAAGTTAAAAAACTCGACCGGGTATATTATGCCGGCCTGACCAAAAAAAACCTGCCCCGGGGAAAGTGGAGGTACTTGAACGACAAAGAAATAGTAATGCTTAAACGGGGAAGTTACTCGTAACAGCAGGTAAATAAGCCGGCTAAAATTGGCCGGCCTGTAACTTTTTATTTTTGAAATACAATTTTGTTTAGTAGCTTTCGGCAAAATTTACCCAGTTTTGATGACCCTAAGTCAAACAAATAACATATTCGAATACCAAGGCAACCTGACATTTCCGGTAATTGAAGAAATTTTAAATCAAATAAAGGAACTTCTTCAGGAAATGGAAATTGAACAGGTGGTGCAAAAGCGCCTCTATGCCATTTTGGTTGAAAGCCTTGAGAATGCGTTAAAACACAAAACTCCTCTTCAAAAGAACGCTTCTTTACAAGAGGTAGAAATGAGTTTGCAGCGCCTTCCGGAATCCCTGCTGCTGAGAATTGGCAATTACATGCCCGCGCAGAAAACTCCGGTTTTAATTGAACGCATAAAAGAACTTAATGGCCTCGATTTAGCGGGTTTAAATCATTTGTACCGGACATCGATAGCCAATGCGCGCATATCGGAAAAAGGTGGAGCCGGACTGGGAATGATTGAAATTGCTCGCAGTGCACGAAATACCATGCGATACCACATTACCAAAACCAAGAACAAAAATTCATTTTTCGTTCTCGAAATTGAAATTGCCACTACCATTTCCTAAAACTAATTTATGAATCCACTAATCATAAAAAAAACGGCCGCAACACCAAAAATCCATTTCGATTTTACTAATAAAATTTTTGAAATAAACGGATGCTCCCGTCCCGAAGATGTCAGAATATTTTACATGCCAATAATTGACTGGCTCGAAAATTTTAAGTTCAAAATTCCCGAACTTGAAAAACCCGCGAGCCCTTTGGAATTCAAATTCAAATTCGATTATTTCAATTCGTCGTCGGCCAAATTCTTACTCGATATTCTGGTACTAATTAATCAGATACACGAAAAAGGGATGCCCATAAAAGTAGCCTGGTATTTCGACGAAAACGACGACGACATGAAAGAAGTTGGCGAAGAATTGTCGGAAGTGGTTAACCTGCCTTTTGAATACATTGAAGTTCCCAAAAAAAACAAAACTAATTAGGTTTCATAAAAACGCGGGCCTCTTCAATCAACTCATCTATTGTTGGCTGATAATCATCGAGACTATCGTCCACTTTTTTTAGTTCCCGCTCTTTCCATCGTTTAATTCGTTCCGAAGCAATTTCGGCCTGTGCAAGCATTACCTGTCGGGCAAAATCTTTGCTGTTTTCCAACTCCTCATCGAGTCGTGCTTTGCTTTTTATTTTTTCGATGGCAACCAGGCGTTTGGTTTTTTCGTGAATCTGCACCATTTCCTGTTCCGAAGCCGACATGATACGAATTTCTTCAAGGGCCAGCAATTCATCGTACGCTCCCCGTTTCGAAATAAGTTTAACAAACATGGGTCCGGTTTCGATGCAGATAAACATAAACAGGATAAACAAACCGGCATATTTAATCCCGCTATTTTCGTTGCCAAGTTGTTTGTAAGCTTCGAGTCGGGCTAAAAAACCCGTTGCCTTTTTCATGGTTTCGCTACCCTGAATCCATTGCGCTTCTTTTTGTTGGCTCAATTGTTCAATCCGTTGATTATTAGTTGCAATCAGGGGATACAGTCGGTTCTTTTCCTCTTCATAAATTCTATTGAGCCGATCGTATTCTGCCTTTTTCTCCTTATAAACCGGGCCTTTCCCGGCTTTTGCAGTTGGACTTCTGCCTTCAGCTTCTTCAACAATTAACTCAAACAATATATTTCGGTGCGCTAATAACTCATCAATGGATTTCTGATAAACTGTGTTTTCGTTTTGCAAGCGCTCAATTTCAGTAAAGCCGGTTCCTACAATAGATTGATAATCGTTAATTTTTTGCTGGTTCATTTTTTCAATCTGCCCGTTTATTTCCGATTCAAACAGTTTAAGTTCCAACGGACGCGAAATAACCACCGCCAAAAATAAAGCCAGAATAATACGCGGACTGGCGGTCAGTACCTCTTTAAAAAAACGGTTTTCCTTACGCAAACTGGCTACCAGGTACCAGTCGAAAAAGAAAATCAACACACCCCAAAAAATTCCAAAAGCCAGGGCCAGGTAGGTATTATTAAAAACGGTATAAAAAGCATAACTCCCGCTCATTGATGCCATAACACCGGTTAAAAATACAATCATCCCAATTCCAAAAAACACATTATAATCGGTCGGACATTTTTTCAATAAATAAAGTCGTGCTCCGGAACACCAGCAAAAAAACCGGTAAATTCCCGTTAATTTGTTTTCCGACAGTAAAGAAGTGTTAAAATCCATGGCTTACCTATTTAAATATTCGTCCGTATGTTACATTAAATTCAATGCACTGAATGACTCCCGGCAGTCGGACAAAAACCTGCAAAACGCTTATTAACCCGACATTTAAAGTAACAACTACAAGCACCAGAAGGTTGGTTTAAGATACTAAAATTTAAGCATTCTGAAAGTTACAAAGTAATAATTGATAAAATTTTGCAGTAAGCCCGGCTAACTGTATCTTTGCCAAAAATTTAAATAATGGATCATAAAGCCGGATTTGTAAATATAATTGGAAACCCAAACGTTGGAAAATCGACCCTGATGAATGCTTTTGTGGGCGAAAAACTCTCGATAATAACCAGTAAAGCACAAACCACTAGGCACCGTATCTTAGGTATTGTAAACGGTGACGATTTTCAGATGGTGTATTCCGACACCCCGGGAATACTTAAACCCAACTACAAACTCCAGCAAAGCATGATGCGTTTTGTAGATACAGCGCTGAGCGATGCCGATATAATTTTGTATGTTACCGATGTGGTCGAAAGTTTCGATAAAAACAGGGAATATCTCGATAAAATTAAGCACACCAATACGCCGGTTTTATTACTGATAAACAAGATTGATTTAACCCAGCAGGACAAACTCGAAGAACTGGCACTACGCTGGAAAATCGAAGTTCCACAAGCAGAAATCTTTCCGGTATCGGCCATAAATAAATTCAATATCGATACGGTATTAAAACGCATTCTGGAACTTTTGCCCATAAGTCCGCCCTATTTTCCCAAAGACGAATTAACCGACAAAACCGAGCGCTTTTTTGTGCAGGAAATAATCCGCGAAAAAATATTCCTTAACTACCAAAAAGAGATTCCTTACAGCTGCGAAGTAAATGTGGAAGAATTTAAAGAAGAAGAAAGCATCATTCGCATCAGAGCTATTATATATGTTGCCCGTGATTCTCAAAAAGGAATCATTATAGGCCATAAAGGCAGCGCGCTTAAAAAAACAGGAATGGCGGCCCGTTTCGATATTGAAGCCTTTTTCGAAAAGAAAGTATTTCTCGAATTGCACGTTAAAGTATTAAAAGACTGGCGCGACAAAGAACAAAACCTCAAGTATTTTGGTTACGACCAATAACAAGAATTCATGTAAATTTTAAATAGAACAAGCAATAAGTAAAGCATCAACAAAACAGATATGTCAAATATTTTAGCAATAGTAGGAAGACCGAATGTGGGGAAATCGACCTTATTTAACCGGTTTGTGGAGCAGCGAAAAGCCATTGTGGACGAAATGTCGGGGGTAACCCGCGATCGTCATTACGGCAAGGCGGAGTGGAATGGGGTAAACTTTTCGGTGATTGATACCGGAGGTTATGTGACCAATTCGGACGATATTTTTGAAGGAGAAATCAAAAAACAGGTCATGCTGGCTATTGATGAAGCCGATGTAATTTTGTTTTTAACCGACGTAACCAGTGGAATAACTGACCTTGACGACGGCGTGGCTGAAATTCTAAGGAAATCGAACAAGAAGGTGGTGCTTGGGGTGAATAAAGTGGACAACAGCGAACGCTTGTTTATGGCCTCTGAATTTTATTCCCTGGGATTGGGCGAGGTTTATTCCGTTTCGTCGATAAATGGTTCAGGAACCGGCGAATTGCTCGATGCCATTGTGGCTAATTTCGAGAAAAAACCCGTAAACGAAGACGAAGTTGAATTACCTAAAATTGCCGTAGTTGGAAGACCCAACGCCGGAAAATCGTCGTTGGTAAATGCTTTGCTCGACGAGGAACGAAACATTGTCACTGAAATTGCCGGCACCACCCGCGACTCAATCAACACCCATTACAATAAATTTGGCCACGAATTCACAATTATTGATACGGCCGGATTACGAAAAAAAACCAAGGTAAGCGAAGATTTGGAATTTTATTCGGTAATGCGCGCTATTAGAACCATTGAGGAGTCGGATGTTTGTTTTTTGCTTATTGATGCTACACGGGGAGTTGAAGGACAGGATGTGAACATTTTCCACCTGATTGAAAAAAACCGTAAAGGTGTGGTGGTTTTAATAAACAAATGGGATTTGGTTGAAAAAGATCATCATTCAGTAAAAGCATATACCGCCATGATAAAAGAAAAGCTGGCACCCTTTACTGACGTGCCCATTCTATTTGTATCAGCCTTGACCAAACAACGGGTGTTAAAAGCGGTTGAAACCGCCATGGAGGTTTATAAAAACCGGAAACAACGCATACCTACCTCAAAACTAAACGAATACCTGCAGGAAGCTATTGATGCCTATCCTCCTCCATCGTCAAAAGGAAAGTATGTAAAAATTAAATACATTACGCAGTTACCCACCAACACCCCGCAATTTGCTTTTTATTGCAATCTGCCCCAATACGTTAAGGAACCTTACAAAAGGTATCTCGAAAACAAATTGCGCGAGGCTTATAATTTTACCGGTGTTCCAATTCAGATTTATATGCGAAAAAAATAATAGTTGCTCAAAGCGATTGGAAGGGTTTCAATCGCTTTTTTGTTTTTCATTCGGATGCACTTCGTCATCGTCCGATTCATCCTCATCCACATAGTGGTATTCGTAAGCCTGGTATTGCCCCCAGGTTACCGATACCGAAGAACCATCGTCGGCCGGAATAAAATCAATTGGTCGTTTCTTATAATACCACGCCAGTGAAATTCCCGAAAAGGCACCAAACAAATGCCCTTCCCAACTGATGTTTCCTCCCTGCGGCATCAAACCCCAAATCATGCTTCCGTATAAAAATACCACAATCAACGAAAGTGCTGCCAGCCGTTTGTCGTTACGAAAAACTCCGCTAAAAAAAATAAAAAATGCCAGGCCATATACAATGCCGCTGGCACCAATATGCACCGATTCGCGCCCGCCAATCCACAAAAGAATACCCGATACCAGCCAGTTTATAAAAAACACACGATAAGCTATTAAACGATAGAAATAAAAAAGGGATGTGGCTAGAACCATAAACGAAATGGAATTACCCGTTAAATGCGATAAACTGCCGTGAGCAAATGGAGAAAGCACAATTCCGGCCATACTGTCCAGCTTTTGTGGAGCAATGCCAATTACCGACATGGGTTTTTCCATCAACCAAAATGCAGTATAGGTTCCCCACATTAGCAATAAAAAAAACACAGGAAATAAAACGGCGTGGACTATTTTTCTTTTTTCTGACATAAACAGCGTGATACAACAAACAGGCCATTGGAACCGTCGAGTCAATTTGGCACCTAATTGCGGTTCATTGCATTTATTGAACCAGGCAATGTAAGGGTAACTTCGGTTCCTTTGGCTATGGAGCTTTCAATTAACAGGGTACCAAAATTTTTTTCAACCAAAAGTTTTGTTAAAGCCAGACCAATACCTCCGCCCATTTCGCCATGCGTTCCCGCGGCAACATAATTCTTTTTGGTGTTAAAAATCCGGTTTAGTTGTTCTTTGGTAAATCCAACCCCGGCATCGCTAACAACAATATGTAACTTATTGTCGATATTATTTGCCGTAACTTCTATGACACCTTCCTGAGTAGAAAATTTAATGGCATTTTCAATAATGTTGCGAATGGCAATTTCAATCATTTTGGCATCAAAATACCCTGTGCTTTGTTCGTGAAGATGAATCCGAAAAACAATTTCTTTTTGTTGTGCGCGCAATTGCTGAATTCCAATTACGTGATGCACCAGTTCGCTAAGCAGGTGATTGGCCGGTTCGTACTCAATTTTATCCAATTGCAGCCTTGACCAATACAACAGGTTTTCGAGCAGGTTATACGACATTACCAGCGATTCTACCTGCCCCACCGGTAATTTTTGAAAATCATCTCTGGCAGTACTTTGCTTAATTTCAAGCAGTAGCTGTTCCAACGATCTTACCGGCTCAAAAACATTTTGCGAGGTAATGTCGAAATAGCGCGACAAAGTGGCGTTAGCTGTATCGTATTGTGATTTTATTGTTTGAATGTATGCTTTTTGCCTTCGTACTTTTTGTTGTAATTGCTTTATGGCCAGATGGCTTTTTCTATTCATAGAATAAATCCGAATCCACAACAAAATACCCAGTAATACCGAGGTACCCAAAAATATTAAAAACAAGGCAAAATACTTCTTTTTTAAGCTGCGTTCGCGATAAACTGAACCCAATAAATCTTTTTCTTTAAAATCGCGATCATTTATCTGGGCACTCAATCGCGATTCGAGATTGGCAATCTTTAAATAATGTTCGTTGGTTAATAATTGCTTATCGAGTACATGTTGCTTTGTCTTATAATCGATGGCAGCTTTGTAATCGCCCTGCTTGTAATAATTATCGGCTATCTTCTGGTAGGTTTCGAACATCAGTTTATCGGCTTTTAACACATCGGCCAGAACCAGACTTTTAACATAATAACCGTGTGCTTTTGTATATTGTTTTTCCAGGGTATAAAGTTCGCCCAATTGCAGCAATACAATTGCTTGCCCCTTCAAATCACCAATTTTATTTTTAATGGTAAAAGCTTCTTCAAAAGCCAGGCGTGCCTCATTAAATTTATGTTGTTTCATAAACAAACGCCCTTTACTTTCTTTTACTTGTCCAAGCAAATTCCATAAGCTATCCTGGATAAAATACGTTTGGGCCCGATCATAATTCTCCAGGCTTTTTTCATAGCTACCCATTCTGTCGAGCACTTGTCCCTTGTTTAAAGCGGCTCGTCCGGCACCTTCGGCATGAAAGTTTTTAGTAAATGCGTTTATAGCACGATCCAGATAATCGAGGGCAATGGGAAGATTACCCGAACGGGAATAAAGCTCCGCAATGGAAACATACACTAAAAACTGACGCAATGTATCATTCTCTTTCTTAAAATTCTCCTGAGCCTTTCGGTAATCGTTAAGTGCTTCAGTATAAAGTTCCAAATCGGAATGAATATCGCCTTGTGCCAATAACAATTCAGCTTCGTAATTTTTATTTTCAATCTGACCGGCATACACCAAACCAGTTTTTATACTATTGGCAGCTTCCTTTAAATTTCCCTGCTCACGAAGCAAAATTCCATAATGGGTAAATAAGCGACAACTCAAATTTATATTGTCGGATGCAATAAGCTCTTTGGCCTTATTGAAATAAGTTAATGCACTATCGTACTGATTTAGGACCAAAAAATATTTTCCCCGGTAAAAATAAAGTTCATCATTCCGGTTGCTTAGTTTTTGGTTTGCAATAAGCGTATCGGCAACTAATAGCATTTTAGCAACCTGTTGCGGGTATCGGTGCGAATTTTGATTGATGTAGTTAAAAATACAGGTTAAGCGTTCGCCAGGTAAAAGATTTTGCTGATTTGCATCACACACAGAATCGACCATTGGCAAGCACCTTGCCCTGGGTGACAGCAGCATAACAAGCAGTATAACGATTATAGTTCGACGATTCACCTTATGCCCATTGATAATTCAATGGCAAATTAGCATAATTTTAGAAAAAAACATCGTACTAAGCTGGCTTAATAAAAAACGCCAGGGTATTTTCGGTTACAGGAACAAAAAATAAGTTAGTCTGAAAAAAGGTCCAACGAAATTTATCGGCTTTTTTAGTTAATTATTCCATAAAGTACCAGGGCGTAGGAATAAAAACGGACAATCCGTGCAATTCCCAACCAAAGAAAAATATGAATCGGAAAACGCAGTATTCCGGATATCATACAAATAGTACTATAAGGCAAAGGGAACAGGGCCGCTACAATGATAAACACAGCTCCCCAGCGTTTAATTTTTGTAAAATGGTATTGAAACTTCTTATTCAAATAGTCGTTCAGGCGCTTAATGCTTCCCACACGGTAGCCAATATGGTACGAAACCAAACCTCCGGCATACGACAATATGGCCAATGCGGTAACTACCACCCACGGATTGGTAAACTTACGGGCCCAGATTATAAAGAAATCGGGTGGTATTAAGCCAAAAAATGATTCAGAGAGGGTAAACAGCATTAATACCATGCCATTGCCCATATTCTTGAAAAAAGAATTAAAAATACGGTCTAAATCAATCACCCATTTTTCTAAACCCACAAAAACCATAATTACCAAAAGCAATATGGCTGCAATTTTTAATACATTCTTTGCCAGAAAAAAATAGAATCCGCTACGGCTGTAATACCGATGCCTCCGCTTCCATGTGTTTATATCCATTTTGTTGGCGTACATAAAATACTTATGAAATAACATTCCGCTTTTAACACGAAATATGAAAAATAGTTTAAAGTCTTTCTCAGATTTTAATTGTCACTTTAACGGGTAACATACAAGCTCTGTTGTTTACTTTTAAACGGAAATAGTTACCAGCGAATTATGTGCCAATTTTAAAAATTTCAATGCTGAATTTTTTTACGTTTTTTGCAAGGCAGAGTTACCGAAACACGCACTTATAAGTTACATTCTTGCAAGCATTTATTTTTCAGCTTACTACAAGAATAAATCCGAAACAAAACATATTTTTCACTACCCCAAATAAACGCAACGGACACCAAAAAATGTATGTAAAACATACGAAATTTTGAAAAATAGTATTCGCTAACAAAGAAACCTTAAATACTAACGGATAGCAATTAAAACTTTCTGCCTTTATGGCTGATT
>JBFWMB010000056.1:0-26668 GCA_050251815.1 Salinivirgaceae bacterium | reverse complement strand
GAAGTTCCGGAACCCAGACTTACTTTTTGTCCATCATAATTTTCTATCTTTTCGTTCAGGTAAACCTGCACACCCAGGCGATGAAGGTATTTTAAAGCATCCGCTCCTGCCTTTTCACTCATTCCATTAAGCAAGCGGGGACCGGCTTCATACAGTTGAATTTGCATCAACGAAAAATCCAGTTCGGGATAGTCTTTAAACAATACGTTGTTTTTCATCTCAGCAATGGCTCCCGAAAGTTCAACACCGGTGGGCCCTCCTCCCACAATCACCACCGACATCAGTTGGGCCTGTTCATCTTTATTTTGCGTAAGAATTGCTTTTTCAAAACTTTCCAAAATACGGTTTCTCACATAAATAGCCTCGGCAGTCGACTTCATGGGCAAACCGTGTTTTTCGAGCGATGCCGAACCAAAGTAATTATTACCCACCCCGGTGGCCAGCACCAGGTAGTCGTATGGTAATGGACCATTGGTAGTCTCAATTTGCTTTGCTGATACATTTATTTGTTTTAACGATGTATTGCGGAAATGCAGGTTGGAATGCTTTTGAAAAATTTTACGTACCGGAAACGAAATGGAACTAGGCTCAAGTCCTGAAGTGGCTACCTGATAAAATAGCGGTTGAAACTGATGGAAATTATTTTTATCGATTAGCACCACCTGATATATTGAACCAGCCAGTTTGCGGGCAAGTTTCAATCCGGCAAATCCTGCACCCACAATTACTATACGCTTTTTTCCATTTTGTGGAAGGTTAAATATTTGCATAAAGAACAATTTAATGATGAATGCGAGCCTTTAATAAAATTAAGACCCACGAATCTTTTAATCTTAAAACAATTTGCCGGTAAGGTTGTTTTTCCGCTGTAAGCATCATTTTAGTATTAAAAAACATGGAATTTCAACTCGATAAAACACAACTTAAGGATTCTCCCAACACACCGCAAAAGGCAAAAGGCCGGCTTCCCCACTGGATGAAAGCGCAGATGCCCAAGGGTAAAACCTACAGTCAGGTGTACAACCTGATTAACGAGCACAAGCTGCACACCATTTGTACCAGCGGGAATTGTCCGAATAAAGGCGAATGCTGGAATGCCGGAACCGCCAGCTTTATGATACTGGGTGAGAAATGTACACGAAACTGTCGTTTCTGCTCGGTTATCAATCAGATTCCCGATCCGGTTGACTGGCACGAAGCCGAGCGCCTGGCACGCACCATACAAACCCTGAAATTAAAACACGCGGTAATTACCTCGGTTACCCGCGACGACTTAGACGATGGCGGGGCAAAATTCTGGGCATACACCATTAAAAAGGTTAAGGAATTAAACCCTGGCATTACGCAGGAAGCTTTGATTCCCGATTTTAACGGCAACACCTCCCTGGTTCAACGGGTAATTGATGCCGCCCCTGAAGTTATTTCGCACAACCTGGAAACCGTAAAGCGCCTTACCTCGAAGGTTCGCAGTACCGCCCGCTATTCACGCAGTTTAGCCGTTCTTAAATACATTGCAGACTCGGGAATTACCGCCAAATCGGGAATTATGGTTGGCTTGGGCGAAAAACCCGATGAAGTGCTGCAAACCCTCGACGACCTGCAAGCAGTTGGTGTAAAAGTGGTTACCATTGGGCAATACCTGCAACCCAATTCGCACCTGTTGCCTGTAGAGGAATACATTACTCCCGAACAATTTAAGTTTTACGAGAGCGAAGGCCTGAAACGGGGGTTTGCCTTTGTGGAGAGCAGTCCGATGGTCCGTTCCAGCTATCATGCCGAGCGGCATGCCCGGATTGCATAATAGCGGCATACGGTTTATTTCTATTCCATTAACTTTTTTATTTTGAATTTGTTAGACATTCAAATCAATACGTCATTTATCTACCATGAAATACCGATCAAAAGTACTTTCGAAACGAATTATTAATAAAGACACCCTGGTTTTGGAGCTCGAAAAAGGTGACATACGTTTTAAAGCGGGACAATACCTGGTGTTATCGTTTCCAAACGAGAAAGAAGCCCGTGAATATTCGGTGTATAACGGCGAAAATGCCGAAACCATCGAGATACTTTTAAAAACCCTGCCCGAAGGTAGCTTCTCCATGCGCCTGGGTGACTTAAACGTGGGCGATCCCCTGCTGATTGACGGCCCTTTTGGTTTTTTTGTAATGAAGGAGCATGAAGTGGAAACCAAATCCCATGTTTTTATTGCTTCAGGAACCGGCATTTCACCTTTTCGGAGTTACATAAAAACCTATCCTGGATTAAATTATCAGCTTTTGCATGGTATCCGTAAACTCGACGACCGTATTGAACAGGAAAACTATCCCGATGATAAACTTAGCTATTGCATCAGTCGTGAAATATCGCCATATTTTAACGGACGGGTTACCGACTATCTAAAAAAAGAGCCCATCGACAAGGAGGCCATTTATCATCTTTGTGGCAATTCGGCCATGATTAATGATGTTACTGATTTATTGGAAGCGAACGGCATTTTACCAGAAAACATTCGTACCGAAGTATTTTTTTAGCCTTACTATGGTACCCCGGAACATTACTGGGGAAGTTCTAAATTTTTTTTATCTCAGCGCCTGATTTATCAGGCTTTTGCTGTTTAGTAACTATTGAATCTTCACATAAACGACATGCTTACTTACAATAATTCACCCGGGTTCGCGTTTTATTGCTTACAAACCCTTAATTTATCAGCCTATAAAGCATCAATACACCATTGATTAACAAAGAACCGTTAAGTTTTAACCTTAAATCAACTTGTGTATGAAAAAAAATGCTGCGCTGCTTCTTACCCTGGTTCATGCCCTGATTTTTGTTTGGCTTTTTCACAAACAACAACTGGGGCTGAATCTATTTATCTTTGAACTCCTGGCTATTGGCTCCCTGCTGCTTATTCTCAGAGAGCGCCCGGTTTCACTGGTCTCAAAAATCGTGCTGGCCGGTAACTTAATTTCCGGATTAGCTGTACTTTGGCACTTTTCGGACTGGGCAATCTTTATAAACCTTTGCTCTTTTTTCCTCTTTACTGGCAGCCTGGTTTATCCCCATTCGCGTTCGCTCCTAAGCACAGGCTTGTTTTCGCTAACCAATGCTTTTCTAGCGCCGGGTCGCTTTTTCGTGTTGCTGACTAACCTTAAAGGAAAGAACAATGCGGCTGGCAAAAGTTTCAGAGCCATTAAACTAGCCTTGCTACCCCTGGTAGTCCTTATGATTTTTATTGCGCTGTACAAGGCTTCGAATCCTTTGTTTGATAAAGGGGTAACTCAATTAACCGCGTTTATCGACCGGTATTGGGATGCTCTGGTGCATGACTTCGATTTAGGTTGGGTGTTTACTTTATTATTGGGTTTGTTTTTCAGTTTACTCATCTTTATTCATGTGCAACACAAACGGGTGCTGGCTTACGAAACCAACAGTCAGGACCAGCTAACACGCATCCGTAAAAAACACTCCTTTGGATTTAAGCTTACAGCTCTTAATGATGAGCTTAAATCAGTACTTTTTCTGTTGATTTCGTTGAACCTGCTGTTACTGGTCATCAACTGCATCGATATTTACTGGGTTTGGTTTAATTTTGAGTGGGAAGGCGAGTACCTGAAACAATTTGTGCACGAAGGGACTTACCTGCTGATTATTTCCATTTTGATTTCCATAGCGCTGGTGCTTTTCTTTTTCAGGCGAAACCTGAACTTTTATGCCCGAAACAAAATGCTGAAGCTGCTCTCGTATGCCTGGCTGGCGCAGAATGCTGTGTTGGCGCTGTCGGTAGCCATGCGAAATTTCTGGTACATTAAGTACTTTGCCCTGGCCTACAAGCGCATTGGCGTATTGGTTTTTCTGCTGTTGACGCTCTACGGCATCTATACCGTGTACCAAAAAGTCAGGCATCAAAAATCGGCGTATTACCTGTGGCGTACCAACAGTCTGGCCACTTTCGTGATGCTTGTTTTGCTAACCATGGTTAATTGGGATGCTATAATAGCCCGCTACAATTTTTCGCATTACCGAACAGCTTTTGTCCACCTCGATTTTCTGTCGAAGCTATCCGACAAGACCTTACCGCTGCTCGACAAGTCACTTGAAGAGCTCAAAGCTATGGAGACTGTGCAAAAGGAACTTTTCCCTTTCGAAGAACAGTATATGGATGCTGAGGCCTATCATAAAAAAATACAACTACGAAAGGAATATTTCATGAGCCATTGGAACGAAAAAAACTTACGTTCGTGGAACTTTGCCGAAGCAAGGGCGTACAAAGCATTGAGTGTTGTTAATAAGTAGTTTTTTTCATAAGAATTAGGTTAGTAAGTTAGAGCCTCCGGGATACGAGCCCCCGGAGGCTTTTTTTATGTCTCATTCCTTTTGTGCATCTATTACCAGGGGTTGCGTGTCTTCGCTCCACTCCTGCTGCTTAAACCCGCCATAGGCCTTTGGGTTTACAAAACCAGCCTGACCGATTTGTTCCATCAATTCCTGTTTGCGTAAAGGCAACAACAGCTGACTGTTTTCAATGACCTTTCCACTGGCTTTAAGGGTAAGCCGGGTACGAAAATCGATACGGTTTTGCGCTTCGAGGTAATGGTACTCGCGTACAAATTCAATTTTGTCATTTTCAATGGTGGGCAAGCCCTTTATATGCCGGTTTAAAATACGGTCGTAGTTAATAATCTGAATCAACAGCCGCCCTCCCGGTTTCAAAACTTTGAAAGCCTGGCTGCAAAATTCACCCACGGCAGCCTCGTCGGGCAGGTGTACCAGGGTATTGCCAAAGCACAGCACCGCATCGAAGCTTTGTGGCTTAAAACGGACGTCGAGCTCCAGCATGTTTTGCACGTAATAGCTTACCGAATTGTAGGTATTTCGGGCTACTGCACGGGCTATCATCTCCGGGTTTAAATCGATGCCGGTTACCCGATGTCCTCGTTCGGCCAATGCCTGGGCCAATTGACCCGTTCCACAGCCCACGTCGAACACATCAAGGTTCCCTGATGCCTGCGTGGCTGTTGTCACAAAATCCACCTGCTCCGGATTAAGCGGAAATATGGCCTCGTATGCATCGGCTATTGAAGTATAAAAGTTCATCGTTGATTAGATGTTTAGATTTTAGACTTGAGACTTAAGACAAAAGACCTAAGACATTCACTTTTCACAGTTCACTTTTCACTATTCACTATCCATTGTTCTATTATTCTATTGTTAAATTGTTTTATTGCTAATTACTAATTGCTAATTGTTCATTGCTCATTGTTCTTTGTTAATTGTTTTATTGTTCATTGCTAATTGTTCATTGCTAATTGCTAATTGCTAATTGTTCTTTGTTAATTGCCCTTGTTCCTGGCCGGCTTTATCACCAGGGTACTAATCACAGCTGCTGCCAAAGCTACAAAAAAAGTAAGGAGTCGTGAGGTAATTTCCTTATCCATACCACTGCTTATCCAGAAAATGGTAAAGGCCAGTCCGCTGATTATGGTGATAATAACGGCAATGCCATGGTAGCGCTTCCAGAACAGGGTAAGCAGGATAACCACCGAAAAGGTGCCCCCGATACCTGCCCAAACATAACTGACCAGCGAATAAATCAGGGTGGTTTTACCAAAATATGCAATACTTAGCGCAATGGCGGCAATTAACCCGGTAATGAGGCGCGAGAACAACAGGGCCCGCTTTTGAAAAAAGGCCTTCCCGAAAAGGGGTTGCAGCAGGTTATCGGTCAGCTCGCTAGCTGAAAGGATTAAGAGTGAATCGGCTGTCGATATCATGGCGGCAATGGCTCCGGTAATCAGTATGGCACCAATCACCGGAGGAAAAATGGTGAGCAGCACCGAAGGCATCACCAGCTCGCGATCGGCGAGTCCGATTGGACCGAACAGGGCCAGTCCTATCCAGCCAATGCTTAGTGCGCCCAGGTAGGCTATCAGGGTCCAGATGATGCCAATATTGCGGGCCTTTTTGGCTTGTCGGGCATCCTTAATGGCCATAAAACGCATGCTTAGCTGGGGCTGTCCGCCCAGGTAGCCAAAAAACCAACTGAATCCGCCCACCAGGGCAATACCTGCCGTAAAACCCTGCAATCCGCCGCTTAAGGAAGTATATTCGCTGCCCGCGCGATGCAGTGCTGCCGAAATGTTGGTGGCATACAGGTCGGGATGATTGGCCAGGTAAATAAAGCCCACAAGAGGACCGGCTACCAAGGTAATAATCATCATCAGGGCCTGAATCACATCGGTATAAACCACGCTCATAAAGCCCCCATAGATGGTGTAAGGCACAATAATGGCAGCGGTAATCAGCATGCCCGTTTTGGCATCGATGGCAAACAGGGAATTCAGGGTTTTTCCGCCGCCCAAAAACTGGGCACCCACATAAAAGAAAAAGAAAAAAACGATGGTGGCGCTGCCTATCATGCGGATGTATTGCTCCACCTCGCCATGTTTGCGGGCAATAAAAGCAGTAAAGGTGCTTACCTGGTATTTTTCGGCTGCATCGCGCAAGCGCCAGGCAATAAGAGCCCAGGCCGTAATAATACCGGCTACACAGCCCAGGGCCGTCCAAATTTCGAGCAGTCCGGTGGCATAAGCTGCTCCGGGTAGTCCCAGCAAGGCCCACGACGATTCGCCCGTGGCCCGTTCCGATAAGGCAGCTACCCAGCCGGGCAGTTGACGGCCGGCAATGGCGTAGTCGGCACTGTTTTTTACTTTCCGTCCCTGGTAAATGCCCCAGGCTATCAACAGCGAGAGGTAGGTAACCATGACCAGCAGCAGTTGGGTGTTTTGTAGTTCCATACGTTGTTTTGTTTTAGGCAAACTAAGATAAGAAATTTCTGTTTGGTGCAAAAAAGCTTGCTGATTGTTAGATGTTAGAGATTAGAGATTAGACTTTAGACATTAGACTAGAGACTTAAGACAAGCGACTAAAAACTTGTCAACTGCTTACTCGTTATTCACTTTTCACTATTCACTATTCATTGTTCTATTGTTAAATTGTTAAATTGTTTTATTGGTCTTTGGCTGTAAACTGCCAACCGGAAACTGCTTGAGATTAGAGATTAGACACTAGACATTAGACCAAAGACATAAGACAAGAGACTAGAAACCTGTCAACTGCTTACTCGTTATTCACTTTTCACTATTCACTATTCACTATTCACTATTCACTATTCGTTATCATTATTCACTTTTCGCTGCTAATTGTTAATTGCTCATTGATAATTGATAATTGTTCATTGTTATTTAGCGGCATTAGATCAACAAGCAAACCGAAGTGCGGGGGACTTGATCCAGCAGTTTAATGAACAAACTGAAGTGCAGGGGACTTGATCCAGCAGTTTAATGAACAAACCGAAGTGCAGGGGACTTGATCAAGCCGATCAATGAGTAAAACGGAGTGCAGGAGACTTGATCCTGTAGTTTATTGAGCAAACCGCATTGCAGGGGACTTGATCCTGTAGTTTATTGAGCAAACCGCATTGCAGGGGACTTGATCCTGAAGATCAAAGGGCAAACCGAAGTGCAGCAACATTTCAACAGCTAGGGAAAAGTTCACGCAATTGGGCAACAAATTCTCAACTACAGTAAAAAAGTTGTCGCAAGGTTGCAGGAACATTTTTTTTAGGCCAAACATTAGAATGTTAACCGTAACGTAGGATATTATGCACTAAAATAGGGCTGTATTGCCCCACTAGGCACTTAACATCAGTAAATTAATTGATTTTTTCTGCTCATTTTTTTGGTCATCTAAAAATATTGGTTTAATTTTGGTAGGAACCTGAAATCCAAAGTTTTATTAACTTAAATCCATAAGCTTATGATTGAAACGATAAATTTGTACCGCTTACGTACGGGTGAATTTGTTCAATTCACCAGCGATGTGGCTAACCTGCTGCAAAACAGCGACACCGCCGCTTTAAAAATTCAGGAAAAGACCAACGTGCTCATCGCACGAAATATTGACTTAAACGAGGCTTACAACAAGATTCGACGCAGCGGACTTACGCGCGAACTGCACGAGATTGACCAACGCCGCGACAATTATTTCCGCGGCCTGCTGACTATGGCCGATGCCTATACCCTGTTTAGCGGTACCCCGGAAGCCCTGGCTGCCCAAAGGGTACTTGATATCATCGAGAGTTTTGGCCGAAATATACATAGAAAAGGCTACACCCACCAAAGTGCCGATACGAGCAACCTAATAGCACGTATCGAGGGCAGTCCGGAAGCAATGGCCGACCTGGTATTGCTCCATATGGATGGCTGGTTTGGCCTGCTTAAGGCTGAAAACAGCTTATTTATTGAACGTTTTCGCCTGCGCGACGAGCAACAGGCTTCAGTTAACGACCAGTCGTTCCGCGATGCCCGAAATTTATGCTACGAAGCTTATCAGCAGCTTTGTCGTTACCTCGATGCACTGGTTCTGATTGATGGTGAAGCCAGTTATGCCGAATTGTTGAGCAAACTGAATGCGATTATCAGCCGCTACAATCAGATAATTGCCGTACACAGCAGTTCCGGGGAAACCGAAGAACCTCTAACGGAATAGTTTGTATTCGATTCATTTTGTATCAGGGCACACCGTTTTTGAAAAAAGGCGGTGCTGCCCTTTTTTTGAAAGGTTTTAGACTAAAGACTTAAGACCAGAGACTAGAAACCAGCAACCAGAAACCAACTGCGTACTCATTATTCACTTTTCACTGTTAATTGTTCATTGCTTTTTGGCTGAGGTTTTCGAACTACTGCCTGTGGGCTGTGGACATGAAAGACCAACCCGGAGGGTTGAAACTTTTGTAGTCCCGGGTGAAGCTCGGGGATCAAAGACCCCAACAATAAAAGCGGGGCAGGCACCTTTGCCCTATTGGAAATCTACCCCATCATGCCCCGCAAGTTAGTTCTGTTTGCAGGAGAGCAGAAACCCGGTCAGGGTTTGAATCCCTGACCGGGTTGATTAATTAACGGCCGGCTAATTGCGGTGCAGATGAATCATATATTCCATGGCAAATTGCTGCTTGCACCTCTTTTTCGGGGGTGTCGCAAACCCCGGGTTTACACCCGGGGCTATTATAATAGCACCCCTATCGGGGTTTGCGTTTTATTTGTGGGTTGCCCACTAATTGCTTTTATTCATTGTTCATTTCTGGCTGCTGGCTGTGAGCTGCGACCTGTGGACTTATTACTCATTGCTCATTGTTAATTATTAATTGATTTTTGGTTGCTAACTACGAACTGAGGACTGCCGACCATTGTTCATTATTCATTGTTAATTGTTAATTGCTCATCGTTAATTAAAAAAAGGGAGCACCTTACGGCACTCCCCCCCAAAATGGAATTCCCTACTGCTTTGTTATTCCAATTTTTCCTTTAGTTCTTTTTCCAATTTGGATACCTGCTGTTCCAGTGAACTGATCTGATTTTTCAATTTGTCGTTTTCAGCCTGTTTCTCGTTTAGCTTTTGTGTGTAAATGGCCTTGTAATAAAAATAAGCAGTCAGGTAGCCAATCAGTGCAGCTACCAGCAGCAGTATCACCATCTCGATAATTGACCCGGTGCGGGTTTGTGCCAAAATTATAGTCAGTGTATTCATCATGTCTTTATTTTAAGGTTATTTCTGCTCTCCTATTGTCAGCCCGCCCTTTTGAGGTGGCATTATCAGCTACGGGTTGGGTTTCCCCTTTCGACGAAACCTTTAGTCGTTCGGGAGCCAGCCCCTGGCTTTCGAACCAGGCCTGCACTGCCTGTGCCCTAAGTAGTCCCAGTTTTTGATTGTAAGCCTGGGGTCCCACGGCATCGGTGTGACCTATAATATCGAGGTAGCGCGTCGCTTCCTCTTCCAGGTAGGGTTTTACCTTGTTCAGGTAAAGCTCCAGTTCAGTTTTCGATTTGAGTACCGCTTTATCAAAATCGAAATGCGTTAATTCGGTCCGGGTAATCTCTTCAGTTAGTGGCAGTTTTTCAGGTACTGCTGCCACCAGGGTATCTTTTGCAGGTGGTTCCACTTGCATGGCAGTGGCTTCGGGAATGTCTATTCCAGTCTTAATTTTGTTCACATACCACCAGGTAGCCAGCCATGCCCAAAGACAAAACACCAGAAAACCGGTAAGTAATATTCTCATAAGGCAGATAAATTAAATGAATAGTAAAAATCGCTCCAGCAATTTAACAAATTATTGGCAAAATACCAGCTAAATTTTTAATTTTTAACGCCTTGCCATAGTAAAAACATTGCCATTACTGACGATAAAGAAAAAAGCTCAGGTTCGGAATTGAACAAGCCAGGCAGAAAATTGTACCTTTAGCACACAATTCCAACTTTAATAAACACCCGCTTATGAAACCAATTAAACGCTGTGCCTGGGCCGAAAAACAGCTGGATGCCTACCAAGCATACCACGATACCGAATGGGGCGTACCCGTGTACGACGATAAAAAACTTTTCGAATTCCTGATTTTGGAAGGGGCACAGGCCGGATTATCCTGGCTTACCATTTTAAAACGACGCGAAGGCTACCGTAAGGCTTTTGCCGGTTTCGATGTGGAAAAGGTAGCCCGTTTCGATGCCCAAAAAGTGGAAGAACTGATGCAGGATGCAGGCATCATACGCAACCGACTTAAAATTGAAGCTGCCATTAGCAATGCCCGGGCTTTTATTGCCATTCAACAAGAATTCGGATCCTTTAGTAAGTACATGTGGAACTTTGTCGATGGTAAGCCCATTCAAAACCATTTCAAGCACATCAGTGAATTACCAGCCACTACCCCCTTGTCCGATAAAATATCGAAGAATTTAAAAAAGCGGGGGATGAAATTCGTAGGCTCCACCATTATTTACGCGCACATGCAGGCTACAGGCATGGTTAACGATCACACCACCGATTGCTTCAGACACAAACCGTTAACAATTATCAATGAACAATGAGGTACCAGGCGGCAGTCTTCAGCCAAATATCAATGAACAATGAGCAATGAACAATTAGTAATTAGCAATAAAACAATTTAACAATAGAACAATAAAACAATGAAACAATGGCTTACCAGTCGGCAGTCTTCAGTTCGCAACCCAGATTTGCAACAAACCCCGGAGGGGTCAGAGGTCGGTAGAATAATAGCTCTCTTCGATTATAGCGGTGCAAGCCATGGGTTACCATAGAAAACCTTGTTTGTCTGCACCGCAAGGCAGGATGCTTACAAAGAACAATGAGCAATGAACAATTAGTAATTAGTAATTAGCAATAGAACAATAGAGCAATAAAACAATAGAACAATAGAACAATAAATAGTGAACAGTGAAAAATAAGTAATGAATTAAGTCTTGTGTCTCTAGTCTAATGTCTAAAGTCTCTAGTCAAAATTCTAGCATCTAAAATGCAACAACAATAAAACAGCAACTATGCAACGTACATACCTAATGCTCCCCCTAATCCTGCTCACCTTATTCAGTTGTAAAACCAACAAACCGATGATAAACAATCAAACCATTAAAGAACTCGATGTGGAACGGTACATGGGTACCTGGTACGAACTGGCGCGCTTTAACCACCGCTTCGAAAAAGGCCTGGTAGGCGTTACGGCAACCTATACATTGCGTGACAACGGTAAAATAAACGTGGTGAATGCCGGCTACAAAAACACCCTCGACGGCAAATACAGTAAAGCCAGAGCCAAAGCCAAAATTCCCAATCCGGCCGAACCGGGTAAGCTGAAAGTCTATTTCATCCCCTTCTTTGGGGCCGATTATTACATACTCGACATCGACCCTGATTACCAGTGGGTATTGGTGGGCAGCTCGTCGCCCAACTACCTGTGGATATTGAGCCGCGCCCCCAAATTGCCCGACGAAACCCTTCAAATGATTGTTGAAAAGGCAAAAGCGCGGGGTTACCATACCGAAGCGCTTATTTGGGTAGCACAGTAAAATACTTATCGGATTTTACCGGCGTTTACCGGCAAATTGTAAGGATTCACCTATTTTTTATGGTAAAGTTGTAAGGATTAAGCAACTTTTGTAGCGGAAACTCGTCTTTCCGCTGTTGTTAATTCTTAAAACCCTTTTTACCATGTTTAACAGCCCTTACAACCTGGAAACAAAAACCGGAAATCCGGTGCAGTTTTACAACGACCTGAATTCCTTTACCGATTTGGTGATTCAGAAAGGCCATAAACCTATGCAAAGTTACCTCGACGACTTTATGCTGTTTACCGAACAAAAGCGCTTACGTAGCTACCAGCCCGAAGAACACTTGATGGAAATACTGATGAGCGGCATATTTTGGAAGAACTATCAAAGTTTTCTTTCTATCGACGCTTTGTTTTACGAACCCCTGTTTAATCGCTTGTACCATTGGCGTAAGAAATACCCCCGGTTCAAAACCCGCATCGATGATTTTCGTGGTAAACTGGCTTATCGTTACCTGAGCCAAAAGCGCAGTGCAAAAATTCCTGTTTACCGCCGTTTTGAATACCTGAACAGTTGGCTAAACTGTTCCAAAGAGTTCATACAGGAAACCGAACGCCTCAATCAGTGGGAACGCTTTCTGGAAGCACAACCTTTAAGTTATCAGCAGGACTTTTGGCAGACTACTGATGCCTTTGCCGATTGGTTTATCCTGCAGGCTGCCATTCACCTGTCGGAATACACCAAAGGCTGGGATGATTTTATGATGGATCACTATGCCGAATACCAACAACGCGAGGATTTTATTTTCTGTACCCGAAAACCCTCGGAATACCACCTGAATATGGTGGCCGCCGAAGTAATGAACCGTTCCTTGCGAAAAAATTTTGAAAAAACCCGCCAAAAAATACTCCTGGTTCCTACCTGCATGACCAAGTCAAACAACTGCAAAGCCAAAATGGAAGAGGGAAACCTGGTTTGTCAACATTGTACGGCTGAATGTACTGTGGCAAAACTAAGCCACGAAATGAACAAACAAGGGGTTCGTACTGTTCTTATACCGCATTCAACGGGTTTCTCAAAATACCTGAAACCCTGGGAGAATTCAAGCGACACCGGCTTAATTGGAGTGGCCTGTGTTTTAAACCTGCTAACCGGCGGTTACGAGATGCAAAAATTGAATATTCCCTCACAATGTGTATTTTTGGACTCGTGTGGATGCAAAAAACACTGGTTAAGCGGCCAACCAACCCGGCTTAACCTGCAACAATTAAATAAGTTAGTATTACATGAAGAATCAAAACAACCAGTTAATAGCACTTGTTGATGCAGACGATAAGGTAATTGGATACGACGAAAAAATGAAAGTGCACGAAGAAGGAACCCTTCATCGTGCATTTTCTGTTTTTGTTTTCAATAAAAAAGGGGAATTGCTGCTACAACAACGGGCACACGAAAAATACCACTCTCCGGGTTTGTGGACCAACACCTGTTGCAGTCATTTGCTACCCGACATGAGCATGGAGGAATGTGTGCACGACCGTTTGCAATTTGAAATGGGTTTCGATTGCCCGGTAAATTTCCGTTTTTCGTTTACCTATCACATTCCCTTCGACAATGGTTTAATTGAACACGAAACTGATCACGTGTATTTTGCCACCTGGGAAGGTAAACCCAATGTAAATCAGGCTGAAGTTGCCAGCTACAAATGGGTATCGGTTCCAGAACTCAAACGCGATATGGCAGCGCATCCCGAAAACTATACCTACTGGTTTAAGTACATCATGCAGCACCACGAAAAAGAACTTTTTTCTTAGTTGTGTTAACAAACATGAGCCGTTCAAAAACGTTCCTTAACACGAATCGTTAAATTTCAGCAGGCAATAATCGTTGATATTGTCCCAAAATTGGTTCAATTTCGTTTAATTTGCACCAAAATTCAAAAAAGTGGATAAAGCAGTACTATTACAACACATAAACAATCATGTAAAAAACACCATGATTGATTTTCTGGGTATTGAATTTACCGATGCCGGCGACGATTTTCTGGTAGCCACCATGCCCATTGCACAACACACTTACAACCCGGCCCGCATATTACACGGCGGCGCCTTGATGGCCCTGGCCGAAACCGTGGGCAGTGCCCTATCGTACCTGCATATCGACCGGGAATTGCAGGATGTACGCGGACTTGAGATAAACGGAAATCATGTGAAGAGTGCTTCCAAAGGCAAAGCTGTTGCCTGCGCAAAGCTTATCCACAAAGGACGCAACACCCATGTGAGCGAGATAAAAATATCGGATCAGGATGGAAAACTGCTTAACATTAGCCGAATGACCAATATGATAGTAACAAAAAACGCATAGTAGGCATGGGTGAGATTTTTGATCAGGTAAAAAAAGCACTGGAATACGGAATTCCCTTTGCCGTTTGGGTAAAACCCGGTGAGCAAAAGGTAAACCACTTGTTTTGTCGCCCCGATGCGGTTATTAAAACCTACACCTTAAGTCAGCTCGATAAACATAAGGGTTTTGTGTTTGCCCCTTTTCAGGTTTGCAAGCACCTGCCCATTTATATTTTACCTTTTGATGCACAGCTGGACATGGCCGATTTTAAAGGAAGCAAGCCCCGTAAACGTTTTGATGCCCCCGGCGATACCGAAACTTTTGTAGTTGAAAAATCACGAAAAGAACACATCCGGCAGGTTGAAGTGTTCTTAAAAACTTTTAAAGAAACCGGCATGCAAAAAGCTGTATTATCTCGCAACAAATGGCTGCCTGATTACTCCATTGAGCACCTTCCTGAGTTGTATAGTGAATTGCACCAGAATTACCCGAATGCTTTTGTTTACCAGATATACCTACCCCAGGTGGGTTATTGGATTGGTGCCACACCCGAACTGTTATTTTCCACCCAAAATGGAAGCGCCACTACCGTTTCGCTGGCCGGAACCCAGCCATTAAAAACATTGGATGATGTTGTCTGGGATAAAAAAGAAGCCCGGGAACAGGAATTGGTTACCGAGCATATTCGTAGTGTATTAAATTCGTTCCAGATAAACGATTTTAGTGAACAAGGACCGGAAACCGCAATAGCCGGTAATATGGTTCACCTAAAAACCGTGCTTGAATTCAGTAAGGAAAACATTAAAAACCGCATCGGTACATTTATCGAAAAATTACACCCTACTCCTGCTGTTTGCGGACTTCCGGTGAAGGAATCAATGGAGTTGATTCTGGAAACCGAAGGCTACGACCGGGAATACTATACCGGTTTTTTAGGCCCCTTCGACCCCACGCAAACCATCGATTTGTTTGTAAATCTGCGTTGCCTGCAAGCTTTTGACAACGGTGTACTGCTATATGCAGGGGGTGGTATTACACCCGAATCGGATCCGGAAAAAGAATGGGAAGAAACCCGCATCAAAATACAAACCCTGGAACGTATTCTTGAAAAAATTTAATCATGCAATACACCGGTAGCAATAAACCCATTGTTAAACTCCTGCTGGAGCAGTGTTTTATTCATGGAATAAAACAGGTGGTCATTGCTCCCGGTTCGCGCAATGCTCCGTTAATTATTTCGTTTGCCAATCATCCTGCATTCACCTGTTATTCCATTCCCGATGAGCGCAGTGCGGGTTTTTATGCCCTGGGAATGGCACGTCAGCTAAATGAGCCGGTAGCTGTGGTTTGCACTTCGGGAACTGCTGTTTTAAACCTGGCTCCTGCGCTTACCGAAGCGTATTATCAGGAAATACCTGTAATTGCAATTACTGCCGATCGCCCGCCTGAATGGATTGATCAGGAAGATGGCCAAACCATTCGTCAGGAATTTATCTTTCAGAATCACATCCGTTCTTCCGTTTCATTGCCATCGGGACTTCAGGATTGTGATATAATGAATGCACGGGCCATGCTCGACCAGGCTTTACTAAAAGCACACGGGCATCCTAAAGGTCCTGTTCATATCAACGTACCTTTTCACGAACCGCTATACGATGCGCAAACCCTACCTTTCGAAGTACAGGTAGGAGTTTTTGAGCCTCAAATAAAGTCGAATTATGCCGACGTTAAAAAAGAAGTACTGCACCAGGTCAGTTTATTCCAAAAAATACTGATAGTAATTGGGGTTAAGCTTCCTAATCAGGAGATGGAACAACTGCTGAACCAACTGGCCAACGATAAAAATTTTGTTGTACTCGCGCCTGCTTCAGCCAACATAAGCGGAACAAACATACTAAATCAGGTCGAGGCCCTGGCTTTATCTTTAAATTCAGAACAGAATCTGGATTTTAAACCCGATGTACTAATTAGTTTTGGAGGGCCTGTTGTTTCAAAAGCTACCAAGCAATGGCTCCGCAGCGTAAAACCTTTTATTCATTTCGATGTGGATGAAAATCCGGAACAGGTAAATACCTACGAAAGTTTAAGTCTTAAAATTACCGAAAATCCCAATAAGGTATTGCGCGATTTATTAGTAACACCAGCAAAAAATGAAGATTACCAGCAGCTTTGGCAAGAGCTAAACTATAAAACTAATGCCAAACAAACGGAATTCAACACTACTTGTCCCTGGAGCGATTATACAATTTTTAAGACGCTCTTTGACTGGATTGATTACCCCGTCGATTTGCATCTGGCCAACAGTACACCGGTGCGCTACGCCGAATTGTTTGACAAACACCCCATGATAAACTATTTCGGAAATCGGGGTACCAGCGGCATCGACGGTTCGACAAGCACCGCAGCCGGATCAGCGTTGACTTCAGGCCAAGCAACCTGGCTCATCACTGGCGATATTGCCTTTGTATACGACAGTAATGCCTTTTGGAACCGACACCGACCCAATAACTTAAAAATAATTGCAATTAATAATCAGGGAGGAAACATCTTTCGCGTTATTCCCGGTCCCGGAACTACCAAACAATTGGAAGACTTTTTTGAAACCCGACAGACGGCACACATTGAAAAACTATGTCAGGCTTTTCAGGTGAACTACCTATCAGCAAACAACAAAGAAACATTAATGCAAGGACTTGAACAGCTAAAAAACAGCAGCGAATGCACCGTACTCGAAGTTATTACCAATGCGGTCACCAGTGCCGAACAGTTTAAGCGACTGTATCAGACCTATCGGGATAAGTAAACCATCTTGCAGCTAATTAGTTCAATCAAACTTTGCCTTCGGGATTTGCTTGTTGAATTTGAACAAAGTACAATTTTGCCGGTTTTAAAGACAAAAATGAAAGGATTGTTTATTTTTACGCCGCAATTACCAATTTTAAAAGAATAAAACAAAATTATACTGATTATGAAACGGGAATGGACCACTATAAAACAATACGAAGATATAAAGTTTGAATATTTTGAAGGTATCGCCAAAATTTCCATAAACCGGCCAGAAGTTCGGAACGCCTTCCGACCGGAAACCACCAAAGAGCTTAGCGATGCGTTTTTAATTTGTCGCGAAGATCCCAACATTGGTGTTGTTGTACTTACCGGTGAAGGCGATAAAGCTTTTTGCAGTGGAGGTGACCAACGCGTAAAAGGACGAGCCGGTTATGTAGGTAAGGATGGTGTACCCCGCTTAAACATTCTGGATGTTCAAAAACAAATCCGCAGTTTGCCAAAACCTGTAGTGGCCATGGTAAATGGCTATGCCATTGGCGGAGGCCATGTATTGCACGTAATGTGCGACATTTCCATTGCATCAGAAAATGCCATATTCGGACAAACTGGTCCCAGGGTGGGCAGTTTCGACGGAGGATTTGGTTCGTCATATCTGGCGCGAATTGTTGGTCAGAAAAAAGCCCGCGAAATTTGGTTCCTGTGTCGTCAGTATTCAGCCGCCGAAGCTTTGGATATGGGTTTGGTTAACAAAGTGGTTCCTTTGGAAAAGCTCGAAGATGAAGTGGTGGAATGGTGCCAAACCATGTTGCAACATTCGCCCATTGCCCTGCGGATGATAAAAGCCGGATTAAATGCCGAACTTGACGGACAAGCCGGAATTCAGGAATTATCGGGTAACGCTACCATGTTGTACTATTACACCGACGAAGCACAAGAAGGAAAACAGGCATTTTTGGAAAAGCGCAAACCCGATTTCAGCAAATACACCCGTTTGCCTTAAAACAACATTCAATACTGATAATGAACAAATTGAATATGACACTCGGGTCAAAGAAAACTTTTATCGAAAAATGTAATAAAAGGTTTTACACCTTATTATGAACAAGACAAAACTAAAAGCCTGGATACATGCAGCACGACTGCGAACTCTTCCCTTATCAGTAGCCGGAATTATTATGGGAAGTTCCATTGCCCTGGCTGAACAGCAATTCAATACAGTGGTTTTTACCCTGGCTATGGTAACTACCCTCTTACTGCAAATACTATCGAACCTAGCTAACGATTACGGCGATTATACGCACGGAACCGATAATGCTAATCGTATTGGTCCGCTGCGGGCAGTACAAAGCGGTATAATAAAACCCCGGGAAATGAAAGTGGCTGTAATTCTTGTTAGTGCATTAACCCTACTGACCGGAACATTATTAATTGCTATTGCCTTTAATGAGATGCTTAGCGTGCAGTTTTTTGTATTTCTGATTCTGGGTCTGGCTTCCATTGCAGCCGCCATAAAATACACTATTGGAAAAAAGAATTTTGGTTACCTGGGTTTTGGCGATCTGATGGTATTTATCTTTTTTGGACTGGTTTCGGTTTTGGGTTCCTACTTTTTGCATACACTCAGGTTTAATTTTTGGGTTTTATTGCCTGCTACTACCATAGGTTTGCTGAGTTCTGGTGTGCTAAACATCAACAATATGCGCGATATCGAAAACGATCGCCTTTTTAATAAAAAGACCATTCCCGTAAGATTGGGATCAGAAAAAAGCAAGATTTATCACCTGTTATTGTTATTTATTAGTGCGCTATTAATTGAAGTTTTTTTTCTGTTCCGGGGAAATAACCTTTCTGCGATAACTTCGCTAGTGCCTTTTGTTTTGTTGCTTATTCACGGAATGGCTGTGGCCCGGAATAAAGATCCTCGCAGGTTAGATCCTGAACTGAGGAAACTATCGCTAAGCACTTTGTTTTTAGCCCTCTGGTGCGGAGCATCACTAAGCTTGTAAAATGCTAAAAGCCCGTATATATCCACATACTTTTATTTTTAATTTTCCGGGAGGAACATCACGGGGTGTACTGACAGAAAAAACCTCATGGTTTATTAAACTTTGGCACGCTACAACTCCTGAAATCTATGGCTTGGGCGAGGTCTCCATCATACCCGGTTTATCGCCAGAAGACACCCCAACGTTGGTAAAAAAACTCAAGGAGTTGGAACTTCAACCAGAAGTTTACGTGCAAGACCACGAGCGTTTAAAAGGTTTTCCTGCGCTGCGTTTTGGGCTTGAAACCGCCTTGCTTGATTTAAAGAACGGTGGAAATAGAATTCTTTTTCCATCAGAATTTACCTATGGAAAACAGGGCATCCGCATAAACGGACTGATTTGGATGGCCGACAAAACGCTGATGCTACAGCGCATTCAGGAAAAGATGGAACAAGGTTTTACCTGCATCAAAATAAAAGTGGGCGCTATTGATTTTAACCAGGAACTGGAATTATTAAAATATATTCGGCAGCAGTTTGATGCCCAATCGCTCGAAATTCGCGTTGATGCGAACGGTGCCTTTACCCCTGAAAATGCCATGGAAAAATTGGATCAACTGGCAAAGTTTAAATTGCATTCCATTGAACAGCCCATAAAACAAGGACAATGGGAACAGATGCATCAGCTTTGTCAAAACACTCCGGTCCCCATAGCTTTGGACGAAGAACTGATCGGCATTGAAGACAAACAGCAACGCATTCAATTACTTGACCGCATCATACCCCAGTATATTATTTTAAAGCCCTCGCTAATTGGTGGATTTTATCATGCAAAAGAATGGAGCCAAATGGCCGAAGATAGAAATATCGGTTGGTGGCTAACTTCAGCTTTGGAAGGAAATATTGGTCTCAATGCCCTGGCACAATGGACTTTTGCGAATGGATCGGCCATGCCTCAGGGGTTGGGGACCGGGCAAATATATACCAATAACCTTAGTTCGCCACTCGAAATTCGTGGTGAACAACTGTGGCACAATCCGGAAAAAATCTGGCAAAATTTTGATGCGTTTTTAAGCAGCTCTGTTTATGAAACCAAAATATCGTTGCCATCGTGGAAGCAAAGCATGAATTGGGAACAGCAAAAAATAATGCTCAATCATCAAACATATTGGCTCCATAAAACCAATTGGCAAAAAGTAAAAAACAGTAATCCTGGCGCATGGTGGCAACGCATTGTAGAGTTTCTAGAAAACTGGGCCGATGATTCACCAAAATTAAAACTCAAAACCTCCGGTTCTACCGGCAAACCAAAAACCATTGAAGTAAATAAAACGCACCTGTGGGTGTCGGCAAAAAAAACCTGTGAGTTTTTTAATTTACAACCCAACTCCACCGGACTATTATGTCTTTCGGCCGATTATATTGCCGGGCAAATGATGCTGGTACGTGCCTTGTATTCAGGAATGGATTTGCTTTGTGTGGAGCCTGCTGGAAATCCGGTTAAAAAACTGGAATCGACCATTGATTTTTGTGCCATGGTTCCCCTGCAAGTTCAACAAAGCCTTGAAACTCCCGGAAAATTCAAATTAATAAAGCAACTTATAATAGGTGGTGGCGCAGTGCATTCTGCTTTAATTGCCGAATTAAAAAAGCTTCCTGTAAAGGTTTTTGAAACCTTTGGAATGACCGAAACCCTGTCGCATATTGCCTTAAAACAGCTTGCCCCAATAACAGCACAAGCCTTTACAACTCTTCCCGGTATCAGGCTTTTTGTATCAGACAAAAACTGTTTGCAAATATCCTATCCTGAATTGGGAATCCATGCCCTTGAAACTAACGATATGGTAGTATTACATGCCAGCAATTCCTTTACATGGCTTGGACGGCTCGATTTTGTTATCAACTCGGGAGGAATAAAGATCCATCCGGAAAGTGTTGAAAAATTATTGGAACCTTTGATTCATCGTCCATTTTGTCTTATTGGCAAACCCAATGAAAAACTTGGCGAAAAAGCCGTATTGGTATTGGAGGGTGAAGCTTTTGACCCGGTTGACCTGATGCAACAAATAAAACAACTACTTCCAAAGTACCAATATCCTAAAGAAATTAGGTTTATCAATGAATTTCCAAGAACTGATTCCAGAAAAATAAAAAGAGCAGCACTTAAAGCCCTGCTTAAATAAAATTGTCATTAAATCTAACTCATTAAAACAAACCTGAGTTTTTCCTTTTACCTTTGTCCCCTATTTAAAAAAACATGAATACAAAAAAAGTACCGAAACGACGCATAAAAAAGTCAGAACGACCTCCCCTGATTTTCAAAGTTACTGAACCCACCATTTTAATGGATTTTCTTTTACAAAACCTTCCCGGGAAAAACCGGAATAATATTAAAACCCTGTTAAACGACGGACAAATTTTTGTGAACAGCATCCGGGTTTCGGTATACAATCACCCATTGGCTGCAGGACAAACCGTTGAAATGCGCTGGCAGAAAAAAACGCAGACTTCCGGTTTTCAGGGCATTAAAATTATACACGAAGACAAGCACCTGATAGTTATAGAAAAAGATGCCGGCGTTTTATCCATTGCCACAGAAAAAAAGAATCAGACCACGGCCTACAATATGCTAAGTGCTTATGTAAAAAAACAGGGTGGAAACAATAAAATATTTGTGGTTCACCGGCTCGACCGCGACACCTCGGGAATAATGATGTATGCCCGTTCGCAAAAAATGCAGGAAGAATTACAACGCAACTGGCACAGCATGGTTCTGGAACGAACCTACCTGGCCGTTGTTTCCGGAATTCCTGAAGAACCGGAAGGCACCATTACTTCGTACCTGAAAGAAAACAAAGCATTAATAATGTATTCGACTCAGGATGCCACCGTTGGACATTTAGCCATAACCCACTACAAAACATTAAAACACAGTCAGTTTTATTCCTTATTGAAAGTAAATCCGAAAACCGGACGAAAAAACCAGATTCGGGTACACTGCACCGATATGGGGCATCCCATTGTGGGCGATAAAAAATATGGCTCAAAAGCAAACCCAATCAACAGACTGGGACTTCACGCCTGGGTTTTATCGTTTATTCATCCGGTAAGCAAAGAACATATGCGTTTCGAAAGCTTTATTCCAAACAAGTTCAGTAAATTATTTCCTGAAAAAGAAAAGAAAGAACTTCAAGAATAATTACAGCAATAAAGTAAAGCCTTTTGAACTCTTTTTAAAGCATAAAGCGCAGGTTACCTATTAAAGCCATTGGCAAAAATAGTTTGGTAACTTTTCAATTCGAAATTAAAACCACTATATTCGGGAGTTAATTTGTATGCTATGAAGAAACCGGCGCTCTATTGGCAAATACTTATCGCATTTATACTGGCTATTGTCTTTGGCTTATTCTTAAAAAACGCTGTTCCTTATGTGGAATGGATGGGAACCATTTTTATAAAAGCACTAAAAATGATCATTATTCCCCTGATATTAAGTTCAATTATATCAGGAATTACACAGATTGGTGATGCCAAGAACTTAGGGCGTCTGGGTTTAAAAACCATGACATATTACCTTACCACCAGCATTTTTGCCCTTTTAACCGGTTTAGTTTTGGTAAACCTTTTCAAACCCGGTGTTGGTGCCGATTTGGGACTGCAAAAAACTGTTGATGAAGTGGCTTTGGCTCAACAATCGTTTGGAAGCACCTTAATGAATATAATTCCTGAGAATATAATTGAAGCCATGGTGCAAAACCAGATGCTTTCCATTATATTCTTTGCCCTCCTTTTTGGATTCTTTATTACACGTACTTCGGAAAAAACCAATACCCTGCTTTCTGACTTTTTCAGTGCCTTTTTCGAAGTGATGATGAAAATAACCATGTTTATCATTCAGTTTACTCCCCTGGGAATTTTCGGAATTGTTGCTAAAGTAGTTGCTGAACAAGAAAACCTGCTGGAATTATTTTCAACCATGGGCCAATACATGCTGGTTGTTATTCTGGCCTTGGCTGTGCACTCCATGATTATTTTGCCTTTACTTATAAAACTAATCGGTAAATCGAATCCCTGGCTGCATTTTAAGGCCATGCGCGAAGCTTTAATTACGGCATTCTCCACTTCCTCATCCAGTGCTACCTTGCCTTTAACGCTCGATGCGGTAGAAAATCGCAGCGGGGTTTCAAACAAAGTGACCAGCTTTACCCTACCACTGGGTGCAACCATTAATATGGATGGAACAGCACTTTACGAATTGGTTGCAGCTATTTTTATAGCCCAGGCTTACGGCATTGAACTTACCTTTGGTCAGCAAATAATTGTTGTTCTTACCGGCTTACTTGCTTCAATAGGAGCAGCAGGAATCCCAATGGCCGGACTGGTTATGATCTCAGTAGTACTTACCGCTGTGGGATTACCTCTGGAAGGTATTGGACTAATTCTTTCTGTAGACCGGATACTGGATATGTTCCGAACCACAGTTAATGTCTGGAGCGACAGTTGTGGTGCTGTTATTATTGCAAAAACTGAAGGTGAAACTCTTGTAATTTAAAAAAATCCAACTTAAAATTTTGTTTCGATAAATCCCCTTCCCTTATTGAGCAATGAAGTATGTAATCTTTTGTTCAACCAAAATAGATGTTTTATAATAGCCTCTATTTTTGAATAAATATTCTAATAAAATAACATCGGTCATTCCATTATATGATATTTGTCATATTATTTATTTCAGATGTTAAATTTGCAGCTTAATTTGCTTTCTTTTTTTCACATCACTTCCCATTTATCGCTTCAACACCGCTCAATATTTAATTTATATTACTATTTATCAACGCTTTAATATTACTTTATATTTGTTAGCATTCAGGGTATTGCAAAAGCCTTTCTTTTTAGCCATATTTAAATTTGAATGAATATCGTATTGGTTGTGTGAGGGTTAATTTTCATGGTAAAAATACAACTTTTAGCCTCCAATACTGTTGACAGAATAAACCATCACGGGTGCTTATAAATTATTACGAAAACCACATTTAAATAAAGAGTTTTATGGAAACACTAAAACTGACCTACGAAGGAACTATTGCGCTGATTAGCTTCTCGCGTCCTCAGGCGCTAAATGCATTAAATTCACAGGTTTTTACTGAATTAAACAAAGTACTTGATGAGTTGGAATCGAACCAACAGTTGCGGGCTGTAATTCTTACCGGCGAAGGAAAAGCCTTTGTTGCCGGAGCTGACATTGCTGAAATGAAGGATAAAACACCGGGGGAAGCGCGTGTTTTTTCGCAAATTGGTCACGATACCTTTAACCGGATTGAAAACTTCCGCGTTCCGGTAATTGCAGCGGTGAACGGATTTGCTCTGGGTGGCGGACTGGAGTTGGCCATGGCCTGCGATTTCATTATTGCATCCGATAAAGCAAAATTCAGTGCTCCCGAAGTAAACCTGGGATTAATCCCCGGCTTTAACGGAACCCAGCGCCTGCCTCGTGCCGTTGGTATTGGCTTTGCCCGATTCATGCTCTTTACAGCTCAAATGATTGAAGCCACTGAAGCCTTGCAACGAAACCTGGTACAACTAATAACTACCCCCGAAGAATTATTGAACAAAACCCTGGAAGTAGCCACCACAATTGCCAGCAAAGGCCCACATGCCATTGAATCGGCAAAAAGAACCGTAAACTACGGTCAGCTTAATGGATACAAAGAAGGAAGTCATTATGAGATGAAGTCTTTTTCTGAAAATTTTAACGAACAGGGAAAAGAAGGCATGAGTGCTTTCCTTGAAAAAAGAAAACCAAACTGGAACTAAACCAAATAAAGCAAAAACTATTATGACAAACCTGGACAAAATTCAACACGTTGCGGTTTTGGGTGCTGCCGGAAAAATGGGCAGCGGTATTTTGTACCTAAACGCCCTTTACCTGTCGCAACTGGCATTGAAACCTGAAAATTGCAACCGAACGTTTACCATTCATGCCATTGATCAATCGCATGAGCGCTTGCAGGCTTTAATGCTTTATATAAAAGGTCTGCTGCAAAAATGGGCCGAAAAAAACATAGTTGCCCTGCGTGCTATGTTTGCTGAACGCGATGATTTAATTGAAAACAGTGAAATTATTCAGGCTTACATTGACACAGCGCTGGCACTGATTGTTCCTTCAACCCGGCTGGAATCAGCCTACGATGCCACACTTATTTTTGAAGCGGTTATTGAAAACCTTGAAGTTAAAACGGAGCTATTCAGTAAAATAAAGGCAAACAATCCACTAAACCCCTGGTTTTTAACTAATACCAGCTCCATCCCAATCGAAGAATTGAATAAAAAAGCGAAACTCGATGGAAACATTATTGGTTGTCATTTCTATAATCCTCCGGCGGTCCAAAAACTTATTGAAGTAATTGAGCTTAAAAACGGAAATAAACAATTGTCGGAATATGTCTATCAGTTTGGGAAAGAATTGGGTAAAGTAATGGTTCCCGCCAACGACATTGCCGGCTTTATTGGAAACGGTTTCTTTATGCGCGATTTGCTTTTCGGCATCGAAAAACTCAGGCAGTTCCAAGACAAATTTAGTTTTTCCGAATCGGTTCTGTTGGTCGATACCCTGACCCGCGATTTCATGCTTCGGCCCATGGGTATTTTCCAGTTAATGGATTATGTGGGTATCGATGTATGTTCTTTCATATTAAAAGTAATGAACAATTACCTGTCGGAAAACCTGCATAGTGAACTTTTGATTAACCTAATGGAGAAGCATGTAATGGGAGGCCAAAATGCCGATGGCTCGCAAAAGCCGGGTTTTTTCACTTATCAAAGGGGACGCATTGAAACGGTTTACAATTTCGATAAATCGATGTATGAACCGGTTGAAGAACTGTTGCCCAAAGTTCAGCAATTCCTGGGTGATTTGCCCGAAAACCAATCGTGGCGAAGTATTTCGCGCAGTAAAGACAAAGCCGAAGTGCTTTCTGCTTTCTTCAGCAAAATGGCACAGTGTAAAACAACCGGATGCCAACTGGGCATGGAATACATGCAACAAATGAAAATCATCGGTAAAAACCTTGTTGAACAAGGAGTAACTGACTCCGATGAACATATAAATACGGTGATGATAACCGGATTTCATCATTTATACGGACCCATTAACGAATATTGCTAAACCGAACAATTATGAATAAAAAAGTATATATGGTAGCCGGATACAATACCATTTCGTTGGGAACCGGCCGCAGTGAATTCAATCCGAAGAAAGCCCGTCCGGGATTGGAACACTACATTCAGGAAGCAGGTAAAGCCACCCTGAAGATGATTGGCGGGGCCAAAAATATTGACGAAAGTGTTATTGGCAACTTTATGGCTGCTCGTTTCAACAATCAGGGACATTTGGCTGCCATGATTCCTTCCATCGATTCCGGATTGCAATACAAACCCTCCATTCGGGTTGAAGGAGCCTGCGCTTCAGGTGGATTGGCGCTAATTTCAGGTATCAAATCGGTCTTGGCCGGAACAGCTGATGTGGTTTTAGCCGTTGGCGTTGAAGTACAAAATACGGTAAAAGCCATGTACGGTGCCGATCATCTGGCTTTAGCCGGATGGCAACAGAACCGAAAAAAAGGACACGCTTATTTCTTTCCCGGAGAATTCAGTGACCGC
>JBFWMB010000055.1:0-26986 GCA_050251815.1 Salinivirgaceae bacterium | reverse complement strand
AAACTTTAATTATCTGATGCATTTGAGGCAACGAAACCATGCCCAGGTGGCGGAATTGGTAGACGCGCAGGACTTAAAATCCTGTGTCCAGTAATGGACGTGCCGGTTCGAGACCGGCCCCGGGTACATAAACCCTGATAATTGAAAAATTGTCAGGGTTTTTTGTTTAACTTTGGTTATGTTTTATGTTTATGCCATAAAAAGTGAACTTGCAGAATGGATTTATGTAGGTTTAACTCATAATATTGAACAACGATTAGCCCAACATAATAAGGGTTATAATAAAAGCACCAAGCCCTATCGCCCTTTCAAAATAATTTATACCGAAGAACAACCTGATCGTATTTCTGCGCGAAAGCGAGAAAAATACTTAAAGTCAGCAGCCGGGAAACGGTTTTTACGAAACCAGTAATTGACGTTCCGGCCTGTCTAACTGGCTTTATCCAGGTAGATTCGAGACCGGCCCCGGATACATAAACCCTGATAATTGAAAAATTGTCAGGGTTTTTTGTTTAACTTTGGTTATGTTTTATGTTTATGCCATAAAAAGTGAACTTGCAGAATGGATTTATGTAGGTTTAACTCATAATGTTGAACAACGATTAGCCCAACATAATAAGGGTTGTAATAAAAGCACCAAGCCCTATCGCCCTTTCAAAATAATTTATACCGAAGAACAACCTGATCGTATTTCTGCGCGAAAGCGAGAAAAATACTTAAAGTCAGCAGCCGGGAAACGGTTTTTACGAAACCAGTAATTGACGTTCCGGCCTGTCTAACTGGCTTTATCCAGGTAGATTCGAGACCGGCCCAGGGTACAGAAACCCTGATAATTGCAAAATTGTCAGGGTTTTTTGTTTACGGTTATTCGATAGAATAATTATATCCCAGTCAGTTTCTTAATCTCATTCAGTTTATTCAGTGCCTCCATAGGCGTCAGGTTATTTATGTCGAGGTGTTTTATTTCATCGCGAATTTGCTTCAATACCGGATCATCCAGCTGAAAAAAGCTCAGTTGTAAGCCTTCACGGTTTTTGGCTATTTCTTTTACCTCTTCGTCCAGCCCTTGGTTGCCACGGCTTTGTTCCAATTCCAGAAGAATCTTTTCGGCCCTGCTTACTACACTTTTTGGCATTCCGGCCATCTTAGCTACGTGAATGCCAAAACTGTGAGCACTTCCTCCAGGAAGTAATTTCCGCAGGAAAATTACTTTTTTATCGATTTCTTTAACCGAGACGTTATAGTTTTTAATTCGCTTAAACGATTTTTCCATCTCGTTCAGCTCGTGATAGTGGGTGGCAAATAAGGTTTTGGCTTTGGCTTGCGGATGTTCATGAATAAACTCCACAATAGCCCAGGCAATGCTTATTCCATCGTAGGTGCTGGTTCCACGTCCAAGTTCGTCGAGTAGAATCAGGCTGCGGTCGCTTACGTTGTTTAGAATGCTGGCTGCTTCGTTCATTTCTACCATAAAGGTGCTTTCGCCCACCGAAATATTGTCGGACGCTCCAACGCGGGTGAAAATTTTATCAACATAACCCAGGTTTACAGTCTGAGCAGGTACAAAGGAACCAACCTGTGCCATCAGAACGATGAGTGCCGTTTGCCTTAACAAAGCCGATTTTCCAGCCATGTTGGGCCCAGTAATAATAATTATCTGTTGGTTGTGCTGGTCTAACTGGATGGAATTCGAAATATATGCTTCACCAATGGGCATCTGGGTTTCAATTACCGGATGCCGGCCTTCAATGATCTCAATTATATTACTTTCGTTTACTCCGGGTTTGCAATAATTGTGCTGCAAGGCCAAGGTGGCAAAAGAAATCAGGCAATCGAGTTTTGAAAGAAGTGATGCATTAAGCTGAATAGCTGGAACAAATTCATTGAGGCTGTAAACCAGCTCGTTAAATAATTTTGTTTCCAGTGCCAATATTTTTTCTTCGGCTCCCAGAATTTTACTTTCGTATTC
Organism: Salinivirgaceae bacterium; assembly: GCA_050251815.1. Taxonomy (GTDB): domain Bacteria; phylum Bacteroidota; class Bacteroidia; order Bacteroidales; family SZUA-534; genus GWE2-40-63. Next base: position 25,017 of record JBFWMB010000055.1, on the reverse strand, counting down.
TTTTAATTCTTCGGTAATGTAACGCTCAGCGCTTACCAGGGTTTGTTTGCGTATCCATTCTTCAGGAACTTTATCTTTGTGCGTGTTCCTTACTTCAATGTAATAGCCAAACACATTGTTGAAACTGATTTTTAACGAAGGTATGCCAGTTCGTTCGCTTTCGCGTTGCTGCAAATCTATCAGGTAATCTTTTCCAGAAAAGGCAATACGACGCAGTTCGTCGAGTTCATCGTTTATTCCTTTGGCTATTACGCCTCCTTTATTTACCTGAGTTGGCGGATCGTCGTGTAATGTGATTTCAATTTTTTCTTTAATCGATAAACAGGGATTCAATTGTTCGGCTAAATTTTTTAAGCTGGTGATATCAGCCCTGGCACAGGATTGTTTAACAGGCACAATAGCATCCAGTGCATTTTTTAGCGTAAGTACCTCGCGGGGATTAATTCTCCCGAGTGATACCTTTGAAATTAGCCGTTCCAAATCGCCAATCTGTTTCAGATGACCTGAAAGTTCCTGCTTTAACTCGGCTTGATGGGTGAAATATTCCACAGCGTTCAAACGATCATTAATGGCGTTGATGTTTTTCAACGGAAGGGCAAGCCAGCGCTTAAGCATCCGTGAACCCATAGGCGAAAGCGTGTGATCCATAACATCGATGAGGGTTTTACCCTCTTCGTTCATGCTCTGGAAAATTTCCAGATTGCGGATGGTGAATTTATCGAGCCATACGTAATCATCCTGTGCAATGCGGCTTATGCGGGTTATGTTACCAATCTGGTGATGCTGGGTTAAATCGAGGTAATGCAAAATAGCTCCCGATGCTACAATTCCCTGTTTGAGGCTGGCAATACCAAACCCTTTTAACGATTGGGTTTCAAAGTGTTTTAACAGTCGATCACTGGCAGCATCTTCAGTAAAAACCCATTCGTCGAGGGGATAATTGTAGAAACCGTGGCCAAAATACTCCATGTACAGTTCTTTTTTATTCCGTTCAAACAGTACTTCTTTGGGCTTTAAGCTTTGCAGTAATTTATTGATGTAATCGAAACTTCCTTCGGAGGTGTAGAACTCGCCGGTTGAAATGTCGAGAAAAGCTACGCCTGCTATGCTTTTCTCTATATAAACACAGGCCAGAAAATTATTTTCTTTATGATTCAGGATGTTGTCGTTGACCGAAACACCGGGCGTAACCAATTCGGTAACGCCGCGCTTTACAATGGTTTTGGTTTGTTTCGGATCTTCAAGTTGTTCGCAAATGGCTACCCGTTGGCCGGCACGCACCAGTTTGGGCAAATAGGTGTCGAGTGCATGATAGGGAAAACCGGCAAGTTCCACATACGATGCAGACCCATTGGCCCGTCGGGTAAGTGTAATGCCTAGAATTTCAGAAGCTTTTATGGCATCTTCCGAAAAGGTTTCGTAAAAGTCGCCTACCCGAAACAGCAGTATCGCATCGGGATGTTTAGCCTTGATGCTGTAATATTGTTTCATCAAGGGTGTTTTAACTATGTCTTGTTCTTTTGAAGCCAATTTGTTTTATTTTTTTGTAAAGATACAAAACTAAGCAAAGCGGAATATTTTGACCCGAATCGGATAAGCTAAATGTTAACAAATTACTCACCTTTATTATTTTTATTCGGTCAGGTTTTAGTTTTCTACCCAGTAAATTGTATTTATTATTACGTTGAAGAAACCTTTTTTAAGAATTCGGTATCTTAGCACTGTTTTTAATTCCTTAAAAAATGAAAAAATTAGTTTTTACTATTGCTTTAACACTACTGTTGGCTGGCTTTGCGCAGGCTCAAAAGATCTGGGATGAGGTTCAGGTAAAAATTTTGCATCACGATAAAGTTTACCTTGATACCAGTTTTCAATTAAATCCGTATAAGGCAAGTCGTTTGGTTCAGGAACTGGTTTCGCGTTATTCTACCGAGGAAATATTTATTGATGCACACCATTTACACAGTTTGTATGTTTTTGATATTGACGACAAAAATTGGAGAGAGGATCATGTTCCGGGAAAATCAGACAGACAGTATGCAGAAGTTGAAATAAACCTGGATAGTATGTTTCGCTCTTTTCAAAAAAGGCTTGAAGAGCATTGGACTTCACAAAGCTGGGAGCAGCGCAGCGATTCGATCGATAAGCAGTTGGAGCAATTAAAAGAAAATTTAAAAACATTTAAACAGGATGTAGAACCCGATTTGCAAAAGTTTCAGCAAAGCATGCAGGAGTTTTTTGAAACCCTGAAAACCACGCGGATTGTTATTATCCGAGAGGGAGACACCATACGAATTGATTAGGAATTTAAGCTGTCGTAAAACCCTTTTATTTCACGTTTTAGTTTTCTGATTTCATCAATATTTTCGTCGAGTGAATCGTTCAGGTGGGCCAGTTTTTCTTTGATATCATTCATGCGAATAGTTAAATAAACACTATCGTCCTTCTCATCTGCAGGTTCTGCATTTTTTAGCAATTCCATTTTTGATTGGATGTAGCGCATCACATCATAAAGGTAGCCTTCTACTCCTGCGTTTAAATCCATCTCCTGGTAAAAATCCTGATTAATGAAATTCAGATTAAAAATAACCTCTTTGCTGTTTGCCTGTGAAACCAGCTGGTTAAAATAGCGAATGTATTGCTTAAAAGCAGGCTGTATTTTCTCCGGCATATTAAACACTTGCAACATTACGCGCGAGGCTTCGTTCTTACGTTTTTCGATTGTTAAATAGTGCATGGTGGCATAAAGACCTCGCTTTACAACTTTTTGTGGAGGAAATTCCAGGATGTTATCTTCAAGATTCATCTCTTTTAAATTAAAGAGATTGGTTAGCTCAACCGGAAGTGTTTTTAGTTCGCAAAAACTGGCATCGAGTGTTTCAAGATTACAGAAAAGACCGAATTCACGCGAAATTTTTCCCAATGGGTTGTAGCTAATATCCAGGTGCTTAAGCTTGCTCAAATTTCCGATGCCAATAGGTAGTCGTGAAATGCTATTTCGGGTAAGGTAAAGTTTTTCAAGATTTATTAAATTGCAGATGGTCGATGGTAGTTCTTTCAGGCTGTTAAAGCTTAAATTCAAGGTTTTCAAAGTAGTAATATCGCCAATTTCCAGAGGAAGTTCTTCAATGCCTTTGTTAGATAAGTCGAGCTCGGTTACTTTCCCGGCTTTTGAGCGTTGAAGGAATGAAAGTAAATCGGAACGATCCATGGGATTTGAATTAAGTGCAAAAAACTGTAGATAATACGCAAAAAACGCTATTTTGTTCGTTATTATAATAATTAAATCACTGCTCGTAATACGCTGGAAAAAATGCTTGATGTTCCTGATGATCAGTCCAAGATTCGTAAAATAATTCATATTGATATGGATGCCTTTTATGCAGCGGTGGAGCAGCGCGATAATCCGGAATTGCGCGGAAAACCCATTGTTATTGGCAGTAATAGTGCGCGGGGAGTTGTAGCCACAGCCAGTTACGAAGCCCGAAAATTTGGAATTCATTCGGCCATGCCCTCGGTTACAGCCAAACGCCGCTGTTCGAATTTAATTTTTGTAAGACCGCGCATGGAAGTATATAAAATGGTTTCGAACCAAATTCGGGATATTTTTCATCAATTCACGCAACTCGTGGAGCCTCTTTCATTGGATGAGGCTTATCTCGATGTAACAGAAAACACAGGAAATCATTCATCGGCAACAAGGATTGCCTTAGAAATAAAGAAACGCATTTTTAACGAAACCCAACTTACCGCTTCGGCAGGAGTTTCGTACAATAAGTTTTTAGCCAAAACCGCTTCTGATGTGAATAAACCCGACGGTTTATTTGTGATAACTCCCGATCAGGCACTGGGTTTTATTGATCGGTTAAAGGTGGAGCGCTTTTTTGGTATTGGCCGGGTTACAGCCGAAAAGATGCACCGCATGGGCATTTTTTTTGGAAGTGATTTAAAGCAGTTGTCAGAACACCGTTTGGTACAGAATTTTGGAAAGGCCGGAACCTATTATTACCAAATTGTACGGGGAATTGATAACCGACCGGTAAATCCGCACAGGGAACTAAAGTCGGTAGGAGGCGAAAATACTTTTTCGACCGATTTGTTTAGTAGCAACGAAATGGAAACGGCTTTGCTTCCCATTGCAAAAAAGGTTTTTGAACGCCTGCAACGGTCGGGAAAATTTGGGAGAACCATCACATTAAAAGCAAAATATGCCGATTTTAGTCAGGTTACCCGAAGCAAAACACTGAATGAATCAGTGCTGAGTTTTGATTTGCTTTGGCAAACTACTTTGGAATTGTTGCCCTTACTAATTGTTCACCAATTGGGTGTGCGTTTACTGGGGGTTTCGGTATCAAATTTTTTAACCGAGGAGCAGGAAGCCGTGCAACTTGAGATTCATTGGGACGATTTATAAGTAAGCAAACGATCCCCTTTTTTTTTAATTTGCTTTCAAATTCAAATTGTATGCGTTGGGTTTACCAATACAAAATTCAGACGTGCTAAAATAGTGCGATTCTTTTAATTTAAAACGGTGTGAATATGTGGGTGCTTGCCTGCTGAAATTTATTATTTGATGAATGCCAGGCGAAAAGCGGTTTCCAATCAGAAAGAAATTATAACGTTTGTTATTTTTAACCCAACCAATGTTTATTTTGTAAATAACCGAATCTCCCGGTACTGTTTTCATGTTTGATAAATCTTCACGCTCCAGCGATTCTAGCCAATGGTAAATGGTATCTTGCTGCGAAGGATTAAGTTCCAGAAAAAAATTCTTTTGGTAAAGGGTTTCGTCGTCATTAAATCGGTTGGAGAGCATGATTAGCTTACCATCGCTATTAATTTCAACACGCTCAGGTAATAGTCCTGCGGGTGAAAGTTCGTCGCTAATTGATATATGATATTGCTGAAATGCTGATTCAGGAGAACTGCACGCCTGCACAAATAGTAAGCTCAGGATATATAATAAAGTAAGGTTTGATGATATTTTAGATGCAACCATTTTTAAACTTTTTTACTGATAAACCCTTTAGTTGCATAAAAGTTTAGATATAGGTACTGAAAGGTTTCAAAAAATGTCAATCGCGGGTAAAAACCCATTGGTCGCCTTTGCTGAGTCGGTCGTTAAAATAATAGCCCCCGTCGGTGAATTCTTTAAGTTTTTCAGGTTCGGTAATTTGATTTTTCACCACGTAGCGGGCCATCATGCCCCGTGCTTTTTTAGCAAAAAAACTAATTAGCTTGTACTGGCCATTTTTGGCATCTTTAAATTGGGGAGAAATAATGCGGGCATTAAGTTTTTTGGTTTGAATGGCTTTAAAATACTCGTTCGAAGCCAAATTGAGCAAAATATTGTCGCCCTGAGCATATAATTGTTTTTGAACACTGCTTGTTAGTGTGTTATTCCAGAACTGATAAAGGTTCTCGCCCCGTTTTGTGTGCAGTTTGGTTCCCATTTCGAGCCGGTAAGGACTAATGTAATCGAGCGGACGCAGCATTCCGTAAAGACCCGATAAAATGCGGATGTGTTCCTGGCTAAACTCAAAATTGGCGTCGTTCCAGTCGGCCACCTGCAAGCCGGTGTAAACATCGCCGCTAAAAACACAAATAGCCTGTCGCATGGTGCGTTCGTTGGGTAAATGCTGCCAGGTTTTAAAGCGTTCCACGTTTAGCGAAGCCAGCTTTGGGCTTATTTTCATAAGCTCCATCAACGCTTTTGTATCGAAATTTTTCAGTACTGAAACCAATTCGGCCGCCTGCTCTGGAAATTCGGGATAACTTTTTTGTTCGATGATGCGGGCATTATCAAAATCGAGGGTTTTAGCCGGTGACAATAGAATTAACATGCTTTGTTGAGTTTATAGTTCTGTAAAGCAAAAATACAACAAAAGCACCGATAAATTCCATCGATTTTGCCTATGCCTTAATAGAGCGTAAGTATAAGTTTTCCGGAATTTGGTTTATTTATTCGTGTTCCGGAACAAATATTCCTGTTTATCTTAAGTTTATTTAATATTAGTTGCCCTGATTAGTTACCAGGGGTTTAAGAAATAAATTACTTTTTAATTCCTGGTCCGGAGTGTTTAAAAGAATAAAAGGAGGAGTTTCCCTAACCATGCTATGCTTTTTGCCAACCAGTCCGGCAATTAAATTAAGGGCTGTAGCAATTTGCGGATCGTCCACATGGCCCAGGGGAAGTGCCGTGAGTAAATTGTCTTCAACTAAATGGTCGGGAATCAGGCCGTCTTTAAAATCGGTATAGCCCACAGCATTGGCATATTTCATTACAATGGGCATGATGCCGTAATTGTGTCTGGCCGGTTTTTCCAAATCAGGAATGGCCCACATTCCGGTATATTTTCCCACGGTATTTTCTCCTACCTGAATTACTTCCATATAGGGCTCAAGACCCGTAATAAGCAGTTCACTTGCCGATGCCGTCATGTAGTTGGTGGTTAAGAAATAAATATGGTCGAGGTTGAGGTTCGTTGCAACGGTTTGGTCGAAATAATATTTGGTTTCGTTTTCCTGTTCCATATAGGGTTGCAGCTTATTGTTGAAAAGCAACTCCACCAAAACGGAATGGTTATCAAGCGTGGTTTGGGGAGCCAGCGACGAAGCCAGCCAGGCAGCTGCATCTAAAGCACCGCCACTATTGTAACGCAAATCGATAATTACATCGCCGATGCCATTACTTTTTATTTCCTCAATAACGGGTTGCACGTGGCTAACAAATGGGTCCTTATTTAGAAATTCGGAGAGACAGAAATAGGCAATGTTTTTTCCATTATAGTCCTGGTAAATGGTGTCGAAAAGTATTGGGTCGACGGTAATTTGTTGAGCGGTAAGGTTTAGGGTGCGGTTGTTTTCTGAAATTGAAGAGCCATCAAAAGTGCCCAGACTTACACTGTATTGTTCCTGCGAAAAAAGAGTTCTGTAATTGTCGGGAGTCAATTCCTGATTGTTTATTTTTAGGATAATGTCGCCCCGTTTAAGGCCGGCAGCTTCGGCAGGAGAATTTTTGTAAACATATACCACAATAATAAATAGGTTTCCGGTATTTGAGAATTGACCAAAAGCCGGGGTATAGCCCATGGATACAGGAGTTCCACTGAACTCAGCCATAAGGCCGGAATAATCGTCGGTAATATACGACCATTTATCTTCCTGGGTGTATAAAAGGCTGTAGAAATAGTCGGTAGGATCAGTGCTGGCGTTTGGTGTTTTGTCGGCTGGAATTTTTTCATACCAGAAATAGTAATCGTTCATCACATCCGAAATCCAGGTATTAACCATTAGTTGATCCGATTCGGGGCTTTCGGGTTCGGTACATGAAGCAGCAATAACAAACAAAGCCAGCAACAGCGAAGATTTAATGAGGGTTTGAACATTCATGATGCAAGAGCTAGAGTGGTTTAACAGATAGTTGTTTATTGATAGAAAGCTAGGAATTATAAACTAAATTTCAAATAGCTGCAATAAAAAAGGCCTACCTTAATAGATAAGCCTTTACCATAATAGTTTGTAGGTAACTATTACATGGAATCCTGATCTTTCCCAAAATCTTTGTATTTATGGTTTATTTCCTGAATTCTCAGTTCAAAAGAGTTCATAACAGCGGTTAAGGCTTGCAATTCTTCAGGGTTCAGGTTTTCCTCAATAGCTGTGGCAGTTTGTTCCATTTCGGCTACATTTACAGCAAACTGTCCCATGTTTGCCACAAATTCCATCATTATTTTTCCCAACTTTACCTTTTCCATGGTGGTAAGTTCGCTTTCTTCCTTCCCCACGTAGGGTTCACATTGCACAGCCAGGTCTTCTAAAGCATGGCTCCACTTATTCAGGGCTGTTTGACTTTCGTCGATAAACTTCTCGATGGTTTTATTCCCTTTAAGTTCATTAGGAATTTCTACTTCGAAGGGAGGCAGGTAATTGGCGTTTTTTTCTTTATCCGATGTACAAGCCCAACCCAGTGTTAAAAGAAAAGAAATAACCAGTAAAAGAAATCCGATACTTCTCATTGTTTTACCATTAGTTTGAAATGTTTAGTATTAATTATCACTCCATTCATTGGGTGGGGTTAAAACTATTAAAAAAACATGTTTCACTTTGGGGCGATGTGAATTCTATGGAATTGATTTTGAATTCGAACCCAAATAAACAAAAAAGAGCTTACCAAATTATCGGAAAGCTCTTTGTAAAATTATCAATGTCGTAATTTTATAAGTACTCGTTTAGGAGTTTATCCATTTTGTCACGTAATTTTTTTGCTTCGGTAGCCGCAGTTTGTGCAAAATGGGTTGAAGCATCGGCATAAATAATTCCCCGTGATGAATTTACCAATAAACCACATTCCCTGTTCATGCCATACTGTGCCACTTCTTTTAAGCTGCCTCCCTGAGCGCCTATGCCAGGAACCAACAAGAAATTATCAGGAGCAAACTGGCGGATTTCTTTTAGCATGGCTGCCCGCGTAGCTCCGGCAACAAACATGAGTTCGTCGGGGGTGGCCCATTCCTGAGCTTTTTTTATTACCAGCTGATGCAGGGGCGGGTTCCCGGTAAATTGGAAGTCGTCAGCTCCCTGATTCGAGGTAAGCCCCAACAGGATAACCCACTTTTCGGGATAATCCAAAAAAGGGCTTACGGAATCCTTTCCCATGTAAGGGGCAACAGTAAGTGCATCAAAATTCATTTGTTCAAAGAAAGCCCGGGCATACATTTTTGATGTATTTCCAATATCACCCCGTTTGGCATCAGCAATCAGAAATAAATCGGGATAGTTGGTTCTGAGGTAGCGTACTGTTTTTTCAAGACTCTGCCAGCCATTTATCCCTTCGGCCTCATAAAAAGCCAGGTTTGGCTTATAAGCTACAGCATAGGCTTGTGTAGCATCAATAATTTGTTTGTTGAACTCAAAAACCGGATCTTCCGACTCTAGTATATGCGCAGGTATTTTATTCCGCTCGGTATCGAGTCCGATACACAAAAAGGAACGTTTTTTCAGGATATTTTCGAATAGCTGCTTTCGGTTCATAGTACAAAGCGATTATAAATAAGCCCCGTATTAAGGGGCTTTATGTTGTCATTAAATACCAGCTTCTTTTAAGCGTTCTGAGTTTTCCTCAACCTGTAGTTTACTGATGATTTCCCCGATATCGCCATCTATAATGGCAGCCAGGTTATACATGGTCAGGTTAATGCGGTGGTCGGTAACCCTACCCTGAGGCCAGTTGTAAGTTCTGATTTTTGCTGAACGGTCGCCGGTGGAAACCATGGTTTTACGTTTCGACGAAATGTTGTCGAGGTATTTCTGGTATTCCAGGTTGTATAAACGGGTTCTTAGTTCGTTCATGGCTTTGTCGAGGTTTTTTAACTGCGACTTTTGGTCCTGGCAGGTAACCACAATACCCGAAGGAATGTGGGTAAGCCGAACCGCTGAATAGGTGGTATTAACCGACTGACCACCCGGGCCCGAAGAACAATAAGTGTCTTTTCGGATGTCGGTTTCTTTTAAGTCAATATCAAAATCTTCAGCTTCGGGCAACACGGCAACGGTAGCTGCTGAGGTGTGTACGCGGCCCTGGGTTTCAGTTTGCGGAACCCTTTGCACCCGGTGAACACCCGATTCGTATTTTAAAACACCATAAACCCCGTTTCCGGATACATTGGCAACTATTTCCTTATACCCACCTGAAGTTCCTTCGCTATAGTGGGTAACTTCCATTTTCCAGCCTTTTTGTTCGCAGAATTTGCTGTACATACGGAACAGGTCTCCGGCAAAAATACTGGCTTCATCACCACCGGTACCTGCCCTTATTTCGAGAATGGCATTTTTATCATCTTCCGGATCGGCTGGAAGTAAGAGTAGTTTAATTTCTTCTTCGATGGGTTCAACCTGCTCTTCCAACTGTTCGAGTTCCATTTTAGCCATTTCGCGCATCTCCTCGTCCTTCTCGTTGTTCAGAATCTCGCGTGCATCGCTTATGTTGCTTAAAATATTTTTAAACTTTTTGTAAGCCTCCATTAGGGGCTCCAGGTTTTTGTACTCCTTGTTTAATTTGATGTAGCGTTTTACATCGGCAATGACAGCCGGATCGGTAATTTGTTCGGCAACCTCTTCGAACCGGAGGCGCACTCCCTCAAGCCTGTCTAAAATCATGTTATCGGCCATGTTTCAATCTCCTTATCATGGAAAAATTAATATTCAAAAGTTCCAAACTCACCCTGAATGGTTAGTTTGTTTGTTGCAGCTGAAGTAACCCGTCCCACCACTTTTGCTTCGATGTTGAAGCTATTGGCTGCATCAATAATGGCTTGGGCCTGATTCTGGGGCACGTAAAATTCAAAACGATGTCCCATATTAAATACTTTATACATTTCGCTCCATCCGGTACCCGATTCTTTCTGAATGATTCTAAACAGCGGGGGTACATCAAAAAGCTGATCCTTTATTATGTGTTTTTGGTTTACAAAGTGCATTATCTTTGTTTGGGCTCCTCCCGAACAATGAACCATGCCGTGCACCGCATCAAAATTTTCATTTAATACTTTGGCAACCACCGGTGCGTAAGTGCGTGTTGGCGAAAGCACCAGTTGGCCTGCGTCCAGTCCCAGTCCTTTAATGGCATCGGTAAGTTTATAGCTTCCCGAATAGGCCAGTTCCCGGGGTATTTCGTTGTCGAAACTTTCGGGGTATTTTTCGGCCAGGTATTTATGGAACACATCGTGACGCGCTGAGCTAAGCCCGTTGCTTCCCATGCCTCCGTTGTAGGATTTTTCGTAGCTGGCTTGACCAAACGATGCCAGGCCTACAATTACATCGCCGTCTTGTATTTTTGTATTGTCGATAATTTGTTCCCGTTTTGCCCGGGCAGTAACCGTGGAATCAACAATAATGGTGCGCACCAAATCGCCCACATCGGCTGTTTCGCCACCGGTAAAAATGGTATTGATGCCTAAGCTGCGTAAGTCGTTGAGCACTTCTTCGGTTCCGTTAATCAGGGCTGAAACCACTTCGCCGGGAATCAGACGTTTGTTTCGGCCAATGGTTGAACTAACCAGGATGTTGTTGGTAACCCCCACGCAAAGCAAATCGTCGATGTTCATGATTACGGCATCCTGCGCAATGCCTTTCCAAACCGATAAATCGCCGGTTTCTTTCCAATACATGTAGGCTAGTGCGCTTTTTGTTCCGGCGCCGTCGGCATGCATAATATTGCAATAAGCCTCGTCGCCACCCAGGTAATCGGGAATGATTTTGCAAAAGGCATTGGAAAAAATTCCTTTGTCGAGGTTTTTTATGGCCTGATGTACATCCTCTTTTGAGGCTGAAACACCACGAGCATCATATCGGGAGTTATTGTTCTTAAGCATCTGACTAACACTAGGAACCCTTTTGTACATGCGGGTTTATTTCAAGGCGCAAAATTAATAAATTAGGTGGAATATCCACATTTTGCCTGAATTATAAATGGAGAATCCACAAAAAAAGAGAAAGCCCCCAAAGGGAGTTTCTCTTCAGATGAAAATAAAAGCCTTTATTTTAAAGCAGCTAAGGCTGCCTGATAGTTCGGTTCGTCAACAATTTCGGGCACCTGCTCAGTGTAAATTACTTTTCCCTCGGGGTTCAGCACAATAACTGCACGCGAATGCAGGTGAGCCAATGGTCCGGTGGTAATCTCGAGTTGGTAGTCTTTGCCAAACTGGCCGGTGGCAAAATCGGACAGGGTTTCTACGTTGTTAATGCCTTCGGCTCCGCAAAACCGGGCCTGGGCAAAGGGTAAGTCGCGCGAAATGCAAAGCACTTTGGTGTTTTTTAAACCGGCGGCTTCCTGATTGAACTTACGAACTGAGGCCGCACAGGTTCCCGTATCGAGACTTGGGAAAATGTTTAACACCAGGTTTTGTCCTTTGTAATCGCTTAGTTTTGCGGTCGACAAATCGTTTTTCACCAGCGTAAAATCTTTAGCCTGGCTTCCTGCTGAAGGCAGTTCACCCAGGGTTTGAATGCTATTTCCTTTTAAGCTTATGTTAGCCATAGAATTTATTTTTTAAGGTTATACTGTTTTGTAAACAGCCCAGGGGCTGCTTTGTTTTGTGCTTTGATGGGGAAAGGATAAAAAAGCAAGCTCAGTTTTTTCTCTGAACTTGCTTTTGCCGTTAGCGACGGCGTTGTATTTTTCGTACGTAATCGCGACCGGTCAAACCAAAGTCGGTACGGCGGTTAATCTGGTGGCAGATTTCTTTTTGTTCCTCGCTTGACAATCGATTAATAAATGCTTCGGTAAGCACATCGCCTTCGTTTAGAAAGTCGTATTTTTTAGCGATTGATTTATCGATTTCTTTGGGCATGCTTTCGCCGTATCCTTTCGACGAAAGCCGCTCCTGATCGACACCGTAGGTTACCAAGAAGTCGACTACCGATTGGGCCCTTTTGGCCGACAGTTCGGTATTGGCCTGGTCGCTGCCCCTAAAGTCTGTATGTGAGCCAATCTCAATGGTAATGTTGGGGTTGTCGTTAAGTATTTCGACCAGTTCTTCGAGGGCCACCAGCGATTCGGGGCGCAGGTTCCATTTGCCAAAATCGTACATGATTCCGGGCAGGTCGATACGCGAATCGTCAGGCGACATAAAAATATCGATACGAAATTCTTTGCTCGAGGTCATGCCCTTGGTGGTTTCTTTATCCTTTGAGTTTAGGAATCCGCCGCGCTTGGCTACAATGCGGTAATCGGTATTGGGCGTAAGTTTAAAGGTAAAGGTTCCGTCGCTTTCGGTTTTCTTCGACAGGTTGGTTCCGTCGCTTCCTATCAGGGTGATGTCGGCGCCTGCAATTACATTTTCTGTTTTTTGGTTGCGCACTGTTCCCAGCAGGTTAAATTCGATGGGAGGCAGAGAAAACTGGTAGATGTCGTCGCCACCGCGGCCACCCGGCCGGTTCGAGCTGAGGTAACCCCGTTCTTTTTCGGCTTCGAAAATAATTCCAAAATCGTCGGCGGGCGAGTTCAACGGGACTTTCATGTTTTCGACAGTCCAGGTGCCATCGCTTTGTGGTGTGGCCATAAACAAATCGAGGCCCCCCATTCCGGGATGTCCGTTCGACGAGAAATACAGGGTTCCGTCGGAATGAATGTAGGGAAAAACCTCGTCGCCTTCGGTATTTATCTGCTCACCCATATTTACCAATGTTCCCCAGTCGGCATTCTTGTCGGCCCGGGTAACTTTCCAAAGATCTTTTTTCCCCTTTCCGCCACGCATGTTTGCCGAAAAAAGCAGGGTGAGTTCATCGGGACTGATGGCCGGATGCCCAATAGTGATGGAATCGGCCAGTATATTTAAGGCTTCAGATTTTCCCCATTCGATGCCTTCTTTGTTCGAAGTAAATATTTTACATACCATATTTCCGTCGGGATCTTCTCTGAAGCTGGTAAAATACATGGTATTGCATTTGTCGTTGGTGGCCATGGCCCCCTCGTCGAACTCGGTGTTTACCTCTTCACCCAGGGGCACGGGTTCACTCCAGTTGCCCTTGCGGTCGACACGGGTTTTGAAAATGTCGCTGTAATATTCGCCGGTAACGTTGCTGATTTTATTTCCTGTGGCTCCTTCGCGCGACGAGGTGAAAACCACCTGGCTGAAATCGTCTTTGGCATAAGCGGGTCCGTAATCGCTTTGGCGGGAATTGAAATAATACATATTAACCACTTTATAGCGGGTGGGATTTTCCATCCATTCCAGGGCCAGCTCGCACGATTCAAGCCCTTTGGTAGCCCGGTTGTCGTCGGGGACCAGTTCGAGGTAGTTTTTGTATTCCACCCGGGCCTCTTCATAATTGCCGTTTGCGCGCATGGCATCGGCAAGGTATAAAATGGCAATGGGATTGGGGTAGCGCCGTTTAATGGCTTTGTTGAACCAGATTTCGGCCTGGCGGTTGTCCTGAATTAAGCGGTAACATTCGGCAGTCATAAAAACAATTTCGGCCTTTTGCTCTTTGTCGCGGGCTTTGGCGTAGGCGTATTTATACAGGTCGATGGCTTCGAAATAGCGTCCGGTTTCGAACGCTTTATCGGCTTTGGCTGTAACGTCTTTCTGGCTAAAAGCCTGTGTTGTCAGTAATATGCTTAAGGTAAGGATGAATGCTTTTCTCATGTTGCAAAAATTTGCTCCGGGTATTCTATCTGTTTTCTTATTTCGTTTAATGGTATTGCGAAAATACGCAAATTTTGCGGATTGCCTAAAACATGGCCATCAATTAGCTTAACTAAAATAAAAGTAAATTATTGCAGCACTGCCTGCAATTATTGTCTGTAGTGAGTTGGGGCTTATTTGTCCTACGTGAGCAGGAGGATAGGATTTTTGTTTAGCTATTATATGAGGTTAGCGAATACGATGGATTGGCCTTTTGTGCTGCGTGAGCTTTTAGGTTAGGTTGTCCGAATAAACGGATGGCTGCGTTTTTGCTCCAGTCGTACGAATCGCAAAGCAGGTCGTACACGCGTAAAAAGAGTATGGCTGTTTTTATAATCATGGGGCAAATGTATGGGCTTCTGCTGAAATTGCAAATTCCGTTTGATAAATTGAAGCTTTTTATACACCAACGACGTAGCTGGTTGTGCTTAGCAAAGACTTCGGCTTTTGGGGTGTTTGTTTTTAAGCCCGCGCAACCTATTTGGATGTAAGAATATCCTGTATGCAGTTAATGGTTTATTAAAATTAGCTACCTTTAATCAAATTTTAAATGCTTCAAATTATGAAAAAGTTAATTGTGGTATGTTTTCTTCTAATTCCGATGCTGATGTTACAGGCTCAGGAACTCCCCAAGGATGTGGATAAAGTGTACAAGGGCGCCGAACGTTTAAAGTCGCGGAAAGATTACCAGCAGGCCATTGCTGCTTATAAAGAGGTGCTGCGCAGTGTGAACCATGTGCCCAGCATGGTAGCCATTGCCGAGATAGAAATGGACTTGAAACCGCAACCTACCTATAGCATTGCTTTTGAATACCTCGACAAGGCCATCCGTGAGTTAGAGCTACAGTTGTCGACGGCTAAAAAGAATAAGGACAAAGCCCTGATTGCCCAGGAAATTCAGCGCTTAAAGCCCAAGTGGAATAAGGCCAAATCGTATGTTGAGGATTTTGATAAACTACGCGATAACAAGGAAAAGGGGCAACGTTTGCTGGAGGACGAAGATTTGAATTGATAAGGCTGTTTTTTGCTTCTTTATACCCGGTGAAATTTTGATCGGGACGGAAGAAAATTTTCGTCCTGATCAAAATTTATTTTCGTCTATACGAAAAAATATTTCCGTCTATACGAAAATATAGCCCCCTGAAAGCGCCTGTTTGCAATTAACAATTGGTAATCAGAACACAGTAGCAGTGCGCAGTCTACAGCCAAATAGCAATGAGTAATCAGTTCTCAGTTCACAGTAGGCAGTTCACAGCCAAAAATCAATTAACAATTAACAATGAGCAATGAGTAATCAGTTCTCAGACAGCAGTTCGCAGCCAAATCAATGGGCAATGAACAATTAACAATGAGTTCACAGCCGGCAATAAACAGTAACCCCGGAGGGGTTAAAGGTCGGTAGAAAAACAGCCACCCCTGAAAAACGCGGTGCAAGCAGTTTGCCAGCTATGAAATACGCAATGACCATGCACCGCCTTCAGCCGGCAGTTCATAGTTCACAGCCAAAAATCAATGAATAATTAACAATGAGCAATGAGTAATCAGTTCTCAGTTCACAGTAGGCAGTTCACAGCCAAATCAATGGGCAATGAACAAAAAAGCAGTGATCCTGTGACCCGGTAATCCAGCAACCAGATTCCATGTTCCGCATTCCGTGCACCGTGTTCCGTACTCCTTGCTCCATCTTTGTTTTGCCTCTTAGGTCTTTTGTCTATTGTCTAGCGTCTAAATTCTAATTTCTAAACTTAATTTCTTATATTAACGCAATAAATAGATTACGGCTTTTAACCCTTATTTGTACTACTGCCATGAAAAAGCTCAATCAACTAAATCGCAATTACTACCTACTGGTGCTGTTTTTTTTATCGGTACTGGTTATTGTATCGGGGGCTTTGTTTCACCAAAAGGAAAAAGCAAGCATCCGTAAAAACAAACACGAAGAACTGCATGCCATTGCCCGCTTAAAACTCAAAGATTTAACCCAATGGCAAAAAGAA
The DNA here is from genome assembly GCA_050251815.1 of Salinivirgaceae bacterium. Classification (GTDB taxonomy): domain Bacteria; phylum Bacteroidota; class Bacteroidia; order Bacteroidales; family SZUA-534; genus GWE2-40-63. The sequence goes on along the minus strand of JBFWMB010000055.1, from coordinate 8,834 downwards.
CGCTTGTCCGAAGCTCGCTTTTTTACCCAGAACCAACCCTACCTGCATGATGAGCTTAATTTTTTAAAGGGAAAAGCCCAGGCCGATTCGGTTTTAATTCAATCCTTTCAACACATCATGACCAATAATCGCTATGCGAATATTTTTTTGGTTTCGGCAAAAGACTCTTTATTATATTCGGTCGATAAGAAACTAACCCATCTCGACAGCCTGAACCGGGTAAAAGTACAAAAGACCATAGCTTCGGGTGAAATAAGCATCTTCGATTTCTATTTATGCCCCACCCATCATGAAACGCATTTCGAAATAATGGCTCCCATCAAAGAAGCCGATCAGGTGTTGGGCGTATTGGTTTTTCGTATCAACCCGGCCGACTACCTGTTTCCCATCCTTCAGGAATGGCCCACACCCAGCCCAACCGCCGAATCGTACCTGGTTCGACGCGATGGGGACAGCGTATTATTTATAAATAACCTGCGCCACATTTCAAACAAACCACTAACCTTCAGACTTCCTTTAACAAATAATGAAGTTTCAGCGGTTAAAGCCATTAATGGGCATACGGGTGTTTTTAAGGGCTACGATTATCGGGGTAAAAAAGTACTTTCCGACATCAATCCCGTTCCCAATACCCAATGGTACTTAATTTCCGAAATTGACCAGGATGAAATCTTTGCTGACTTTTACCGTTTTTCCTCCTTCATCTGGATAATAACCCTGATAACCATACTGCTATTTATTGTATTGTTTGCCTACCTCTATTATTTGCGTAAAAGCACCTTTTATAAAGAACTCTACCTTAAAAAACAAGAGTTGTTTGAGGCGCAGGAAGAGTTCCGGGCCACCTTATACAGTATTGGCGATGGCGTAATAACTACCGACCGGCAGGGCCTCATCAAACAAATGAATCCCATAGCCGAAAAACTTACCGGCTATTCCGAAGACGAAGCCCGGGAAAAAGAACTTTCCAAGGTGTTCAGGATAATTAACGAAAGCACCCGCGAAACCATCGAAAACCCGGTGGAAAAAGTTTTAAATGAAGGAACAATTGTGGGACTGGCCAATCACACCCTGTTGATAGCCAAAGACGGCTCCGAGATTCCCATTGCCGACTCTGGTTCCCCAATCAGAAACAACAAAGGCGAAATTATTGGCGTTGTACTGGTTTTTAGCGACCAGACCAACGAACGAAGGCAGCAACAAACACTTATTGAAAGCGAAGAAAAATACCGAAGCCTTATCGACCTGATGCAACCCGGACTGGCCTTGCACGAAATGATTTATGATGCCGAAGGAAAGCCTGTCGATTACCGTTTTATTGAGATTAACCCTTCGTTCGAGAAACAAACGGGCCTGCACCGCGAGGAGGTGATTGGAAAAACCCTGCTCGAAATCCTGCCCAATGCCGAAAAACTATGGATTGAAAAATACCACCAGGTAGTATTTAGCCAGCAACCCATTAGTTTTGCCAGCTATTCTGAACCGCTTGGCAAACATTATCACGTGGTAGCCTACCCGCATAAGGGCCATCAGTTTGTGGTGCTGTCCGACGACATCAGCAAACAAAAGCTCACCGAAGAATCACTCAAACAAAGCGAAAAAAAATACCGCCAGGTGGTTGAAAATATTTCCGATGTGGTATGGACCACCGACATCCATTTCAACACAACCTTTATCAGCCCTTCGGTTGAGCGCATGCTGGGGGAACCGGCAGAGCTTTACATAAAACGCAGCATAGCGCAACGAATGCCGCCCCATTCCCTGAAGCTGGTCAATCAGATTCTTTCGGAAGAAATGGAAAAGGAAAAAATTCCAGGCATCGAAAAAAACCGCTCAAGGCAAATAGAGCTTGAGCATTACCATGCCAACGGAAGCCTGGTGTGGGTAGGCATGAATGTTTCGTTTATCCGCGACTGGCAAGGGAATCCCACCGGATTTTTGGGTGTGTCGCGCGACATATCGCAACTTAAAAAAACCGAACTGCAGCTTCGTGAAAGCGAAGAGCGTTTTCGCCTGCTGGCCGAGAACAGTCTCGACGGCATCATGATTACGATTCCCGATGGCCGTATTCTTTCTGCCAATCAGGCTGCCTGCCATATGTTGGGAATGACCGAAGAAGAAATTTGCCGTAAAGGCCGCAAAGGACTTATTGACAGTACCGACCCCCGGTTGGACCAGCTACTTAAAAAAAGAGAAACCGACAACAAAATACGGGGTGAACTTAATTTTATACACAAAAACGGCACAGTAATACCGGCCGAAATAACCTCTTCCATTTTTTACAACAGCAAAGGAGAACCACGCACCAGCATGATTATACGCAACATATCGGAACGGCTGGCCGCTGAAAAAGAACTTCACGAGCGTGAAAAAGACTACCGGGAAGTAATCAACCGCATGAACGAAACCATCTGGGTTATCGACCTAAAAGGAAACCTGCTGGATGTAAACCAAACAGCCAGCGAACTTTTGGGCTATTCCAAAGAGGAACTGCTTCGCATTGGCCTAAAAGGTATTGATGCTAATTTTGATGCCAATCAAATTGCTGCCCTAATAGAAAGCATGCCCGTGGATCAAACCCAGTTTTTTGAAACCTTGCATAAAGCAAAAGACGGTACCATTATTCCGGTCGAAATAAATTCGAGCCTGATAAATTACCAGGGTCAACAACACATATTAAGCGTAAGCCGCGATATTCGCAAGCGGATTGCCCTGGAACGAAACATTACCGAAAGTGAAGCAACCATTCGCCATCTACTGAATTCTACTACTGAAGGTATATATGGAGTAGACCCGGAAGGAAATTGCACCTTCTGCAATACGGCCGCGGTAAAAATGCTGGGTTATTCAGAATCGGCTGAACTTGTCGGAAAAAACATGCACCAGCTAATTCACTACGCCGACAGCAGGGGAAATCAACATCCCGAAGCAAGCTGTAACATATTCAATTCCTTCAGACAAGGCAAAGGCGTTCACGCCGACAACGAAATATTCTGGAAAAAAGACGGCAGTTATTTCTTTGTGGAGTACTGGTCGCACCCCATTATCAATCAGGATAAACTTACCGGCTCGGTGGTTACCTTCCTCGATATCAGCGAACGCATAAAGGCCCAGGAAGCATTAAATGCCAACTATACCCTACTCCAGATTGCCGGAAAAAGCGCCCGCTTCGGAGGCTGGAGTGTGACGGTGGGTGAAAACCGGGTTTTTTGGTCCGATGAGGTAGCTGCCATTCACGAAGAACCGGCAGGCTTTTCGCCTACCCTGGAACAGGGCGTAACTTACTATGCTCCCGAATGGCGCGACTTATTTACCGAAGCCCTTGAGTATTGCATCCGTAAAGGCATCCCTTTTGACCTGGAACTGGAAATTATAACTGCAAAAGGAAACAGACTATGGGTGCGTTCCATTGGGCAGGCCCAACGCGATGAGAACCAACGCATCGTTAAGGTTTTTGGTTCCTTCCAGGACATCAGTAAAATAAAAGCTGCTGAAAAAGAAGTCGAAAACAGCCGCCTGGCACTGGTACGTCTTATTGAAAATCTTTCAGGCGTTGCATATCGTTGCCACTATGATGAAAACTGGACCATGGATTTTATCAGCAATGCCTGTCAAAAGTTGAGCGGTTATTCCGACCAGGAATTTTACCAGCATAAAATTACCTGGGAAGAGGTTATTCATGAGGAAGACCGGGAAATGGTACGAAGGGAAATTACCGGTAAAATAGCAGCCGGCGAGAATTACCAGTTGGAATACCGAATTATCGACAAAAACAAAAACACCAAATGGGTGTGGGAAAAAGGAAGCCGCATATCGGGGGGTGATTCTGAAGCAATACTGCTCGAAGGCTTTATCACCGACATTACGGAACGCAAAGCCGCAGAGGAGGAATTAATGAACCTGAAAAACAACCTGGAGCAAAAAGTAAAAGAAAAAACAAGCGAACTTAACGAGCGAATTACCGAACTGGAGCGCTTTCACGAGGCAACCATCGACCGCGAATTGCGTATGAAAGAATTGCGCGACGAAATTGATCGCCTGAAAGGCCTGAACCATTAGTTTATAATGGCACGTTGCTTTAGTAAAATAAATTTTTTGACATGAACCACAGCCCTTTTAATCCGGTAAAAATCAATAAAAACGGCCGTCCACCCCATTTCCGATGGACTGTGATGCTTCTGCTTACATTTTTGCAGGCGACTTTAACTGGCCTGGCTCGCAACGACATTCTACAGTCAAAAAATACGGCCCAACCCAATAAAATTGTAGTAGCTACCGAGGCCAATTATCCTCCCTACTGCATTATCGATAATACCGGCAAACCTACGGGCTTTTCCGTTGAACTGATGCGCGAGGTGGCCAAAGCGGTGAACCTTGAAGTCGATTTCAACCTGGGAATCTGGAACCACAACCGCCAGGAGCTCATGCTGGGTCATGTGGATGCACTCCCCATTGTAGCACGGATTCCGGAACGCGAAGCCATTTTCGATTTTTCGAATCCCTATTTAACCCTGAGCGGAGCCATCTTCACCAAAAAGGGAAACCAAAGCATCCGTACCTTCGACGATATTTACAACAAGAAGCTGGTGGTTATGCAAAACGACCATGCCGAAGATTACATCCGCCGCGAAAATCTGAGTACCAGCGTTACTACGGCTTTTTCGTTTCAGGAAGCGTTCCGCATGCTCGAAACCGGAGCTTACGATGCTGTAATCTGTCAACGGGTGCTTGGGCTTACCATTCTCAAAGAGTTAAAAATAGCAAGCATCGAGGCCCTCGATATTCCCCTGCCCCGGTTTCGGGTCGATTACTGTTTTGCGGTAACCGAAGGAAATACCGCACTGCTCTCCTTACTCAACGAGGGCCTGGCCACCGTAATAGCCAACAACACCTACGAAGCCCTTCACCTGAAATGGTTTGGCCCGCAAATAAAAGAAAGTTATTCCACCCGCGACCTTGTTTTTATCTCGCTTAACGTTCTGATTCCCACGATAATTATAATCGGATTAATCATGATTTTTATACTGCGTCGCGAGGTCAGGCGAAGAACAAAGCAGCTGATGCAGGAAATTCATGAGCACAAGAAAACCGTGCAGGAACTCGATTACCAATACATGCTTTTTGAAAAAGTTGAACAGGTGGCTAAAATTGGGGGCTGGGAATACAATTTCAGAAGTAATAAGGTCTTTTGGACCGAAGGCACCTACCGTATTTTTGGTATTTCGAGCACGGATTTTAACCCTTCGAATCTTGAAGATAGCCTCAGCCTTTTTGCCGAAGAGGGACGTCATAAACTTCAGGAAGCTCTTACCAGGGCTACAGAACAGGGAGTTCCCTACAATCTGGAACTGAAAATATTGCGCCCCGATGAAACAGAAGCCTGGGTATGGGCCAGCGGGCAGGCCGATATCATCCGGGGAAAAGTGAACCGCGTTTACGGAAGTATCATGGATATTACTGAACGGAAAAATACGGAAAAACAACTCGAGGAACTTAATCAAAAGCTATTTACCATCTTTAAAGCCAGTTCCATACTACAAAACCTGCAAAACCCCGAAAAACTTGCCAATGATATTATAACCGTACTCGAGAAAAATCTTAAGTACGAAAACCTGGCCGTTTTACTGCTCGATAACGAAAGTGATAAGCTGATTCCCTTTGCTTTAAGCTCCCAGAATAAAAAGAAAAACCTTGATGAAGATAAAAGAGACATGGCGCTGCTGAATATCAAAATGGGGAAAGGTATTACCGGGCATGTATTAAAAACAGGAAAAACCATTCGATTAAACGATGTAAACCGCGATGAACGTTACATTGCCATGCGAAACAGTATTCAATCCGAATTATGTGTCCCCATAATTGTCGAAAACAAAGTAATTGGTGTGCTCAATGCCGAAACCGATGTGCTCAATGCCTATACCCCAACGGATGAAATTATTTTTGAAACCCTGGCCACACAAATTGGTATTGCACTACACAACTCGCAACTTTTTCAGCGCTTGCAAATAGAGCTGGAAGAACGCCAGGCAACCCAAACCCAGCTCACTTTGTTAAACCAGGAACTCGACGCTAAAGTTAAAGAGCGTACGCAGGAACTAAGCGCTCAGGTTGAAAAGCTAAACAAAAGTCAAAAAGCCATGCTCTATATGGTCGAAGATTTGAATGCGCTTACCCGGGAACTAAAAACAGAACAGCAAAAGTTGCAAATCAGCAATAAGGAACTCGAGTCGTTTTCGTATTCTGTTTCACACGATTTGAGGGCCCCCCTGCGAGCCATTAATGGCTTTAGCAAAATAATTCTCGAGGAATACGCCCCAAAGTTCGACAACGAAGGGAAGCGACTTTTCGATATCATCCGTGAAAACAGCCGTAAAATGGATCACCTGATTACCGATTTGCTTTCTTTATCGCGGATAGCCCGTGCCGAAATAAATGTGCTGCCCATTGAAATGGATACCCTGGTACAGCAGGTATATACCGACCTGGTTGCCACTGAAGACAATAGCAACCTGACCATAAAGATTAACCACCTGCCTCTGGCCATGGCCGACCCAACACTAATCAGGCTTGTGTGGCAAAACCTGATTGGCAATGCTTTGAAGTACACCCAACCCAAAGCCCAACGGCACATTGAAGTTGGCGGACACACCGAAGACCTGCAAAGCGTTTATTGGGTTAAAGACAATGGCGTAGGTTTTAACACCGATTATGCCGACAAGTTGTTTGAACCCTTTCAACGCCTGCACAAAGACAAGGAATTTGAGGGTTCGGGTATTGGTTTATCTATTGTAAAACGAATTGTTCAAAGGCACGGCGGAAAAGTCTGGGCCGAAAGTACACTCAATCAGGGGGCTGTATTTTACTTTAGCCTGTCAGTAAATCCTGGTTTGCAATCCAAGCCAAAACACACAGAAGTAGGCCCTTAAACTACACTTGACAATCTTACGCAAAAAGCCTATATTTACAAGCAAAACACATTGAGCGTTTCGTATATGAACCATTTGGAGTTGTTACTTATCGAAGACAATGCTGCCGATGCTAAATTGGCCATCAGGGCCTTGCGAAAGATGTATCCCAACCTGGCCATATGGCATGCACACGATGGACAGGAGGCCTTAGATTTAGTTTTGGACCCGGCCACCAAACCCAATGAAAAAACAAAACCTCCCGGCCTTATCTTTCTCGATTTAAAACTACCCAAAATCAATGGCCTGCAGGTACTCGAAAAAATCAGGCAAAACAAGCAAACCCGTGCCATACCGGTAATTGTTCTCAGTTCGTCGAACGAAATAAGCGACATTGAAACCGCTTACCAACTGGGGGCCAACAGTTACATTACCAAACCTGTAGGTTTCGAAGAATACGAACAGCTTATTGCTACATTGGGGAGTTACTGGCTTGAACTTAATCAATCACCCGTTTTATAATTCAGGTTTCATGGAAACATACCGATTTCTATTAGTGGAAGATATGGCTGTTGATGCAGAAATGGCTGTCAGAACCTTGCGGAAAAACCACATCGATTTTGAATTCCTAAGGGTAGAAACGGAGCCCGATTTTATCCGTGAGCTAAACGATTTTCGGCCTCATTTGGTCATCTCTGATTATTCAATGCCCCAGTTTACCGGAATGAAGGCTTTGAAACGCAGCAAAGAACTGCAGCCCGATTTGCCTTTCATAATTCTTACCGGTTCAATCAACGAAGAAACAGCCGTTACCTGTATGAAAGCCGGCGCCACCGATTATATTCTGAAGGACAACCTGACCCGCCTCCCCTATGCTGTGCTCGAAGCGCTGAAACATGCCGAAACCGAACAGCAAAAACGCAGCATCGAAAGCGAACTGCTTGAAAGCGAAGAGCGGTACAAAGCCATCTTTAACCACAGCCATGCCATTATGCTGTTGGTCGATCCCGACAATGGCCGTATCACCGATGCCAATCCCGCAGCTTGTGATTTCTATGGTTACAGCCGCGAAGAATTGCTTCAGCTTAAAATGAGCGACATCAATAAACTTGACGATGAAGAATTGAGGAACATCTATAACAAGGCGGTCAGTGGCGAACAAAACCTGTTCCTGATGCGCCACCACACCGCCAGGGGGAGCAAACGCTATGTCGATGTGTATTCAGGGCCGATTTATATAAAGCAAAAAGTTTTCCTCTATTCCATTATTCATGATGTGAGCAATCGGGTTCTGGCCGAAAAAGCGTTACACGAAAGTGAAGCCAAATACCGCTTACTATTCGACAATAACCCACAGCCCATGTGGATATACAATTTGGCAACCCTGGAATTTATGGAGGTAAACCATGCCGCTGTGGCACATTACGGATATACCCGCGAAGAATTCCTGGCCATGACCATTAAGGACATTCGTCCCGCAGAAGACCTGGATGCCTTGCTCGAGCAGGTTACAAATCCAGTCAGAAATCTGAGTACTTCCCGAACCTGGCGCCACCTGAAAAAAAACGGGGAACTTATTGATGTGGAAATCACTTCGCAAGAATTAATCTTTAATGGGATTGAAGCCCGCCACGTACTGATAAATGACGTTACCGAACGCAAAAAAGCCGAAGCCACCAACCGCCTGCTGAGCAAAGCCATTGAGCAAAGCCCGGTAAGTGTGGTGGTTACCGATGCCAACGGCGTAATTCAATACATTAACCAGAAATTTACCCAGATTACCGGCTACACCCCCGACGAGGCTATAGGGCTTACCCCCCGCATTTCAAAATCGGGCGTTCAGGAAGATGCCTTTTACCAAAAGCTGTGGGAAACCATTACCACCAAACGCGACTGGGAGGGAGAGCTGGTGAACAAACGCAAAAACGG
>JBFWMB010000054.1:0-27170 GCA_050251815.1 Salinivirgaceae bacterium | reverse complement strand
TCACGCGTTGCTTTTGGTGGCCTTCAATTGCTTTTTTTTGGCGATTTGTGGCAATTGCCTCCGGTTGTAAAAGACAACGAGAGAATAATACTGAACGCCTTTTATCCCTATGTGTTTTTTTTCAATGCCAAGGCTTTGGAAAGCAATCCGCCGGTTTATATTGAATTAAGCACCATTTACCGACAAAGTGATCAGCATTTTATTGATTTACTGAATAATTTTCGCGTAAATGAAGTAACGCCAGCCGATATAGCCTTGCTTAACAATTATTGCAATCCGCAATTTAAACTAATGGAGCACAGTGGTTATATTTATTTAACTACACATAATTATAAGGCCGATGCCGTAAACCGAAAAGCACTGGAAATACTTGATGGTGAGTTACAAACTTTTGATGCCACGGTTGAAGGTGAATTCAGCGAATACACGTATCCGGTTGATTTTACCCTGGAGCTGAAAAAGAATGCACAGGTAATGTTTATAAAGAACGATTACTCAGGCGAAAATGCCTATTACAATGGAAAAATTGGCAAAGTAGCCGAGATGACCGAAAAATCAATTAAAGTAGAATTTGACGATGGTAGCAAAGCTGCCTGGGTTGAACCTTATACCTGGGAGCAAAAAAAGTTTTCGCTAAACAAGGAAACCCGCGAGATTGAAGAAACTGTAATTGGAAAATTTATTCATTTCCCTTTAAGACTGGCGTGGGCAATTACCATACATAAAAGTCAGGGCTTAACATTTGAAAAAGCCATGCTTGATATCTCGCAGGCATTTGCTCCCGGACAAATTTATGTGGCTTTGTCGCGATTAACCTCCTTAAAAGGGTTGGTGCTGGCCCGTCCCTTAATAAGCGAAGGGCCCGATATGGATGATGCCTTGTACCAGTTTGTTCGCAAGCAAAAACCAGAAGCGGAATTGGAGCAGTTGCTGCGCTCGTCGGCACAATCGTACCTGCAAAGTAAAGTTCTCGATTCGTTCAATTTTTCCCGCTTGTTAATGAGTTTACAGGAACATATTGCCGGTTATACGAAAGATGAAAGTAAGTCGGCAAAACAAAAATACCTCAGTTGGGCCATTAACCTACGTAATTCTCTTTCACCTTTGATTGAGGTTGGGATAAAGTTTCAGTCCCAATTGCAAAGTATTATCCGTCAGGGTGAGAATACTTATTTAAATAAATTGCATGAACGTGTCGAAGCGGCCCGGGTTTATTTTCAACCAGTATTTAATAAACTTTTGCATGAAATTGAAGCGCAAAAGGAATTGGTGAAAAATGAAAGAGGAACCAAAAAATATTTAACTGAATTACAATGGCTCGAAGGCGAATTTTTTGAGCAATTGGTAGCAATAGGTAAAGCTGAGGCACTTTGCTTATCGGCGTTGAATAACACCCAGTTAGATAAAAATTCAGTAAAGCAATTGACCGGGAATCTTGGTGTAACCTTGGCTGATAATCGCAAATCGATAAAAAAAACATCCAAACAAAAAGTTGATAAAGTTGATACGCGTGTAGCAACCTATGATCTTTATCAGCAGGGATTAAGCGTGCCTGAGATTGCCGATAAACGCTCATTAACAGCAGCTACCATCGAGAAGCATCTGGCCGATTGCATTGAGAAAGGATTAATTGAGGTGGATGATTTACTAAAAACCACCAAACTGAATTTAATTCTGGATGCAATTCAAAACTGCGATAATCAGCAGCTTAGTTCCGTAAAGCTTGTACTTGGTGATAAAGCGAGTTATGCTGAAATTCGCTATGCCTTGGCTTATTTGAACTATGAGCAATCGTTGATCGATGATTAGCAGGTAAAATAGAAGTATTGAATTTTTCATCATGCTTTTTTACTGATTTTTATCAGTTTATTCACATTATTTTTCCATTTTCACTCTTTTCGATTAGCCAATCTGCGAAAAATGTAGAAAAAAACAACAGGTGTATAAAATATACACACATGAATTAAATAACCACTAAATCAGATAAATAACCATCTGCATTAAAATAACTGTTGAATAACTCAACAATTTCTACCTGTATAAATTTCCCGGTATAAAAGTTAAGCATCACAAATGCAGTGCTTTAGCATTCGTATTTTTTGTGGCATGCAAATTGGCTTTTATAGTATCGAATATGTAAAACGCTGTAAAACAGTAATTAATTAAAGGGTACTATAAAAAACGAACAGTTATGAAAAATCTAATTTATGTTTTTGCCGGAGTTTTGTTTTTTTTCTTTTCCAACAGCAGTTTGGGAGAAACAATCAAAAATCCATCTTCTGAGGAAGGAAACTTAACCCTGTTAAGTTCGCCCGATTTAAAAAACCTAAGTGCACAATGGGCAAGTGCTTACACAATGCAGCATCCGGAAATAACTATTTCAGTTGCAGATTATTCCCCTGAAACATTGAAACAGCAAACCGCCGATCCGGCGTCGTTAGCGCTGGTATCAAAACCGTATGTCCAAACCAGCGAGTGGGAAAATATCTGGCACGTTGTAGTGGCACGTAAAGTTATTGTACCTGTGATTAACCAAAATAATCCGGTATATACGTTGCTTATTGAAAAGGGGCTGTCGGTTCAACAATTAACTGCATTAACAAATCCAAAGAACAAAGCTGATTGGGGACAGTTAATGGGTCAACAAAAAAACGCATTAGTTCATTATTACACTTTGGATGATGAAGCGATTGATGCAAAAGTTGCCGGTTTTTTAAACCTGGGTTCGCTTGATTTAAACGGAACCAAAGTTAGCGATGCAACAAAACTGATTCAGAGCATTCAGAATGATAAAAACGGGATAGGTTTCTGCTATCTGTCGGATTTGGTGCAGGCAAATTCAATCAATTTTCCCGACGGGCTGGCTCTTCTTCCTTTGGACAAAGATGGAAGTGGTAAGCTGGAATCGTATGAGAAGTTTTACGCAAACAGCAGCTCATTTGCCAGGGGTGTTTGGGTTGGAAAATATCCGCAAGCACTTATTACCAGCGTTTATGCTGTGGCTATGGAGCAACCCGCTACGCAATCAGCAAAAAATTTCTACAACTGGTTATTAACCGATGGACAAACTCAGCTTCAGACCTTAGGATATACTGAATTGGTAAATGCTGAGATAGCTTATAAAATGGATAAAGTAGCTGATGAAGTTGTACTTACCGAAGTTCCCATGGAACGTTTTTCAGGATTTAAAATTTTTGTTATGCTGCTGGTAGCTCTATTTATCGTTGGCTTATTGTTCGACGTTTTGGTATTTAACCGTTACCGCAAGGCAGAAAAAATTCAGCTAAAAACTGAATTGGCAGGTTATTTTAATCAGAATCCCAAATCCATTCCAGCCGGTTTGTTTTTCGATAAATCGCACACCTGGGCATTTATGGAAAAATCAGGCAATGTGCGCATTGGCCTCGACGATTTTATTCCTTCGGTTACCGGAACTTTATCGGGTATTCAAATGAAGAAAGCCGGTGAAAAAGTTAAAAAAGGTGAAGCGCTGGTAACACTCATTCAGCAGGGAAAACAGTTAATCATAAAAGCTCCGGTTTCAGGAGTTATTAAAGAGAATAACAACCAGCTGATGCAAAATGTCGCATTAATTAATAACGATCCTTATCAGGAAGGTTGGGTATATCTGATTGAACCAAGCAATTGGTTGCGCGAACTAAGTTTCTTTTTAATGGCCGACAAATTTAAAATGTGGCTCAAAGCTGAGTATTTACGACTCAAGGACTTTATTGCTATTATTCAGAAGCCTGAGCTTAGCCTGGCACACAAGGTAGTATTGCAGGATGGTGGTGAATTGCGTAGTGGTGTTCTTAAGGATTTAGGACCAGAAGCCTGGGAAGAGTTTCAACAACTTTTTATAAACGAAATGTAAGTGACTATACCATATTTTAACCACAAAAAATTAATACTACTATGGGATTAGATAGAAGAAGTTTTTTTCAGATGGTTGGATTAACGGGTTTAACCCTGGCCTTGGGAAAAGATGCCAAAGCTGCTCCAACCGAAGAAGAAGCTGTAAGTTTTAAAGCCGTTCTTTACGATTCTACCCGCTGTGTAGGATGTCAGAGTTGTGAATTTGCGTGCGCTGAAGCTAACGGACTTCCGGAACCAACCGATGTTCCCGAAACAGGCGTAGTTCGTAAACTCGACGAAACACGTAGGACAGTAATTAATAGTTATGAAACCTCAAAAGGTGAAGTGTTTGTAAAACAACAATGCATGCATTGCAACCAACCTGCTTGTGCTGCGGCTTGTTTAACAAAAGCCATGCTAAAAACTCCCGAAGGACCGGTAACCTGGCGTGGAAACAAATGTATGGGTTGCCGTTATTGTATGGTTTCCTGTCCGTTCGATATTCCCAAGTTTGAATACCACAGTGCCAATCCAAAAATTGTGAAATGTACCATGTGTGTCGATCGTTTAGCCGAAGGAGAACTTCCGGCCTGCGTTGAAAATTGCCCGGCCGAAGCCTTGACTTTTGGTACACGCGAAGAGTTGATTAAAGAAGCCCGTCGCCGGATTCATGACGACCCGGATACTTATTACGATCACATTTATGGTGAACACGAAGCCGGTGGAACCAGCTTTTTATACCTGTCACCGGTTCCATTCAACGAATTGGGATTCAATACAAAAATTCAAAAATCGTCGTATCCTGAGCTGTCAAAAGGATTTTTATACAGCGTGCCCAGCATTTTTGTGTTATGGCCAGCTATGCTCTTAGGATTACATCAAGCCACAAAAGATAACGAACTTAAAACTGAAAACGATGAGTAACACCGATGCAATGATTTATCGTGATAACGATGGAAAAAATATTTGGCAATTTCTGAAGCAGGAATTAAGGCCAAAAGGAAAATGGTTAACCCCTTTTAATGTGATATCGTTACCCATAATGCTATTGGGTTTGGTGTTAATTGTTATCCGTTTTATATACGGTATCGGTTCCATTACCAATTTAACGCAGGATGTTCCCTGGGGTCTTTGGATTGGTTTCGATGTAGTTACCGGAGTAGCTTTTGCCGGTGGTGCCTACGTAATAACCTTTATGGTTTACATACTGAACATGAAAAAGTACCATTCCATTGTTCGGGTAACCGTACTTAATGGATTTTTGGCTTATGTATTTTATGCCGGCGCACTACTGCTCGATTTAGGTCGCCCATGGAACGTAGTTAATCCCATTATTGGAAATAGTTTTGGTACCAGCTCGGTTTTGTTTTTAGTTGCCTGGCACTTTTTATTGTATATGATAGCCCAGCTTATTGAGTTTTCGCCGGCTATTGCTGAATGGATTGGCCATAAAAGAGCACATAAAATACTATCAGCCATGACCATTGGTGCTGTTATTTTTGGAATCACCCTTTCAACACTGCATCAATCGGGTTTGGGTGCCTTGTTTTTAATGGCAAAAGATAAAATTCATCCCCTTTGGTACAATGAGTTCATTCCCATTATGTTCTTTGTATCCAGTATTTTTGCCGGACTATCGATGGTAATTTTTGAGGGTTCCATCAGCAACAAAGTATTCTCCGACCAGATTAATGAAAAAAATCAAAAAGCCCACCATTCCATTGTAATTAGCCTGTGTAAAATATGTGCCATGGCCATGTTTGCCTATTTCTTTTTACAGGTTTTAATTTTTGTTCATGAACAACACTGGAGCCATTTAACTACATCGTGGGGCTTATGGTTTTTAACCGAAATGTTTGGGTTTGTGCTGTTACCCATGCTTTTGTTTGTTTACAGTTATAAAAAGAACAGCTTTTTTATGGCTAAAGTGGCGGCAGTAATTACCATGCTTGGAATTATTATTAACCGCTTGAATGTAACCGTAATTGGTTTCAAATGGGATGCAGCCATACCATATTATCCCTCGTGGATGGAAATTGCAGTTACATTGGCTGTAATCTTTACTGAAATTTGGATTTTCCGTTGGATTATTAATCGCATGCCGGTATTGCGTGAATCGCCCGAATGGGCTAAAAAATAGTTTGTTTAACCACAATTGGATGTAAGCAGTTCAATTGATTTAAAATTTACAATTATGGATGGTTTTACTTATCACGATATCTTTCAGACAAAAGGTATTGAATACTTAATTATCATAGCGTTTTTCATGGTTTTGATTCCTTTTTGGATTATGATAAACCGAAAAACAAAGTTTGTAGCTAAAATTCAGGATTCGCTGAGTCGCTTAACTACTTCAGTGTTGAAAATTCCGAAAGGCGTTTTTTACAGCCAGCATCACACCTGGGCTTTTCTCGAGAAATCGGGTAATGCTCAGATTGGAATCGACGATTGGTTGTTACATATTACCGGGGCGTCGAATGTTGAATCTTTAAAATCAGTTGGAGAAACCGTTAAAAAAGGCGATGTTATTTCGACGCTGGTAAAAGATGGTAAATCGCTCGAAGTGCTTTCGCCCATTTCGGGAACCATTTTAAAGGCCAATTTTAAAGTCTTCGAAGCTCCGGAAAAAATGCTCGAGAATCCTTTCGATGGGGGCTGGCTTTATAAAATTGAACCGGCCAATTGGAAAGCAGAAACCAACCAGTACTATTTGGGCGAAGACTCAAAAGCATGGTACGAAAGCGAGATGAGCCGCTTTAAGGATTTTGTTGCCGTATCGATGGCCGAAAGCAATGCAAACTTAAGCAATGTAGTTTTGCAGGAAGGAGGTGAGCTGATGGACTATCCGCTGGCTGAAATGAATGCGGAGGTCTGGAATAGTTTTCAGAAGGAATTTTTAAAATAGCTGACATAATACAGGAAAAACCGGGTGCGTAAATGCCCGGTTTTTGCTAATTTGCATCCATAAAAATCAATCAATCACTTGTTTATTTTTCACCTTGGGTATGGAAGAGCAAACTGCAACAAATATAAACGGAACCATCAAGCCTAAACTGAAAAAATACCTTCGGTTTCACCGTTCAATTTATGGCCGGGTAGTATATACCATAAGTATTTTATCTTTAATTCTATTTTTATCGTTTGGTTCCATTTTTCACTATGTGTACCGCGAGTACCTGAATACAGTTATTAAGCAAAATGGTAACATGGTTGGCTCTATGGTCGAAGGTTCGCTGTATTATTCCATGCTTACCAACGATAAAGGCGCCTTGCAAAGCAGTTTGGATATTATTAATACCATTCCCGGAATCGACGAGGTGAATATGTATAACCATACCGACAGTCTGGTTTTTTCAACCCACAACAGCGAATTATCGGGCATTAGTAATGCCAATTGTATTTCGTGTCATAGCGATTTTAATACCATGTTTTCGCAGGAAGAAAAATCGTACCGGATAATCGATATGAAAAGCGCTTGCAGTATGAACCAGACCGAGCGTGGACATCGGCAATTGCTTATCCGTAAACCCATATTAAACGAAAAATCGTGCTTTACTGCCGATTGCCATTATCACAGCGAAAACGATAAGTTATTGGGTTCGTTAATTATAAAAGTTCCATTAACCGAACTCGATGGATCTATTAAACGTTCTTCGACGGAGTTTTTTATTTTAGCCACCATTACCACCGTTTTGCTGGTGCTGTTTTTAATACTTTTTACCAGCAGTAAAATAAAAAAACCCTTACACTCCATAATTCTGGCCAGCGAATCGGTAGCCAATGGCGATCGGTCAACCCGCATCGAAATAAAACCCAATTTACTCGATGATATGCGCATGGTTTCGCAGGCTTTTAACAACATGCTCGATAACCTGAATACTGCTAATCTGGAGCTTCAAAACTGGTCGAAACAGTTGGAATATAAAGTGCAGAAAAAGTCGGATAAGCTGGTGCAGATGCAAAAGGAACTGATACATATTGAGCGGATTGCATCGCTGGGTAAGCTGTCGTCGTCGGTTGCGCACGAAATTAACAACCCGCTTTCGGGTGTTTTAACATATACCAAATTGGTTCATAAGTTACTTGAAAAGAATCAGATGGAACAAAATTCCAAAGATTCGATGTTGAAATACCTGAAGATAATTGAGTCGGAAACCAAACGCTGTGGCGATATTGTAAAAAGCCTGCTCGATTTTTCGCGTAAAGATCAGGAGAATTTTGAAGCCAAACCCATGCACAAAATTTTAAAAGAAGCTTACGATTTAATGGCGCATCAGCTTAAGATATCGAACATACATTTTTATACCGATTTTAAAGCGGCCAACGATATTATCAGCTGTCGCGAGAACCAGATTAAGCAAGCCTGTATTGCCATGCTGGTTAATGCATCGGAAGCGGTTTCTGAAAATGGCGAAGTGGTCATGCGCACGTCAAATCCCGACGATGTGCACATAAAACTCGATATAGTTGATAATGGAATTGGAATCAGCCCCGACGATATTCAGCATATTTTTGAGCCCTTCTTTTCGGCCAAACAAAAAGTGAATGGGGTAGGTTTGGGTTTGGCTATTGTTCATGGAATTGTACAAAATCATAAGGGCAAAATTGAGGTCGATTCTGAAGTTGGAAAATACACCACCATGTCGATAATTTTACCCTTACATAAGGAATAAAGAAAGGATTGTATTATGGCAAAATCAATTTCCATACTTATTGTTGACGATGAAGCATCGGTTCGCGATTCGCTGAACAATTGGTTTATCGAAGACGGTTACCAGGTTGCTTGTGCTGCCGATGCAAAAGAGGCACTGAGTTTATTGGAGTCGAAAAGCTTCGATATTGTTTTGGCTGATATTAAAATGCCCGGCATGGATGGTTTGGAGATGCATCGCCGCATAAAAGTTTTAAATAAAGATGCCATTGTTATAATAATGACTGCTTTTGCATCGGTCGATACGGCTGTTCAGGCACTAAAAGACGGTGCTTACGATTATGTTACCAAACCATTCGACCCTGACGATCTTTCGCACTTAATCCGCAACGCTACCAAGCACATTTCGCTTAAAACCGAAAACGATGCCCTGCGAAATAAAGTAGTTTCGCTCGAAAATGTGGAAGATATTATTGGTGTGAGCGAGCCCATGATGAAAGTTTTTAAAGAAATTGAAAGCGTTGCCCAATCCAATTCATCGGTTATAATTACCGGCGAAAGCGGAACCGGAAAAGAACTCATAGCCCGCGCCATCCACTTTAATTCCCCACGCAAATACTTTTCGCTGGTAAGTGTGCATTGCGGAGCTTTAACCGAGAGTTTGCTCGAAAGCGAATTGTTTGGACACGAAAAAGGTGCGTTTACCGGGGCCATGTTTAACCGAAAAGGGCGCTTTGAAATGGCCGACGGCGGAACCATCTTTTTAGATGAAATAGCTACTATTTCAACCAAGATGCAGGTTGAACTGTTGCGCGTACTCGAAACCAAAAGCTTTGTTCGGGTGGGCGGAAACAAGGAAATTAAATCTGATTTTAGGGTGATTTGTGCCACCAACAAAAACCTGAAAAAAATGGTCGAAAACGGCACCTTCCGCGAAGATTTGTACTATCGCTTAAATGTGGTAAACATTCATGTTCCTCCGCTACGTGAGAGGGTTGAAGATATTCCTTTACTGGTCGATTATTTTATAAAAAAATACTGCAATGCCATGAGCCGTGATATGGTTTCTGTGGAGCCGGCTGCCATGAAACGCATTGAGGAATTTGAATTTCCGGGTAATGTGCGCGAACTGGAAAACATGATTGAACGGGCTATTGTAATTGGTAACGGAAAAGAAATCAGGCTTAAAGATTTGCCTTTAGGTAAAGAAATTGTATACAATTCAGCCGAAAGTCTCGAAGATTTGGAAAAAAGACACATTCAGCTTATTTTAAACAAATACAATTGGAATATATCGCGCGCATCGAAAGCATTGAGCATCGACCGGGTAACCTTGTATAATAAGATTAAAAAATACGATTTAAAATCAGAAACTGATTAACTTGTTTTTTTAAAAATTGTAATATAGTTTTATTGTAAATCAGCTAGTTGAAGAAACAACAAATCATATTCTTTATAAAGGGGCAGTTTGAACCGGACTGTTTGCAACGACTTAGCCAGGAAGTTTCACTAACTTTTAACCGGCAGGTGCATTTACGTAATCTGGATTTAGATATAGAGCCTTTTTACGATTTTAAGCGCCGACAATATGATGCCAATAAAATATTGCATTGGCTCGATGCCAATGAAGATACCGAAAACGATAAAAAAATTGCACTTATTTCAGTCGATTTATACATTCCCATTTTAACCTTTTTGTTTGGCCAGGCCATTTTTAATGGAAATTCGGGGGTAGTTTCGAATTACCGCTTGCGTAACGAGCAATATGGCTTAGCTCCTGATTATGAACTTACTTTTTTACGATTTAAAAAAGTAATTATTCATGAATTGGGACACATGTTCGGATTGGTTCATTGCCAGGTTCCCACCTGCGTAATGCGTTCAAGTACCTATGTTGAAGATATTGACCAAAAGAAATCGCAATTTTGCAGTATTTGCGGTCCTAAAATCGAAAGCGAAACCGCATCGGAATAGTTTGTATCAGCCAATTTTTTTCTGGGTAGTTAATTTTGAATTTTTCAGGGTTTGGTAGAAAACCTAAAAAAATATAACTTGGTTTTTGTTTAACCAATTAAATATTGAACTATGGATTATTCGGTAAACTATTTGGCAGTGCTGGTTTCAGCAGTTTTGGCTTTTGGTATAGGTTCTCTTTGGTATGGCCCTCTTTTTGGAAAAGCCTGGCAAAAAGAATTGGGTTATACTGAGGAATATTTGCGTGAGGGAAACATGATTCAGATTTTTGGAATCAGCTTTTTGTTAACGCTGGTAATGGCTTTTGGAATGGCTTTTTTATTTCATGTAATCGATGCATCGAAAGTAAACTGGCTGGTCGGATTAACCCACGGATTTTATATTGGTGTTGCTTTTATTGTAACATCAATGGGGGTTACTTATCAGTACGAAAGGCGTTCGTTTAAGCTTTGGGCCATAAATTCAGGATACCAGTTGGTTTTTCTTATGGTAATGGGTGCTATTTTAGGAGCCTGGCATTAAAAAGAAAATCGTCGGGAGTTCACACTTCTCCCGACGATTTTTAGAATTATTAAATCTTGTGTTAAACTGACTTTAGAACTTCCCACACAAAAGCCCGTATGCCAACCTCCTCGTTAATGGCATTCAGTTTCTGAACTTTATCAAGTACAGTGTCTACCAACGAGTCTTCAACTACGGTAATAATAGCTGAATTCATTTCGGGCCAGGTATGAGTTCCCATGTGCGGAACTCCGGTTTCACTTCCACGTCCGCTTACATTGCCCCATTGGGTAAATCCCCGGATGTTTAGCTTGTCTAACATGTATTCCACTTTTTCGGAGTGGGCCTGATTGTATATTATAAAAACTGCTTTCATAATGCTGTGTTTTTAATTATCCATAAAATTAAACTGGGCTCTAACATCTTTCGATTTGTTCCGTTCGCCTTTGGTAGCAAACATCCGGTAAATTACCGGAACAATTATCATGGTAATTACCGTTGAAAAGAGCAGACCACCAATTACTGAGATTCCCATGGGGCTCCATATTTCAGAACCTTCGCCGGTACTCAAAGCCAGCGGTAACATACCCAAAATGGTTGTTAAGGCTGTCATTAATACAGGACGTAATCTCGATTTTCCCGATTCAATAATCGCCAGATCGAGTTCCAGCCCGCGTTCGCGCATCAGGTTAATGTAATCGACCAGTACAATGGCATTTTTAACCACAATTCCTACCAGCATAATGGCTCCTAATGCTGCAATAACACTTAAATTGGTTCCGGTTGCCAGCAAGGCAAGTATTACTCCGGTAAAAGCAAAAGGAATCGAAATCATAATAATTAATGGCATTTTTAACGATTCAAATTGCGAGGCCATTACAATGTAAACCAATACCAGACTGAGCAAGAGTAATAAACCCAAATCCATAAAACTTTCCATCTGGTCTTCGTAAGCTCCACCTACTTCAATCATAACATCTTTGGGAATATCCATTTTGTTAATCTCAGCCTGAATGTTTGCAGCTAAGTCTCCCAAAGCAACTTTGTATGGTGTTGCCGATACTTTTACAATCCGTTCGCGACGCTGACGTTCAATATTTGGTGGCGACCAGTATTCTTTTACCTGACCTACATCGCCCAGTCGTACTGTTTTACCAGTGGCCGTTTGCAATAAAATCTGTTCTAAATCGGTAATTGAATTGCGGTATTCTTCTTCAAAGCGGATTACTACATCGTACTCTTCACCTTGTTCGCGGTATATGGTAGCCGTTAAACCGGCAATACGGTTGTAAAGGGCTGTTGAAACCATAGCTGTGTTTAATCCTACCGCAGCCATTTTTTCGCGGTCGAGTTCAATTCGCAGTTCGGGTTTCGATTTTTCGCGACTGATTTGAATGTTACGGGCTCCCGGAACATTTTCCAGTTTTTGCGCCAGTTGATTAGCCAGGTGGGTTGTTACATCAAGGTTGTATCCGTAAATTTCAACATCAACAGCATTGCCACCCGACATACCTCCGCTACCTAAAGTAATGTTGTAATTGGTTATCTGTGGAAACTTATTGAGTTGTATGCGAACTTCTTCGGCAATATCCCAGATAGTGCGGGTTCGTTCTTCAACATGCTTCAGTTTAACGGTGTAATTAATCATGTTGGTTCCGGTAGAAAAGAACATAGCCATCATTCCGCCATCCTCGTCGCTTCCTGCCGATGTACTTACCAGTTCAATTTCAGGGAAGGAATACAGAATAGAATCGATTTGGCGGGCCAGTGCAACGGTTTTTTCCACGCGGGTTCCCGATTGCAGTTCAACCTCCATGCTGAATCGGCCTTCGTCGGTTTCAGGCATAAATTCTGCGCCCAGGTTACCGGCCATAATTAGGCTGGCAATAAATATGGTTAATGCGCCAATAATAAGTTTCCACCGGTTTTTTAAACTCCATCCCAATACTTTTCCGTACCAGTTATCCAGGCGGTTAAAATAGGGCAGTATAATTTTATCGAAGCTGAATTTTTTTACGTCTGTGGTATTTTTTTGCAGGCGCAATAATTTTGAGCTCAACATGGGTGTCAGCGTAATTGCAGCCAAAGTAGAGGTAGTTACAGTTATGGTTACAATCCAGCCCAGCTCGCGGAACATAATTCCGGTCATTCCGCTTACCATAGTCATGGGGAAGAACACTGCAACTACCGTTAAGGTGGTAACAATTACAGCCATCCAAACTTCGTTGGTTGCATAAATTGCTGCCTCGCGCGGACTGGCTCCCCGGTCGATGTGCTTGGCAATGTTTTCGAGTACCACAATGGCATCGTCAACCACCATTCCAATAGCGATAGAAAGTGCCGATAGCGAAATAATATTTATGGAACTTCCGGAAACGTACAGGTAAACAAAAGCAACGATAAGTGAAATGGGAATGGTTAATACAATAATAAATGTAGCCCGCCAGCGTCCTAAAAAGAACATTACCACCAGGGTAACAAATATCAGGGCGTACATTAATGAAGTTGTCAGGTTATTTATTGAACCGTTAATAAATTCACTTGAATCGTAAACTGAGGTAACCGTAATATCTTTAGGCAACTCGGTTTTCAGATCGGCAAGTTTTTTGTTGATGTCGCGGGCTATTTTTACGGTATTGGCTCCCGATTGCTTCATAATCATCATGCGCACACCCTGTTTACCATTTATTTTTTCATCGATGGTCATTTCTTTAATCGAGTCGCGTACCGATGCCACATCTTTTAAATAAATGGTTTGGCCGTTAAAGTTGCCCAAAACCAGGTCTTCAATCTGATCGCTTTCGCTAAATTCGCCTTCAACCCGAAGCGGATAGTTCATTTGGCCCATCTTAATGGTTCCCGATGGCATATTCAGGTTCTCAGCCCGCAAAATATTACCAATCTGTTCAACTGAAATGTTGTAGGCTTCCAGTTTTTTTGGATTTATATCGATGCTAATTTGCCGGATGGGCGAACCTATCAGGCTGATGGAACCAATTCCATCGATACGGTTAAGCGGGTTTACCAGTTTTTCGTCCAGAATTTTTTCAATACCTTCATAACTTTCTTCGGCCGTGATGGCGAACATCATGATGGGAATCATACTTGAACTGAATTTGAAGATGGTGGGTTTTTCAGCATCTTCGGGCAACGATTTTTCAACCAGCGACAAGGCATCGCGTATGTCGTTGGCTGCTTCGCTCAAATCCGATTCGTATTCAAATTCAAGTGAAACCACCGAAATGTTATCGCGCGACACCGAACTGATTTTTTTCAGGTTGTCGAGGGTGTTTAGCGAATTTTCAATAGGTCGCGATATATTGGTTTCGATATCGGCAGCATTGGAACCGGGATAGGTGGTAAACACCGTAATAGCCGGGAATTCAATATCGGGGTACATGTCGATGGGCAATTTTACCAACGAGTACAAGCCGAATACAATAACCGCCATAAAAATCATGATGGTGGTTATTGGTTTTTTTACAGCACTTCCGTAAATACTCATAATATTTTATTTATCTGATTTAAAAGGCTTTTAGTTTAACACATCGATTTTGGAACCATCCATTAAGTTGGCTTGTCCTTCAACAATTAGTTGGGTTCCAACAGCTATTTCGTCGCTGATGATTTCAATTTTGTCGTCGAAGCGTTTTCCAACTTCTACACTCACCTTTTTAGCCACGCCGTTATTATTAACAAAAACATATCGGTTGTTGGTTCCTTCTTGTTTCAGTACAGTTATGGAAGGAACAGTCAGGGCCTTTGTTTTTTCAAGGTTGATGGCTACATCGGCAAACATTCCCGGGCGCAGTTCCTCTTTGGGATTATCAATCAATACTTCAACCTTAAAGGTGCGGGTTGCTGCATCAATGGTTGGATGGATTTTATGTACTTTTCCGCTGAAAACCTGGTCGGGATGAATATTTGTGGTAATTTCAGCATCCATTCCATTTTTAATCTGGTTAAAGTAACTTTGCGACACACTCACCAAGGCTTTCATTGGGTTTATCTGCATCAAAGTTAATATGGCTGCTTTTCCGGCTACTGTATTTGGAGCTCCTGAATAAAGTTCTCCGTTTTCGAAGTATTTTCCAGTTACCAAACCCTGAATTGGCGACAATAGACGGGTATTTTCCGTCAGGTATTCTACATTCATTTTAGCCAAATCATATTGGGTTTTTAACTGTTCATGCTGTTGCTCCGATGCACTTCCCAATTGGTACAAAGTGTCGATGCGCTGAAAATTGGTTTTAGCACTTTCAAACTGGGTTTTTGCCTGGTTCAGTTGGGTTTTGTCCATTTCAACCAGTAATTGACCTTTTTGAATCCGGTCATCCACATCAACCATAATTTTGTCGATACGTCCGGGTGCAGCAGGAGCATAATAAATTTCTTTATAAGCTGCCAGGTTTGCGGTATAATTTAACGGGCGATCGATAATCTCCTGTGCTACCGTTGCTATTTTAACCGGATAGGTTCGCTCTTCGCTTACAGCGGGTTCGTTTGTTTTGTTTTCTTTGTCAGTGTTTGCGCACGAGCTCAGAGCAAGCGTAAAAAGTGCAATTCCGATATAGTGAATGGTTTTCATTTTATTATATTGTTTTAAACGTTAATTATAGTGAATTATGAAGTTTGTCGACAGCTAATTTTGATTGCAATAATTTCATAATAGCCGAAATGTAATTGCTTTGCGCCTGCAGATAATTGCCGTTTGCCTGGGTAAGTTCCATGCTCGAAACTGTTCCTTGGCGGTATTTATTTTGATAACTTTGGTAAACCCTTAAGGCCACAGCAACGTTTTCTTTTTGAGTCAAATAATTATCGTAAGCGCTCGTTAATTCAAACGAAAGCTGATTCTCCTGCAACTGGAGCTGTTCTTGCAATAGGTTTTTGGTTCGTTTTATTTTATCGAGTTCAATTTTCTTTTGGCTCAGCTGTGCTTGTTTGATGCCTCCTGCAAAAACAGGCAAACTAAGAGTTAAACCGGCAGCATTTTTAGGTGTTAAGTCAAAACCAGATGTCATAATCTTTTCGGTATAACTGTAGTATCCAACCAGCGTGGGTCCGTAAGCCCATTTTTGCAGGTTTACCTGTTTGTCGCCTATTTCCTCTTGTAAGTTAACAAGCTTATAATTGGGATTGTTGTTTAGGTCAAAAGCTTGCTTATGAAGTACGGTGTTTTCCACAATTCCTATCAGTTGGTCCATTGGATCGGTGAGCTGAATTTCAGTATTTGATTCAATACCTAAAACCAAACGGAACATATTATAATTTAACTGTAAATTCCGTTCCATTTCACGTTTTGAATTTTCGAGCAACGATAAGTTTACTTTGATCTGATCAACATCGGTTTGTTCTGCCAGTCCTGAATTATACATGTTATTTGTGTGCTTGTAAAGTTCCTCCAGGTTTTGTGTGTTTTCGGTAATTACCTGCACCAATTCCTTGGTTACCAGAATAAGGTAATACGCATTCGCCACTTGTTCTTTAACTTCGAGTTCTGTTAAAGTCAGGCTGGTTTCACGTACCGTTTTAGCTAATTTGGACATTTGAAGCCCCACCCAATACTGACCGCTGAAAATTAGTTGCGACACCGTAAGGTTAGCACTTGCCTGGTCCTTCATAACGATGGATGACCCCCCGGAACTAAACATGCCATTAATAAGCTTTAAAACTTCTATGTCACCCTCGTCAAATTTTGTGGGATCGTAATCCGGAGGTGTTGAAGATCCTGAGCCAAAACTAAATTCAGCTTCGTAGTTAAAATAGGTCATGTAATCAACTTTGGCTTCTACTTTAGGCAAACCAGCTCCCCGGGCTTCAACGTATTGCTCGTGAGCCAGTTTAAGATCGTCTTTTGAATTTTGAAGCGTTTTGTTGTGCTCTAAGGCAAAGTCTTGTGCAGCCCTAAGAGAAAAGCTTAAGGGCGATTCCTGGGCTTGCACCAGAAACGAGCTACCAGCCAATAACGCAAGAATTACTTTGATTTTCATCTGATTAATATTTACTTTTTTTAAAATTTTTATTTCCATTTTTGGATGTTTGTTCAAACTTCGATTCAATTAATAAGTTTATAAAATACTGAACTAAACGAATTAAATTTATTTATTTTCTTATGCTTCAATTAATTTATTCAACTGGGTCAACACAAATTCCATGGTGTCTTTCATTTCTTTTAGAAAAATAGCATTGCTCGAATTCTTATCGGCTTTCAGGCTAAGAATGCAATCGAACATATCCATCGACTGGCGCATCTTTTTTTCGAATCCATTTATCAAGGTGTATTTGTCTTGTTTGCGAATCTGAAAATACCGCTTCCTGTCACCAGGTTGGGTAATGTATTCAATATCCTCACGTATCTCAAGGTTTTTTAGGGCATTACTTGCCGAGCTTTTGCTTATCTGAAGTTCTTCAACAATTTCATCAAAAGTATATTGTTCTTTATCCATTACCATAAGTAAGCCCAATATTCTTCCTGCTATTGGCTGGAATCCTTCTTTGTCGAAATACAAACCAATTTTTTCAATCAGTTCGCGTTGCTTTTTTATGCGTTCTTCGGTATTCATTATTTTTTGTTTTAAAACAGCATGCAAAACTAAAGTTTATTTAGTTTATAAAAAACCGAACTAAATAAATTGTTTGTTGCCTATGAATTTTTTTTGAATTTGTCTTTTTAGATGATAGGATGAATTTTAAAATAAAAGCTTGCTGCAATGGGTTTTGCAGCAATCTTTATTTTTAGCAAAACGTTTGCGTAATTAACTTATTTTTTAGTGAAGATTTGAAGCATCAAAATATACAACAGTGCCGAAGCGGTGATTCCAAAAATATTGGCATCGAGCCCAAGCGGTAGTTTTGTTTTTAATATAATTAGCGTTAAAGTGGTTGAACCTCCTGCAATCATGGACACTAAAGCAGCGTTTGCATTCGGGTTTTTAGTAAAAAGTGCGGCAACTACCGGAACCAGCATGCCCGAAACCATAAAGGCATACGATAAAAGCATCAATTCAAGCACGTTTTCCATTTTTAGAGCCAGAAGCAGGGCAACAACACCCACTACCAGGGTAAGTAATTGCGACAGTCGCAAACTGTTTTTTTTCTGATGTTTGCCCAGTACATCGGTGAGAATATTTCCTGATGATGCCATTAAACAGCTGTCGGCAGTTGACATAATGGCCGAGAAATATGCAGAAAGAACAATTCCAAGAAATCCAACAGGTAATATGGTTTTTAGCAAAACGGGCAATCCCATTTCAGCATCAATAGTTTCGGCAGTATAACCAATTAGCTGACCGTTTTCGAGTGCAACTCGGGCCAGCATTCCCAATAAAACACCAATAAATGCCATTACCGGATATTCGAATAAACCGGCGATAAACCAACCCCGTTGAGCTGTTTTGGTGTCTTTGGCTGCATAAATTCGTTGATAAAGTGTCATTCCCACAAACCAAATGGGAATTATGGTGAAAGCCCAATTTACTAATTGTTGCCAGCTCACGTTTTTAAGGCTTAGGAATTCGGGAGCTATAGTTTCTTTAATAACGTGAATTCCACCAACGGCATGATAGGCTATGGGTAAACCAATAAAAATAAGTCCGAACATTAATATAAGCCATTGTACGGTATCAGTATAAATCACCGCTTTTAATCCCCCCAGAACAGTATATATTACCGCAATGGTCCCCATAAGTAATAAGGCATTTTGAATCGATAATCCATCGAAGGTTGAGGCGGCAAGTTTTGCGCCGGCTAGAATTTGGGAACTGGTAAAGCCCAGGTATCCAATGGCCGAAATTACACCTGCAACCAGGGCTACCCGTTTATCGAATATGGCACCTAAAAATTGGGGGAAAGTTAAAAAACCGTTTTTTCGTGCTAAAGCTGAAACTTTTGGAATAAGCAATACCCCTGAAATCCAAGCACCTAAAAGCCCGGTAAAAAGCAGCCAACTGCCTGAAAGCCCCATAATAAAACCCAAGCCGCCCAAACCAATTGAAAATCCACCTCCCACATCGGTAGCAACTACTGAAAGCCCAATGTGTAAACTGTTCATGCTGCGACCTCCTACAAAATAGTCTTCAGTCGATTTGTTTCGCTTTAAAAAAATGAAACCCACACCCAACATCAATAAAAGGTATAGGCTAAAAATGCTAAGATCGATCCAATGCATTTTTAAATAAGATTAACATTTAGTGGCAAACGGGGCGATTTGTCAGGATGTTTAAGGAAGCCTTTTTCCAGTAGCGAGCCAATAACCTGTGGTCCTTTTATGGCTGAAAGCGAAAGTTCTTTTACTATCTCGCCCATGTGGCATTTTTCTTTTTCGCTTAGCAAATGTAAAATTTGTTGTTCGGTTTTGTTTGTAATCTTTTTCAGTTCAATTTGTTTTTGTTCCTGCATACTATTTGGTTTTATTTTATTTTTTCCAAAGTACATCGACTTATTGTTCCAACTTTTCCTGAAACGCTGCATGTCGTTCGCAGTTTTTCCAGCCTTTACTGCCCCGGTGACAGAATACATTTTTAATCACAAAAAGTGGTGTTTCGTTCATTTTTTCGGTGCCCTTATAAATTGGGCATTTATCGGTAAACATGCAGATGTGACTGGGTCTATCCATTCTCATTAAGTTTTGTTTTGATTCTTAATAGCCTGATGCCCGATAATCCATAAAATAATAAAAATAATACCTATCTGATTAAAAAATTTTGTGGCACATCTGGGCGAAACATTTTTTGAATAGGCAAAAAAGAATCAAATAGTTTCTATGCGAACAAAAATACAAAAAACAAACGAAAATTAAAACCCGGGTTTAATTATTTATAGCCTAAAGACTTTGTTATATTTGCACTGTAAACAAAACATTACTTTTGTTAAAATCAGAATAAAAAAAATAGGTTCTGTAGAAATAAGAATTTTAGTTTTGGATTTTTATTATTTTCGAACATTGATCATTTCTAAATGTTTATGAACTACAACCAACTTCAAAACATTAAAATACAGCACAATGAATCGATTAATTATAGCATCAAACCGTCTTCCTGTTAATATTCAGTGGCAGAAGAATAATTTTCAGGTTTTTCCCAGTGCCGGAGGACTGGCAACAGGACTTAAATCGTATCACAAAAACAACAACAGTTTATGGATTGGCTGGCCGGGAATAAATGCAAGCAACCCAAACGATGAAAAGATAATTACCGATTTACTGCTAAAAGAAGCCTGCCTGCCGGTTTTTTTAAGTCAGGACTTGGTCGAAAAGTTTTACGATGGTTTTAGTAACGCTACCCTTTGGCCGCTGCTTCATTATTTTACCGAATACACCGAGTTTAAAGGAGTCTATTGGGAAGCGTACCAAACGGTAAATCGACTGTTTGCCGATGCAATTATTGCCAATGCTAAAGAAGGTGATACCATTTGGGTGCACGATTACCAGCTATTGCTGGTTCCACAGATGATTAGAGAACAGAGGCCCGATTTACGCATTGGTTTTTTTCTTCATATACCTTTTCCTTCCTTCGAAGTATTCAGAATTCTGCCCTGGAGAATGGAAATTATTAACGGAATTTTAGGTGCCGATTTAATTGGTTTTCATACCTTCGATTATGCGCGGCACTTTATTAGCTCGGTAAAACGTTTGCTGGGTTATGAAGTCGATTTTAATAAAATCAGCGTAGGTAATCGCCATGTGTATATCGATGTCTTTCCCATGGGAATCGATTATAAAAAATTTGAACAGCGAGCCATCGAAATTCAGAACAAACCCATGCATGAACGCTCAAAGGAACACCAGGATATCGACAGGTTTTTACTTGGAGCGCCCAATCGCAAATTAATTCTTTCCATCGATCGTCTTGACTATACCAAAGGAATTCCGGAACGCTTGCATGCCTTCCGAAATTTTCTGAATAAATACCCCGAATATAAAGAACAGGTTTCACTTATCATGCTTACTGTTCCGTCGCGTGTCGATGTGGAACAATACCAAAATTTACGCAGCGAAGTAGAAAAACTGGTGGGAAGTATCAATGGCGAGTTTGGAACCATTAACTGGAATCCGGTAATATATTTTTACCGCTCATTGCCTTTTGAGAATCTGATTGAGCTATATAGCTCAGCCGATATTGCTTTGCTGACTCCCCTGCGCGACGGAATGAATCTGGTGGCTAAAGAATACATTGCATCAAAAGTAAACCATCGCGGAGTTTTAATATTGAGCGAAATGGCCGGTGCTGCCAAAGAGTTGGGCGAAGCGCTAATAGTAAATCCGAATAATGTGGACGAAGTTTCAGAGGCCATTTATAAAGCATTAACCATGTCGTATCAGGAACAGGTAAAAGCAATTACCGCCATGCAGGAACGCATTACCCGATACAATGTGTACAAATGGGCGGCTGATTTTATACAGATGCTTGAGAAAACCGAGAGCCGACAAGCTGCTTATCAGGCACGTAAGGTGTCGGCAAAACACAAAAATCAGTTTAAAAATCTCTTTGCTGAGGCAAAAAGTAAAATTCTGTTTCTGGATTACGATGGAACCTTGCAACGCTTTTATAATAACCCAAAGGATGCAATTCCTGATAAGGATTTGGTTTCCCTGCTTAATGAGCTGAGCCTGATTAAAAATACCGAATTGGTTCTGATTAGCGGACGTGATAAAGACACCCTGAACGAATGGTTTGGTAAAAAAGATTATACCTTGATAGCTGAGCACGGGGCATGGATAAAAACAGGTAACCAAGGGTGGAAAGCCCGAAATACGAGCCACAGCAAGTGGAAAGAAAACATTCGTCCGGTACTCGAGTTTTATGTCGACCGCACACCCGGAAGTCTGATCGAAGAAAAAACCAATTCGCTGGTTTGGCATTACCGAAAAGCTGATATTGAATTGGGCGCGTTGCGGGCTCTTGAACTGAAAAACGACGTAACCAACCTGATAAGTAATCAGGATTTGGAATTATTGGAGGGCAGCAAAGTTTTGGAGGTGAAAGTTGCCGGTATAAATAAAGGCAATGCTGCTTTGGAATACCTGCAGGATAAAAAACCCGAATTTTTAATGGCCATTGGCGACGACTGGACTGATGAATTCCTTTTTAAAGAATTGCCCGACGAAACAATAACCATAAAAGTAGGTACCGATAAATCGGTAGCAAAATACTATGTGAGCGATTATCAGGAAGTTCGCGAACTACTTAAAACGTTTAATTAATCTATGAATAATTTAAATTACGGTGTAATTGGCAACGGTAAAACCGCTGCTTTAATTTCTGAATCAGGTTCCATCGATTGGTGTTGCCTGCCCGATTTTAACTCGCCCAGTTTTTTTGCAAAACTGCTGGATACCAACATTGGCGGGTCGTTTGAACTATTGGTTGACGACTCGTACAAAATAAATCAGCGCTACATTAAAAATACAAACATACTACGTACCGAGTTTAACAATGGAACCGATGCTTTTGAACTGCTCGACTTTATGCCCCGATATAAGGCTGAAAATGGTTCGTATTATAATCCACCCGATATTATCCGCTATTTTAAATTATTATCGGGTAAACCTGTTTTTCGGATAAAGTACGATCCCAGGCTCGATTATGCACGCCATCCGACAAAAACGGTAGTGAATTCAAAGTATATTAAAAGCTATACTACACAAGGTGAATACGATTCGCTGTATTTGTACACCGATTTTAACAAAGAAGAATTACTCAATGGAAAACCGCTTACCTTGACTGGCGATTCGTTTATAAACATGTCGTACAATCAGAAATTGCTTAAGCAAACTGCTCAGCGACAATACCTAAAGTTGCAACGAACCAAGGTTTACTGGTTAAACTGGTCGGAACAAATAAAATCATATCCAACTTATCGCGATGAGATTGTACGGAGTGCCCTGGTATTAAAAATGCTGAGCTACGATAAAACCGGTGCTGTTCTGGCGGCACTTACCACTTCTGTTCCTGAAACCATTGGTGAGGAACGAAACTGGGATTACCGCTTTTGCTGGATTCGCGATGCATCGATGGTTATAAAAGTTATCTCGGAACTGGGACACCAAAACATGACCCGACGCTTTATGAATTTTATTCTCGATATTATTCCCGATAAAAACGAGAAGATTCAGATAATGTATGGCATCAATAAAGAAAAGGTTCTTACCGAGGAAAGTCTTGACCATTTAAGCGGCTACGAAAATTCCAAGCCCGTTCGGGTTGGAAACGCTGCTTACATACAAAAGCAAAACGATATTTATGGTATTCTGGTCGATGTAATTTATCATCAATTTCGCTTGTTCGATACTTCGCTCGAAAACAGCGAAGCGCTTTGGACCATTACACGAAGTATTGTACGCATTGTGGAAGCCAACTGGCAAAAACCCGATAAAGGAATCTGGGAAATCCGTACCGAGGAACGTCATTTTACTTTTTCAAAAGTATTGTGCTGGGTTGCTATTGATAGAGCCATAAAAATTGCAAAAATTGTGGGTATGGAAGAGTATGTCGAATTGTGGAAACCCCTGGCCTTAACCATTAAAGACGACATTTTTGAACATGCATGGAATGAGAAAGTACAGGCCTTTACGCAAAGTTATGGTTCTGACGACCTGGATGCTGCTACCTTGCTTATGGAACCTTATGGTTTTATTGATGCCAAGCACCCCCGGTATGTGCTAACAGTAAAAGCTACGCAACGCGATTTGTGCGCTGAGGGATTGATGTATCGCTACAAAAACAAAGACGATTTTGGTTTTCCGAGTTCTTCATTTACTATTTGTAATTTTTGGCTGATTAACAGTTTACATGCTATTGGTGAGGTGCAGCAAGCACGGGATATGTTCCAGCGTATGCTGTCGTACAGTAATCACGTGGGCTTATTTAGCGAAGATATCGACTTTAAAACAAAACGTTTACTGGGTAACTTTCCTCAGGCTTATTCCCATCTGGCTTTAATTGAAACAGCCATGAACTTATCGAAGGGAACGATTAGTAACGATGAGCGAATTCTGGAATCCTTAAAGCACCATCGATCCGAATTCTAACTGTAATGTGGTTAAACCACACTAAAGTGCTTCTGTTTCTTCCAATGAATCGTCAATGGTGTCTTCAATTGTAAGCAGGGGAGATGCGTCAACTCCTTGTAAATCGAGCAGGTTTACCAAGGCATCTAGTCCACGTTCAATTTCATTGAATTGCGGTTGCGACAAGGTTTCGAGCTTTTGCGACAGTTGTTCGTGCAGCAATTCAGGTATTTTTTCAAGTAAACTGGCCCCAGCCGAAGTAAGTGCAAGATTTACCACGCGTTTGTCGCCTTGTTTGGGAAGTTTGGCCAATAAACCTTTTTTCTCGAGGCGATTGATAATTCCGCTTATGGTGCTTGAGTTGAGATTTAAAAATTTGCGAATTTTTCCCTGGGTCGATTGATAGTTGGGCGAACGATACAGGTAATTCAGACACAAAATCTGGGGGATGCTTACCCCATATTCTTTTTGAATTTTCTTCGATTCCAGATTAATGGAACGCACTATTTTACGAATTTTAATAAGAATCTCGGTTGTGTTCATGCCTGAAATATTTATCGCAAAATTAACAAACTTTAATAAACCTGCCAGTCTGGGGCTTAATGCTAATTACTGTTTTAATCTCCTATTACCGGCAGGTAAGCAGGCATTACGTAAAAATATATGCTTAAAGTTTTTGTTAACAGGGCAGGTTTGCTTATCTTTAATCGGTTAATGGCTGCTTTTTATTATAAATTCATACTAAAAAGTGATTATTACACCACGCGTTGAATAAGCAGGTTTAAGTTATTGAGGTTGTTCCGGCCATGCACCGGGCAACCTCTTTTTTTGATGGGATATAAAAAAAAACGCCCGCAAGCGTTTTTTTTTATTTTTATAGTAAGCTTTTCTAAAGGTTTTTCAAAGCCCTTTGAAAACGGGTGGTAACTTCACCGGCAACCTGGTTCAGCGCATCGTTTCCAAGCATCTTCATCATGGCTGAGGGATTTATCATCACTACTTCGGTGGTATTTGCATCGATGCTTTTAAGGACTACCTTACAGGGAAGAAACAGTCCAATGTTTTCTTCGAGTTTTAAGGTTTCATAAGCAAATTTTGGATTGCATACACCAAGAATCCGATAAGGTTTAAGTTCGGCATCAGGCATCTTGTCTTTAATTTTTTGATCCATCGGAATATCGGTAACCACACCAAATTGTTCTGTTTTTAAGGCCTCAACCACTTTCTGGTAGGTGTCATCCATGCTAAGTGCCAGGGTTTTGCTAAAGTAAAAGGCATTGTTTTCCTGGGCATTTCCTGTAAATGCGCCCAGTACTGAAGCAAGAAACGCAAAAATTCGTAGTTTCATAATAGTTTATTTTTATTTGTTTGGTTTTATTGTCCTGCAAAATCATCGAAGCGTAACCGGTTTTAAAGTTGTTCTTTCCGGATAAACCTTCAAAAGTCATCAGCAGAAATTGTTTATTAATTCTCTTTTATTGGAACAGATAAAACCAAAATATGTTTATATCTAGATATATTAATTTAACTCCTTATTTCTGAATGCAGGAATCGAACAATAACTGAAAAATAGGGGTAGGGTATGAATGAAAAGGAAGGGTAAGGGCAAAAAAAATCCCGGCAGGGCCGGGACGCAAGTCTTTAAATGTTCTAGTATTATAAACTATGCAAGTTTAACATTTACTGCATTTAATCCTTTTCTGCCTTCTTCCAGGTCAAAAGTTACTTCATCATCTTCTCTGATTCGGTCTTTTAAACCGGTTGAGTGCACAAAATACTCTTTTGACGAATTTTCGTCTTTAATGAAACCAAAGCCTTTTGTTTCATTAAAAAATTTTACTGTTCCTTTATTCATTATTGTAATAATTAATTTGGCGCAAGTTAAGGTTTATTATTTATTAACCAGCAATTTTCAAAAAAAAATATGAATTTTTTACTACAACTTGTGTAAACCCTGGCATTAACTGCACCGTCCGGTATGAAAAAACTGTATTTATACAAATACTATCGGCTTTGAAATTTATATTTTGACTTGGTTTTAGTGAATTTTTCATTATTATTGGTGGCATTCTATTTTCATTGTGAACATTTAGAACATATGAATAAAACAAAATGGATAGTAGTTCGTCAGGTACTTCGAATTACTCTGATTTATTTGAGTTTGAGTATAATCTATATTCTCTTTTCCGATGAAATTACAAACCGTTTATTAACCGATCCGCATCACATTGCTCATGTACAGACTTATAAAGGCTTGGCATTTATATTTATTACCAGTTTAATTATTTTTTTTCTGGTTTATCATTTCATGCTGCAACAAGCAAAAGCCTTGAATAAAGAAAGAGAAAGCCGTGAATATTTTAAGAAGGTGTTTGATAATGCAGGTACCGGAATAGCTATTACCGCATGGGATGAAACTTTTGAACAATGCAACCAGGTGTTTTGCCAAATTTTGGGATATCAGCATGAAGAGTTTAGTGAATTGAAATTAAGTAATTTGATTTATTCACCCGATAAAAAATCATTTTCAAAACTACTTATACAGGTAAAAGAAGGGGGCAGTTCCTTTTGTCAATTGGAAACCCGCTTTATGCATAAGTCGTCAACTGTAGTTTGGGTTCAGCTGTATCTGACCACATTGCCTAATGAAAACGAAGAATCGGAACATTTACTTTTACTTATAAGCGATGTAACTGAGCGTAAACAGATTGAGGAAGAACGCAAAATCCAGAATTTTTACCTGAAAAAAGCACAGGAACTGGGCTCAATTGGAACCTGGCATTTAGATATTAAGAATAACAGATTGACTTGGACTGAAGAAAACTACAAGATATTTGGTATACCCAGGACACAAGTTTTAAGTTATCAAGTTTTTCTTGGGGCAATACATCCTGAAGATAGAACCTATGTAGATAAAAAATGGAAGGAGGCCATGGAAGGTGCTCCTTACGATTTGGAGCACCGGATTCAGGTTCATGGAAAAACTCGTTGGGTTAGGGAAAAGGGTGTGGTAGAGTTTGATGAGTTGAACAAACCTGTAGGAGCAATAGGTGTTGTGCAGGACATTACCCAAAAAAAACAGCATGAAGCAGAATTGAAAGCGCAGAAAGACGAGTATTACTCATGGTGTGAAGAGTATAGGGTTATTAATGAAGACCTATTGATAACCAAAGAGCTGGC
>JBFWMB010000053.1:0-27336 GCA_050251815.1 Salinivirgaceae bacterium | reverse complement strand
AAAACCAATGGTTATCAACACTTTTGTTTGCTTTATCAACATCTTTTGACCGCGTTTAAGACAAAATATGGACAATCGAAAACCAAAACAATTTACATCACTTTAAATTATTCCATATCCAATATTGCTGCATAAAAAAAGAGGATGCCTTTTTAGACACCCTCTATAATATTATTTTTTTTTTGTTATTGAGGCAACCCCTTATTTCCCCGCCGTAATCTCAACCATTAAATCGTCCTTAAGCACGTTTTGTCCGCCTTTTACATGAATCTTGCGCACTTTTCCGGCAATGGGGGCCTGAATCTCGTTTTGCATTTTCATGGCTTCCAGAATCAGCAACGGTTCTCCGGCACGTACTTCACGGCCTTCTTCGGTCAGTACCTCAACAATCTTACCGGGCATGGGTGCTTCCAGGTTTTCGTTCTTCTTTGAGCCGCCCTTGGTCGATAAAAACTTCATGCGTTTGTACGAGGTGGGGGTTTCCACCGTGAAGAAATACGAAACGCCGTTTAGCAGCACCTCGTAGCGGTTTTGATTCTTATACAAAATCTCAACCGGGTATTTTTTATTTTTGAAAAGCAGGTAGGTTCCCAGTTTATCGTCTTCCTTAATAACCACTTCGCTTTCTTTACCACCAACTTTTAACACATCGGTAAACGGTATGGGGAATTCAAATTTTTTCCGCTGGCTGTCAACGGCAATCAGTTTTTTTAACTCCTTTTTTGAACTTCGGCCTAGTCTCATGGTATGTTTCTCCTTTAGTTCGAGTAGCATAAATGTAACAATTAATAATTAAAATGACTTTAATCGTTTGTTGAGCACCCAGGGATTGATGTTTTTTCCCTGCTCAAAATCAACCTGATCGCTAGCTTCTTTTTCCCGCTCGTTAATATACTGCAACGTAGCAAACCAGGCAGCCAGAATTTCTTCCTCGTCGGTCGATTCGTGCATCAGGTCAAGCTCTTTTTCAATGAAGCTGGTGGTAAAAGTCCCGCAGTTGAACGATTCATTTTCAAGTACCGTCCGAAAGAATGGAATGGTTGTTTTTAGTCCTTTAATCCAGAATTTATTCAGGGCTTTTTTCGATTCTTTTATAGCCGTTTGTCGGTCTTCGCCCCAAACAATCAGTTTGGCCACCATTGAGTCAAAATTGGGCGAAATGGAGTCGCCTTCCACAATGCCGCTGTCAATCCGAATGTTGGTTCCTGAGGGCAGCGACATCTTTTCGATGGTTCCCAAATAGGGCGAGAACCCGGCCTGAACATCCTCGGCATTAATCCGGTATTCAATGGCCCAGCCTTTCAGTTGAACATCATCTTGCGTAAGGTTTAGTTTTTCGCCCTGGGCAATCCGTATTTGCTGTTCAATTAAATCCAGTCCGGTTATCATTTCCGTTACCGGATGCTCCACCTGAATCCGGGTGTTCATTTCCATAAAGAAAAAATTGTTGCTTTGGTCGAGCAGGAACTCTACTGTAC
This sequence comes from Salinivirgaceae bacterium, assembly GCA_050251815.1. Taxonomy (GTDB): domain Bacteria; phylum Bacteroidota; class Bacteroidia; order Bacteroidales; family SZUA-534; genus GWE2-40-63. The sequence continues at coordinate 25,858 of JBFWMB010000053.1, read as the reverse complement.
CTGCACTCTCGTATTTCACAGCCTGGGCAATCCGGATGGCTGTATCACCCATTTCCTTCCGCAATTCGGGAGTAAGGGCAGGCGAGGGAGCCTCTTCAAGCAGTTTCTGATGCTTTCGCTGGATGCTGCATTCGCGTTCACCCAAATGGATGGTATTTCCATGCGAGTCGGCCAGAATCTGAAACTCGATGTGCTTGGGGTTTTGTATGTATTTCTCGATAAATACCGAGGGATCGTTAAATGCTTTTTCGGCTTCGTTGGTAGCCAGACGAAACATTTGCGCCAGTTCTTCGGCCTTATGAATAATGCGCATTCCGCGACCACCACCACCTGAGGCTGCTTTAATAATTACCGGATAGCCAATTTTATCGGCTACCTTTTTGGCTTCCTCCGCATCGCGAATACTGTGGGTGGTTCCCGTGGCCAAAGGAATTTCGTGTTGGGTGGCAATCTGCCGGGCTACGGTTTTATTTCCCATTTTATGAATGGCATCGGGCGAAGGCCCAATAAACTTAATACCTGCATTGATGCATCGTTGTGCAAAATACGCATTCTCTGCCAAAAACCCGTATCCGGGATGAATGGCATCAACCTTGGTTTGTGCAGCAATATCCATAAGTTTTTCCACATCCAGAAAAACCAATACTTCAGAATACTCGTCGCTAAGGTCAAATACCTTATCCATGTGCGAAAGGTAATGAGCCCTTGGTTCGCTCGAGGTTTTAATGCCCCAGGTTTCAATGCCCATGTTTTTGCAGGTACGGGCAATGCGTACGGCAATTTCGCCCCGGTTAGCAATTAATATACTTTTTATACCCATGTGTAAATATTTGGTTATAATTCGATTGTTGTGTTTGTTTATAAAGGAATGTTTCCGTGCTTTTTCGAAGGCCGGTTCACGTGTTTGTTTTGCAGGGCCTCAAAGGCCGTAATCAGTTTTTTTCGGGTTATGGCCGGATCAATTACCTCGTCAATATAGCCTTTTTCGTCGGCAATGTAAGGATTGGCAATCTGGTCGCGGTAAGTTTTTACCAGTTCTTTTTTCAACGCATCGGGATCTTCAGCAGCTTCCAACTCGCGACGGTAAAGTACGGCAACGGCACCATCGGGTCCCATAACTGCAATTTCGGCGGTGGGCCAGGCAAAGTTAAAGTCGCCGCCAATGTTTTTACTGTTCATCACAATGTAAGCCCCACCGTACGACTTTCGCAGGATTACCGTAATTTTTGGAACCGTGGCTTCGGTGTAGGCATAAAGCATTTTGGCCCCGTTGCGGATAATTCCCATGTGTTCCTGGTCAACGCCCGGCAGAAACCCGGGAACATCTTCCAAAGTAAGTAAAGGAATATTAAACGAATCACAAAAGCGGATAAACCGTGCACCCTTAATCGACGAGTTAATGTCGATGGTACCGGCAAGTACTTTGGGTTGATTGGCAACAATACCTATGGTTTGGCCTTTCAACCGGGCGAAACCAACCACCAGATTTTGTGCATAATTCTCGCTTATTTCAAAAAAACTGTCCTTATCGGCCAGCAGATTAATTACATCTTTAACATCGTAGGGTTTGTTGGGGTCGTCGGGAACTACGTCGCGGAGTTTTTCGTTCCAGTCGGGGGTTTCGTTGGGGTTTATAATTACCGGCGGGTTCTCAATATTGTTCGATGGCACATAATTCAACAGTTTGCGCACCCCCTGTATGGTATGTTCTTCGTCTTCGTACATCATATGGGCCACACCACTTTTTTTGGTGTGAATTTCGGCACCCCCGAGTTCGTCGTTGGTAACTTCTTCGTTTAGCACTTCTTTAACTACATTGGGCCCGGTCACAAACATGTAACTGGTTTTATTGGTCATAAAAATAAAGTCGGTTAGGGCTGGCGAATATACAGCGCCTCCGGCAGCAGGCCCCATAATTACCGATATTTGGGGAATAACCCCCGACGACATGATGTTGTTGTTAAAAATAGTGGCGTATCCGGCCAGACTGGCAATTCCCTCCTGAATGCGGGCACCTCCTGAATCGATGAGACCAACTATGGGAGCTCCCATTTTAAGGGCCATCTGCTGAATTTTCGAAATTTTTTGTGCGTGTACGGTACCCAGTGAGCCACCCATTACGGTAAAATCCTGGGCATAGGCAAAAACCAGCCGCCCGGCAACTTTTCCGTAACCAACAATTACGCCGTCGCCAAACGATTCGGTAGTTTTTCCAAAACTTGTGGTTGTAGTTGCCGGAGTTACAAAGGCATCTATTTCTTCAAAAGTATCTTTGTCGAATAAAAGCTCGATGCGTTCAAAGGCCGATAACTTACCTTTGCTGTGTTGTTTCTTTTCGTTATCGATGCCATATTGTTTGTTCTTCTTATCTTCTCTTTCGAGGAATTTCTTGAATTGTTTTCCGTTTGTATCCATAGATTAGATTTTAATGGCGCGTTACCATAACATATTTGAATCGCTATTGTTTTCCTGTTTTTCCCTTTTGAGCCCTTAGACTATTTAATCAATTGATAATGTTGTGTATTGGTACCTGTTTTTGTCGATAATATGACAAAAATCAGGTCGCAAATTGAGTAAAAATCATGTATTATGCAAATTTCGAAAGGACGCTGAATTGCAGAAATGACACCTGAAGATAGTTTCTGATGGGAGTGATTCCTGTTTAAATTGTAGATAATCAATGATATATTAACATTATTTTACAAGTGATTATTAATGCACAAAAATTATCAACATGTGCAAAATAATTATATTGTTAAGTAAATTAATAGAAGATTCTGCTTTTATTAAGTGAAAAAAGCCTGTCCCTTTTTTAAAGGCGACAGGCTTTTTCTTTTAGCGTCATAGATTAACTTATGCGTAGAAATTATTGCCTTTATTATCAACAATAACAAAAGCTGGAAAATTCTCGACGCGTATTTTGCGAACAGCTTCCATGCCCAATTCTTCAAAATCGACCACTTCGACTGATTTAATACTGTCTTTGGCAAGAATTGCAGCAGGTCCGCCAATAGAACCCAAATAAAAACCACCATTGTTTTTACAGGCATCGGTAACCTGTTGGCTTCGGTTCCCTTTGGCTAACATTATCATGCTTCCACCATGTTTTTGGAATAAATCAACGTAAGGATCCATCCGTCCGGCAGTTGTTGGACCAAAACTACCCGAGGCCATTCCCTTGGGTGTTTTTGCCGGTCCGGCATAATATACCGGGTGGTTTTTGAAATAGTCAGGCATGGGTTTTCCGCCATCGAGTAATTCTTTGATTTTTGCATGGGCCATATCGCGGGCTACAATGAGCGTACCGTTCAGGTTTAACCGGGTTTTCACCGGATGCTTTGCCAGCTCTTTCAATATGGCTTCCATGGGCTGATCCAAATCAATGTTAACAGCTGGGGCCAGATGGGGAGCCTCTTTAGGCAGGTATTTTTTTGGGTCTTTTTCCAATTGTTCCAAAAAGATACCGTCGGCGGTGATTTTTGCTTTGATGTTTCGGTCGGCACTGCAACTTACGCCCAGTCCAACCGGGCACGAAGCCGCATGTCTGGGTAAACGGATAACGCGCACATCGTGTACAAAGTATTTTCCGCCAAACTGGGCACCAATTTCGCTTTCTTCACAAATCTTTTGCACTTTGGCTTCCCACTCCAAATCGCGGAAGGCCTGGCCGTATTCATTTCCCTGGGTAGGTAGGTGATCGTAATATCCGGCCGATGCTTTTTTCACAGCAGTCATGGTGGCTTCGGCCGATGTTCCGCCAATTACCAATGCTAAATGATAGGGAGGACAAGCCGATGTTCCAAGATCTTTAATTTTTTCTTTAACAAAGTTGCTTAGGTTTTCTTCGGTAAGCAGCGATTTGGTCATTTGGTATAAGAACGATTTGTTGGCCGAACCTCCGCCTTTGGTAACAAATAAAAATTCGTAGCTATCACCCTGATCGGCATAAATATCGATTTGAGCCGGTAGGTTATTGCCGGTATTTTTTTCATCGAACATGGTAAAAGGCACCACCTGACTGTAACGCAGGTTACGTTCTTTAAAGGTTTCGTAAATTCCTTTCGACAGGTGTTCGGCATCGTTAACCCCGGTAAACACGTTTTCACCTTTTTTACCCATAACTATGGCTGTTCCGGTGTCTTGGCAGGTGGGCAGTTCTCCTTCGGCCGATACCACCTGGTTTAATAGCATGGTGTGGGCCACAAAGCGATCATTGTTCGATGCATCGGGATCGGTAAGAATGTGGTTGAGTTTTTCAAGATGCGTGGGACGCAGGTAAAACGAAACATCGGTAAAGGCTTCTTTGGCCAATAATTCCAATCCCTTGGGATCTATCTTAAGAATTTTCCTTCCATCGGCTTCAATAATTGAAACATAATCGCTGCTTAACAAGCGATAAGGCGTCGTGTCTTTTGAAATGGGAAATGGTTTTTGGTACTTAAAATCACTCATGCTGCAAGAATTTATATGTTTAGGAGTTCGAAATTAACGAAATTTAAGCTAAACTTGGGATAGAAATACTATTTTTAACAAGAATTGGGCGTATGTTATTTAAGAGGTTCATCCAAATACCGGGTAGGAATACCAAAAAGGGTAATTAGCAGTTGTAGTATGCACGCTTCTGTTCTTGATTGATTTTTTAATACATTTGTGTTATTATGATTAAGAAGTTAATTTCATTATACCAATCGTTTAGCCAGTTTATAGCCGGAAACGCTGACGATTTTAATGTGGAACAGCGCTTACTGAATATTGCTTTGCTGTTTTCCATATTGGCCAGTATGTTAAGCATACTTATAAATGTACAGTTACAGTTACCCGAAGCGCTACATTATACCATAAGTATTGGAGCCCTGCTATTGATATATATGTACATCAGTGCACGCATCTTTAAATATTTTTTTGTTTGGCCATTTATTATTATTGCGCTATTGATTCTTAGTATTTCATGGATTTTTAACGAAGGTCCTTCGGGTTCAATAAACTATATCTATATTCTGGCTTCGGTAGTTTTCATGAGCATTTTGCCTCGTGATAGACGCTTTTGGATTGGTGTGGTGGTGTTTGCCAATTTAGTGGTTTTGTATGCCATCAATTATTTTTTTCCTCACTGGGTGCATCCTTACCCATCAGCTCAGGTGCGTGAAAGCGATTTGTTAATGACTTTTTCGTATGTATTGTTGTTTTCGATACTCATTTTTAGTTCTGTTCGCAAGTATTATGAAAATGAAAGAGATGTAGTAGAAGAACAAAAGTTGAAAATTGAGCATCAGCATAAAAACATAACCAATAGTATTCAATATGCTAAAGAAATACAACAAGCTCTTTTTCACAGTCAGGATAAAATTAAAAAATTTTATCCCGATTCTTTTGTTTTTTGGCAGCCCAAAGATGTGGTAAGTGGCGATTTTTATGTGTTCAATAAGTACGGATCAAATGGTGATAAAATTCTGACGGCTGTTGCCGATTGCACCGGGCATGGAGTTCCCGGAGCGTTAATTACCATTTTAGGGGTGTCGTTTATTAACGAAATTATTGTACAATATCCTGATTTAAGTGCCAGTGAGTTTCTTGAATTGTTGCGCCAAAAAGTAAAAACAGCCTTACAACAATCCGAACCTAATAGTTCGCTGGATAAACATCACGGAATTGATCTTGCACTAATTATTTACCATCCCGAAAGCAATAGTCTTGATTATGCAGGTGCTAACAGGCCCATTTACCTGATTCGTGAAAATCAAATGGTGGAGTTTAAACCCAATCGCATGCCCGTTGGAATCCATTATAATGATGATAAAAAGTTTACCAATCACCGGATTCAACTTCAAAAAAACGACGAAGTAATTCTTTTTACCGATGGTTTTTCCGATCAATTTGGAGGAAGTGCTTCCCACAAATACTATCTTTCAAACCTAAAAAAACTATTGGTTAGTAATGCTGGAAAACCAATGGATGAGCAGTTGGGATTGTTGCAGGATGTTTTTGAAGATTGGAAAGGTTCCAACGAGCAAACCGACGATGTACTGATTGTAGGCATAAGATTTTAGTTTATTTTAAATACCTTCATCGAATGCTAAGTCTCGTTAAAAACTTTTTTTAAGCAAATTCAAGGAATAACGTTTGTTCTTTTTTAATTCTCTTTTATTTTGTAGCTTAGGCAATGGATTAACCAACAGAGAAAAGTAACCTAAAAGTTCCCGTTAAGGGAATTCATTTGCTTGCATGAGTTGGTTTTATTCATCCAGATTCCGTCTGCCAGTGAAAGTAAATCGCTCAGGATGGGAAATATTTTGTGGAGTATTTATTTGCCTTTATTACCGTTTATTGAAAGGGATTGAAAATCTAAACCAGCTTCCATGAGAATTAAATTCACAAATTATAAATTCTTAACAGCAACCATAGCTCTGCTTATTACGGTTTTATTTGCCATTTCGCTTATCTGGAATATTAACAATGAATATCGGGTGGCTTATCAACTGGCAAAAAATGAGGCCATTTCGAGTTTTAATAAGGACATGGTTTTTCGAAAATGGGTTTCCGGTCATGGAGGCGTTTATGTGCCCATAAGCGATCAAACACCACCCAATCCAAACTTAAAGCATATTTCTGAACGCGATATAGTTACTGATTCGGGTGTGGTACTTACTCTTATGAATCCGGCATATGTCATGCGGCAGATTCATGCATTGGGGAAGGAGCAGTACGGAACCCCGGGACATTTAATCAGTGTGAACGACTATTATCATGAGACCCTGCCAGATGAATGGGAACATAATGCACTTGAAGAAATTAAAAAGAATCCTACGCTGATTAGTCAAATTGATAAAACCGACGGGGAGGAGTTTATCCGGGTCATTAATCCTGTTTTTTATGGTAACGATTGTTTAAAATGTCATCAGAACGACGAAATAAACCTGGGTTCTTTGGCAGGGGCCATTAGTGTTAAGGTTCCCTTAAAAAAATATTCCGATTTGGCTTCAAAAAAAAGCAAAACTTACGCCCTGATGCATTTAGGATTGTTCTCTTTGGTAGTTGTTATTATGTTGTTCGGATACCAGAGTTATCAACAAGAATTTGAAGAGAACAGACGATTTGAAGAAAAACTTGTGGCCAACGATAAAAAATTACTCGAAGTACAACGAATGGGCCAAATTGCTTATTGGCATTACGATCGTAAAAGCAAGACTTTTGAGTTTAGTAACGATTTATACAAACTGGTCGGCATTTATCCGAAAGACTTTAATGGCACGCTGGAATCGTATGTGAGTACTGTCGATGAACACGATTACAAAACCTTTAAGCGTGAACTTTCGTTGGCTTTGCAAAACGGTTCAGCTTTCGACCGGATTTACCGCATAAGAAATACACAAGGTGAAGAAAAGTCTTTGCATCTAATAATTAATAAAGTTCCCATTGACGCTCCATATATAATAGGTTTTATTCAGGATATTACTACACAAATGCAAACCGAGAAACGGCTAATTCAAAATGAAAACGAATTCAGGTTACTTTTTGAAAACATGAGCTCAGCATTTGCCTATCACAAGATTATTACCAATTCAAATGGTAAACCCATTGATTATGTATTTATTGATATTAATAATAAATACGAAGAACTAACCGGGTTGAGAAAGGAAAAAATTATTGGCAAACGGGTACTTGAGATTATCCCCAATCTGGAACAGGAATGGATTGAAAAATTTGGCCAGGTAGCACTTACCGGAATTCCCACAGAATACACAAATTATGTGGAAGCCTTCGACAGATATTACCAAACCAAGGTTTATTCGCCGCAAATGAACCATTTTGTAGTGGTGTTTTTCGAAATTACTGAACAAATAAAAACACAGCAAGCACTTAAAGCCAGTGAGGAACGATACCAATTGGCTATTGCAGCTTCGAACCTGGGTATTTGGGATTGGTTTACCGATTCCGATGAGGTTTATTATTCTGATTTATGGAAACTACAACTGGGCTATCAACCCCACGAACTCGAGGGTAAGTTTGAAACCTGGAAGGAACTGCTGCATCCCGATGATAAATGGCAGGCTGTGGCTTTGATTGAAAAATACCTGAAACATCCTCAGGGACAGTTTGTAACTGAATTCCGACTCAGGCATAAGGATGGGCATTATGTTTGGATCCATAATCGGGCCGAAGCCCTGGTTGATGAGCAAAACAAAGTGAAACGAATGTTTGGAACCCACCTGGATATTACAAAGGCAAAACTTGCCCAACTGGAACTTAACAATTACCAGCAAAAATTGGAACACCTGGTTCACGAACGAACCAATGAACTCATGCAGTCGAACGAAGAACTGAATTCGGCAAACGAAGAATTGATGGTTATCAATGAGAAGCTGGCCAATCAAAAACAGGAACTGGAACAAACATTGGAACGACTCAAAAAAACACAATCACAATTGATTCAATCTGAAAAAATGGCTTCGCTGGGTGTGCTTATTGCTGGCATTGCTCACGAAATTAACAATCCCATTAATTTTATTTCATGCGGAATTGATGGAATAAAAATCTATCTCGAACAAATAAACGATTGTATCGACGATTGCATCAGCAAACAAAAAATGAATTCACAAGTTAAGGAAGCCCAATTAACCAAAACCTCAGCCGATGAAATTCGCCAAACCTTGAACACTTTAATTGAGGGTATGGAATTGGGAGTTAGCCGCACGGTTTCCATTGTAAATGGCTTGCGTTCTTTTTCGCGCTCCGACGAAACCAATATTCAGCAATTCGATTTGCATCCTTTAATCGATAATACCTTATTAATTCTTTATAACCAGTATAAAAACCGCATCGAAATTCAAAAGCAATACGGCGATATTCCTAAGTTAAATGGTTTTCCCGGGCAAATTAGTCAGGTTGTTATGAACCTTATAATCAATGCTATTCAGGCCATCCCTGCTCAGGGTACCATTACCATAAGTACAAAAACAAAAGGAGAAAAAGTCCAATTAACAGTGCAGGATACCGGAACAGGTATTCCGGAAAATATCCGGAATCTGATATTTGACCCCTTTTTTACAACCAAAGAAGCTGGAAAAGGTACCGGGTTGGGGCTTTCCATATCGTACAATATTATTAAAGAACATAAGGGCGTAATTAAAGTTGAAAGTGAACCAAATCAAGGAACCCGCTTTATTGTTGAGTTGCCGGTAAACTAACAGCCTAATGAAAGATAAAATTCTTTATATCGACGATGAATTTTTTAATCTGCAAGGGTTTAAAGCTCTTTTGGGCAATACATTCGAAGTATTAACAGCCCTTTCGACACAACAAGCCGATGTGATACTGAAAGAAAATAACGTTAAAGTAATTCTTTCTGATCAGAAAATGCCTGAAGAAACAGGACTTGAATTTTTTAAGCGTATTCGATCGGTTTATCCCGACATTGTTTTTATGATTGTTACCGGCTATGCCGATATGGATTTGGTTATTGAAGCCATAAATTCCAGCTTGGTGTATCAGTTTGTTACCAAACCCTGGAATAAAAACGATTTGCGACTGGCTATTCAACAAGCCGTAAGGAATTATAATTTAAGTACTCAAAATCAGCTTTTAGTTACAAAACTTGAAGAAAAAAATGCAGAGCTAAAAAAAAGCTATAATGAATTATTAAAAGCTACCCATGCTTTGCGTGAGAATGAGGCCCAGTTTCGTCAGTTTTTTAACAAATCGACCGATGCCATTTTTGTGGTAAATATTGAAACAGGTCGAATAGTTGATGCGAATGAAAAGGCAGCAGAGCTGATGGAAACTTCGGTTGATAAAATAATTGGGTTAAACCATTTTGATATTCATCCGCAGACCTATCAAAAACTAGCCGTTCGATTGTTTAAAAAAAGATCACAAAAAATTATCCAGGGGAACGACGTAAAATCCGCCGAGAACTTTTTAAAGTCGAAAACGGGTAAACATATTCCGGTTGAGATCAATGCATCTTTAGTAAGTATTCAGGGTGAACCACACATAATGGGAATGTTTCGCGACATTTCAGACCGGAAAAAAGCCGAAAATAAACTGGTTGAAAGTGAACTAAAATACCGTACCGCTTTTCACACCAGCCCCGATGCCATTTTAATTACCAGTTACGACGGAGAATTTATTGAGGTAAACGACGGATTTACCTTGATTACCCAATATAGTTCAAAAGATATTTATGATAAAACAGTTTACGATTTAAAGCTTTGGGAGAACAACCAGGAGCGCAAGCATTTTTTTGAACTTTTTCAAAAAAACGGCTCGGTAAGTAATTTCGAATCACGGTTCCGAACTAAGAGTGGGGGATACATTCACGCCTTGGTTTCGGCAAAACCCATAACACTTCAGAATAAAACTCATATATTATCCATAGCCCGTGATATTACCGAGCGGAAAATAATGGAAGAAAAAATATTTTCCAGTGAAAAACTTTTGAATACAGTACTCGAAAGTGCACCGTATTTAATTGTATTGTTAAATGAACAAGATACCATTGTTAAAGTAAACCTTAAGCCCAAAGAACTTATAAAGAGAGAATTGCCTTTTGAACACAGCAATAAAATAGGTTACCTCATTAATTGCACCTCGTTTCGCGAAAAAATTGACAGCAGTAAACTTCCGGTTGAATGTAAAAAATGCCGGATAACTAAAGCATATAAGGAAACTTTTGAAACTGGCATCGATATTTTAAAACGCGAAATAGATATGGTAGTATTTGAAAACGGAAAACCAACAGCAAAAACTTTCTTATTGTCGTCAAAGCTAATTCATCAAAACAATCAAAAGTATGTATTGCTAACGCTCGACGATATTTCCGCTCAAAAACTGATTGAAGAAGCCTTAATTGTTTCGAAAGAACAGGCCATATTTAACGAAAAACGGTTTTCACTTTTATCAAACCTGACTTTTGAAGGGATTATACTGCATCAGGATATGCAAATTGCCGATGTTAATAAATCGATGCTGCGTATCAGCGGTTTCAGAAAAAAGGAATTGTTGGATGCTGATTTGGTAAACCTGCTTTTTCCCGAGCAGTATCATCAAATGTTGCGTTCAAAAATGGGCACTGTGAATTCTGCACCTTTTGAGGCGGTATTGGTTCGAAAAAATGGCGAAGAACTTAGCGTTGAACTCGAAAATAAAATAATTCACATAAGAAACAAGGCTATAGCTGCACTGGCTGTGCGCGATATTACAGAGCGTAAAGCTACCGAAAAGCAAATTTTAAAAGCCATAATAAAGGCCGAAGAAGACCAAAAGACCAAATTTGCTCAGGAACTGCACGACGGTCTGGGCCCTATATTATCGAACGTGCAAATGTATTTTCAATGGTTGGCCGATGCCGATGAGAACCGCACTTTTGTTTTAGACAAAGGACTGGCATCGCTTAAAAATGCCTTTAGCACACTACGCGAAATTTCGAATAATTTAAGTCCCCACATACTTCACGATTTTGGGTTGATAAAAGCCATGGAACGCTTTGTTGAACAATTGCCTCAATTGACAGATCAGCAAATAACTATTGAAAGCACCAGCGAAACCCTGCGTTTTGAACCTAATATTGAAGTCGCTCTTTACCGCGTAATAACCGAGTTGATAAACAATTCAAGAAAATATGGAAAAGCAAAAAACATTGGCATAAAAATTACCGAATCTACCGATTATATATTTGTTGATTATTCCGATAACGGGGTTGGTTTTAATGTAGATGAGGCCCTCGAAAAAAGAAACGGACATGGGTTAATTAACATGCAAAACCGGATGAAAACGCTGAATGGTGAGATTATTATCAATTCAGGCCTAAACAATGGCATCCAAGTTTTTATAAAAGCACCCAAAAAATAACGCAGCCTAATGAGCATCAAACGAATAATGATTGTTGACGATCACGATATTTTTAGAGAAGGTTTAAGTGCATTAATAAGATTGAAAAATATTGCACAGGAAGTAGATGAAGCAAAAAATGGAATTGAATTTCTGGAAAAAATTGATCAAAGGCTACCCGATTTGGCTTTGGTCGATATTGCCATGCCGGTAATGGACGGCCTTACCGCAGTAAAAAAAGCGCACAAAAAATACCCCGATCTAAAAATCATAGCCCTTTCGATGTATGGCGACACACTTTATTATCATAAAATGATAGAAGCCGGAGCACAGGGCTTTTTGCTTAAGTCGTCGGGTAAAAATGAGCTCGAAGCGGCTATTGAAGCAGTAATCCATAATAAAATGTATTTCTCAAACGAATTGCTTCAAAAAGTAATATCCCAAATTGAAGACGAGAATTGCCGGAAAAATAAAACGGAAGAATTTACCGACCGTGAACTCGAGGTTTTAAAATGGCTATGTCAGGGAATGGCCGCGCAGGAAATTGCCGATGAAATGAATTTGAGTAAAAAAACAATCGAAGGGTACCGATCCCGTTTGTTTTCAAAAACAGGTACAAAAACTTCAGTAGCGCTTGTGGTTTGCGCTTTAAAAAATAAATTGGTTCAGCTTCCGGAATAAGACCAAAAGAAGTGCATAATTAGGAGTATACTCTTATTTCTTTAAGAGCATGCTCTTAACAATTTTAAGTGCATACGCTCTTTATCAGTGTGCCAACAATTCCTAAATTTGAAAGAAATAATTCATCGGTATGAAAATTATTGTGGTTGACGATAACGACGATTTCCGAACCAACATCTGTTTTTTTCTAGAGAAACGGCTGAATCATAATGTAATTGCAAGCTTTGCCGACGGCGAATCATTTTTTAAGGCAATTGAAGGCCTTTCTCCTGATATAATTCTAATGGACATTTCCTTACCAGGGCTCGATGGTTACAGCATCACAAAAAAAATAAACTGGGAATACCATTATTATAATGTACTGGCCCTTACTATGTTTAAAGATATAGCTTATCTGCAAAAACTTATCGAAGTAGGTTTTAAAGGCTGTGTTTTTAAATCGGATGTTTACAACGACTTACCTTTGGCCATTGAAGCTGTGATTAACGGAAAGTATTTTTGGCCTGATGGTATTGATATGAAAAAGTATAAATAGAAAAAAACATTTTTATTATTATGAATTGGAACAATTTTAAATTGGGAACCAAGTTAGCCCTTGCTTTTGGTGCAGTAATTCTAATCCTATCCATTGTAGCTATTTGGTCAATTACTGGAATTAATACCATTGTTTTAAATGCCGAAGAGGTGATAAGCGGAAACAAACTCCGAACCGAACTCGAAGATAATTACGTTAAGCACCTGGAATGGGCAGCTGAGTTAAATCAGTTTGTTAACAACGATGCCGTTACTCAATTAAATGTACAAACTAATCCGCAATTGTGCGCTTTTGGGAAATGGTACTATGGCGAAGGAAAAGCAAAAGCCATAGCCTTAGTTCCCGAATTGGCTGGTGAATTTGAAAAATTTGCAGAACCACACAAGCACCTGCATGAATCGGCCATAAAAATTAACGAAGTGTATAAACCGGCCGATCGAAAAATGTCAGAGCTGTTATTAAAAGTTAAATCCGATCACCTGTTATGGAGTCATAAAATAAAAGACGAAATCTTAAGAGGTCGGAAAATCAATGAATTGAAGGTTCAGAAAAATCCGGAAATTTGCAACTTTGGCACCTGGTTTTACAGCAACGAAATTGAAAAACTCAAGCGCAGCGAGCCTGAATTTGGAGCTATTTGTCAAAAAATTGAACAGCCACATCGGAATTTACACCAAAGTGCCGAGGTAATCGAGACCTATTTAAAAAATGGAAACATTATCGGTGCCCGTGATTATTTTGAATTGCATACAGCCGAATATACCACGAAGGTTTTGGGTTTAATTGATGAGATGATTGCCTGGAATAGCAAGCGAGTTGAAGGAATGCTGCAAGCGCAGGAAATTTATAACAACGAAACCCTGGAACATTTAGAAGAAGTAGGTGGACTGTTTAAACTGATAGTTGAGCGCTCGAACGATTTGATAATGACTGACGAGGTAATGCTGCAAAAGGCCAATGCAACACAAACCATTATCATAGTTTTAAGTGTTTTTGCTATTATTATTGCTACACTTTTGGCCATAATTATTACCCGTGGAATAGTGAGTCCATTAAAAAAAGGGGTAGATTTTGCTAAAGAAATGGCTGAAGGAAATTTAATGGCTGAGATAAGTTGCAATACCCGCGATGAAATTGGTGAGCTTTGTTCAGCCCTTTCCGATATGGCTATTCGATTACGGAACATTGTGAATGATATAATTGGAAGCGCCGATAATATTGCTGCCGCCAGTATTGAAATGAGCAGCACGTCACAATCATTAGCTCAGGGCTCAGCCAATCAGGCATCGGCTGCCGAAGAAATTTCAGCATCCATGGAACAAATGTCATCCATTATTTTACAAAATACCGACAACTCAAAACAAACTGAATCTATCTCAACCAAAGCGGTGCAAAGTATTAAAGATGGCAACAAATCGACAACCATTGCTGTGGAATCGATGAATGAAATCGCTGAGAAAATTAAAATAATCAACGACATTGCACTTCAAACCAATATTCTGGCATTAAATGCAGCTGTTGAAGCTGCCCGGGCCGGGGAACACGGAAAAGGTTTTGCAGTTGTTGCTGCCGAAGTACGCAAATTAGCCGAGCGAAGCAAAGTGGCTGCCGACGAAATTAATGAATTATCGGGTTCCGGGGTTTCAATTTCGAAACAGGCGGGTATTCAATTGGCCGAATTGGTGCCTGAAATTGAGCGTACCGCCATGTTGGTTCAGGAAATAACTGCTGCAAGTCAGGAACAGTCGGCTGGTTCCGATCAAATAAATCATGCCATTCAGCAATTAAGTTCTGTAACCCAGCAAAATGCTGCTGCTTCCGAAGAATTGGCTTCATCATCAGAGGAGCTGGCCAGTCAGGCAGAACAACTGAAAGATTTGATACGGTTTTTTAAGGTTTCGCACAAGCAGCAATCGGCACAAATCAAAAAAACTGTGAAGACTCAAAATCCAAAGGTTGCCAAAAAGCAAGAGGTAAAAAATCCATTAATTACAACTTCAAAAAACAAAGGAGCAATTATTTCATTTGATAATAAAGATACGGATAATGAATTTGAACGCTTTGATTCGTAATTGAATTGGTTTCCATGATTTGTAATTCCCGGTTCAGGTTTTGTTTGAATCGGGAATTTTTTTATTTTTTGGTAAAAATATTTTTGTTGCAATACTCCATTAATTTGGTTTATTTTTACTCAAAAAAATACCATGAGAATTTCTGACATCACAAATTATTTGGAAACCCTGGCACCTTTATCATTTCAGGAAAGTTATGACAATGCCGGATTGATATTGGGTGATGCCTCAAACCAAGCCAGCGGAGTGCTAATTACACTTGATGTTACCGAAGCTGTTGTTGAGGAAGCAATAGCACTGAATGTAAATTTAATTATTGCCCATCATCCCCTTATTTTTTCGGGTTTAAAAAAAATTACCGGAAAAAATTATGTGGAGCGCACCCTGATTAAAGCCATTAAAAACGATGTGGCTATTTATGCTGCTCACACCAATCTCGACAGCATATTGCAACACGGCGTAAATACCACGATTTGCCGAAAGTTAGGATTGAAGAATACGGAGATACTTAATCCGGTTGTTGGTATGCTTTTAAAGTTGGTAGTATTTGTTCCTGAAAATTATGCCGATAAGGTTCGCGAAGCCCTTTTTCAGGCCGGAGCCGGGACAATTGGAGCCTACGATTCGTGCAGTTTTAACAGCTCCGGAACCGGAACTTTTAAGGCAGGAGAAGCGGCCAATCCTTTTGTGGGGGAAAAAGAAAAGCTGCACCGGGAACCGGAGGTTCGGATTGAAGTTGTTTTACCCGAGCATTTAAAGTCAAAGGTTATCGATGCATTAATTCAAGCGCACCCCTATGAGGAAGTTGCCTACGATTTGTATCGGCTAGAAAATGCCTGGAACCAGGTTGGTTCGGGAATGATTGGCGAATTGGAGGATACAGAAGATGAAATGGAATTTTTGCATCGCGTAAAGCAAAGGCTAAACACAAATTGCATTCGACATACCGAGTTACTCCAAAAACCGGTAAAAAAAGTTGCTGTTTGCGGAGGGGCCGGTAGTTTCCTATTAAAAAACGCCATACAGGCTCAGGCCGATGTATTTATAAGCGGAGACTTTAAATACCATCAGTTTTTTGATGCCGATGGAAAAATTTTAATTGCCGATGTGGGGCATTTTGAAAGTGAACAATTCACAAAAGAACTTTTTTATGAATTACTTATGAGAAAATTTTCTAATTTTGCAATTCATTTTACAAAAGTAAATACAAATCCGATTAAATATTTATAAACGATGGCGGATAAAGCGAATAAGGAAGGAAAATCTGCGGAAATAACCATGGAACAAAAGCTAAAGTCTTTGTTCGATCTGCAAATGGTTGACAGTGAAATTACAAAAATAGCAATACTGCGTGGTGAGTTGCCATTAGAGGTGCAGGATCTTGAAGACGAATTGGCCGGACTGAGTACCCGAATTGAAAACCTAAAAATAGAGGTTAAAGATTTGGAGCAGGCAGTAGCCAGCAAAAAGAATGAAATTGCTGAGTCTCAGGCGTTGATTAAGAAATACCAGGAACAACAAAATAACGTTCGTAACAATCGGGAGTTCGATTCTTTATCGAAAGAGATTGAATTTCAGACGCTTGAAATTGAGCTTTGTGAGAAAAGAATTCGTGAGTTTACTAGCGATATTGAAAAGAAAAGTGAGTTAATTGCCTCATCGGAGCAAACTTTTGAAGAACGGAGCGGCGATTTGGCTCAGAAGAGAAAAGAGTTGGATTCCATTGTTTCTGAAACACAAATTGAAGAAGACAAACTGCATGCTAAGATCAAAGAAATTGAGAAAAATATCGACGATAGGTATTTGCAGGCATATCACCGTATAAAAGGAAATGCCCGTAATGGAATGGCGGTTGTTACTGTTCAACGTGATGCTTGTGGCGGTTGTTACAACAAAATTCCACCACAACGTCAGGTCGATATCCGTGCCCGTAAACGCATTATTGTTTGCGAGTATTGCGGAAGAATTCTGGTTGATGCCGGTTTTGCCGAAGAATAGTTAAAAATTTTTTATACCAGAGGTTGCCTAATATTTTGGCAACCTTTTTTTTTGCTTTTTCGCGAATCGCTATAAAATGTGTTTCTTTGATTAAACTTTACTGTTTGGTTAAATTGAAACATTTTTTGGTAATCATAGCGCTTGTTTTATCGAATGGAATTGGCTTAACTTCTTTCGCTCACGATTCTATTCCCATTTACACCAAAGTGCATCGGCAACTTTTGCAGATGGAACTACCAAATGCGCTGAATATACTTGAACAAACCAATAATAAAAGCAATCACCATATTTATTACCATTCGTATGCTTCGTTTTTAGAAGTTGTTTTGGGGCAACGGCAAAACGCAACAGATACAGTTTACCAAAGTATTTCAGAAAACATAGGTTTACTAAAAGCCAAAACCCAAAACGATGCTTTAACGCTTTATTATCAGGCCGATATGTATTTGATGCTTTGTGTGGTGTCGATACAAAAACAGGAACTGGTAAAAGCATTTTCAAATTATTGGGCGTTTTATAAGCAACAAAAAATCAACCTCAAAAAATTTCCCGATTTTGTTTTAAACCAAAAGCATCAATTCATTGCTGTGGTTTTTCAGTTCTGGATAAATAGTTGGTTTTTAAACGATAATGCTGACGAGCAAAATTTTTGGGAAGAAAATTATCCGGCATTGCTGAACAATTTGCTTGAGTCAACCAAATCACAACCCATAATTCAAGAGGAACTGCTAATTATTGATGCTTTATTGCAAACCAACTTTAATACCTATTCCAAGAGCACATTGCCTTGTAGTTTAAATGGAATTAAAGCATCAGATGCAAGTCCGATAGCATTGTATGCGCGTGCACTGTGTTATAATAAAAGCAATCAGCAGGATTCGGGATTAATTGCTCTTCACATGGCCGATTCTTTGGATTTTAACAAACGAATCCCGATGTTTGATTTGCTGTTTGGCGTGGCTTTACTAAACCAGCTTGATGCTAATGCAGTTCAATTTTTGGAGCGTTTTATAGCGAATCCGGCCATCGAAAATCAAATCACATATGGCAAACTAAAACTGGCCTGGTATTATGTTATTTTTAATAAAAATGACAAAGCACAGGCTTTGGTTTCTGAAATACTATCCTCTGAAAATAACACTTCACCTCAGGATAAGCAGGCTGTTTATGAAGCAACTCATGCCGCAAATTGGAATCCGGAATTACTAAAAAGCCGCTTGCTTTTCGATGGTGGAAACTATACGGCATCTGCAGCTGTTTTATTACAAAACAAAGAACAGGTAACATATTTTAAACGGGAACAAAAGTTAGAATACAGTTACCGTTTGGCGAGGGCCTATCATCAGTTAAACGATTATAAAAAAGCGGTTTTGTTCTACCAGATGGCTATCGATACCGATTTTGCAGCGGAATATTATTATCCCAGTTATGCAGCTTTTTATTTGGGGCAGGTTTATCGTACTTTGAATGACAACGATAAAGCAGAGAAATACTTTCAAAAGTGTTTAAAACTGAAAGCACCCATTTATCAGAACGAGATTCACAAAAGGGCACAAAAAGAACTTAGAGAAATTGAATAACGGCAATAACTTTTTGCTGTATAGGCTCTCTTTTTTTGTGAAATGCCGGAATTATGCTAAAAATTACCTTACCCATTTTCATAATAGTTTTGGAGGCCCCGTTCAAATAATTATTTTAGCGCTTTAAAACCTAACTTATGCAGCAGAACCAAAAACGGCAGGTGCCTCATACGTATGTAATCGTTTTTTTGTTTATTCTAATTTCGGCCATTGCCACCTGGTTTGTTCCCGGCGGTCAATACATCGATAAAATAGAACTAGTGAATGGTCAGGAACAAACGGTTAAGGTTTTTGAGTATGTGGAGAGTCAGCCGCAGACCTGGGAGATTTTTGCAGCACTTTTTACAGGTTTCGAGAACCAGGCCGGAATCATTGTTTTTATTTTAATGATAGGCGGGGCTTTCTGGATAATGAACGAAAGCCGTGCACTCGATGTGGGCATCGCCAGTTTCCTTCGCTTCACCCGACGTTTGGAACGTTTTAATTTGATTCGCTTAATGGGAGTCGACAATATGGTAATTACCCTAATAATGCTCATGTTTAGCTTGTTTGGTGCCATATTCGGAATGAGCGAAGAAACCATTGCTTTCATCATTATATTTGTTCCTCTGGCCATAAGTATGGGTTACGATTCCATAGTTGGGGTTAGTATGTGTTTTGTTGCAGCCGGACTGGGTTTTGCCGGAGCTATTCTAAATCCTTTTACCATTGGAATTGCACAAGGTTTGGCTGGAATTCCTTTGTTTTCGGGTTTTGAATACCGCATTTTTATTTGGTTTGTACTCAATTTTGTGGGAATTGCTTTTGTATTGTGGTATGCCCGGCGCATTAAGAAAAACCCGAAACGTTCGCTGGTTTATGACGATGATGCTTACTGGAGAAAAAAAGGAATGGATTTCACGGAAACCATTTCGTACCATACACCCAAAGCGGCTTATGTTGCTTACTTTGTGCTGCTTATTGGCATGATAATTTTTTCTGTTAAATATCCACTTTCCGTATTAGCTATTGGTAATCTGGAGAAACAACTGGCTATTATACCAATAACCACCGCTTTATTTGCCATACTTGGCGGATTAAGCCTACGCAAATCGGCTCACTTTTTTGTATTAACGCTGTTGCTGTTTACCATTATCTATTTGATTATTGGAGTTATGGGTTATCAATGGTATATAATGGAAATTGCCAGTTTATTTTTTGCCATGGGAATTTTTAGTGGGATAGCTATGAACAAATCGGCCAACAGCATTGCTAAATTATTTATCGAAGGTGCTAAAGATATTATGTCGGCAGCTTTTGTGGTGGGTCTGGCCGGTGGAATAATTGTTGTTTTGCAGGAGGGTAGAATTATTGATACCATTTTGCATGGTTTGAGTCGTTCCATGAATGAATTTGGACAATTGGGCTCGGTAAGTGTTATGTATGGTATTCAAACCTTAATTAATATTGTAATTCCTTCAGGCTCGGCCAAAGCTGCTTTAACCATGCCCATAATGGCTCCTTTTTCCGATTTAATTGGTTTATCGCGCCAGGCAACAGTAGTTGCTTTTCAATTGGGCGATGGTTTTACCAACATGATAACTCCCACATCGGGTGTTTTAATTGGTGTATTGGGAGTGGCCCGAATCCCGTACGATAAATGGGTAAAATGGATAACTCCGTTTATGATTGTGTTAATGATTTTGGGTTGGTTGTTATTAATTCCAACCGTCACCATGAAGTTAAACGGGTTTTAAAACAAAACAGGCTTTACTCTTTAATAAAAAAACTTAGCTTGGCTCACTTACCTGTGATTTGTTGCCGTTTTTATGTTTTTTGTTTTTGCCGTTTTCAATTTCATAATTAATGCTCAGCATCCAGTCTTTATAGTCGGGTTCTGTTTTTTTAAGAATGTCCAACAATTCCTGTTTAAGGGTGCTGTCAATTATTTGGGTTCGACCGGGCCAGATTCTAAGTTTGATTCGTGAATATTTTTTTCCGGTGCTGGTGGTTTTATCATTGTACATGGAAATACTTCCTCTAAAAATTCCTTGAAATTGGTCCTTTACCGATTTCAAAAAAGCATCAATTTCATTAATGGTTGAAGGGGTTTCCAGCAATTTGGGCGTGTTCACAAAATCGATACTGCAACTGAGGTAGCCTTTTGGGTAGCGGACAACTTTTGTAATGGTGCGGTTGGGTATATAAGCAAGGGTTCCCAAATGATCTTCAATTTCGATAAAGCGCATATTTATGGAGCGAACTACACCGGTTACTCCGTTTACCTCAACCAATTCACCAACGTTCATTAAATTTGAAAACACAATGGTAACACCGGTTATAACATCCTGTATTAGTCCTTGCGTACCAAAACCAACGGCAAGTCCAATTACACTGGCACTGGCAATATACGCGGTTAACGAAACCCCAAGTTCCATTAAAACTTTGCCAATGGCTACGAAATAAACCGTAAAAATAAGAATACTAAAACCTAACGATTGTATAGAACTCCACTTAGCCCGTTTTTTGGTAAGTCGCTTCAGAATTATCCGGTCGATGGTTCTTATAAGCAATACCAAAAGATGTGCACCAATGGCCAAAGCAGCAATCGATACAACTTTTCCACCTGTAGTTGAAAGAAATGTATTCAGTTGTTCCATGAGTAATTAATTTGTTCTTAAATATAGTGAATTTGTTTTATATACACTTCACAGGTTGGTTTATGAACAAAAAAAGCCGGAAGTTGATTTTCCGGCTTAAGAATTATGAAGTAATTTTGTTAGTTTAAGTACCTGCTAAAAAAGCCCATCATATAGCGGTATAACTCCAATTGATTTTCTTCGTGATGAAAACCGTGGCCCTCGTTGTATTTTACCATATAGGGAATATCTTCACCCTTGGCCCGAAGGGTTTTTACAATTTGATCCGATTCGTTGATATTTACCCTTGGGTCGTTTGCGCCCTGAATAACGAAAAGTGGTTTGGTTATCTCATTTGCCCGTAAAGCCGGCGATACTTCTTCCATTATTTTCTTTTCTTCCGGATTTTCAGGGTCGTACCATTGGGCATAAAACTGAGCCATAAAAGGTTTCCAGTAAGCCGGGAAAGAATTAACAAAAGTAAACAGATTCGATACACCTACGTAATCAATTCCACAAACATACAAGTCAGGGGTTTTTATTAAGCTTCCTAAAGTTGCCAACCCTCCGTAGCTGGCACCGTAGATTGCAATTTTGTCTTTGTCGGCCCACCCTTGCTCAATACAGTATTGAACACCATCTTCCAAATCGTTTAACATATTTCGGCCAATTTGTTTGCTTCCGGCCAGGTAAAATTCTTTTCCATATCCACCTGAACCACGATAGTTTACCTGTAATGTGGCATATCCA
Source organism: Salinivirgaceae bacterium (assembly GCA_050251815.1). Lineage (GTDB taxonomy): Bacteria > Bacteroidota > Bacteroidia > Bacteroidales > SZUA-534 > GWE2-40-63. The sequence goes on along the minus strand of JBFWMB010000053.1, from coordinate 3,798 downwards.
CGACTGGCAAATAATTGGGTTTCGGGATTAAATCCCCAACTATCGCGAACACCATAAGGGCCGCCGTGAGGATTTACTATCATGGGAACTTTTTCTCCTTTAAGTGCTTTTTCGGGAAGTGTAATGTAGGCGTAAACCGTAAAACCATCGCGACTTTTGAATTTAATTGATCGCATTTCAGCCATATCTTCTTCCTTAAGTTGGGGCATTAAGGTAATCATCAATTTAAACTCATCTTTGCTTGCATTATAAATGTGATATTCACCATAAAGTTTATCGCTGGTTACGTAGAGCAGGTATTTGTCTTCGTCATCGGTTTTATCGGTAATCCAAAAATCTTTATTTCCGAATTGTGCTTTGAATTTAGCATGCAATTTCTTGTAATGTTCGCTAACGGGTTCAATTTGAAATTTCTCTCCGTTGTACGAGAAGTAATCAATTTCCCAGTTGCGTTTTCGTGACCTCGACATGCCATTGGCATCAAAAGTATCGTTTTCAAACATTACTTTAAGTACTTTCTTGTTGGCTAAATCGTACAGACAAACCGCTTCTTTGTCGCGATTCAAATTGGTTGCCACATAAGCCAGGTGTTGACTTTCAGGGTTGTAATCGAACCCGATTACACTAAACGAACCTTTCCAGTCGTAATGTTCAATAACCTGAAAATCTTCATTTTCGTTTAAACGATACATGAATTGTAACTCGGTGCCATTAACCTGCTTGGTGAATCCACGAAGGTTTCCATCTTTATCAAAATCGTATCCCATTATGGGGCTCGATAAATCGGTGTTTTCATAAAGTTTGGTTAACTCCCCGGTATTTACATTGATGCGGTAGGGCTCAAATACCTGGGCATTATCTTTATTCATCTGAATAATAATATAGTCGGGTTGCTCTTTTAGCATTTCTAAAATGCCCACCCTAACATTTTCAAACGGAGTTAAAGCCTGAGGATTTGAACCATCAATATTTACGGCAAATAGCTGGTAGTTTTCGTTTCCGCCCTGATCCTTAATATAAATTAAGCGTTCATCGTTTACCCAGCCATAACCCCGAATCAGTTCTTCATCTTCGGTAATTACCCGGGTAACTTTTTCAGTTTCAGTGTTCATTACATATACGTGCCGCTTGCTGTTTTCATCTTTTTCGCGGTACGACAGGTAATTCCCTTTTGGGGAAAACTGAAAACTGCTTTTTAAGGGTTTGGCAAAGTACGAGGCAACATTGTATTTGTAATCGCCAACATGAGAAGCTGCCATTTTTTCAAGTTCTTCGGTAGTTGAGGGCAGGCTTGCATCGCCCGGCAACTCTTTTTGTTCTTGTGCTTTTGTCATAAATGATAGCAATAGTAAGACAACGGTTAAGTGAATAAATTTTTTCGACTGTTTCATAACGTTTTTTTTAGGGGTAAAAATAATTTGTTGTTGAATATGGTTTTGACGCTAAAATAAACCATTGGTTACAAAACGCCGTTTTTTGTTCTTTTGTTTTGTTAATTAGATGCAGTAATTTACTTTTGGGCAACGAATTTATGGCAATGACTGAAAACCAGTTTGAAGATATTTTTAAAACTAATTATTCGTTTTTAGTAAACGTGGCCTTTGGCGTTCTTAAAGATCGCGATGATGCCCGTGATATTGTACAACAGGTATTCTTAAAACTTTGGAACCTGCGTGACGAAGTAAATTTCGATCAAAACATGCGGGCATACCTGCATCGTTCGGTAATAAATACGGCATTAAATTTTATCGATAAAAACAAACGGATTGTAAATGAGGAACAATCGGCGGATAATATTTTCGATAGTTTACAGGTAAAACCAAACAGCGATTATTTGTCGGATGAAGTTGAATTGGCCATAAAGAAAGCGATTGCTGCTTTGCCCGATAAATGTCAGACTGTTTTTAGCTTGAGTCGGTTTTCTGATTTGAGTAATAAAGAAATTGCAGAAGAATTGAATATAAGTTTGAAAGCCGTTGAGAAACATATAAGCAAGGCGTTAAGGGATTTACGGGTAAGTCTGAAACCCTATATGGATTTAATTTATGTTTTTCTTTTTTTAGGGGTAGGGCAGTACATGTTTCAACTGTTTTATATCTAGATTGTGAATTTATGGAATACATTTTCGACATAGTAACCAGAAGCATTAGCGGAGAAAAACTCGCCGGAAATGAGGAGTTACAGCTTCAGCAATGGTTGTCGGTGCCTGAAAATAAACAAGCTTACTCCGAACTTCAAAAGGTTTGGAAATTAAGTAATCAATTCCAGTACAATCTGAATATTGATGTTGAGTCTGAATGGGAACAGTTTAAAAATTTGCGCGATTCCAGTAAAGTTCGCCAGCTGAATAAACCAAGACGATTGCAATTAATTGCTGTTGCAGCTTCAATAATAGTATTGTTGGGTATTTTTGGTATTTTGTCAACTAAAAACAACCAACAATATTTGTATCAGACGGCTCAAAATACCGAACAAATTCAATTGCCCGACAATACCCGCGTTTGGTTAAATGCTGAGTCGAGTTTGTTGCTTGATAAAGCATATAATAAGAAAAACCGAAATGTTAAACTCAAGGGTGAAGCATATTTTGAGGTAGAAAAAAATGCAGAACTTCCTTTTATAATTGAATCGGGAAAAGGACTCCGGGCTAAAGTTTTGGGCACCCGCTTTAATTTACAGGTTAAAGAGCAGAGTAAAACCTGGGCGTTAAATGTTTTCAGTGGTAAAGTCTGGTTTGGAAACTCCCGAAAAAACGCTTTAGTGGTTGAAAAAGAGCAACAGGTGTACTTCGATACTCATTCGGGTATCATTTCAAAGCAAGACGTCTTTAATCCAAATGCTATTTCGTGGAAGAGCAATCAGCTTATCTTCAATAATACACCGGTAGAATCGGTAGCCAGTCAGCTGAGCGAGTATTTTGGCAAACAGGTAATACTACCCGATAATGTGCAGGAACTCCGTTACAGTGGTACTTTTGATAATCCAAACGAGAAAAATATAGCCCAGGTTATTGCATTGGCCATGGGTTGGGAATATAAAATAACAAACAAGGCCATTGTTTTTACTCAGAAAACAAAATCAGCCGGAATTCAACCGCTTTCGTAGCTTCTTTCTCCGTTTACTTTCACCATATTATGACAAAATTTAATGGCACGAATGCTGTTTAATCGTAATATTTAGGTATCTTTAACCTGCATTTTTCCTCTAAATGTAAGTGTTATGGAAAAGTCGACAAAAAAAGATATTTATTATGAACCTCGCGTCGAAATCAGGCCCGATTTAGCTATTATCGAAACTTTTCAGGATGGCAGCCAACTGATTCGCAAACAAGGACACATAATTATTATCGAAGCCAGTAAGGCTTGTTTAAGCCGGTTTAAACTTTATGCCAATTTAAAGTTGTTTAGTTTAAATTAAACGGTGTTTTTAACTTCTACCTATTTCTTCTGCCTGTTCGCTTATTTTAAATGCTTTTAATAAAAACCCGATACCTTTTATAAATGGTTCCATTCAGTCGTTCCATCTCTGCTCTTATTTTTGTATTTACTTCGAGTGTTAAGTGGCTGTCGATGTATTCCAGGTTTGCTTTTCGGGCTTCTTCAAGCATGTGTATGGCAAGCAAAGCATCGAGTCCTTTATTGCGGTATTCTTCGTGAATACCACCCAGCAAAAGGTTTAACTGTTTGGTATGTTTTTGTGAATTCAGAATTTTTAAGATGCCAAAAGGAAACAAATGTCCTTTACTTTTTTTAATTCCTTGACTCACATCGGGCATAGCAATTACAAACGCTACTACCT
>JBFWMB010000052.1:0-27757 GCA_050251815.1 Salinivirgaceae bacterium | reverse complement strand
TCTTTTGACCGCGTTTAAGACAAAATATGGACAATCGAAAACCAAAACAATTTACATCACTTTAAATTATTCCATATCCAATATTGTTGCATAAAAAAAGAGGATGCCTTTTTAGACACCCTCTTTTCTATTTTATCTTTTTAAGACAAACGGTTTTTATAGTCGTGGTAGGTAAACTTACGAATCATTTGTAGGGTGTTATCTGGTTTCCAAATGGCAATAGCAGGGTGCCCAACTCCGTTAAAAAGTGTGGTTTTAACCATGGTGTAATGCATCATATCTTCAAATACCACCTTGTCGCCAATTTTTAGTTCCCTGCCAAAATCGTAAACCTCCATAAAATCGCCTGCTAAACAGCTTAATCCTCCCAAACGGTATAAATATTTACTGTCGGTGGTTGGTTCTATAGCTCCAACAATACGAGGACGGTAAGGCATCTCAAGCGTGTCAGGCATATGGGCAGTAAACGAAACATCGAGCACGGCTGTTTTAACTCCCCGACTTTCAACCACGTCAAGTACGGTAGAAACCAGAACACCCGTATCCCAGGCAAATGCGCTACCTGGTTCTAAAATTATTTGTACTTTATATTTTTCTTTAAACCGTTTCAATACCTTAATCAGGTGTTCTAAATCGTAACCCTGACGCGTCATCAGGTGGCCACCTCCAAAGTTCACCCATTTTAATTCATGCAAATAGCTTCCAAATAATTTTTCGAATGATTCCAGGGTACGCTCCAGACTGTAGGAATCGGATTCGCACAATACATGAAAATGCAAACCCTCAATTCCGTAAGGCAATTTATCAGGAAAAAATTCTTTTAAAACACCCAGTCTCGATTTAGGAGAACTGGGATTATACAAATCAGTTCTCACATCGCTTTTTTCAGGATTAACCCTGATGCCACACGAAACAGGCTTGCCTGATTTTTGCATTTGTGGGTAAAAAGTATGAAACTGATTCAATGAATTAAAAACCATGTGGCTGGCCAAAGAACTTAATTCAGGAAACTCATCCGGAATATAGGCCGGGGCATAAACATGAGCCTTGGTTTTCATTTCGTCGACACACAATTTAGCTTCGAACAGTGAGCTGGCTGTAGCTCCCTGAACATATTCACGCACCAACGGAAATGCGCTCCATAGGGCAAATCCTTTAAAAGCTAAAATTATCTCTACTCCTGCCTTATCCTGCACATAACGAATTAATTCCAGATTTTTTCGGAGTTTGGCTTCGTCCAGAACAAAACAGGGAGAAGGAATTTTTGAATAATCCATTTCTTTTAGAGTTTTGATACTAGAAATTAGACTTTAGCAATGTTAATCTTCACTTGCAAGTTAAGCTTGTTTAGAAGAAAAAAAGGAGCATGAATTTATTTAAATCTCAAACTCCCCTTTAAAAAGTGTCCAGATTCTAAAAGGCTAAAGTCTAGAATCTAATACCTATAATTCTTTACTTCTATACTTCTATATCCCCATTTATTTCTTCCTGCCAAGGCAAACCATATTTGCCAATCAATTCCATAAAGGGATCCGGATCGAATTCTTCGACATTGAAAACGCCCGGTTTTTTCCATTTCCCGGTAAGCAGCATCATGGCTCCTAACATGGCTGGAACACCCGTGGTATAGGAAACACCCTGCGCACCAGTTTCGTTGTAGGCATCCTGATGCTTACAATTATTCCAGATGTAGTAGGTTTTCTCCTTTCCATCTTTTATTCCACGAATACGACAACCAATTGATGTTTCACCGGTATAATTCTCGCCCAAATCGCCCGGGTTTGGCAAGGTTTCTTTTAAGAATTGCAGGGGAACTATTTCAACCCCTTTGTACATGATGGGCTCAATGCTGGCCATACCAATATTTTGTATTACCCGCAGGTGAGTTAAATATTCATCGCCAAAAGTCATCCAGAAACGGGCACGTTTTAAGCTGGGAAAATTTTTAACCAGCGATTCCAGTTCTTCGTGGTAAATAACATACGAATTGCGCGCTCCGATATTTGGATAATTCAACGCCTTTTTAATGGCATGAGGTTCAGTTTCAACCCAATCGCCATTTTCCCAGTATTTTCCTTTTTGGGTTACCTCGCGAATATTTATTTCGGGATTAAAATTGGTTGCAAAAGCTTTGCCATGATCGCCGGCATTGCAGTCAACAATATCGAGATAATGCATCTCATCGAAATGATGCTTGGCCGCGAAAGCTGTATAAATACTGGTTACACCGGGATCGAATCCACAACCTAGAATAGCGGTTAATCCTTTTTCTTTAAATCGTTGGTGGTAAGCCCATTGCCAGCTGTACTCAAAATGAGCTTCGTCTTTCGGTTCGTAATTTGCCGTGTCGAGGTAATGTACTCCGGCTTCAAGACAGGCTTCCATGATGGTTAAATCCTGATAAGGCAAAGCCACATTTATTACCATCGCGGGTTTAAACGAAGAAATTAATGCTACCAGTTCCGGAACATTGTCAGCATCAACCTGTGCTGTTTTTACCCTATTACCACCTACTCTACGGGCTATGGCATCACATTTTGATTGGGTACGACTAGCCAGCATAATATCGCTGAATACTTCAGGTAACGAGGCACATTTTTGGGTCACAACACTCCCAACACCTCCTGCTCCAATAATTAAAACTTTCGACATTCTAATTTATTTTTAATCAAGTTAACTCCCCGCCTATCATGGGATTTAAGCTGTTTATAAAAACAGATAAGCGTTCAAAAATAAGGAAATAGGAAACAGAAAGCCAATTTTATGGTTCAAATATTTTTTTTATGCTTTAAAAACATAAACTTTAAAAACTATACTTTATTTTCGCACCGTAATCACAAAACTATGAGCAATATGTCTTTCGACCCAAATGGAATTGGACTGGATAATGGGCATTTTATTGGCCTCCCATTTACTGAAGATGAAGCAAAAATTGTAATGGTATCGGTTCCCTGGGATGTTACCGTTTCGTATGCTGATGGTACCTCAACCGGACCCGACAATATATTGCAGGCCTCGTTGCAGCTCGATCTTTTTGATCCGGAAATAGAGAATGCCTGGCAACTCGGAATATTTTTACGCCCGTCGGATAAAAAACAAAAAGCACTTAATGACAAACTGCGAACCGAAGCTAAAAAATACATTACGTTTTTGGAGCAAGGCGGACAGATTGTTGAAAACAAAAAAATGGCTGAGCGGCTGGCAAAAATAAATGAGCATCACGAACAGTTAAACCATGAAGTATATTTAGCAGCAAAGGCTTTACTAGAAAAAGGCAAAATACCGGCAGTGGTTGGCGGTGAACACAGTGTACCACTTGGCTTACTACAAGCTTTTAGCGAAAAATATGCCGAATATGGTGTTTTACATATTGATGCACACATGGATTTACGTGAAAGTTTTGAAGGCTTTACCTATTCGCATGCATCAATTTTTAACAATGCAGTAAAACTTGGCTACGTGAAAAATCTGGTTCAGGTGGGGATTCGCGATTTTTGTGAACAGGAAGTGGAATTTGCCAAAGAATATAAGGTTCAGGTATTTTACGATTATCAGATTCAGCAAAACAAATACAAAAATCTAAACTGGCACGAGCAATGTGAACAAATTATTGAAAAACTTCCTCAAAAGGTTTACATCAGTTTCGATATTGACGGGCTCGATCCGCAGCTTTGCCCCAACACAGGAACCCCGGTAGCCGGTGGTTTAGATTATAACGAATCGCTTTACCTTATAAAACGTGTGGTAGAAAGCGGTCGTCAGATTATTGGTTTTGATTTATGCGAAGTAGGCGGATTAGGCAATGAATGGGATGGAAATGTAGGAGCCCGGGTTTTGTATAAACTCTGCAACTGGACTGGAAAATCGAACGGATTGATTTAAATACGGATTCCTACAACAATTATATCGTCAACCTGTTCAAAATTGCCCCGCCAGTCGTCAATGGTTTGATCCAGCATCATTTCCTGCTCAAGCATCGATTGTTTTTGAATACTTAACAGCAATTCCTTGAATTGTTTTGATTTGAATTTGCGGCCATCGCCTCCGCCAAACTGATCAACATAGCCATCGGAAAATATATAAATGGTATCGCCCTTTTGTACTTCAATTTCATGATTGGTGAATGAATCCAATTCTTTGATATAAATACCAATGGGATTTCTATCGGCTTTAAACTCAATTAATTCTCCTTTTCGGATTAAATATAGGGGATTATATGCACCGGCATACTGAATTTTATGGTTCGATAAATCGAGAACCACCAGGGCCAAATCCATTCCATCTTTGGCTTCGCCCTCTTTTCCGGTTTGTTTCATGGTGGTTTTTACATGATAGCGCAATTGATTTAAAATCTCGTTGGCCTTGATGTACTCCATTTTATTTACTATTTCGTTTAAAAACGAAACACCCAGCATGCTTACAAAAGCTCCGGGAACTCCATGCCCGGTACAGTCGGCAGCAACAATAATCACTTTGCCGTTTTTCTGGGTCATCCACCAAAAGTCACCACTCACAATATCGCGCGGGCGCCAGAGTACAAAATGCTCGGGTAATAATTCGCTGGCCCGCTCATACGAGGGAACCACTGCCTTTTGAATTCGCTCAGCATATTTTATACTTGCGGTAATCTCTTCGTTTTGTTTTTCAATTTCGTCTTTTTGCTCACGAATCTCTGCTGTTTTTTCCCGAATAACGGCACGTAAATAGCGCGTATACGAAATTACAATAAAATAAACCAGACCTAAACCCACTAATCCGAACAGTAAAAAGGCCCAGATCGTTCGGTACCATGGGGGTAATACAGAAAAAGCATAACTAGCTTCAACGCTTTGATGATTGTAAACATTTTTTGCTTTCACCCTGAACACATATTCATTCTCGGGTAGGTTGGTATATTCTTTTTTGGTTTCTGTGGTCCATTCGCTCCATTTTTTATCGTACCCATCGAGTTTATAACTGTATCTGGTTGGATGCTCAACATCAACATTCATTGCTGAATAATTAAATATGAGCCAATTGTACTGATAATCGAGAATGGGCTGCAAGGCCGGGGACTGTTCCATACTCCCCCAGCCTTGTTCGTCATAAAAAGCACCATCAAAAATTGTTGAATCTTCACCCAACCTGACTTTTCGGATTTGGCAAATGAATTCGTTATCATACTTTTTCTTTATACTTGCATCGTAACGGAAAAGCCCCTCGCTGCCACCCAACCAGGTTATTCCATTGGTATCGTGATACATGGCATTTATTTGACCTTTTATATCCCCTAAAAAAGGTACAGGGTTCCAGATTAGGGAGGAATCCGCATCAACATCAAAAAAACCAAGTTCATCTCTTTCTTCCGATTCAATATAGGTTACCAGCCAAAGCCTGTTCTCGTGGTCGACCGACATGCGGTGAATGTATCGTAAATTGTTACCCAGCAGCTGATTAAACTGGCTGTGCGGATCAAAAGTATTTGTTGTTTTGTTCCAAACCAAAATCCCTTTGCCCGAACCTACCAGCAATTCATGGTTAAACATTTGAAATAAAAAGGGTCCTTCTTCAAGTCCTGATTTTGAATCGTAAAAAGCAATTTCATCCTTATCGTCACCTGATATTTTATATACTCCGGCATTATCGGCTGAGAGCCATAAGTTTTCATCGGCATCTTCAATAATGCCCGTAATACGGTCGGTTATTGACTGAAATATGCGATGATGCTTCCATTGCTTACCTTCGAGCTCCAGCTTAACCAAACCATCTTCAACACCAATATAAAAGTGTTTTTGGTTGCCAATGCTTTGATAAAGTGCCCAGGGAATACCGTTATAAACTGATTGAGGAATGCCATTGATTCTATCGACAACAAAAATGTCCTGATTTTTTTCAATAAACAGCATTTGGTTGTTTTCCAGCTGGTAGCTTGCTGTGATCCATGTGTCGGACCGATTCAGGTTTTCCATGGCCGAAAAATAAGGCAAAGCCCCATTTTGCGAAGGATTTAATGAATATACACCGAGCGAGGTTGCCACATGAATTTTTCCGGCAAAACGGGTAATCGACTCTACATAACCTTCAAGCTTATGGGTTTCGTTAAAAAATGTAATTGGGCTGCTCACCTGCATTTGACCAATGCCCTTGTGCAATCCCAACCAAAGATTACCCTGGTTATCAAGCGCCTGAAACTTTATGTTCTCATCAATTAATCCGGTTTGTTTATTAATCCAATACTGAAGTGCGCCTATGCTGTTAATAACTCCCGCTCCGTTAAACGTTCCAATAGAATAAAGAGAATCGGACGGTTTGGCTCCGCTGTAAATCTGATTTTTCTTCAAAAACGAATCGATGGAGGTTTTTTGTGGCTGAATACTCAATTTATTCTGAGTTACATCCAATTCGAGTATAAAAACACCCTCTTCGTGAATGGCCGCCAATATGCTGTTATCTCCGTATGGCAACATGATATATATTTTTTTGCCTATAAGAACTTCGCTGCCACCAAGGAAGTTTATTGAATCTCCACTACAACGGTAAAGGCCGTTTTCTGCATCAGAAACAATCAGGGATTCATTTACCAGAAATGAATTATTAAACCAACCCTCAGCTTTAAGCACACGGATGGAATCGTTGAAAAAAATAAACAGTTGCTCTTCAGTTTGAAAACAAACCTGATTATTTACATAGAAAGTCTTCCACACATCACCAAAATTACTGTATGCCTCAGGCACCAACGACATCAGCGAAACAAATCCTAGCTTGCCATTGGCATCGGGCTTCAAATAACCGAACTCGCCGACGGCTCCAACATAAATTCGATTTTTTTTGTCGATAGCCAAAGAACGGACTTCGGTATTTGCATGAGTGGGTATTTTACGCCAGGTACTGCCATCGTATTCAAGAATTCCCTCGTTATTTCCAACATAAATATTTCCACGAAAATCCTGAATAATTGCCCAATTCTGCGGAAGGGCTTCGTAATCTTTGGGAGAAAAATTTTTTACAGGAAAAAAGCCCAGTTCATTAACCGGAACAATACCGGTTTGGCCGCACAACATTATGGTACTAACAACCAGTAATAAAACCAGAAGAAATGATCTGAGTGATGAGGACATTCGATCTAATTTTTCATGTTCAAACAAAAGTAAAAAAAAACCCTGTAAGAATAGTACTTACAGGGTAATATTATCAACACCGGGGTTGATTAATTCACTATAATTCGTTTATAATAAACTCGTTGATCAATATATATTTGTATTATATAGAATCCTTTTTCTGCCGATTCCAAATGAATTTGATGTGACACTTCGCCCTGCTGATTCTTAAATTCCTCACCAATTACCAACATCGAAGTTGCGTCGTAAACCTGGTACCGAATGGTTTGTTCTTGTTCCAGGTAAACGGTTAAAATAAATGAACCATGATTTGGATTCGGAAAAAGTTTGATCAGTTGTGCAGATTCATCAATAACTCCTACCGGGATTAATTCCACCTCAACGTTTTCAAAGGCACTTTTTACAGTAAAGGAACCAAAGTAATCCTCGTATCCAGTTTTGGTAACACTATAATCAACCACGGCATCCATAGTTAAATTAGTAAATGTAGTTTCACCGTCTTCGTTGGTAGTTTGCATGGCATCGGCAATGGTAACTTCAGCACCTTCAACAGCCACACCTGACGATGTTACCTTAAAGGTAGCCACATTTCCGCTACCGCCGGTATTGGTTATGGAACCCACATTTGAACGCGATGTATTCCGGTTAACTGCTTTTGTAGCGGTGCATCCGTAAGGATGTACAATTTCAATCATGTATTGTAAATTCTCGAGCGGTGCATCAAAATCGGTATACGAAGTTAAATTGCTTGCAATACTGTCGTATTTTACCCATCCAGTTTCCGGAGTATAGCGATAAATGTAATACGTATTAATTTTAAATCCTTCGTAGTGATCCCAAATTAAATTAACATTGTTATTTGTACCCAAATTAATGGTTAAATGCATGGTTTTATGCAAATCGCTCAATTCCGATTCCACCCCGCAGGTATTTACCACTGAAAGTTTATAGCGGTACGAGCGCTGTTTGGCGTTTGAATTCACATCAACAAACAAACTTTCCTCATTGTATTGTCGCTCTCCAATCTTTTGATACACGCCACTTTGGGTGCTTTCGCGATAAATATTGTAATAATCGATATCGGTTGCAAAAGGTTTTTCCCAAATAATTTCGTTATTGTTGGTAGTTGTATCAACGGTAACAATACAAATAGCAGGTGTTTCCGGCTTCTCAGCCACAATTTCGGCCACTGTGGCTCCGGAGCATCCCACGGAATCAGTTACAGTTACGGAATAAGCACCCGGATTTACTCCAACTAAATCTTCAGCTGTTGAGCCGGTATTCCACAAATAATCCAATTGGGTTCCGGAACCACCATAAGCCGTTATATAAATGGCCCCATCAGAATTGCCACAGGTTCCTTCAATAACCGAATCGACATAAACAACCGGTGCTCCTGACTCACTAATAGCAAACGATTTATTTGCCTGACAGGTATTGGCATCAATAACCGTAACTCCATAAACACCAAGACCCAAACTACTAATTTCGCTTGCTGTTGAACCGGTACTCCAGGAATAGCTGTAAGGAGCAACACCACCACTAACATTGGTAGTGGCACTGCCATTGGCCTGACCACAATTGGCATCAAACTCACCCAATCCAATTAAAATTGGATCGGGTTGATTTACCTGAATACTTTTTACCGAACTACAACCATCTCCATCGGTCACATTAATTTCGTAAGGTCCCGCTTCCAGGTTATTGATATCTTCGGATGTTGAACCATTGCTCCATTTAATATTGTACGGAGTAACTCCGCCAGCTAAACTAACTGCAATGGAACCATTACTACCGCCATAGCATGAAACATCATTAACCGCATCAACAGTAATAACTGAACCACCCAAATCGTTTACGGTAGCAATTCCGGTTTTTGTACATCCATCCTGATCGGTAACCGTAACCACATAAATTCCCGACACCAAACTATCGATGGTGGTTTTAGTATCTCCTGTAGTCCAGATGTAAGTGAACGGGTCATTTCCACCTTCAGCAAATACGGTAGCTGAACCATTGTTGTCACCACAATCAGCATCGTTCGCAATCATGGTTAATTCAATGGGAGTTGGTGCAGTTACTACAAAACTTTGAGTAGAAGAACATCCTAATATATCGCTTACTGTAACGGTATAATTACCGGCCAGTAATTTACTTACATCTTCAGTAGTCGATTCGTTAGACCAACGGTAGAAGAATGGAGCGTTTTCGCTACTTACAGTAAGGTTAATTGAACCGTAGTTATTGCCCTGACAATCGATATTTACTACAACAGCCGATAAATCGGGTGTTGGGTTTATAGTTAACGTAACCAGGGTCGGCTCACTTTCGTCGTCACCTACCGTTTGGGTAACGTAATAAATATACTCCCCGGGAGCAGTAACATTGGGAGAATAAGTTCCAGAAGTCCAAATCAGATTTTCAAGTGCTTCGTCGGAATACCATTTTATGTTAATTCCCGATGCCGCTAAATCAGGAGTTTCTTCACCCTCACAAATAACTTTGCTCTCGGCAACTGGCGGACGGGCATACATTTCGTCGGCTCCAATATCGGGCTTTACCGCATCACGCAATTCCTTATCAATATCCATGGTAATCTCAGGCAGCACAACTGCTTTTTCCATTAAATCGAAACTGATTAAATGCAAATCGCTTTCCGTTAAAAACAGCGGTTCAACTTCGAACGAATTGGCATCCATACTGCTTAAAGCGTTTAACTCAGTTAAATTACCCGCATTTGCCCCAAAATAAGCATAGCGGGTTCCTGCTGAATTTATATTATTATAATCTGATTCTAATATACTACCAGATACCACAGAATAATAGGCATATCCGTTACTTGTGGTGTTAAAAATATTGTTTTTTAATTTAATATTGTTTCCATAATACACATAAAAAGCAGAACCACTGTTGTCGCCAGTATGATTAACTGAATTGTGATAAATATTATGATAATTGGAATAATAAAGGTAAATCCCATGAATTCCATTACACTGTACAAAATTATTGGCAATTACACCCGGTGTAACACCGGAACCTTCCGTTGAACTTAATTCGATACCCCTAAAATTAGTTGCGCTTGTAGCAATCTGGTTACCTATAATTTTGATAGCATTGGTACAATAATACAAATTGATGGCTCTGCTTTGTCCCTGTTTAAGCATATTATATTGAATCATCGGGTTATTGATTCGATTCAAATATATCTGACTGTATTGGTTCAAAAATTCATTTCCTTCAATTGTAATTTGTTCATTCTGATAACTTGAATATCCATTCAGGTTAATTCCAAAACTATTGTAATTGAACAAATTGTTCTTAATTAGTAAATAATCAATTAGGTTATCGCTTGGCATGTAAATACTTGACAAATCGTTATTCGATGAATTGGTATTTAATCCATTAAAGCGATTGTTCAATAAATTAAGGTGTTGAACATTTCCATCCATAACTAATAACGAGCCATAACCAACACCGCCTGAATTCAAGGTGAGGTTTTTAATGGTAAGGTATTTTGTACCATTCAGGTAGAAAATGTAATTATTACCGGTGGTTTGCACAAAACTCAAAGACACCTTCGATGAATCCATCGCTTCCGATTGTATAACAACGGTATCACTTGCTGAGGTTCCCGGAATTCCTTTAAAAAACAGATTAATACCAGTATAAGTGCCATTTTTAAGGGCAAAAGTAACCGGACCATCAATACCCAGTTCAAACAAGGCTCGATACATGGAATCAATGGTTGGCATATCACCATCTGTTCCAACGGTATAAGATCCCGATGCCAGGGCTGTAGCTGGTGAAAGTATCTCATAAGCTCCAATATCGGGATGGGTTGCATCACGTACAACGCCGTTTATGTCTGTACTAAGTCCTGAATAGGGTTGTGCTGAAGCATTTAAGAATGCTGATAAGGTATTTAAATTTTTGACATCTTGATAAGCCGGAAATACATCCAGCGAATTGGCAAATTGTCCACTAGCCATTTGCAGGTCTGACAAATTCACATAGGAAGTTCCCTGCCAGCGTGCGATATAATTACCAGGAGTATAAAAATTATTATAATCACCAATAATGTTGGTTCCACTTGATACATCAATGGCATAGCCATAACCTGTTTCTTTGGTTCCCAACTCTCCCCGAATGGCAAAGCTATTATTGTAAATATTCAAATCGCCGCAATACTGAGCATAAAAAGCTTTATCGCCTGTATTGTTTCCGGTAATATTTATACTATTATAATAAACGTTTAATTTTTCACAACTGTATGTATACATGCCATAACTATTATAAGCTCCTGAAGTACTATTCTGAATTACATTATTGGCAATTATACCTGGCTGGGTACTCGTACCATCGACGTTATAAAGGTAAATCCCTCCTTCTGAGGTTTTAAAATTGGAATAAATCTTATTATTAATAACTTTTAGGGGACTGCTGGTACCACTTACACAAGCATTTAGTTTTATTCCGTATGAATTTTCAGCATTACAGGTAATTGTATTTCTGTCAATTACAGGAGCTACAGCATCGCTAATATATATACCCCGGTAATTTGAAACAATTTGATTGTCACGAATAATCAATTGTTCCAATTTTTTACTTCCGGAACCTTTGAAATCAACAACCCACGAAC
Organism: Salinivirgaceae bacterium; assembly: GCA_050251815.1. GTDB lineage: Bacteria > Bacteroidota > Bacteroidia > Bacteroidales > SZUA-534 > GWE2-40-63. The sequence continues at coordinate 16,021 of JBFWMB010000052.1, read as the reverse complement.
CGCCATTAAAAGTATTATTTTCAATCAACAACTGATTAAAATAAGGATCGTTTTCCCCAGCATAAATAATGATATCGTTGGTTGACATTGAAGCACTGGATCGACCATTAAAGGTACAGCCTTTAATGGTAATGTTGTTTAAATTTCCAAACATACTGATACATCGGGCATACTCAGAATTACCGGCCGTAAAGGTTAAATTCTCAAAGGTAAAACGATCGGTTCCTTCCAATTTAGCAATGTAGTTATCGTCGGCAATAGTTGCTTCGTATGTTATTACAACGTCACTGGCAACACCACTTTTTGAACGGATTATTACCGAATCGGCAGGGTGTACAATAAATATTTCGGGAATCACAAAATGTTCGTTGTAGGTCCCCGATAATACTTCGAAAACCACATTTCCCGAAATACCATTTTCGCTAATAGCTGTAACCGCTTCGCTAATGGTTTCATAGTCTCCGCCAATTCCTATTTCAAAAGTACCTACCAAAGGACTTAGTGTTGAAATGTATTCATCGGCTCCTATACATGGTGGAGCTTGGCGAACATCACCATCAATATCATCAGTAACTGAAGCCAGGGTTTCACCAGCTCCTTCGAGCCAGTAAGAATTTATATGCAAATCGGTTTCTGATGCATAATTGGGGTTAATACTTAAACTGTTTGCATCCTGTGATAATGCCGTTTGATAATCGCCTAATGAACTATGGTTTGTTCCTGTCCAATACACCAAATTATTACCTGTGGTATACAGATTATTGTTGTCAGAATCGAGATTGGTTGGGGCCGCATATGCATATATAGCATATCCGGTACCGCTATTGGCCAAAATATTGTTTTTAATATTCAGGTTGCTGTTTCCATCCAGGTAAACCGAACTACTCCCTGTATTGTTTGCTATTATATTAACAGAATTGTTGTATACATCGATGTATTGATTGTAACGCAGGTATATACCATTAACGGAACTGTTGTATTTATGACTAATAAAATTATTTTTTATAATTCCACCAACTGGCCCCACGGTCGATTCCACCCGAACCGATTGGTAATAACAGGAAGTTGAATTAATTTTATTCTTTTCGATAATAAATGGATTCTGACAGTTCAGCACAGAAATTCCATTATAAGTAAAATCATTAATTTGGTTCCCTGCAATGGAAATATCTTTACAATATTCTAACAATACACTCCGCTCCGAAACATTAAATATATTGTCTGAAATACTAACCTTATTAATCGGTACATCAACTGTAGCATCAATTCCTTTAAGAGCAATATGACGACTTCCTCCGGTAAAAACATTTTTGGTAATTACCAAATCATTGGCCTGATACCCTGAACTGTAAATTACCGCACGATCGCTGGTTCCACTGCTGGTTCCCGCACCAATAAAAGTATTGTTTTCAAAATTAACCTGTTCTGCTCTACCTTTCAACTCAACCACTCTACCATACGATAAAGTGGATGAATTTATCAGTTTAAGTTGCTTAAAGGTCAGGTATCCGGCTCCTTGCAAAACGATTGTTCCATTATCGTTAGCATCAACCGTAGTATAGTTTAGAGTTGCTTTGGTAGAATCGGCACTGGCCGATTGAAAAGAAATGCGATTGCTTGCCCCGGAACCGGGTATCCGGTTTATAATTACCCGCTCAATGTAATTTCCATCGGCTACGTTTAGAACTACCGGGGCAGAAACTCCCAATAATTCAAGCGAATCAACCGCTTCGTTAAAACTGGCAAAATCGCCCCCGGTTCCAATACTTAATGTTCCTGCATAAGCAAAGCTATTTACAGGCGTAAATTCAAAAGCGCCTACATCGGGATTTGAACCATCGCGTGGATTACCATCTTTATCGTTGGGTATCGTTGCTAGTATACTGGATGTTCCCGTTCCGTTTAACCAGGGAGTAAGCACTCTTAAATCGGAATTGGACACAAAACTTGGATAATAATCGGTAGAATTACCATCTTTTCCTTTTGCTTTAAGTGCGGTCAAATCAGCAATATCTTCTCCCAAATAAGCCAAAAAATTTCCTGCAGTATAGTAATTGTTATTGTCGGCTATTGAATATGCACTTGATGAGGCTGCATAGAGTGCATATCCCAAAACGGAGTTTACCAGATTATTATTTAGTAATTCAATATTGGAACCACTATAAGCATATATTGGAGCCCCGGTATTTTTCGAATTGCTTATGTGTATAGAATTGTGATATATACGATGTGAAACTGATGCGTCGATATAAATACCATACGCATTGTAACTGTTAGATCCGTTCACAGAAATGGCATTATTGGCAATCAGTCCTTTTTCAACCAGGTTACCATTACTGTTTCCCAACCAAATACCATAGGCTGTTCCCGAATAATCGAGAGTGATTGTGTTTCCAACTAGTTGTATGTCAAAATCGCAATAGCGAAGGGTAAGAGCCTCACTATTGGTGGCATTAATCGTATTCTGTTCAACCAGACAACGATCGGCATAAGCCAAATAAATTCCTTTTAAAGTATTTATCGTATTGTTTTTTAAACTAATGTTTTCAGTTAGTTTACCTGAAGCATCCAGATAAATACCATAGCCTCCATCCTGAAACAGGCAATTTTCTACCACCAATTCTGAAACCACATCATCATAGCTAAAAAGTAACGCTTGATTATTTGAAGCGGTTGATCCGGCATAACCAACAAACATACAATTCTGAAAGGAATTGTTGGTAGCTGTACCATTTAACTCGACTACACGGGTGTAAGATACTGTTGCGTAATTATAAAAGGTAACTTTTTTAAAACTAACATAATCGCAACCATTAAGCTGTACCACATAATTATTGGTTGAACCCGTTGTTGCATGCATTATTGCTACTTTGCTGGAATCGCCCATTGCCGATTCAAAAGTAACTGTATTTACTGCACTGGAATTGGCAATTTCACCAATTAATAACTGACCGTTGTAGTTTCCGTCAGCTATACTAAACACCACCGGGCCATCACCGGCAATACCTACTGTATTCAAATCGCTTACAGCATCTACCAGATTAGCGTAATCGGGGGTTTCTCCTCCTACAGTATAGGTTCCGGTTGTCAATTGGGCATTCAGGTTTAGTACTAAACCCACCACCAGGTAAATCAAAACCTGGAATTTTTTCATTCGATAGGACTTTTTCATAATACTCTTATTAGGGTTTATCTTAATCGGGCGATAAAGACAAACCAGGGTTACTTCATAATTTGTTACATAAGACTTTCGTCTTGGACTCTTCAAAATCAAAGTTACAAAAATCAAATAATATAAAACAAATATTTTTTACACACAATATATTGACATATAACGGATTAATACTAAGTCATATATTCGCAACTCGTAACAAACCATGGCGTTACGAGTTATTTATACACCCGGATTTACAAAGAATTAAACACTGCGTTTTCATGTTCTAAAATAGCTTAACAAAAAGCAAACTTCACTGTTAATAGCATAAACCTAAACTTTATGCAACTATGACAAGAGAACAATTATTTTCCCAATTATGGGAGCAATACACCAAACAAAATCCTTCAGCTTTAGATGTTTACAATTCGTTTACGGCATTAGGCGAAACGGTTTTGAACGACCACATAGCATTCCGAACCTTTAACGATCCGCGAATGGATATTAAGGTGCTCGAAAAACCTTTTCTTAAAGCAGGATACATTGAAAAAGGAAGCTATGTTTTTGAAACTAAGAAACTGATTGCCAAACATTACGAAATCCCCGATAACCCAAACGAACCCAAAGTATTTATTAGTCAATTGGTGCTTGAGGATTTTAGTAAAGACTTCCAAAATTTAATTGCTGAACGCATCAACAGTGTCGAAAATGAGGTTTACAAAACCGACGATTTAATTCTAAAAGGAAATATTTGGGGAGCACCTTCTTTTAAAATCTACAATCGCTTGCGCGAAGAATCGGAATATGCAGCATGGCTTTATGTTTACGGATTCAGAGCCAATCATTTTACGGTGAGCATCAATTCGCTAAAAAAGCTTAACACCATCGAAAAAGTAAATCAGCATTTAAAAGATAAAGGTTTTAAACTAAACGATTCGGGAGGTGAAATTAAAGGAACTCCACAGGAATTACTGCAACAATCGAGCATTATGGCCGAAAAAATTGAAGTGCGCTTTTCCGACGGAATTCATAGCATCCCGGCTTGTTATTATGAGTTTGCTATTCGCTACCCCGATGCCAACGGACAATTATACAATGGTTTTATAGCAAAAAGTGCCGATAAAATTTTTGAAAGCACAAACTTTTACGACAAAAAGTAGATTGTATTTCATTGGTTTATCACCTAAGATTAACCAACTTTGCCCGGCTATTAATCAGGAAAACTCAATGAATAATTCATTGCTTGAGTTTTCCTGGTTTTTTCGAAATTTGATTACAAAAAGAAATAAGAGATAACTTCGGCTTCAAATTTTAGCTTTTTGCTACTTTTGAAAACCAATATTTTTTTCATGGAGTTTAAAACACACCTTGGCACCTTATCCGGTTTACTGGAAGGTGAACTATTAACCGACGAGGCTTCAAAAATTCGTTATGCAACCGATGCATCGGTTTATTTTGAAAAACCCACAGCCGTTGTGGTTCCCAAAAACGAGCACGATATTGAAAAACTGGTTAGCTATGCAGCAAAGCATAAAATACCACTTATTCCCCGTGCTGCCGGCACTTCACTGGCTGGACAGGTAGTTGGGAACGGCGTGATTGTAGATATCTCAAAACATTTAACCCGGGTTCTTGATTTCAATCCCAACGAAAAAACAATAACCGTAGAGCCGGGTGTTATTCTGGATGAACTAAACCGTTTTCTTGAACCGCATGGGTTGTTTTTTGGCCCTGAGACCTCAACAGCCAACCGCTGTAATATTGGTGGAATGGTTGGTAACAATGCCTGTGGTTTGCATGCAGTTGTTTATGGTACCACGCGCGATCATATTATTGAAGCTTCAGGTTTTTTAAGCGATGGCTCCAAAGTAACCTTCAAACCCTTATCAAAAACCGAATTTTATGAAAAATGTAAACTTCAAAACCTTGAGGGAAAAATCTATCGGCAACTGAATCAAATGCTTTCCGATGAGGAAAACCAAAAAGCCATAATCGAAAATTTTCCCGATCAGCGAATTACGAGGCGTAACCATGGCTATGCTATCGATCAACTGCTTTTTACCAATTTATTTGAGAAAAACGACAAACCATTTAATATAGCCAAACTTATTGCCGGCTCTGAGGGCACCTTACTTTTTATGACTCAAATAAAACTTGGGCTGGTTGATTTGCCTCCCAAAGAAAAAGGTTTGGTAGCCGCACATTTTAGTTCGGTAAACGATGCGCTCAAAGCCAACATTATTGCGTTAAAACACGGGGTTACTGCCGTAGAATTAATGGATGATATTATTCTGAACGCATCAAAAGATAATCTGGAGCAGCAAAAAAACCGCTTTTTTGTTCAGGGAAATCCCAAAGCGCTTTTATTGATTGAGTTTGCCAAACACAAGCACGATGAGATTGAAAAAGCGGCCCGGCCTATGATTGAAGAAATGAAGCTAAACAAGCTGGGCTACCACTATCCCATATTATTTGGAGCTGACATAAAAAAAGCCTGGAATCTGCGAAAAGCCGGGTTGGGAATTATGGCAAACATTCCCGGCGACACCAAGAGTGTTACGGTAATAGAAGATACTGCGGTTCATCCTGATGTGCTGCCGGAATACATCGAAGAGTTTTCAAAAATAATGGATGGCTATGGCGAGGAATGCGTTTACCATGCTCACGCAGGAACGGGCGAAATTCATCTACGTCCGCGACTCGATTTAAAGAAAGAGCCGGACATTGAAAAATTTGAAAAACTGGCCTGGGATATTGCCCGTCTGGTAAAAAAATACAAAGGTTCACTTAGCGGCGAACATGGCGATGGCCGCTTACGGGGCGAATTTATTCCTTTTATGTTGGGCGATAAAGTATATCATTTACTAAAGGAACTTAAATACACCTGGGACCCACACCACATTTTAAATCCAGGAAAGATTATCAATACACCTCCCATGCGCAGCAGTTTGCGTGCTAAAAAAGGGGATACACGGGAAATAAAAACCTATTTCGATTTTTCAGAAAAACATGGTTTGGTGCGTGCTGCCGAAAGCTGCAACGGTTCAGGCGACTGTCGCAAATTGCACACCGCCGGTGGAACCATGTGTCCCAGTTACATGGCTACCCGCGACGAGGCTCATGTTACCCGAAGCCGGGCTAACATACTTCGTGAGTTCTTAGTAAATTCTCCCAAACAAAACCCCTTCGATCATCAGGAAATTTACGATGCTTTGGATTTGTGTTTATCTTGCAAGGCCTGCAAATCGGAATGTCCCAGCAGTGTTGATGTGGCCAAAATGAAAGCTGAATTCCTGCAACACTGGTACAACAAACACGGAATTCCGCTGCGTACCCGGGCTATTGCCAACATAAGCCGTATTAACCGTTTGGGCTCGTTAATTCCAGGTATTACCAATTATTTTTTGCGAAACAGCGTGCTGTCAAAATTCTTAAAAAAAGCTCTGGGTATGGCAACTGAGCGCTCGCTCCCCCTACTTTCGCAAACCACTTTACAAAACTGGGCTAATAAAAACCTTTCACAAATTTCAAAACCGGAGTTAAGTTGTGGCAAGCTGGTCCTTTTTATCGATGAGTTTACCAATTACAACGATACTACACTTGGTATTACCACCATTAAATTATTAACCGAACTGGGATATCAGATTCAAACCGTTCCCCATGTGGAAAGCGGTCGCGCCTATTTATCGAAAGGGCTTTTAATAAAAGCAAAAAAATTAGCCCTACAGAATGTTTCTTTATTGAAAGATATAATTAGCGATTCCAATCCGTTGGTGGGTATTGAACCGTCGGCAATTTTAACCTTCCGTGACGAATATCCCGATTTGGTTGGTGCTGAACTTAAAAATGCAGCCAAAGAACTGGCAAAAAACACACTAACTATTGAAGAATTTTTAGCCCGTGAAATTGAAAAAGGAACCATCGACAAAACCCGTTTTACGGATGTATCGAAGCAAATAAAATTGCACGGACATTGTCAGCAAAAAGCCATTGCATCAACCCAGGCAAGCAAAACCATTTTAGCTTTTCCCGAAAATTATACAGTTGAAGAAATTCCCAGTGGATGTTGTGGTATGGCAGGCAGTTTTGGTTACGAAAAAGAGCACTACCAGGTATCGATGCAAATTGGTGAACTGGTGCTTTTTCCATCGGTCAGGAATACTCCGGTAGAAACACTTATTGCTGCTCCCGGAACCAGTTGCCGACACCAGATAAAAGATGGAACCGGACGTAAGGCTTTGCATCCGGTTGAAATATTTTACGAAGCTTTAAAAACCTAAGACCGGGTTATACTTAATAATCAAGACCTTTTATCATAAAATCATCCGCGTCGAGGTGCACCGGAAATTTTTCCCTAAACTGGTTTAGTTCATCCAGATTAAGAACTGCATTACCGATTCCGGCTTCACCTTCGTTCAACTCACTAATAACAAATCCTTTCGGATCGATTACCACAGAATTTCCACTGTACGAAAGGCCCATGCCGTCGGTTCCAATGCGGTTAACGCCAATCACATAACATTGGTTTTCAATGGCTCGGGCTTTTAGTAAGGTTTCCCATACATGGCGCCGGGGTGCTGGCCAGTTGGCCACATAAATCAGCAAATCATAATCGTTGCGGTTTCTGCTCCACACAGGGAAACGCAAATCGTAACAAATTAATGGGCGAACCTTCCAACCATAAAAATTAAATACCTCTATTGATTTACCGGGAGAAAACACTTTATCCTCTTCGCCCATCCGGAATAAATGGCGCTTATCGTACCACACCGCGTCGCCGCATGGATAGGCCATAATAAAACGATTCACATAACGACCGTGATCTTTGGCCATAATGCTTCCGGCAATGGCAAAATTATTCTCAAGCGCTTTGCTTTTCATCCAGTTGACCACCTTGCCATTTACACTTTGAGCCAGGTTTTCAACATTCATCGAAAAACCGGTATTAAACATCTCGGGAAAAACCACTAAATCGGTATCGGTAATGTTAGCCAAATAGGTGTCAAACATTTTAAGGTTTGCCTCCGAATCTTCCCAGACCAATGCCGTTTGAATGTAAGAAATTCTTAAATCGTTCATGGTAATATGGTGTTAATGTGGTATTATTTTTATGTAAAATCAAAAGTAAATTTCTCAGGATATTTTGCCTGCGGATTATGTCGTTTGTAATATTCCCTAATCAGGGCCATATCTTCATCAACAACTCCGGTGGGAACAAATTTTTCGCCAATGGTTAACACTTTGTTTTTGTAGTCGATAATCCCTAAATATATTGGCACACCGGTTTTTTGTGCAATAAAATAAAATCCTTTTTTCCATTTTGTAACCAAATCGCGGGTGCCTTCGGGTGTTATACAAACCTGAAAGGTGTCGTTGGTATTAAAGTAATGAATTACCTGATCGACCAGGCCCACAGCGCCTCTTCCCCTGTTCACCGGCCGGGCTCCCAACCATCGAAGCAAAATCCCCAAGGGAAAGAAAAACGATTCCTTTTTTATAAATATTACCGGATTAACCCCTTTACTGCTAAAGGCAAATTTACCCCATACAAAATCCCACATACTGGTATGGGGCACGGCAATAACCACAAATTTTTTATCAGTCGGAGCTTCGCCAATATACCGCCAACCGCCAAGCCGCATCAAAAGATAACCTATTCTGCGTCGCATAGATTTTTTTTTATAAAGAAAATAAATTTTGTCAAATAGATTCCGTCCTGCTTCAAATTATTGCATAAAAAAATTTTTCCTTTACATTTGTCAGCTGATGTAAATGGGGCTATTTATATTTTTTACATCAATAATACCTTTTATACAAGTATTGATACCAACAAAGGCATGTATGTTTAACCTCGTTTTTGACAAAGTTTTTCTGATTAAATTTATCAAATTTGGGATTGTCGGAGGCTCCGGAGTTGTTGTCGACTTCTTTTTTACCTGGGTTTTTAAAGAAAAGTTTAAAGTTCAAAAATATGTGGCTAATGCACTGGGGTTTTCCATTGCAGCCAGTACCAATTGGTTTTTAAACCGCATATGGACCTTTCACAGCCAAAACCCGGAACTTTTGCTCGAGTACACCCAGTTTATTTTTGTATCGTTGATCGGCCTCGGAATTAATAGTTTGGTACTTTGGTTTTTAACCGACAAACTTAAATTCAATTTCTACCTATCGAAACTAGGAGCCATTGCGGTAACTACCGTATGGAATTTCTTTGCCAATTACCTGTATACCTTTGCCTGATTTATTCTACCATAATTTTTGCAGAAAGTCTTTCATTTTCAAGACCAACTAGCACCACGTAGATTCCTTTGCTTAAACGCGAAACATCGAATTGTGCCTTGTTACGGTCAATACTGATATTCCCGACACGTACCCTACGTCCCAGACCATCAAATAAAACCACACTTTTTATTGCTTCCTGAACCGTTTCAATGGTTACCTGCTCATTGGCCGGATTGGGATATACCACCAGTTCTTTTTTAAATCCAACGTTATCTTCAATCAAGGTATACCGACCAATTTCAAGCGCTATAAGATGCGCAAGACTTATGTCCCACGAAAAATCAGGATTGGAATACGGATACCATTTATTATCGGCATTGTATTCCCAGGCGGTATTCACACTTGCTTTTTCAACAGTCATTAGGGCAACCGTATCGCCGGGGTTTTGCGGGAGAACTACCGATAGAAAAACTGAACCAATAACCTCAATAGGAGGATCGAAACTAAAGTACACCCATTCTTTATCCGCTTTTTCTTTTATTTCGCCCAGCGATGCATAAGCCGAGCCTAAATAATTGGAAGGAAAACCAAAACTTTCACTGATTACTTTAAGTTCAATCCATTCATTATCGTTACCCGATGCATAAGCAAAGGCAATCCGCGCTCCGCTAATAACATTTAAAGGCAAAAATTCCTGCTTATTAAAAAACTCGGCTTTTTCTTTATCTCCGTAAACATTATTTCCCGCCAGATAACCCCCGTCGTTGGCGACATAAAAAGCCAGGTTTTGCCCCTGCTCCCAATGTACTACCGAAATTTTGTCGGTAACAATTCCAGGCGAAGCCAGGGGATCAAATCCATCGAGAAAAGTTACGCCCGAATTATTAGGAACCAACCATTTTTTTAATTGATTGGTATCGGCAGGATATTTATCGAAAGCCACTGCAAGCATTTGGTAATAATCGTTCACCGGATGGGTACAGGTGGCTTCACCGCCCGTAAGCGAACCCACAATGCGTTGATGCTGATCGAACAAAGGACTTCCTGACGAGCCGCCTTCAGTTGTTCCCAAATCCCATTCAAGTACTTTCCAAAAGGTATCCGGATCGTACCAGGCATCAAAAGAACCCGTTACCAAAGCATCATAGTCAACTGATATTTTCTTTACATCGCCCCAGGGATGATGAATTCCGGCCACACTTTGTGGAGTCAGAATACGGCTGTCCCAACCGGCAAAATAAGGCTGGTACGATAAAGGAACCGCTTGCGAAAGGCGCAATAAGGCAAAATCGAGGTAACCCTTATCCTGATTCTTGGTGGCCATTAAACTGGCTCCCGATATGGATTGAGAAACCGAACCATCTGTTCCTTTACAGGTTGGACTTTCGTAATTAAATACAAAAACCGTATTCTGCGCCCTTAATTTACTGTCAACACAGTGATTGGCACTTAATACATACGGAGTTTGATCGTTTAAGGTGTTGTTTATCAAAGCGCCCGAACATAATTCATTGCCATTGATTACCATACGACAAACCGCTCTTTTGTGGACTTGCCATTCTGCCCCGGCTTCACAATTAATATCTACCTGGCAGGTATCCGAAGTATTGAATCGACCGTCTTTTTCAAGGGCCACTCCCACAAAATCATGCCCGACCTGAGCAATATGCAGTTCGCCCTCAAAATCCACATCGGCTGGTTCATAATATTCAATCGTAATGCTATTTCCGGAAATAGGTTGTACAGCCAGCCCCTGCCAGGGTTTATTATTTGCCGATGTAAATGCTCCCAATACCTGGGTTCGTTCGGCATTAAAAATAAATACAGTGGCTCCCTCAGGCAGCAGGTAGCGGCTAAAATTCACGGTAAATCCCAGCGCACCATCCGACTCCAGGCTCAATTGCCAAACCCGGTCACCATTGGGTAAATCGGTCCATACACCGGCATTCCACAGCCCTTTATTGACCGGAAAAAGATGCGCAAAAACACTGCTTCCGCTTTTTAACCGGCTTTCCACAATTGTTGCAGTAGGTATGGCTTGAACTCCGGGCAACCGAACAACCTCAGGTTGTTGAATAAGCTGAGGATTAAGCCAGGAATAAGGGGTTCCATTTTTACTGATTTGGCCGTTAACCGAAGGGAGTAAATACAGCAACAAAGCAATGAGCAGGAGAGCGTGTGTTTTCATATATTGAGTTTATTTAAGTCGTTTATCCAAGCCGTTTTTTAAAGATGAAACTAAACAATTCGATAGATTCTTCGGGTTAAAGTAAATTTTATTTACAAAAAATAATGCGTTCATCGTATTTAGTTTACAAATTTGAAAAATAAAATTGGTTTTTACTCCTATCCTGCCTACTTATACCATCGATTCATCAAAATAAAAATGAAATTAAGCTTGCCTGTAAGCCTAATTTTCAGCATCCTACCTGAATAGTTGGAAGCTCAATTTAAAATGGATTTGATTTAATAGTATCTAAGTTTTGTTGCTGGGCTATAATTGTTAAATTTGTTATAGGCAGTTAAGTGTGCCAATTACGGTTAATATTTATGAAACATTTGTTACTTTTCAGTTCCTTACTATTCTGGTGTAATTTGGGATTTGCCCAAGCACAACCCATTGATGTTGTATTAATAAAATCGGGTGAACCCTATCATCATCAGGATAACCAATTGGTTCATCATGGATTTACCATCGATTTACTGCAAAAAATATATGGCGAAAATCAAGCCTTGGTTTTTCACAATAACCTAAGCGACACGGAGCCCCTAAAATCGGTAATAGCGCTTATTCCCGAATCTTTAACACCTCAGGGCTTTACATATATACCAACACCGCATACCATCAATTATTATGTATTTACCCGCAAAGGAGCAAATATTCGCACCTTGACCGATGTACTTAACAGCAAAACCATTGTACTAAAAAACGATTTGCCCTACCATTCACTTTACCAGAACAAAGCATCACACATTCTGGTGGTTGAATCGTACCATAAAGCCATACAATTACTTGCCTCGGGAGTAAACGACTGTGCTATTATTCCCCTTCCTGTTGGGGATTTTCTAATTGAAAACTATCAGCTCTCGAGCATTGAACGTATGGCCACTCCTTATATGAACGCTCCGGTCGGTCTGGCAGTTTATTCCCAAAACACCCGTTTAATAAGTCGAACCATTCAGGGTATCAATCAAATGATTAAAAAGGATGCTTTTCTTAATCTGGAACAAACTTTTTTTAATGTACCCAATGAAGCAACTAAACAATCGAACCTTACCTATACCCTGCTAATTCTGGTTACCCTGCTAATTATACTTATATTAATTATTTGGAACCGAACCTTGTTAGGAGAGATAAAGCAATCGACCCAGGAGTATGTAAACGAGATTATGCAAAATCAAGTATCGCCTCTGGTAATTGATATCGAAAACATTTTCATTCGTCGCTTGCTCGATCAAAGCAATGCCTGGATTTTCATTAACGATAGCGCCGGAAAAATAAGCTTTACCAATTATAATTTCAGGGAATATGGCATTGCATCAGACGACACAGCCACCGATTTTAATACGAATACACTGTTTGATCAGGAATTTGTTCAAACGCTTACCCAATTCGACAAACAATTTGCCACCCAACAATCGCAGGTAGTTTCACAATATGTAAGCTTTGCCCTTAACCAAACCCAATTCAACAAATGGCTTTACAAGTACCCGGTAAAAATATCAGGGAGCGGAAAACTTCAGTTTATCAATGTAATCATCGATCCACCCATTGAAGGAACCACCGAACTCAAAACCTTTTCACAGGAACAATTATTTAAAGCCGTAGTTGATGCACTTCCCGATATCATTTTCTATAAAAACATCAACGGACAATACCTGGGCGGTAACCAGGCATTTTTCCGGTTTATGGGTAAAAACAGCAACGAAGTAATTGGTAAAGGTGATTTTGAATTGTACGACGAAGAACGTGCCAATAATTATGTAAAGAGCGACGAATTTGTTTTTAAGGCGGGTGTGTTTTGGGAAGGCAGTTCCTGGGAATTAATGCCCAACGGCGAGGAAGTTAAATTCGAAATCATTAAAATGCCGATGCGCGACCCTAAGAATAAGATTTTTGGGCTGGTGGGCATCTCGCACGACATTACCCGCCATCACCGCTACGAACAGGAACTGGCCCAGGCAAAAGAACGCGCAGAGGAATCGGATCGCATCAAATCGTCGTTTTTGGCTAACATGAGCCACGAAATTCGCACCCCCATGAATTCCATTATCGGCTTTAGCGATTTACTGGCCGATGCCGACCTCACCTTCGACCAACGCATCGAGATTATTGACATGATTCAATCGAACGGCTATACCCTGATTGACATTATCGACGACATTATTGATTTCTCAAAGATTGAAGCCGGGCAAATCCACCTGAAGTTTACCGACTTTAACCTGAATGCCATTATTAAGGATGCCTTTTTGTACAGCAACAACAAAAAGAACCAACTGAATAAAGAAGAACTTAACGTAACCTACCATATTGGTTCCATTGAGGATGAATTCTACATTCATTCCGATCCTTACCGCATGCGACAAGTGCTTAAAAACCTTATGAACAGCGTTATTCGTTTCTCCACATCCGAAAGCTTGTTCCTGGGTTATATCATTCAAGAGGAATCCATCCTGTTTTACCTGAAAAACGACACCAATATACTGTCCGATGATCTTATCAATAAAATTAACAGCGGTAGTGCCAGCCTGCAAATTAATTTTTCAGAAATTGAAGAGTCGGTAGGTATCTCGTTAATAATTGCCAAGAACGTAATCGAAATGATTGGGGGCAACCTTTGGTCGGAGGAATTAATTCCCGGACGTCCCGATTACTATTTTACCATTCCGCTAAAAACAGTAACAAGCAAACCGGCTCCGGTTGCTCCGTCCGACATATACGATATTCCCGACTGGAGCGGTAAAACCATTCTGGTAGCCGAAGACGAAGAAACCAACTATATTTTGATGCAGGGCATCCTGTCGAAAACAGAAGCCACCATTTTACGGGCTGAAACCGGAAAAGAAGCCATTCAATTTTACCACGATCATAAAAACATCGACCTGGTGCTGATGGATATTCGCATGCCTGAACTTAACGGAGTTGAAGCGACCAAAAGTATTTTAAAAGATAATCCACAGGCTATTGTTGTTGCACAAACGGCTTACGCCATGCCCGAGGATAAGGACCAATACCTTAGCATTGGCATGAAAGGTGTGTTGGCCAAGCCCATTGAGCCCAGCGAACTGTATTTTATGTGTAATAAATACCTAAAACAAGAAAAATAACCTACTCCAATGCATACAACCACGGTATCACTAAAAAAAATACATTCATTCGATGCAATGGTTGGGCATGAGTTCAAATAAAAAAACAACGTAAATCAAATTAGGTTATTACCCAAACCTGCTGTGGTTTTTAAATTTTGATGCGCATCAAAATTTGCTTTCATGCGCATCAAAAAGTGCCAACCTAATTACTTTTAGCCGTAAAACTAAGGTAAAAACCAACGCAATTAAAGCAATTTCGGCTCTCCTTTGCCTGTGGATTCAAGCAAGGGAGTGTAGTTTTTTAAATAAAAAAGGGGCATCCGTTGCCGGAAAACCCCTTTCGTCACCATCAGAATTTCTTAGTATTTTATAAATCGCTGTTTCTCTGTTTGCCCGGTTTCAGTTGACACGCTGATAAAATAAATTCCGGGAGTTAAGGCCTGAACCGGCACCTGCATTTCATAAGACCCCTTACTTTCAAAGGTTTGCTGTACCTGTCCCGACACATTGAAAATTACGCCTGATCTTAATGCTTCTTTGCTTTTAATATACAAAACTTCGCTTACCAGGGTTGGATAAACCCTAAGTGTGTTTGTCGTAAATTGTTCGTCTACTCCCACCGTTAAACTGAGCTCAACCCGTGTGGTTTCAAAGCCGTTAATTACATCGGAGTATTCCACAAAACCGGGTTTCGATGCCGTAAAAGTCATTTGCGTCGAGGGCGAAACCTGCTCAAAAACCACTTCGCCATTTATATCGGTTGTCAGTGTGTTGCCGGCAAATTCAATGCTTACATCGGCCAGTTTTTCATCGCCATTTGTGGCCACAAAAGTAATATCGGTATAATCGTTCAGGGTAACATTATCGATGCAAAAGAAAGCCGGGGTTTTCATGCCCCAGTCGTTATTATCTGTTGATGCTAGCTCAAAAGTCAGGTAATCAACCTCCTGCAATTCACGCAAATCAATCCACTGCCAATCGTTTACTATGTAATCAGCCGAATTGTCGCTAAAACGGTAATCGGCCAGGTAATAGTCCACACTACCTTTCAGCGTTTCATCATTGCTCCATCCGTTAATAGTTAGTTTAAACCAGTCGGGGTCATTGCCGGTTTCGCCACCAAACTTTTTTGAATACTCATCGCCGTTTTTTATGGCTCCGGCCGCATAAGTAGCATTGGTAACATACAATCCAAAAAGACTGGTGGTTTGGTCAAAGGTTATTTTTGAAGGACCAAACAAGTAACTCACCGCATAATTAGCGGAACCCTTCGCCCCGCTTCCGGCAATGGCACTGTATTGATTGGTGTAACCCAAGGTGGTGTTGTCGGTAATA
>JBFWMB010000051.1:0-27916 GCA_050251815.1 Salinivirgaceae bacterium | reverse complement strand
GGGGTTCTTTGTTTCTTAATTTTTCAATAGCCTCTCTTTTAAAGGCTTCGAAATCAAACTTTTCTTCTTTCATACTATGTCAATTTAATAATTATTTTTTATTGACACAGTTTATTTTACACTCTCATTTAATAATTATTATTTATTGACACAGTTTATTTTACACTCTCCTAACCGGGTCTTTATTGTCTATTTTGGTGATTCTGTAGCACTACGGAAGTATCTCCCGTAACCAGATGGTGATTCCGTACTACTACGAAGGCTTCTCCCGTAATCAGATGGAAGTTTTGTACTGCTACGGAAGTGTCTCCCGTAACCAGTTGGTGGTTTCGTACCACTACGGAGGCGTCTCCTGGAGCCAGTTGGTGGTTACGTAGTACTACGGAAACGCCTCCCGTAAACTTTTGATGCCTTAGTATTGCTACGGAGGCAGTAAATGTAAACTTCTGGCAGCCCTGTAAGCCGGACCAGGCCCTGTATTGACATCTGGCTGGGAGCCCTTCGCTTCGCAATACTCCCCTAAAATGAAAGTCGGGCTACAGTCGAATAAACCCGTTGCCGGATAAAGGCAAACAATTTTGACTTCTTTTAGGAAATTTTCCTCCCGGTTAATCCCCGCAAGGGCAAAAAAGGAAATTAATAAGGGCAGAATATTCAAAAACCACAGGTTTTCAAACCCTTAAGAGCGCCATTTTTTTTCCTGAATTATTGACGAAGTTTGTTAAATTTGCCACAGCATTAAAAACTCACTTTTAACGTTATTTCCTGTCATGGTAAGATTCTTCCGTACCCCCGAAGGCAACGTTATTGCCGTAAAAACCAAAGCATCACTAAACCCGGCCGACCTATCGAAACTAATCTGGCTTTTTGGCGGGGCCACTCATTTGAGCGAGCCAACCCTCGATGGGACCTATATCGGTCCACGTAAAGAAATGATTACCCCCTGGAGCACGAACGCGGTTGAGATTACTCAAAACATGGGTATTGTTGGTATTGAGCGAATTGAATCGTTCGAAAAGGCGGTAAGTGAAAAACCTGCTTTCGACCCCATGCTGCAAGTGCTCTATCATGGTTTAAACCAGGAAGTGTTTACCGTAAACATTGAAGCGGAACCGGTTCTTTACATCGACAATATTGCTGCTTACAACCATCAACACGGACTTGCCTTAAGCGATGATGAGATAGCCTATTTAAACCAGCTTTCCGAGAAGCTTAAGCGCAAGCTCACCGATAGCGAGGTATTTGGATTCTCGCAGGTAAATTCAGAACATTGCCGCCATAAAATATTTAACGGAACCTTTGTTATCGACGGTGAAGAAAAACCGGAATCGCTGTTCCAACTCATTAAAAAAACCACCAATACCCACCGTAACGCGGTGGTATCGGCCTACAAAGATAATTGCGCCTTTATGCAGGGCCCAGTGGTAGAACAATTTGCCCCAAAAACCCAGGACAAACCCGATTATTTTGAAATAAAAGATTACGAATCGGTTTTTTCGCTCAAAGCCGAAACCCATAATTTTCCCACCACTGTTGAGCCGTTTAATGGTGCAGCTACGGGAACCGGAGGCGAAATCCGCGACCGCATTGCCGGTGGAAAAGGCAGCATGCCCATTGCCGGAACAGCAGTTTACATGACATCCTACTCCCGTCTCGAAAACGATCGGCCGTGGGAAAAAGCCACCACGATGCGCCCCTGGTTGTATCAAACACCCTCACAAATATTAATTAAAGCATCGAACGGGGCCAGCGATTTTGGTAACAAATTCGGGCAACCGCTCATCTGCGGAAGCGTGCTCACCTTTGAACATTTCGAAGCTTCCAAAAAATTTGCTTACGATAAGGTCATCATGCTGGCCGGTGGGATAGGCTACGGAAAAAAAGCCGACAGCCAGAAAGAAAAACCCGCTGTGGGTGATAAGGTGGTGGTTATGGGTGGCGATAATTACCGCATTGGCATGGGGGGAGGCGCAGTTTCAAGTGTCGATACCGGAGAATTTGCCAATGCCATTGAGCTGAACGCCGTGCAACGCTCGAATCCCGAGATGCAAAAACGTGTGGCCAATGCCATCCGCGCGTTAAGCGAAGAAGACCACAACCCCATTGTTTCCATTCACGACCACGGAGCTGGAGGCCACCTCAACTGTTTGAGCGAGCTGGTTGAAGAAACCGGAGGACGTATCGAAGTGCGCAAACTACCCATTGGCGACCCAACCCTTTCGGGAAAAGAAATTGCCGGAAACGAATCGCAGGAACGCATGGGACTGGTAATGCATCCTCAGGATGTAGAACACCTGCAAAAAATAGCGGAACGCGAACGCGCCCCCATGTACCTGGTTGGCGAAACTACCGGCGACATGCAGTTCAGCTTTGTCGACGAAAAGGACGGTTCCAAACCCATCGATCTCAACCTGTTCGATATGTTTGGCAATCCGCCCCGAACCCTGATGGAAGACAAAAAGTTGAACGCAAATTTTGACGAACTGAGCTACCATAAAAATAATTTGCACGACTACCTCGAACAGGTGCTGCAATTGGAAGCGGTGGGCAGTAAAGATTGGCTGACCAATAAAGTGGATCGCTCGGTAAGCGGGAAAATTGCCCTGCAACAAAATGCCGGCCCCCTGCATTTACCGCTGAACAACTGTGGTATTGTTGCCCTCGATTACCAGGGAATAGCCGGAGTATCGACCAGTATTGGCCATGCACCGCTAAGTGCCACGATTGATGCTGCTAAAGGTTCGCGCCTGGCTGTGGCCGAAGCGCTGAGCAACCTGGTTTGGGCTCCCGTAAAAAACCAAATAAAAGGCGTTTCATTAAGCGCCAACTGGATGTGGCCCTGCAAAAACCCCGGCGAAGATGCCCGACTTTACGAAGCCGTTGAAGCCCTGAGTCAGTTTTGCATCGACCTGGGTATTAACGTGCCTACCGGAAAAGATTCGCTGTCGATGACGCAGAAATACCCCGACGGTGAAAAAGTTATTGCACCCGGAACTGTTATTGTTTCAGCAGCAGCTGAGGTAACCAACATACGAAAGGCAATAACACCCGTCTTACAGAAAACTGACAATTCAAGTATCATTTACATCGACTTATCGAAAGACGAGCGCAAACTGGGCGGTTCAGCTTTCTCGCAGGTGGTAAACCGCATGGGAACCGATTGCCCCGACATTACCGACAGTGCTTATTTTGTGAAAACCTTTAATGCCGTTCAGGAACTCATCGATGGCGAGCTGGTACTGGCCGGGCACGATATTTCGAGTGGAGGTTTGATTACTACCCTCCTGGAAATGACATTTGCCGACAATACACTCGGGCTCGATGTGGATTTATCGGGTCTGAAAGAAATCGATCCCATAAAACTCTTGTTTGCCGAAAACCCCGGGTTAATTCTTCAGGTGAATCAAATGGAAAAGGTTGGTGCGCTTCTAAACGAACATCAGGTGGCATTCCAGACCATTGGTGGGCTGGGTGTATCCGGGGAGTTAAACCTTTGCACCGGATCTTCGTGGTATTCGTTCGACACCCACTACCTGCGCGATGTGTGGTTTAAAACATCGTACCTGCTCGACAAAAAACAAAGTGGCGAAGCGCTGGCCAAAGAGCGGTATGAGTCGTATAAAAACAACAGCTTAAGCTGGAATTACAACGGATTTACCGGAAAAGCAGCCGATTTGGGCCTAGACCTGAAGCGACGTAAAACTTCGGGAACCCGGGCGGCCATTATCCGCGAAAAAGGCGTTAATGGCGACCGCGAAATGGCTTACACTCTTTATGCTGCCGGATTCGATGTAAAAGATGTGCACATGACCGACCTGATTACCGGTCGCGAAGACCTGAGTGATGTGAATATGATAGTTTTTGTGGGTGGTTTTTCGAACTCCGACGTGCTGGGCTCGGCCAAAGGCTGGGCCGGTGCCTTTTTATTCAATGAGAAGGCCAAACTGGCCCTCGATAATTTTTATGCCCGCCCCGATACCTTAAGTCTGGGTATCTGCAATGGCTGCCAGCTAATGGTGGAATTAGGTTTAATAAATGCAAACCATGAACAAAAACCTAAAATGCTGCATAATGCTTCGTACAAATTCGAGAGCGGTTTCATAAATGTAACCATCGAAAAAAACCACAGCGTGATGCTCCAAAATATGGAAAGCATGCAACTGGGTGTATGGATAGCCCATGGTGAAGGAAAATTTAGTCTTCCCTATGCTGAAGATAAGTACCGCATTCCGGTAAAATACAGCCGCAGTGCCTATCCGGCCAATCCCAACGGTTCACCTTTCGATACTGCCGGCCTCTGTTCCGAAGACGGACGCCACCTGGCCATGATGCCGCATCCTGAAAGGGCTGTGTTCCCCTGGCAATGCGCCTATTACCCGGCCGATGCAAAACACCATGAAGTTACTCCCTGGTTAAAAGCCTTTGTGAATGCCCGGGAATGGATAGAAAAAAAGTTGTAGTTTCGATGATATAAAAAAAGAAGGCTGCCTGAAAATTGGCAGCCTTCTTTTTTAGCGCACCCGCATTACGCCAAAAAGCTTAAACATCCAGCGGGGTAAAGGTTTTTCGCCTCGTTTCTGAAGGTCGAGGTACCATCCCAGTTTCTTTAACAAAGGTATTTTATGGGTTTCAACAAACTCAATCAGGGTGCCTTCGGGAGCCTGAATATAAGCAAAGTTTCCGGCAGCCTCGCCCATATCGAAACTGTCCATGGCTTTGGCGCTGTCCACCGTAAAAGGAAAACCTTTCTGCTTTACTTCTTCGCGCAGCTCATCCATGCCGTTTATGTCGAAACACAGGTGAATAAAACCCGGATCGCCCCAGATACGTCCTTCAAAAATATCGCGCGGTTCACGGTCGATAACCTGCACCAATTCAATTACCGAAGGGCCAAACATGGGACTAAAGGTGCCCTTGTACTTTTTGCTGTGTTTTAAGAGCACGCGGCGGTATGTGTTGTCGCACCCGGGAACACCAACCCAATCGGAAAACTTATCCTGTAGATCGTATACCACCTGGTCGTAACCCAAAATATCCTGATATACTTTCAGGCTTTCGTCCATGTTTTTAACACCAATTACGGCTCCGTATATTCCTCCGTTCACCGATTTTTGTTTCGAAAAACGAAAATCTTCGGCTACCACATCCCACATATTTCCATACAGGTCTTTCACGTAAAAGTGCTCGGTGCCGGCCGGGTCACGGTCTATAGAAGTAAGTACCTCTATATTCCACTGGTTGAATTTTTTGTAGGTTTGGTGAATATCGGCCGATTTTATTTTGCCAATGCCAATACCCAAATCGCCCAGTTGCAGCTGAAACGCTGGTTCTACCGGTTCTTTCCCGGTGTGTTGCCAGATTTCGAAACCACCACCCCCTTCGAGGTTAAGCGCCAGAATGGCGTGTCGCGAACGGGGCTGTCCGTCGGTGTGAGCCAGCATCAGCTCGGCCATAGCCGCCTCTTCGAACATTTTTATATCCATACCAAAATAGGTACGGTACCATTTAAACGCGGTTTGTACGTCGGTAACCCCTACGCCCAATTGTTGTATTCCGTTAATTCGTTTTGCCATCTGTATATAGTTAGTGATTCTTTTATTTTCAGTATTTTATCCGCAATGCGAAGATACTACATCGGATTTAATTTGCGAACAATTTTTGCATGCCAGCCCGGGAAAAACCGTTTAATTTTCAAAATAATCAATTCACCGGCTCCCACGGGTATTTCGCGCTTCTCTTTGTGCAAGCCCTTTAAAATCTGGCTGGCTGCTTTTTCAGGCGAAATACCGTTGGCTTGTCCGGCATCCATTTTACCATGTTCGCTGCCATCTTTATTGATGGCAAATTTGGAAATATTGGTCTGTATGCGCCCGCCAATCAACATGCTTACGCGGATGTTGTGTTTGTAATTCTCGGCCAGAATGGTTTCAAAAAAACCGTGCAAAGCATGCTTCGATGCCGAATAGGCCGAGCGATACGGAAAACCAAACTTCCCCACCAGGCTCGATGCTGCCGCCAGTTGCCCGCCCCCGTTTTCAATCATGTGGGGCAATAAAGCCTTGGTAAGTGCCACCACCCCAAAAAAATTGATTTCCATAATTTTCCGGTCATTATCTATCGGTGTTTCGGTAACCAGCGAGCGTTGACTGATTCCGGCAAACTGGTACAGGCCATCAATTTTTAAACCTTCGTTCAATACCTTTTGCGCCGTTTCGAAAATGGCCGGGGTATTGCTCATATCCAGCGGCTCAATGCGTGCCTTACTGCCGTATTGCTCCACGGCGCGGGCCGTTTCCTGCAAGCCATCGGCATCGCGGTCAGAAAGTATTAAAGTAGTTTGGTATTTTGACAAAGCAATGGATACCGATTTTCCCATGCCTGAGGCAGCACCGGTAATCCAAAAAGTTTTTCCGTTAAATTTCATAGTGTGTTTTTTGAAAGTACGAAAGTAATGAAAATCGGGAAAACATCAAGAACACTAAAATCATCATGCTTTTTTATGTAACTTATTTCTCCTATTTTTGTTAATCATAGTAATATGCTTTTTTAGGGTCAACATATTAAACGTTGGAAATAAGATACATTCAGAACGTTAATAAAAGGCTTGGTATCGCAATAGTTGATTTTTAAGAAAGACCAAAGTAAGACACATCCTTATTCAATGAAAAAATAAGATTATGCAAACAGTAACCATCGAACTTACCCATAAAAACTCTTTAAAAGTCTTACAGGATTTAGAGCATATGCATTTGATTCGGATTGTAAAAGAACCTGATCCGATAGCTATCGGTTTAAACTCTTATGCTTTACAAGGTGAGCCAATGAATAAACAAGATTTTAAAAAGTGGGTTGAGTACACCGAAAATTCCCCAACTGTAAGCCTAACTGAAGCCAAACAACGATGGGCAATACAAAAGAAAAAGCTCCAAAAACTTATACGTTAAGGGTAGCCAAAAACGCACTGCAAAATATTGACGATATTACAGGTTACATTGCCTATATTAAACACCAGCCTTTAAATGCTATCCGTGTAGGTGATAAAATATTCGAAACCATTAACCGCATTGAACAAAATCCTTTAGCATTTCGGGTATGTGAAAAGATTCCGACCAAAACAAAAATATACCGTCAGGCAGTTTGTATGAGTTGGCTTATCATATATAGAATTAAAGCCTCTGAAATTGTTGTTCTTGGTATTATTTATGGAAGCAGAAGGGTTTCAAAAGTTAGAAAACTTAGGAAAGTAAATTAGCATGTAAAAAAAGCCTCGTTTTCCCGAGGCTTCCATTTTTAATTATGGTGTGAAGTTTTCCATAAATTTCATTTTTTTTATTTACTGCAAGCTCGCGCTAGAGCGTATGGATTTAAAATAATCTAATTTTCAAGAACTATTTTCTCTCCATTTTTCCAATATGAAAATTCTAATTTGTCTTTAAAAACACATAGGCTTAGAAAATAAATATTAGAATTATGTTCTTCAATTGAAATTATCATCCCTTTTGTATCAGGAAGCATATTCAATTCGCCATTCTTCCAATAGCAAGCGTTCATCCTGTTCCCATTTCTAGAACCTCCCACATAAATATCACCATCAATTTCCTTGACAGCATGAACATGAGTGGCACTACTCATTAATTTATATTCCTCATCATTTTTCCAACATGTAGCACGATACCCTGTTCCTACTAAACCAGTAACATAAACATCATTGCCAGAAACAAGAATAGAACGCGCCTCACTACCTTTTTTACTTAGATTATTCATTTCTCCATTCTTCCAATAAACTGCTTTATTTACAGCTTTAGAACCACTTGTTCCTGCAAAATACAAATCACCACTTTCAGAGGTACATACCGAGGTCGCTGTTCCGTTCTCTTCGCTTAATTTTTCAAGCTCCCCATTTTTCCAATAGCAAGGATTGCTTTTATATCCTCTTTGTAATCCACCTGCTATATACATATCAGAATTACTTTTTGCAATAGAATAAGCCCATCCACCATCTCCTGTTAACATTATAAGGCTGTCATTCTTCCAATAACATGGTTTTGTTGAGAAGTCATCTTGAAGTAGAAAGCCTGACATATAAATATTATCACCTTCAACAAAAATCCCATGAATATAACCAGGTTCATTTCCTAACATAACTTTTTCATTATTCTTCCAATAGCATGGAAATATTGTTTTTCTATTATAATCACCACCTACGATGAACATCGTTGAATCTTTAAAAGCAATTCTATTATCACCATAATACAATGCAAATAGATTAAACGATTGTGCAAAAGTATTTAAGCTAAACAATAAGATAAGTACTATTGTAGTTGAATAACGAATCATTGATTTTGTTTTAAATTATTAAGAGTAAACATTTAAATATGTAATATTGCTTATCAAATATACAATAAGAAAAATTAATGAAAACCCTTAAAATTGCAATACTTGGTGATAGTGCTACACAATTAATCAGAAAATTCTTACAAGCAAAAAGCACGGAAAACGACCTGCAGTTAGAAATTTATGAAGCCGACTTCAACCAAATTGAACAACAAATATTAAATACTAATTCTGAACTCTATCGGCTTAAGCCCGATTTTGTTATTGTTTTTCAATCGAGTCAACAATTGCTTTATCAGTTCCAAACAACCAACACAAATACCCGGCTTTCATTTGCAGAAAATTTCATTAACCATACTTCAAATTTAATTCAAACCATTAATACACAGTTAAATTGTAAAATACTTTGGAACAACTTTTATGAAATTAACGACAGCATTTTTGGAAATTATACAAACAAAACGGCTAACTCGTTTTTAAGCCAACAACGAAAAATTAACTTGTCTCTTTCAGAATTATGTGGTGCCTTTGGTAATCTTTACCTCTATGATTTAAGTTCCGGCCAAAACAAAATCGGAGCTACTGCTTTTATTGACTGGCGCTTGTACTATTTGTCGAAAATGGCTTTAAGTATTGATGGAATGCAGGCAATGGTAAATGAAATTGCAGCAATAATAAAAGCATTAAATGGGCATTTTAAAAAGTGCCTGATTCTTGATTTGGACAACACCTTGTGGGGAGGAGTTATTGGCGACGATGGCCTGGAAAATATTCAAATTGGGGATCTTGGAATTGGAAAAGCATTTAGCGACATTCAACTCTGGGCAAAAGATTTAAAAAACAGGGGCGTTCTTCTGGCTATCTGCAGCAAAAATAACGAAGAAATTGCCAAAGACCCCTTTTTAAAGCATCCCGATATGGTTCTGAAATTGGATGATATTGCAATTTTTATGGCCAATTGGAACAATAAAGTGGACAACATCCGACATATTCAAAATGTATTAAACATTGGATTCGATTCCATGGTTTTTATCGACGACAACCCTTTTGAACGAAACATGGTACGCGAAACCCTTCATGAAATTACGGTACCCGAATTACCTGACGATCCAACGGAATATTTGACATTTCTGCGCGGATTAAACCTGTTTGAAACCACTTCGGTATCGCAAGCCGACTCCGAAAGAACCCAGCAATACCAAACCGAGGCAAAAAGAATTAAACTTAAAACTTCATTTTCCAACGAAGCCGATTATTTAAAAAGCCTGAACATGATTTGCCAGGTATCCACACTAAATCCATACCTGATTCCGCGTGTGGCACAATTAACCCAACGATCAAACCAATTTAATCTACGAACCCAACGTTACAATGAGCAACAAATGCAACAAATGCATGAATCTGAAGAATTTGAAATTTTTACTTTTTCTCTTTCCGATAAATTTGGCGACTATGGATTGGTTTCTGTGGTTATTCTGCAAAAACAAGAAACAAACCTGTTTGTTGATACCTGGATAATGAGCTGCCGGGTATTAAAAAGAGGTTTAGAATTATTTGTGCTGGATAGAATTGTTAAATTTGCCCGTGAAAATGACTTTACGACGATAATAGCAGAATATTTGCCCACCACAAAAAACCAATTGGTTGAAAAACATTATGAAAATTTAGGGTTTTCAGAATTCAGGGGGAAGTGGTTTTTACCAATAAATGCGTTTTCAGGGTTACAATACTTCATTAAGGAAAAATGAGCGAAAGAACTGACATCTACAAAATAGTTGAAAAGGTTGAGGCACTAAATCCGCTGCATGCAAAAAAACTAAGAGACAATCTTTCGCAAATGGATGCAACCTTTTTCGAATGGTCCAAAGAATTTCTCGCGAAATACCAGCAATTTTTAGATAAAACAGGAGTTTCAATGGAAGAAGCCATTACATTTTATTTGGACAAAGTTCACGAAAACATTTTCGAAATGGTACACTTCTTCCAAACAGGCAAATACCGCTATACTTCGTTTCAGGAAGTTAACGAGCGGGTTTATGCCAGATCTGAAGTAATGAATTCCTATTTGTATGGGTTATTGCTGTCGCAAGCACTTTGGAAACAACACTTTGCTATGTTTCAGTTTTTCTCAGCCAACCTAAATCAATTCAATACAAATGGTAAGTATCTTGAAATTGGCGGTGGGCATGGTTTATTTATTGATGCCGCCACAAAAATCTTTGGCTCCAAAATAGAATATACTTGTTTAGATATTAGCCAAACAGCGCTATCTGTTGCCAGAGAATTTATCGATTTTCCATCAGTTAATTTTATTCATTCAAATATTTTTGATTTCAATCCTGCTCAAGCTTTTCAGTTCATTAGCATGGGCGAAGTATTGGAGCATGTTGAAAAACCTCTGGAATTGCTTATTAAGCTTAACCAGATTTTAACTGATGATGGAACGGCTTTTATTACCGTCCCTACCAACGCTCCCGACATCGATCATATCTATTTGTTTAATAACACACAAGAAATAAAAGATTTAATTTCTTTAGCTGGATTTTCAATAATTAAGGAAATAGAAGTTCCTACTGAAAATTATTCTGTTGAAATATCCCATCAAAAAAAGATTTGTGTAATGTATGCTGCTTTTTTAAAAAAAATATAATTATGAATCAACAAACTATTTTATCCGATTTATCTGAGATTTTTAATTCCATTCTCGATCGGGATGATTTGGAACTTACCCCCGAAACTCATGCAGGAGATATTGAGGAATGGGATTCCTTATCGCACATTCAATTAATTGTGGCAATCGAAAAACATTATAAAATTAAGTTCACCAGTATCGAAATACAATCATGGAAAAATGTAGGCGACATGCTTGCACTTATATCACAAAAAGTTGCCTAACCCCATTTAATGCATGCTTTTTAATACCCTGACATTTGCTGTCTTTTTTGTAATTGTTTTTGCCATATATTGGTTTATCCTTCAAAAATCGGTAAAACTCCAGAACGTTTTTTTGCTGGTTGCCAGTTATGTTTTTTATGGCTGGTGGGATTGGCGTTTTTTATCGTTGATTTTTATAAGTTCCCTATCCGATTTTATAATTGGAATAAAACTGGACAATACGGCAAATCAAAAACCACGAAAGTTTTGGGTAACCTTAAGTATGGTTATTAATTTGTCCATCCTGGGCTTTTTCAAATACTATAATTTTTTTGTTGACAGTTTTGTAGAGCTCTTCTCACTTTTTGGGTGGCACCTCAACAGCCGCACACTGAACATAGTATTACCAGTCGGAATAAGTTTCTATACGTTCCAAACCATGAGCTATACGCTCGATATTTACCGCAAACAATTAAAAGCAACCCGCGATTTTGTCGGCTTTTTTGCATTTGTAAGTTTCTTTCCACAATTGGTTGCCGGACCCATTGAACGGGCAAGTAATTTACTCGGGCAATTTAATTCAAAACGGACTTTTAATTTCGATAAATCGTCCCTGGCCATGAGGCAAATTTTATGGGGCTTATTCCAAAAGGTGGTAATTGCTGATAATGCAGGAATTATTGTAAATCAGATTTTCGATAATTACACCACGCAATCAGGGTTTTCTCTTATTCTAGGAGCTGTATTGTTTTCGTTTCAGATTTATGGTGATTTTGCCGGGTATTCAAACATTGCCATTGGCCTAGCGCAATTATTGGGAATCCAGTTGATGCGAAATTTTCATGCTCCTTATTTCTCACAAAATATTACTGAAATATGGCGTCGTTGGCACATTTCCCTTTCAACCTGGTTGCGCGACTATTTATATACCCCCTTGGCCATTAAAACCAGAGACTGGGGAAATATTGGAATTGCTTTTTCAACCATGCTAACTTTTATTCTTTGCGGATTATGGCATGGGGCTGCATGGAAGTTTGTTGTCTTTGGAGCTTTTCACGGACTGGCACTCACATTCGAGATTTTCACCAAAAAAATCCGTAAAAAATGGAGAAAAAAGATAGCTCCCTTAATTTATGAAACATCAAGCATTTTATTAACATTTGCTTACTGGACATTTACACTCATAATTTTTCGTGCATCAAGTATTAAGAGCTCTTTTATGTATATAAAATCTGTTTTTAGCGAACCGTTTATCAATGTTTCTGATGCTTCATTTATTAAACTAAAATTAACCATAATCTTATTAATAGTACTATTTATAGTTTTTGATTTTATTGGACGAAAGAAAGCGTTTGCCATTGAAACCATTGGAAATTCCTGGCCCTGGTTTCTTCGCTATGCCTTTTACTCGTTTTGGGTTTTTCTAATTTTATTGTTCTTCCAAACCAATAACGATCCTTTTATATATTTTCAGTTTTAACATGCTAAAATTTCTTAAAAATACAGCCCTTTTCACCTTATCACTTCCTTTATTTATAGTGTTCTTTACCATTTTATGGGGCTTGCTTGCACCCTCCTTTTTAACCGATAACCTGAATTACAAATTAGGAGCCGACAGTTTTTTTTACAATCGCATCCGCGAAGCCAATCAAAACCAGGATATTGATGTGCTCGTTTTGGGCGCTTCGCAGGCTTACCGGGGATTCGACCCCCGAGTTTTTTCAGAACAAGGAATAAGCCTTTTTAATTTAGGTTCAAGTAACCAAACACAGGTGCAAACCGAAGCTCTTGTAAATACTTATTTATCAAAACTTAATCCAAAGGTTGTTCTTTTTGTGGTTAATCCGGAATCATTTTCAATGGATGGTATCGAGTCATCTATCGATCTTTTGTGTAATGGGCCTTTTACAAAGCAAACCGTTGCCATGGTTTTTAAAGTAAATTCGCTAAAAACCTATTTTACTTTTATTTACGCCGGATTCCGACAATTATTCCGATTGGATAAAAATTTTAGTCATCCTACTCAGATAGGTGAAAGCAAATATGTTCCTGGCGGCTATGTTGAAAGGAACTCAAAAGCCTTTGTACCCAAAAATCAACAGCATTTCATAGAGTGGAAACCCCGGGTTTTTCAGCAAAAAGCCTTTGAACAAACCTTACAAACATTAAAAACAAGCGGAGTTGAAATTATTCTAATCCAGGCACCATTAGAATTTGAATTCACGAATAAAATCACGAATTTAAATTGGTATCATAATTATTTTACAACCCATGGAGTCCCTTACCTCAATTACACAAATTTTTTCCCTCATAACCGGGAATATTTTTATGATGAGTTTCACCTAAACCAAAAAGGAGTTGAGGCTTTTAATACAGATATTATTCAGCGCGTAAAGCTACAGGAACGAGTTAACAAATAATATCTTTTTACTGATACACCTGATAATTGGTAGTTTTTGAAATGCGTAAATAATAATAGATAGTAAACACATTAAAAACCACACCCACTGCGCTAAAAATGCCAACCGTTATTAAAACATTATTTGTCAGATAATAGCCTAAAAATAACCCCCCAACTCTGGCAAGTAAATAAATGGTTTGAAAAGCGGTCATAAAACGTTGCTTATTCAAAACATCGAACAAATAGCTAACCGGAGAATTAAGAAAATTTAGAAAAAGCCAGGGAACCAAAAGTTGGGTCATTTGCCCGCTAACAAGATACGTGTCACCAAAAAACAAGGAAAACATTCCAGGTGCCAATAACAATAACAAGGCAAAAGGCAAAACTGCAATTTTAAAAAGTCGCAGATAGGTAATTTTAACCAACTGATACAAGTTTCCTTTTTGGTTTACCACATCAGCCGCTTCCTGAAAAAACACCTGTCCGACAGAGGTTCCTACAACCTCCATTGGCGTTGATACTACCCGATTTGCTAACCCAAAATCGCCCGAAAAACCAACATTAAAGTAACGTGATAAAAAGAATATGGGCAATTGGTTCGAAAAAGTCACAATTAAAGAAATGGCTGTATTAAAAAATGGCATGTCTTTATATCGTTTAGCCAACAACCACATTTCTTTCCAGTCAAACGCCAATTTAAATTCCGGATCTCTAAAAAGCTTCCAAAGCAAATAAAAAGCGCTCATGGCCTGACCTATAATTAACCCGACTATTAATCCGAAACTTAGATAGCCCAGGAATCCAAAACCTAACTGAAACACCGAAAAAGTAATTGATTTGGTGATTTTGCCAACTGATATTTCTTTGTACTTTTTATCCCTGTTCAAATAATAACTGGCAACCCTGAAAATTCCAAGAAAAAAGGTGCTTAATGGTATTGCATAAATAAACTTTATGAAGGCAACCTGCTCAATATGCGCTGCTATAAATCCAAAAAATAAATGAATGAGAATAAAAATCACCAGACTTACAAACAATACCAACCATAAACTTAATTCAGTCAACGTGTTTGCTTCATGCTTCGATTTTGGAATAACAATGGCCAAATGGTATTGCAAAGAGGCCACAATTTGTGTGATTAAACCTATAGCTGCATAGATGAAATAAAATCCCAGGGCTTCTTTGGAGTAAATCCTTGTCAATAACGGGAAAACTAAAATAGGCAATGCCTGCGCCAGGGCAGAACCCGAAAACAGCGTAGCTACATTTTTCCAGAAGGGATCGGCCAAACGAACCCGGATACTGTTTATTAGTTTATCTATCATGGCTTGTTCTATGCAACGAAAATAGAAATAATTTTTCCTGCAAAAAACTTATTCTTCACATCTTCATTATTCAACGCTTAATCAGCCCATTATATTGATGGCATTTGTTTCCGCCTCTCAATTTTTTTCCTAATTT
The DNA here is from genome assembly GCA_050251815.1 of Salinivirgaceae bacterium. Lineage (GTDB taxonomy): Bacteria > Bacteroidota > Bacteroidia > Bacteroidales > SZUA-534 > GWE2-40-63. The sequence continues at coordinate 12,846 of JBFWMB010000051.1, read as the reverse complement.
TGCGCTCCTGAATAGGCCACCTTCCGGTGATTGTTAAACCTGGCAGCGGCTTCACGCATCAGTAAGTTTTGAATTTAAAACAACAGAAAAATGGACTATAATTTCAGTGCGATAGAAAAAAAATGGCAGGAATACTGGCAAAAAAATAAAACCTATAAAATCGGCATCGATGCAAATAAACCCAAATTTTACGTGCTCGATATGTTCCCTTATCCTTCGGGAGCGGGGTTGCACGTTGGGCACCCGCTGGGCTACATTGCTTCTGATATTTACAGCCGCTACAAACGTCTGAAAGGATTTAATGTACTGCACCCCATGGGTTACGATGCCTATGGACTGCCCGCTGAACAATACGCCATTCAAACCGGACAACATCCGGCCATTACCACCGATATCAACATTAAGCGTTACCGCGAACAGCTCGACAAAATTGGATTCTCCTACGATTGGGATCGGGAAGTGAGAACTTCTGATCCAAAATACTACCACTGGACCCAGTGGGCTTTTATCCAGATGTTCAAACACTATTTTAACAAACAATCGCAAAAAGCAGAAAGCATTGAATCGTTGGTGGCCGTTTTCGAAAAAGAAGGCAACCAAAACGTTCAGGCGGCCTGTTCAACCGACCAAATATTCAGTGCCGACCAATGGAAAAGCTGGAACGAAAACCAACAACAGGAAATGTTGCTAAACTATCGGCTGGCATTCCTGGCCGAAACCCAGGTAAACTGGTGCTCCGAATTGGGAACCGTGCTGGCCAACGACGAAGTTAAAGACGGCGTATCGGTACGTGGTGGATATCCCGTGGTGCAAAAGAAAATGAAACAATGGAGCCTTCGGGTTTCTGCCTATGCCCAACGCTTGTTAGACGGACTGGAAACTGTTGACTGGAGCGATTCCTTAAAGGAAGTGCAACGCAACTGGATTGGCCGTAGCGAAGGAGCATCGGTAAATTTTGGTATTAAAGACAGCAAAAAAACCATAGAAGTATTTACTACCCGCCCCGACACGCTCTATGGTGCTACTTTTATGGTGCTGGCTCCCGAACACGAACTGGTGGCAGAACTGGTAACTCCTGAATACAAAGAAAAAGTTGAAAATTACATCCATTGGGTTAAAGGCCGTACCGAACGCGAACGCATGGCCGACGTGAACAAAATCACCGGTGAATTTATTGGCGCCTACGGCATCAACCCAATAACCGGAAATGAAATTCCCATCTGGATTGCCGATTATGTGCTGGCCGGCTATGGAACCGGAGCCATAATGGCGGTTCCTGCCCACGACAGCCGCGACTTTGCCTTTGCCAAACATTTCAAGCTGCCCATAATTCAGGTAGTGGTTAAAGACGGTGATACCGCTACAGACCCTGCAACCTGGGAAGAATCATACGATTCCAAAGAAGGCCGGATGATAAATTCCGGGCTAATCGATGGACTGGAAGTTAAAACCGCTATTTCTTCAATAATAAACTACATTGAAGAAAAAAAACTGGGCTACGGTAAAATAAACTTCCGCTTACGCGATGCTATTTTTAGCCGTCAACGATACTGGGGCGAGCCTTTCCCGGTTTATTACAAAAACGGACTTCCCTATGTTTTGGACGAAACGGAATTGCCTTTGGAATTACCCGAAATTGACAAATACCTGCCCACCGAAGATGGTCAACCACCTTTGGGGCGTGCCCAAAACTGGGAAACAGCTGAAGGATATCCTTACGAATTAAGCACCATGCCCGGTTTTGCCGGTTCATCGGCTTATTACCTGCGCTACATGGATCCTCAAAACAGCCAGGAGCTGGTGAGCAAAGAGGCCAACACCTACTGGCAGGATGTTGATTTGTATATTGGTGGAACCGAACATGCCACCGGTCACCTGATTTACAGCCGGTTCTGGAACAAGTTCCTCTTCGATTTGGGGCTGGTTTGTAAAGACGAGCCCTTTAAAAAGCTCATAAACCAGGGTATGATTCAGGGCCGCTCCAACTTTGTTTACCGGATTAAGGACAGCAATACTTTTGTATCGTACAACTTACGTAACGATTACGAAGTTACCGAAATTCATGTCGATGTGAATCTGGTACACCACGATGTGCTCGATATCGAAAAGTTTAAAGCCTGGCGTGCCGAATTCAACCAGGCCGAATTTATTCTCGAAGATAACAAATACATTTGCGGATACGCCGTGGAGAAAATGTCGAAATCGATGTATAATGTAGTAAACCCCGACACCATTATCGAACAATACGGCGCCGATACCCTGCGCTTGTACGAAATGTTCCTGGGTCCGCTCGAAGACAGCAAACCCTGGGATACTTCAGGCATTGAAGGGGTTCATCGTTTTCTGCGTAAACTGTGGCGTTTGTTTTTCGATGCCAGCGGCCAACTAAACATTTCCGATGAAGCGCCCATTCCGGCAGAACAAAAAACCATTCATAAAACAATTAAAAAGATTCAGGAAGATATTGAGAAATTCTCGTTCAACACTTCGGTAAGTGCTTTTATGATTTGCGTTAACGAACTTTCGGAACTCAAGTGCAACAAACGCGAAGTATTGAGTAACCTTACGCTCATACTTTCGCCCTTTGCTCCCCACGTAGCCGAAGAGCTTTGGTCCTTACTGGGAAACACAACAAGCGTAACCGAAGCAAACTTCCCCGTTTGCAACGAAGCCTTTTTAGTTGAAGCAACCAAAACCTATGCCGTTTCATTCAACGGAAAAGTACGTTTTACTGTCGATTTGCCAGCGGATATGAACAAAGATGTGGTTGAAAAAGAAGTGATGAGCGACGAAAGAACCACCAAATGGCTCGAAGGCAAAACACCCAAAAAAGTAATTGTGGTTCCCGGAAAAATAGTAAACATCGTGGTTTAAAGGCTCTGTTCTGAACAGGTTAAAAAGAAAGTGCCATCTTATAAGTGGTGCTTTCTTTTTTTAATATACCCTCAATGCAAATCAAACTAATTTAGACTTTTTTCCTGAAAACAATCCATCCTACCGCAATTAAGTCCATTCTCCCGAACAAAACGCCCATCCCCTCACTAAAAACATCAATTCCCCCGGTATTTTCATCAATTCTCCCGGTCATTTAGCCGATCCTCCCATTCAAAACATCAATTTTCCCACTCAAAATATCAAATCTACGTACGGATTTGCCCATTTTCCCATCGAATAAGCCCATCCCAACATTTAAAATGCCCAATTTTCCATCAAATTTGCCCATGCTCCCAATAAAAACAAGCGTCGTACCCTCAATAATACCCATCGGAAGCCTGAAAAAAGCCATCCGGCACCTGCCTACCAACCTGTTTCCAGGCTCAGCTCCAATTTTTCGGGCCTAAGATCCATTTTCGTAGTTAACAAGTTCAAACTTTTGTTAATAAGTGGCCGCAAACGTGTTAAATCTTGATTTACAGCCCATCACGCAATCGTTTGTTTGGAAGTCGAATGAAGTAAAAATTTTTTTATCTCTGAATTAATCCCTAAACTTGCAGCGATTTTGAAAAAGAAAAGTAACATACGAAGTCAAATCAGAGGATTGGCCATAGTAACCTTTGGCCTGTTAATGAATTCCCTGGGATGGACTGCATTTCTGATGCCCGGTGAAATTGTGGGTGGAGGAATTAGCGGTGTGGCTGCGCTTATCTTTTATGCCACCGGAATTCCGGCAGGTTATCCTTACCTGTTAATCAATGTGATACTTATTGGTGTTGCTATAAAAATGCTGGGTGCAAACTTTGGCATAAAAACCATTTATAGCGTAATCGTATTAGCGGTTTTTCTCACCGTTTTTCAAAAAGTAATTACAGAACCCATAATTAAGGATGCTTTTATGGCAACCATTTTGGGAAGTTTACTGGCAGGTGCCGGTGTGGGAATAGTTTTCTCGCAGGGTGGAAGTACCGGCGGAACCGACATTATTGCCATGATTGTTAACAAATACCGAAACATAAGCCCGGGAAAAGTAATTTTATATTGCGATGTGTTTATTATCGGCTCATCGTACATTCTTTTCCAAAGCATGGAAAAGCTGGTTTACGGCTTTGTTATGATGGGTGTGGTTGCCTATACTATCGATTTGGTGTTAAATGGTAGCAAGCAAAGCATTCAAATTACCATTTTCAGCAAGAACTCAAACAGCATTGCTGAAAAAATTGTAAATGAAATCAGCCGGGGAGTTACCGTAATTAATGGCGAAGGCTATTTTACAAAAACACCAACCAAAATATTAATTACCGTAGTACGTAAAAACGAAGCCCCCCTGGTTCACCGCATTGTTAAAGAAGTCGATCCCGATGCCTTTATTTCACAAGGACAGGTAATGGGCGTTTACGGCAAAGGATTCGACGAAATCAGAGGTTAAACCCAAAACTATATTATTCCCCAATACCTATTGTTTCACCAAAACAAAATGTATGAGAAAAGATTTACTTATTAGTACTATTCTTACAATTTCCACCTTACTATTGCTGATAAAATGTCAGCCAACAACCAAGCTGCCAACAAGCAACGAAGAGGCCATTCACGAAGTTTATGAAATGCCTCCTGTAGAACTAAAATACGGATTGCCGGTTGATTCCTTTCAGATAGTTGAAGGAACCATTAAACGCAATCAAAACCTATCGCACCTGCTTTTGCCTATGGGCATATCTGCAAAAACCATCGACCAGATTGCTAAAAGCAACGAGGTTTTTGACGTTAGGCAGATGCGCTCAGGCAACCCCTATAAATTCTTTCTGAGTAACGACAGTCTGGCTGTTCCCAGATATTTTATTTACGAACACACCCTTACCGATTATGTGGTGATTCAACTCACCGATTCGGTTGAGGTTTGGTTGGGTGAAAAACCAACGGTAGTTGAAAAAAAGCTTGCCCAGGGAACCATAAACACCAATTTGTGGGATGCAATGGTCGACAACAACATCAATCCCTTAATGTCAATTGAACTCTCTGAAATTTATGCCTGGAGCATCGACTTTTTTGGATTAAAACAAGGCGATCAATTCTTTGTAATTTACGAAGAACGCTTTCTCGACTCCGTGTCGGTAGGAATTGAAAGGATACATGCCGCTTTGTTCAACCATCAAAACAAAGATTTTTATGCCATTTATTTTGTTCAGGATGAAAAGGGCAGTTATTTCGACGAAGAAGGAAACAGTCTTCGCAAAGCTTTTCTTAAAGCACCACTTAAGTTTAATCGCATCAGCTCACGCTTTTCAAAGAACCGCTATCATCCGGTATTAAAGATTTATCGTCCCCACAGTGGTATCGATTATGCTGCTCCTGAAGGCACCACGGTGTACAGTGTGGGCGATGGTGTGATTATAAAAAAAGGGTATCAGAAAAATGGTGCCGGAAATTACATTAAAATTAAACACAATAGTGTTTACACTACGCAATACGCACACTTAAAATATTTTGCGAAAGGGATAAAGACCGGCGATCATGTGGCACAGGGCCAATTAATTGGATACGTGGGACGAACCGGCTATGCTACGGGACCTCACCTCGATTTCCGTTTCTTTAAGAATGGCGAGGCTGTCGATCCGCTTAAAATTGATGCTCCCTCGGTTGAACCCATTAAAAAAATTAACCGCGAAGAGTTTGAAAAACTTAAGCTTGAATTTATGGAGTTGCTTGACCGTAACCGCCGCGATTACAACGAACACTTAACACGAATTGCTGAGAATATAAAATCGAAATAGTTTGAAAAAGCCGGCTCAGTTCCGGCTTTTATTTTTTACCTGTAGGAGTATAGGGTAAATATACCTTAAAAGTGCTTCCTTGGTTCAGAACACTTTTTACTTCAATGGTTCCTCCTAAAATATGAAGTAATTCGCGGCAAATAGCCAGGCCTAATCCGGTGCCGCCATGTTCCCGGGTTAAGTATTCCTCAGCCTGAATAAAACGGCCGAATATGCGGCTTTGGTTTTCGGGTGATATTCCCACTCCGGTATCGGAAACATAAAAACACACCCGGTCGCCCTGCAACTGATAACCCAGTTTTACAAAACCTTTACAGGTAAACTTAATGGCGTTGTCGACCAATTGCTCCAATATCTGCTTTAGGCGGTAAGGATCGGTTATAATGCATTCTCCAACCGGTAAATCTTCTTTCTCAATCAATACTTTTATATCTTTTGCATTCGAGACCTGACTGTAAGCCAAAATTTTGGCATTGGCTGATGCAAACAATTCATTATACAAATCGTTTAAACACACCGGACGGGGAAGAACCTTTAACTGACCCGATTCTATCTGACTTAGGTCGATAATATCGGAAATTAACTGGAGCAGCCTATTGCTGTTAACACTTATTAAATTTACATAGCGTTCCACATCATCGGGTGTTGGATCGGTATCGCGCAACAGCTGCGAAAAACCCACCACAGCGTTCAACGGTGTTCGAATTTCGTGCGACATGTTAGCCAAAAAAGCGGATTTTAATTTATCGGCTGATTCGGCCAAAACTTTTGAAGCCTGCAGCTGTTTTTCGCGCTCAAGCACCGAGTTTTTAACATGTATCAGGTTATCTGCTATTGCCGAAAGTTCATCATTACCTTTAAAGGTTTTCATTTCGTTGTATCGGGCTAATCGAAGCGAATTCAAATTGTAGTTTATGATGTTAATCTTTTTTATCAGCATCCTGTCGATAATGTGGGGTGAGGCCAACAATACAACAACTAAAATTATTAAAAGTATGGTGCCGTTAAAAATCAGGTTGAAACGCACCAATTCATAGTATTTGGTATAGTCAAAATCTGCCTCAAGAACCAAAATGGGTGGAAAACCTTTTTGCGTTGTTTGGGTTTTAATGAGCGTATAATATTTTTCACCAGAATCAGAAGCTACCGTGTATTCTCCTTTAGTTTTTAATTGGTTCCATCCTTCCTCATCCAAAAAAAGCTCTTTACTTAAATTCACTAAAGAATACCATTCAGCATCATTCACATTATAAATATCGAAGCTTTTTATAAAGCGATAGTCGTCCACAAAAGAGGTAGAAATCAGGTTGAATTCTTCCTGCGATAAAACATTAGAATTGTATCGGTTCAAAAAACTTTGCAAATTTACCGAAGTCTCCACGGCATAATTGGCGCCAGGTGCAACATAGTATGAGTAGGCATTAATGCTTTTATCGACTGAACTTAACCCCCATCCCTGCATTCGGTATTGATTTGTGCGAAACATGTCGTTAAAATACCGCATAAATGCTTCGCCTTCGTTATTCAGATCATAACCAATTTCTTTAAGCAGGGTGCTATTTTTAATAAGTCCTTTTTTGTCGATTAAAAATAAATGTTCAACTCCAATTTCATCAGCTATTAGCAGCAACGTATCAATGGGAACATCAACCGGGTTTGGATAAGTCTTAGCCAGTTGCCTGGCTCTTTTTATGGTCGCCTCCTGAAAGTTGTTGGCTATCTGGTGTTCTACCAAAACCATTATAGCCTGAGAATAATTCAAATCCGATTTAATTCGTTCGATTAATTGCTTCTTTTCTTCGTGCATTAACTCGCTATATAGTTTTTTGGCATGAAAAAACAATAATGCTGATATAGTGGTAATGCTAAAAAATACCACTGCCAACACATAAAAGTTTAACCGTTTCTTCATAAAAAACTACTTTAGGAGCTACCTGATTTTGACCCTTTGAAAGTAACAAAAAAACCCGAAAATTGCTCCCCGGGTTTTGTATTTTATGTTGTATAGTATTCTTTGTTAATGTTGCAAATTTTCTACCACTTTAGGATCGTGCTTGTGTTTAAAGAATAGGGCAAATAATATGGCAACAATTGTAGCATACGCTGCAAACGACAACCAGATTCCAGTCCATTCTTTTTGTCCATTAGGTGCAATAAAAAACATATCGATAATTAACCCACTGGTCCACGAACCAAATATGGCTCCAAAACCATTGGTCATCATCATAAATAAACCCTGAGCACTTGAGCGGATTTTTGGGCTGGTCGACGTTTCAACAAACAGCGAACCTGAAATGTTGAAGAAGTCGAAGGCCATTCCATAAACCACACAAGAGAGAATAATCATCCAAAGGCCATCGCCAGGATTTCCTAAACCAAAAAACCCGAAACGCAATACCCAGGCTACCATGCTAATAAGCATCACATTTTTAATTCCAAAACGTTTTAAGAAAAAGGGTATGGCCAATATAAATAAGGTTTCCGACATCTGTGAAATGGACATGATAATGGTAGAATATTTTACCACAAATGAGTCCATGTATTGAGGAATTTTAGCAAAATCGCTCAGAAATACATCGCCGTATGCATTGGTAAGTTGAAGCGCGGCTCCTAATAACATTGAAAACACAAAGAACAAAGCCATTTTTCGATCTTTGAATAAGGTAAATGCATTCAATCCCAATATTTCAATCAAATCTTTTTTACCGGAATCCTGAGCCAAAGGAGGACATTTGGGTAGTGTAAACGCATACAATCCTAGAATTAGTGAGGTAAGGGCCGAAATATAAAACATGTTTTCGGAGCTCTTATTTCCAGTAAGGTTTACTACCCACATAGCAGCAATAAAACCGATGGTACCAAAAACCCGTATGGGCGGAAAGGCTTTAACCACATCGTAGTTGTAATTTTTTAACGCAGTGTAGGCAACCGAATTGGTTAAAGCTATGGTGGGCATGTAAAAAACCATGGCGGCTAAAATTCCCCAAAAGAATACCGTAGAATCATTAATTTGCGGAATCAGAACCATGCAAACACTACCGAGTAAATGCAATATGGCATAAAGTTTTTCGGCATTTATCCATTTATCGGCTATCATACCTGCCAAAGCAGGCATAAACAAGGAAGCAATTCCCATGGTTGAAAAAATAATTCCAAAATCGGTAGGTGACCAATCTTTGGTTTCAAACCAGTAATTACCAATGGTTATTAACCATGCTCCCCAAATGAAGAACTGTAAAAAGTTCATCACAATTAATCGAGTTTTTATCCCCATATCAGTTAATTATATCGTAGTAAAACATCAAAATTAGAAGGTTGTAAAACTAATAAAAAAAATAAGGTTGGTTATAAGATCTTTCAAATACAGGAATTTTTAATCTGTATCTTTCCGATTTTCGGGTAAAACGTTCCCTGAATTTACTCTATTAAAGGAAAAATTGCTAATGCCTTGCTTGCTATTTTCGCCGCTTAATTTCATCACGAATGTCGGACGCTTCTTCATAATCTTCGTTTGTAATGGCTTTATCCAACATTTCGTTCAATTCCTGCAACGAGTATTGGGCATATTTACCATAATTCACTTCAGGTTTACGCTCCTTTTCTCCTTTATCGGTTCGGATGCGCTCTTCGACCGGAAGAATAATACCGGCTTTGTCCAATATGTCGCTGGTGGTATAAATAGGACATCCAAAACGAATGGCTAAAGCCACCGCATCTGATGTACGGGCATCAATTTTAATCCGGGATGCACCATTATCACAGAGAAGTTCTGAATAAAATATTCCCTCCTCAAGCCGATGAATGGTAACCTCAAGAATTTCTATCTTAAAAGCGAGGGCAAAATTTACAAATAAATCGTGAGTAAGAGGCCGGGGAGGTTTTAATGCTTCCAATTCAATAGCAATGGCCTGGGCTTCGAAACCTCCAATAATTATGGGAATCCTACGTTCGCCCTTTTCCTCAGCCAACACCAAAGCATAAGCCCCTGTTTGTGTTTGGCTGTATGAGAGCCCCAAAACCTTTAATCGTATTTTCGCCATTTGGTAATAAATTATGGTTAACAAATATATGAATATCTCATAGGTTTAAAAAAGATTGCCAAAATATTTTGGCTGCTTTTAAGGTTAGAAACTTAGCGTTTATGCAGCTTTACCTGTTAATATTCTGATTATGAAAACAATTTTTTGCCGAAACCTAAAAATCTTAATGCAATTATTTGTAGATAAATGAAACTTTTATACTTTTGCAGTCCGAAAGTTTTTAAACACAATAATATTTGGAGCGATGTACGCAATAGTAGAAATAGGAGGACAACAACTTAAGGTTGAAGAAAAAGCAAAAGTTTATGTAAACTTAATGGATGCTGAAGAAGGTTCAACCGTTGATTTTGATAGAGTTTTGCTTGTTGACAACGATGGTAAAGTTACGGTTGGAAAACCAGTTGTTGAAGGAGCTAAAGTATCTGCTAAGGTGTTGACACATGTTAAAGGTGATAAAGTGCTTGTTTTCAAAAAGAAAAGAAGAAAAGGTTATCAAAAAATGAACGGTCACCGTCAACAATATACGCAAATTGAGATTGAAAAAATTACTGCTTAATCCAAAAAACAATTTAAGAAATGGCACATAAAAAAGGAATGGGTAGCTCCCGTAACGGTCGTGACTCAGAAAGTAAACGACTTGGGGTAAAAATATACGGAGGACAAAAAGCAATTGCCGGAAACATTCTGGTACGTCAACGTGGTACACAACATCACCCAGGCGAAAACGTTGGTATGGGCAAAGACCACACCTTGTTTTCACTAATTGATGGAACCGTACAATTCAGAAAGAAAAAAGACGATCGCTCTTATGTTTCAGTTTTTCCTGAAGCTTAGAAATATTTTATTTTTCCAATAATTAAAAAAGTCTCCTGATAAGCTTATCAGGAGATTTTTTTATTTTTACCAAAAATCTATCGTATGCTTACCCTAAAATATATTCAAGAAAACACCCAGGATGTTATTGATCGTCTATTGGTAAAAAACTTCGACGCGAAAGATCTGGTTTCAGAAATTCTCTCAAAAGACGATGAACGGAAACGCACCCAAAAAGAGCAGGACGACCTGCTTGCCCAAATAAACTCGATATCGAAAGAAGTTGGACAGCTCTTTAAGAGTGGCGACACCGATGCAGCTAATGCGGCAAAAGACAAGAGCACTTCGCTAAAAGACGAGGTTAAATTATTGAGTACCCGTTTAAGCGAAATTGAAGAGGCCCTGCATCAACTTCTGGTTCAGATTCCCAATTTACCACACGCATCGGTTCCTAAAGGAAAAGGAGCCGAAGACAATGTAATTGTTCGCGAAGGCGGCAAAATTCCTGTTATGGCAGCCCATGTTAAACCCCATTGGGATCTGGCCAAAGATTACGACATTATCGACTTTGAACTGGGTGTGAAAATTACCGGTGCCGGATTTCCTGTTTATAAAGGCAAAGGCTCTCGCTTGCAACGCGCTCTTATCAACTTCTTTTTGGACGAAAATCAAAAAGCCGGTTTTCAGGAAATCATGCCTCCCCTGGTGGTAAACGAAGCCTCTGGTTTTGGAACCGGACAGTTGCCCGATAAGGAAGGACAAATGTATCATGTGGGTATCGACAACCTCTACCTTATTCCTACTGCTGAGGTTCCGGTAACCAATCTTTACCGCGATGTAATTTTAAACAGTAACGATTTTCCGGTAAAAAATACCGCTTATAGCGCTTGTTTTCGCCGCGAAGCCGGTAGTTATGGAAAAGATGTACGAGGCTTAAACCGCTTGCACCAATTCGATAAAGTTGAAATTGTTGCCCTGGAACATCCCGATAAATCGTACGAAATGCTCGAATACATGGTAAATCATGTGGAGACATTGGTTCAAAAACTGGGGTTGCCTTACCGTATTCTTCGGTTATGTGGTGGCGATATGAGCTTTACCTCGGCTTTAACCTACGATTTTGAAGTGTATGCAGCGGCTCAGCAAAAATGGCTTGAAGTTAGTTCGGTATCCAATTTTGAATCGTATCAGGCAAACCGCTTAAAGTTGCGATACAAAGACGAACAACAGAAAAAACCACAGTTGGCTCACACCTTAAACGGCAGTGCCTTGGCGCTTCCGCGAATTGTGGCCGCTCTACTTGAAAACAACCAAACATCCGAGGGGATAAAAATACCTGATGTGCTGGTCGACTATTGTGGATTCGATTTTATTAAATAAAAAAGTTATGCCCTGGAAACAGGGCTTTGCTTTTTACTAAGCATCCGTTTTAAAAACTGATAAAATATAAATACGGATGTTCCCGTCTGCCCATAGGCAGACATCCGACACCTAAAAAATAATACTATCCGGATGAAAGAAAGAATCATTTTAGGTATCGATCCCGGAACCACCCTTATGGGTTATGGCGTGATTGAAGTGGTAAATAAAAAACCGCGCTTAATTACCATGGGCATTATCGACCTTAAGAAAATTGACGACCATTACTTAAAACTTTCCAAAATATTTGAACGGGTAATTGGGCTGATTGAATCATTCCAACCCGATGAACTTGCCATTGAAGCCCCCTTCTTTGGAAAAAATGTTCAATCGATGTTAAAATTGGGACGGGCTCAGGGCGTAGCCATTGCAGCTGCATTGTCGCGCCAGATTCCTATTTTTGAATATGCTCCGCGTAAAATAAAGATGGCCATTACAGGAAATGGTAATGCATCGAAAGAACAAGTAGCTCAAATGCTAAAGCAGGAGCTGCGTTTCGACGAAATTCCGGCCGATTTAGATGCCACCGATGGCCTGGCGGCAGCACTGTGTCATTTCTATCAAAACAAGCCGCAAAACGACGGCAAAAGCTACAACAGCTGGAAAGATTTTATGAATCAGAATCCCGGAAGGGTGAAATAATAATTGGCTTAACGTTTTTATTTCCAAAATTAACAAAACAGGCGGTTGCTTTCTCTTGAATTTAACTGGCAACTTAAAAGTATTGTTAACTATACAATTCTTCCTGACTTCTGACACTTTCCTATTTTTAGATGTGACAAATTTTTAATCGCCTGTATATTAGTTGTATAATTTTATAAAAATGTAATTTTACCGCACTAACGCATATTTTTTTGATATGTTATCAG
>JBFWMB010000050.1:0-28049 GCA_050251815.1 Salinivirgaceae bacterium | reverse complement strand
CTTCAATCCTATTTGGATGAATTTTGCTACAAATTAAACCGTAGATACTTTGGTGATAAGGTTTTTGACAGACTTGCCATTGCTATGTCTGATAATTACTGGTATAATAATGACTAATCATAAAAAAAAATGACATCAGAGTTTTATATATAGATGGTCAGATCTATTCAATGGCAATAGAAGCTAACAATACTGATTGTAGGCTGACTGATATTAATACAAAATATTACCCCATTAAATTACCAAAAGATATTGAATTAAAACTTAACGTTTTAATGGTGAAATTAAATTTAAATTTTGGAAGTATTGACTTGGTTATGGATAATGGAGGTAAAATTATTTTCTTAGAAGTCACACCAACTGGGGAGTTTTCTCAATTATCTAATTATTGTAATTATGAGATTGAAGAAAAAATTGCAAAATATTTGTCAAATGGATGTTAAAGAATTACTTGATTATTTCAGAAAGATTCCTCAAGATTTTCCTTTGGGATATATGTATTTGGAGTTGAAAGAAACAAAAAAAATTGATATACACTCATCTATAAGCCGATTACATAATTCTGAACGGTTTTTAGGTGGAATAATTCATAAAGAATTGTCAAGTGCTCACAAATACAAAAAGTAATCAATATGATATGTACTTTCAGTTGTATCCTAATGCTATTCCTGTTTGGGGTAAAAAACAATGTATTATTGTAGATTTATATTCAGGTGAATATTATAGAATTCCTGATTCAGTATATTTATTTCTACATAAGAATGGAATTGAGTCTTTAACAGTTAGAAAAATTAATAATAGTCTTGATTTTTTTTTTGAAAATGAAATATTAGTTGTTTTAAATAGATTTGTTCAAGCTGGTTTGGGTTTTTTTTCTTCAAAAGTAGACTATATAAAAGCTCTCAATATTGAGTATAAAACCCCCTATATAATAAATAATGTAATTATTGAAATAGATAATGTTAAAAACTATTCTTTAGATTTATTGTTAAGTAATTTATTGAGAATTAACTGCCAACAAATTGAGATAAGAATAAATAATAGTAAAGCTTTCGACGAGGTTGTTTATATTTTAGAAAAATTTAATAATAGTAACATTCGTAGTATTCAAATAATCTATTTATCAGATCAAAGTATTGATAATAAAAGTTTAGAGGTTGTCGAAAAAAACAGAAAAATATCTGACCTAATTATATTTAGTTCTGAGCAATTTATTAAAAACGGTCTCAACACTTTAGGCAAGATTCAATTCATAAATGAAGAATTCAATGAGAATCTTGATGAGGTTAGCTTCATTATTAACCCAGTATATTTTTACGAGGCACATAGTTTTAATGCATCCCTTAATCAAAAAATTGCCATTGATAAAAATGGTGAAATAAAAAACTATTTAACACATAAAAGTTCTTTTGGAAACATTAACTATAATAGAATTGAAGATGTTATAAATGATAAAAACTTTCTTAATAGATGGTCTATCTCGAATGATAGAATAGAAAGATGTAAGGAATGTGAGCTTAGGTATTTTTGCTTAAGTTTTTCAGATGTTGTAATAGAAAAGGGAAAAATTACGAAGTTAAATTACTGTAATAAAGAATATAACTACTTATGATGAATTTACTTAACTTTTCATTTTATTATTCATGGAGAATAAAAAGTTTTCTCTTATTTGCACCTTTCCTTTTAAGTTACTATGCAAAATCTCAGGAAGTGGAGGAAACATTTTATGGCCGGTGGTTTAATTTATATAATAATAAAAATTATATTGGTTTTAGCAATGATACCATGGAAATAGGTATTCTTCATTCATTTAGTTTTAAACAACCATGGTCATTACTAAATGAGGGTGTTATCTTTTCTGGCAAAAATACTGATAATATAGAAATAATGTACAAATATTATTTTATTGAGGATTTACTTGTAATAGAAACTTGCAAAGAAAACAATTATCAAATTGATGAAATAGCAGTTTACTCTAAGAATATTAACACAAAAAAGCCTGTTTTGACAAATTGTAAAATTTCTGTAAACATTCAATGTGAAAAGCAGGGTTTATACATGATTTTACTTCCAAATTTTAATAATGTATTATATGATCATGAACATAGGTCAATTGTTTTGAATAAAAGATTTACAGAGTCACTGATTTTTATGTCATCCAAGGATTATATTTTAAAAAACTTTGAATTTACTTTTAAAAATAAAATATTACCACTTTTTATTGATGATGAACTTATTGTTACTAAGAGTAAGATTAACAAAAATGAGATAATTGTCTGCTTATATGGATTGAATCAGATAGACAGAACTGAGGTTAATTCAGTACTTAATAATAATATTATTGGAAATATATTGTTTTTATATTTTGGGGCATATGACTCATTTAAAATGCATCCTTCATTAAGCGATTTTTAAGAGACGCTTGAACATAAAATAATTAAATGCAAAAATGTTAAGGTTGATCATTATGCTTCAAAATGGTGGCCGAGTCTTAAAATAACATGCCAATTCCTGGAGTATATATTGAGTTGTAGTGAAAATTTACTGTGTTCTTTAAAAAAGTTTTCATTATGATGAATATATAATTTATTTTTACTCTTAACAGATAAAAACTAAATGTGTTAAAAACGAATACTTTCCGTATTGGTATTATTGCAGAAAAAATAAAAAATATTGTCAAAATTCCCCTTCTATAAACAACTCGATGCAATGCCTACTTTCAATAAATTTACGGTAGGTAAACCTTTCCCGATATTGTCGGGAGACTGCGGACCCACCTGCCAGCAGAACACTTTATGTTTTAAACTTAAAAGTTGTTATTTTTAGTCCAATGAAATTCCCCTTCTATAAACAACTCGATGCGATGGATTGCGGCCCCACCTGCTTAAAAATGGTGGCCGAGTTTTATGGTAAAAACTATTCGCTGCAAAATCTGCGGGCCAAAAGCTTTATTACCCGTTCAGGGGTCAGTATGCTTGGAATTTCCGATGCGGCTGAGGCCATTGGTTTCCGAACCATGGGTGTAAAAGCCAGCCTGGAGAAATTGGCCGAAGAAAACCCCGTTCCCTTTATTGCGCACTGGAAACAGAGCCATTTTGTGGTGGTTTATAAAATTAAAAAAGTGCGGCTTACTCGCAGCGTTGCTCAAAGTGACACCGTGAGTAAATACAAAGTGTATGTTTCCGATCCGGCACACGGCCTGATTACTTACACCGGCGACGAATTTAAAAAACACTGGGCTACCACCAAACAGGATGGCGAAGATGTGGGGGTGGTGCTATTATTAGAACCCACTCCGGCCTTTTACGAGAGCAAAGGCGATGAGCACAAACGGAGTTCCTTTACTTTTTTGCTGCAATACCTGCGTCCGCATAAAAAGTTTTTGGTACAATTAGCTTTAGGCATGTTGCTGGGGAGTTTGTTGCAACTTATTTTCCCTTTTCTTACCCAAAGCATCGTCGATGTGGGTATCAATACCCAAAACCTGAATTTTGTTTACCTGGTACTCATCGCCCAACTGGTTTTGTTTATTGCCCGCATGGCTACCGATTTTATCCGCGGATGGATTCTGCTACACATCAGTACCCGCATCAATATTTCGCTGATTTCCGATTTCCTGATAAAGTTGATGAAACTTCCCGTGGGTTTTTTCGATACCAAACTGATTGGCGACCTGATGCAGCGCATTGGCGACCACCGTCGCATCGAGAATTTCCTGACTTCCGAAACGCTGAACATCCTCTTTTCGTTTTTTAACCTGGTTGTTTTTGGCGCGGTGCTGGCTTTTTACAGCTGGACCATCTTCTTTATTTTTCTCACGGGCTCGGTCTTTTATATTTTGTGGATATTGCTTTTTATGAAAAAACGGCGTGAACTCGATTTCAAGCGCTTCCAGCAAAGTGCCGACAACCAAAGCAACCTCTTTCAGCTAATTACCGGCATGCAGGAAATCAAGCTAAACAACTGCGAGAAACAAAAACGCTGGGAGTGGGAGCGCATTCAGGCTCGTTTGTTTAAAGTAAGCGTAAAGGGCCTGGCTTTAAGTCAGTACCAACAGGCCGGTTCGGTTTTCTTTAACGAAGGAAAAAACATCCTCATAACCGTAGTGGCTGCTACCTCGGTAATTAAAGGCGATATGACGCTGGGTATGATGATGGCCGTTCAATACATTACCGGACAGTTGAACAGTCCCATTGCGCAGATGATTACTTTTATGCAAAGCATGCAGGATGCCAAAATCAGTATGGAACGTCTGGGCGAGATTCACGAAAAGCCCGATGAAGAAGACTTGGAACATCCCAAACTCAGCGATTTACCCGAGCAAAAAGACATAAATATCGAGAACCTCGATTTTCAGTACGAAGGGCCTCATTCACCCAAAGTGCTCGATGCCATTAACCTGACCATTCCCCAAAACAAAGTAACCGCCATTGTGGGAGCCAGCGGAAGCGGAAAAACCACGCTGATAAAATTGTTGCTGGGCTTTTATCCGCCAGTCGAAGGAAAAATCTATGTGGGCAAAACCGGACTCGAGAATTTCAGTCAGCGCATGTGGCGCGAAAAGTGTGGGGTGGTAATGCAGGATGGCTATATTTTTTCCGACACCATTGCCAACAACATCGCGGTAAGCGACGAGTCGGTCGATCGCCAGAAGCTATTGGAAGCAGTTAAAGTGGCAAACATTCAAAGCTTTGTTGAGGAGCTGCCTTTGGCTTACAATACCAAAATTGGGCAGGAGGGAAGCGGCATCAGCCAGGGGCAGAAACAGCGCATGTTAATTGCCAGAGCGGTGTATAAAAATCCCGAATACATCTTTTTAGACGAGGCCACCAATGCCCTCGATGCCAACAACGAAAAGGTGATTATGGAAAACCTGAACGAGTTTTTTAAAGGGCGCACGGTGGTTGTTGTGGCACACCGGCTAAGCACCGTCAAAAATGCCGACCAGATTGTGGTGCTCGATAAGGGTAAAATTGTGGAAACCGGAACTCATAAAGAGCTGGCCGCCTTAAAAGGAAAGTATTACGAACTGGTGAAGAACCAGTTGGAGTTGGGTAGTTAACCGCAATGACGGAAAGACGCAAAGAAAAATTTAAATCATGACACGTGAAGAATTAAACAAATTATCCAAAATTATTCTTCTTTCAGCGATGGAAGTTCATCGGGAAATGGGACCGGGACTTTTGGAATCGGTTTATGAGATTTGCCTGGTAGAAGAATTAAAGAGTCATGGTGTATCATGCGAAAGACAGGTTATTTTACCACTATTCTATAAAGGGAAAGAACTTTCAAAGGATTTTAGAATCGATGTATTGGTAGAAAATGAAATTATATTAGAATTAAAGACAGTCGATTATATTTTAAATATTCATGAAGCACAAATTATCTCTTATTTGAAATTGGCAAACAAAAAACTTGGTTTTTTGATAAATTTCAACGAAGCTTTGTTGAAAGATGGTTTTCGAAGGTTTGTAAATAAATTTTAAACTAATTGGCGTCATAGCGACTTTGCGGTAAAGAAATGGCTGAAGAAATTAATAATATTGAATTACGCACCGAGGAGGTTCAGGAAATACTGGGACATATTCCTTCGCGGATTATTCGCTACGGGGTTACGGTGGTACTTAGCGTAGTGCTGGTAATTTTTGCCGGGAGTTTCTTTTTTAAGTATCCTGATATTTTATCGGCTCCGGTCGAGGTGCTTAGTCATAATGCGCCTGCCATCGTAGTAGCTAAAAGCAGTGGGAACCTTAGCGGTCTTTTTGTAAGCGATTCGCAGCAGGTAGCTATAAATACGGTGTTGGGTGTGATAAAAAACCCGGCCAATTATCCACATGTAAATTGGTTGCAGCAGCACTTAAAGAATACAGGTATATCTTATTCCGATACCAGCCATCTCAATGATTTTCCCGACACCCTGCAACTGGGAGTCATTCAAAATTCCTATGCAGCCTTTTTAAAAGGAGCCGCCGATTATTACCAGTTCCGACAATTGGATGCCCTGGGTTCCAAAATTAAATCACTGGAACAAAAAAGCATCGATTTGCAACGCTATATTGACATAGCCGAAAAACAGGTAGTGTTAAAAGAGCAGGAATATGAGCTGGCTGTAAACAAGTTTGTACGCGACTCTTCACTTTATCGAAAAGAGGTGTTGTCTTTAGCCGAATTCGAGAATGCCCGAAAAGAATTTATCCAGCAGGGCCTGGCTTTGGGAAATACCCGTTCGGCTGCAGTGAATGCCCGCATGCAGATGCAGGAGCTCAGGCAGCAAATTACCGATTATCGGCTGGAGCAGATGAACCAGGAACAACAGCTGCAAAATCAGTTGCAGCAATTGTTGCAGAACCTCCAAAGTGAGGTAAATGCCTGGTTCGACACTTATGTGTTGTTGTCGCCGATGGATGGCCTGGTGGCCTTTAATAAAATCTGGACCCGCAATCAAATGATTCAAAGCGGACAGGAAGTCTTTACCATTATCCCTTTGCAGGAATCGCGCATTATTGGGCGGGTTACCCTTCCGGTTCAGGGAGCCGGAAAAGTACGCGCCGGACAGGCCGTAAACCTGAAGTTCGGAAGTTTTCCGCATCAGGAATTTGGCATGGTTAACGCACGGGTGTCGAGTGTTTCGCTGGTACCTGCCGAACAGTATTACGTGGTTGAGATTGAATTACCCGACACCTTAATCACCAATTATGGCTTTGTGCTTCCGTTCAGCCAAAAAATGCAGGGCACAGCCGAAATTATTACCGACGATTTGCCTTTGGCTGTTCGTTTGTTTAATCCCTTAAAATCGGTACTAAAAAACCATTGGTCGGGCGAATCGCTACCCAAAGTGAAAAGTTAGGAGTTACACGATCCGTACCTCGTTTTTGTCTTTAGTCTAGTGTCTTTAGTCTGGCGTCTAATGCTGCTATCTGGTGATTCTGTTATTCTGTTATTCTGTGATTCAGAATAAGAGACCAGTCAGCAGTCACCAGCTCTCAGTTCCCAGTCTGGCATCAAGGGCTTTAATTTAAATTCAATTCTGAGGAACCCAGTAACCGGTAACCAGTCACCAGCCACCAGTTTCCATATTCTTGTGTCTTAAGTCTTAGGTCTAGCATCTTAAATCTGGCGTCTAATTCTGCTATCCAGTGATTCTGTGATTCTGTGATCCTGTGATTCAGAACAAGAGACCAGTCACCTGTCAGCAGCCCTCAGTTGGTGAACAGTGAAGAGTGAACAGTGAATAGTGAAAAATTAATAGTGAATAGTGAACAGCAAAGTCTTGGGTCTAGCGTCTTGTAGTCTGCAATCCAGTGATTCTGTGACCCGGTAATCCAGTAACCGGCAAGCAGGACTAGGTTCACCAATTGCGTCCCTGCGTCTTTGCGGTCTAATTTCTAACTCCCAGAAACAAGAAACCAGCATCCAGTAACCAGTAACCAGCCCTCGGTTTCCATATTCTTTTGTCTTAAGTCTAGTGTCTTAAGTCTAGTGCCTTAAGTCTTTTGTCTCATGTCTTAAGTCTAAATTCCAGCATCTAAGTTCTAACTTCAAACAACCAGGAACAATTATTGTCCTATCCTATTAACCGCATTTTTTCTTACATTTGCCCAACTAAAGCAATCATTATGTTGGTATCGATGACAGGATTTGGTAAGGCCGTTTGCGAGCTGGCAAACAAAAAACTTACCATCGAAATAAAAAGTTTAAACAGCAAGCAGCTCGATGT
Organism: Salinivirgaceae bacterium; assembly: GCA_050251815.1. Lineage (GTDB taxonomy): Bacteria > Bacteroidota > Bacteroidia > Bacteroidales > SZUA-534 > GWE2-40-63. Next base: position 20,332 of record JBFWMB010000050.1, on the reverse strand, counting down.
CAATTCGCGCATGCCCGGCTATTACCGCGAAAAGGAACTCGAAGTACGGAACCTTATATCAAAGCGGTTGGAGCGGGGTAAAGTGGAATTCAGCATGTATGCCGAAGTTTCGGGAACGGAAAACAGTTCGGTAATCAATGCCGATTTGGTAAAAGCCTATTATCAACAATTGCTGGCTTTGTCGGTTGAATTGGGCATCGATAACAAAAGCGAACTCTTATCCATAGTTATGCGGATGCCCGATACCTTAAAAACCGAACGCGAAGAACTCGACGAGCAAGAATGGGAATCGGTTTTGGAATGTATCGAAAATGCCTTGAGCGATGTAGTAAAATACCGCAGTCAGGAGGGAGCCGCACTGGAAGAAGACATCCGTACCCGAATCGAAAAAATAAGTGCACTGCTAAGTCAGGTAAAAGACTTTGAAAAAGAGCGCCTGGAGCGTGTGAAACAGCGTTTGCGCCAAAACCTGAAAGAACTGTCGGAGAGTGATGAGTTTGATGAGAATCGCTTTGAGCAGGAGTTGATTTTTTATCTCGAAAAGCTGGATGTGACCGAAGAAAAGGTTCGTTTGGCGCATCACTGCGAGTATTTTTTAAAGAATATGGACAAAGCGGAGCCTGTGGGCAAAAAGTTGGGCTTTATCTCGCAGGAAATGGGCCGCGAAATAAATACCCTGGGTTCCAAAGCCAACGATTCCAATATGCAGAAGCTGGTCATTAAAATGAAAGACGAGCTGGAGAAAATTAAAGAGCAATTGTTAAACGTACTTTAGGCATCAGGCATTATGGAAGGAAAACTGGTTATTTTTTCGGCACCTTCGGGTTCGGGCAAAACTACCATCGTGCGCTACCTGCTAAACAAGGGGCTGAACCTGGAGTTTTCCATTTCGGCTTGTAACCGGCCACCCCGGGGAAACGAGGAGCACGGAAAGGACTATTATTTTTTAAGTACCGAAGAATTTCAGGAGCGTATTGCCAACAACGAATTCGTGGAGTGGGAAGAGGTGTACGAAGGCCGTTATTACGGAACCTTAAAGTCAGAAATGCAACGCATCTGGGAAAAAGGCAATCATGTGCTGTTCGATGTGGATGTAAAAGGCGGCATCAGCCTGAAAAAGATTTTTGGGCCCCAGGCTCTTTCCATTTTTGTTATGCCCCCTTCGGTCGAAGCTTTAAGTCATCGTTTAAACAAACGCGGAACCGACAGTGCCGACGAAATTGCACGGCGACTGGCCAAAGCCCAGCACGAAATGACTTTTGCCAGCCAGTTCGACCATGTGGTGATTAACGACGAGTTGTTTCAGGCTAAAAACGAAGCCGAAAAGCTGTTAATCGATTTCCTGAATAAAAACTAATAATCATGCCGGCAACCGGACTCTATTTTGGTTCTTTTAACCCTATCCATATCGGGCATCTGGCCATAGCCAATTACCTGCTCGAATACGGAAGCCTGAGTGAGTTGTGGTTTGTGCTCAGTCCGCAAAATCCCTTAAAACAAAAAAGTACCCTTTTGCCCGATTATCAACGGCTCGAGTTGGTGAACCGTGCCCTGCGCGATTTTCCCCGTTTTAAGGCTTCGAACATCGAATTTGGCCTTCCGCAGCCCTCATTTACGTCCGATACGCTGGCTTACCTCGATGAGAAGTTTCCCGACCGCAAATTTGTTTTAATCATGGGCGAAGACAACCTGAGTTCCTTCGAAAAATGGAAAAACTACGAATGGATACTTGAAACCCGAAAAATTCTGGTGTACCCGCGTCCGGGAACCCAACCCTCGGTGTTTCATCAGCACAAAAATGTGCAACTAATCCAGGCCCCATTAATCGAAATCTCGTCGAGCTTTATCCGCAAAGCCATTAAGCAAGGCAAGGATGTGCGTTTTTTCCTTCCCGAGGGAACCTGGAATTATATTGACGAGATGAATTTTTACCGGAAATAATTTCATCGCGCTTAAACTGATTGTTTTTTTCTTCGGTTTAAAACCATTCCCCCCGCTTTTTGTTATGTTTGGGTGAAAATGAAACGAAAACAACCATACGCAGTTTTCGCAGGCCTGTTGCTGAGCCTGGGAATTTTTTTTCCGGCTTTGGCGCATCGGCCTGAATTACCCATCTTACCAAAATCCGATACGATGAAAACAGAACTCGCAACCTTTGGCGGCGGATGCTTTTGGTGCACCGAAGCTATTTTTGAACGTCTGGAAGGGGTGGTGGCTGCCACCTCGGGATATTCCGGGGGGGCAACCAAAAACCCAACCTATAAAGAGGTGTGTACCGGACGAACCGGCCATGCGGAAGTAATTCAGGTGGAATATAACCCCGATATCATTTCCTATACCGATTTGCTCGAAGTGTTCTTTAAAACCCACGATCCCACCACAAAAAACCGTCAGGGAGCCGATGTGGGAAATCAATACCGTTCCATCATACTTTATCACAACGCGGAGCAACAAGCCACGGCCCAACAGGTGATGGATGCCCTGAATACAGAAAAAATTTGGAACGACCCCATAGTAACTGAATTGGAGCCTTTCGAGGTGTTTTACAGTGCCGAAGCCTATCATCAGGAGTATTACGAGAACAATGCCGGACAAATGTACTGCCGGATGGTAATAAACCCTAAAATAGAAAAGTTCGAAAAGCTTTTCCGGACAAAACTTAAAAAAAATCAGTAAAAAACTATAATGTTTTGTAATTATTGAATATACTTTGATGATATAAAAAGGGAAGATTTGTTAGGTGAGTATATTTAAAAATTTTAAAAAAAAAGATAAAATATTGAAGTGGAAGGGCTTCCAAAAAAAAGCAATCGGAATCGAAGCAAACACTTAGTAAGACCGGGAAGCTGAGAACTTATTCGAAGATCACCCGGCCGCACTTAGTGTTTGTAAAGATGTAGATGCAATTTTTTTGGTGCCTTGACTTTCCTGCCTGGCCGGCAGACAGGTTTGCTTCGTTTTTGGGTCGACCGAGCTTGCGAGTTCATGACCGAAGGGAATAACCCAAAAATGAAGAGCCCAGCCGGCTTGAGGCGAAAAATGAATTTAATAATGTAATTAGTTTTTTAGCTTACATTAAATGATAAAGAATTGCTAATAAATAGAACAAATTAAACCTGTATGGATAAACTGGTAGTAATTACCCAAAAGGAAGACATCTTTGAAACTTACCAAAACACGCCCATCGGCGATTTATTGGAATACCAGAACCTGAACCGTGTGTTTGAATCCCACAGCAGCGCCAAACTTTTGGTGGGCATGTGCATGGACAACCGCAAGCACCTGACCATTCCCGAAAACTTTGCGTACATCATCCGGGCAGGCGGGGCCAACCTGCGTTACAGCGAATTTAAGGTATCGTACGCCATCTCGGTAGGAGGTATTGAACACATTGCCCTGATTGGCCATAACAATTGCGGGATGGTTAACCTGAATGCCCGAAAAGACCAGTTTATCGACGGACTGGTGGCCAAAGCCGGTTGGAACCGCGATGCCGCCGAACAACACTTCAATCACTTTGAACCCCTGTTCGAGATTGGTAACGAGGTCGATTTTATTTGCAGCGAAGCCAAACGCCTGCGCCTGCGCTATCCAAAAATCATGGTGGCCCCTATGATGTACAATGTCGACGATAATAAACTGGCCCTGATACGCGAGGAGTAAACTTTTGGAGCATGATGTCAGGCAGCTTGTAAACCGGGTATTAAAATAGCCTGGCCAGTTCCGGAACGAGTAAGTTTTTTCCTGCTTTGGTTGAAAAATTGTTTTTATGTGCTTCCTGAGCGACAGGTTGGCAGCTAAACGGTGTTTTTTGCCAAAATTACCGATCGGTAGCTCCAAAACGCCGTTAATGTAAAATCCTAGTCTAAGTTTTCACATGCTTCTGTGTTTTTATGGAAACCTAGCCTAAGTTTTCACATGCTTCTGTGTTTTTGTGGAAACCTAGCCTAAGATTTCATATTTTTTGTGTTTTTACGGAAACCCAGGCTAAATTTTCGCATTTCACGGCTTTTTTAATAAAATCTACGGTAGGAAATCCCTTTCAACGATTTTTTTGTTGAAATCTGCAATAGTTTTACTCCTTAATTTATTTTTTTTGCCAAAAAGGGGACAGGTTCCTATTCCTTATCTTTTTAAGTTTTGAAAATGCTTCCAATTATTTTTACTCGTCGATACTATTGGGAAGTTATTTTCGCCAAAGCCTGTTTTGAATTTTTTTATCCAGAAATCAAATCTGCGAAAATCAGTTTTTTTCAGCGTCATCAGCGTTCTATTCTCTAATAAAAATAAAATATAAGCTTAATCCATATCGGGTAATTTGAAATTATTTTTTCGATTTGTTGTCTTATGAAACAGTCCACGTAGTTTTTTTTTGTTTTAAAAAAAAACAGGATGGTTTATGGTTCTGAAAAAAAAATAACTTATTTTCGTCTTGAACCAAAAGTCACCCATCCATGAAAATGAAGTTAAGAATCCAGCTATGGATTTTATCTTTATTTGTAGGGCTTTGCTATGGAGCACAAGCCCAAAGTGATAGTATTACCATATCCCTTTTCGATTTTTCCAACGAGAGTTTTCAGTCGCAACCCATTAAATTGCAGGGACCCGTATATTTTTACTGGCAAGCCTTGCTCGAGCCTGAAGCACTGGAGCAGGGAATAGTTAGCGGGCAACAACTGGTGGCACAGTTACCCGGCCCCTGGACCAAAATTACCGGCCCCGACGGAAATAAACTGCCTGCCCAGGGTTACGGAACCTATAGTTTCACCCTGCGGGTTCCCAATGCCAACCAGGTTTATGGCTTAAAACTGTACAGCATTTTTACCGCCTACCGGCTTTATGCCAATGGTGATGAAGTGGCAGCTGTGGGTGAGGTGGGTAAAACGGCCGAAAGCAGCGTACCCCGTTTCTTAACCAACGAGATTTCACTTCCGGTACTTAAAAAGGGCGATGCCCCCTGGCAAAACATCGACCTGGTGCTACAGGTTTCCAATTTTCACCACCGTCGGGCAGGGGCACAGCAGCCCATGTATTTCAGCACCATGCACAACATTCTTTGCAGTTCAAAAGACAGTTTTATTCTCAACCTGCTGCTTATTGGTATCATTCTTATCATTGGATTTAACCACCTGCTGATGTATTTCCTGCGCCGGTCCGATGTGTCGAACCTGATGTTTGGCATGCTGAGTATGGTGATGATACTGCGGAACATTTCGACCGGTGACCGCCTGTTAACCTATTGGTTTCCCGGAATGAACTGGGAATTGCTGGTTAAGCTCGATAATTTCTCGGGTTTTGCCACCATCACCCTTTTTGCCTATTATTTTTACTTTATTTTCCGTCGCGAGTTCCCCAAATTCATGTTTTACCTCATCATGGCGCTGGGTGTGATAATCACCCTGCTGGTGTTTGGTACCCCGGCCTGGTTTTACGGACAATTCCGGATGCTTTTTGAGGTGTACATTGGTTTAGGCGGGCTATACCTTACTTTTGGTGTATTATTGCCAGCGGCCTTTAAAAAACGCACGGGGGGTTTAATTACCTTTATCGGGATGCTGGTACTTTATGTAACGGCCATCAGCGACGTACTGGTGAGCATGGGACTGTTACAAATTGCCTACGTAGCTCCTTATGGCATTGCCGTGTTTATGCTGCTCCAGTCGTATCAGTTAACCCGCAGATCGGCATCGGCCTTAAAGAACAATCAGTTGTTGGCGGGAGAACTCGAACGCGAAAAACAAAACCTGGAGTCGAATATCGAAAAGCGTACCCAGGAATTGCAAAGACAGGCTCAGGAGCTGCAAAAATACCGCGACGAACAGGAAAAGCAGAATTTTGTAACCACCAACCTGAACCAGATTAGCGGCGTGATGCACCAGCATAAGGATGATTTCAATGTGTTGGCCGATAAGTTGCTGGCAACGCTTATAAAAGCGGTAAACGGGCACCTGGGGGCGCTGTACCTGTACGAAAATGAAAACAACCACGAGTGCCTGCGCCTTCTGGCCCATTATGGATTGAGTGCCGAGGCAGCCGTTGAGGAACTGGGAGTAAACGAAGGAATAACCGGAAAATGTTTTAGCAGTGGTAAAGCCATTTATATGGAATCGTTGCCCGACAAGTATTTTTCAATCAGTTCGGGTTTGGGCAGTGCGGCACCTAAAGATTTGGCGCTTTTGCCCCTGATTAACGACCAGAAAGTTATCGGGGTAGTCGAGATAGCCAGTTTTAAACCTTTGGAACTATGGCATCGGGACTTTTTGACCCAGGCCCTGGTGAGTATTGCAGCCCAGTTACAGATTGTCCAGTTAAATAGTACCAGTCAGAAAGTGCTGGCCGATTACAAAAGTTACCAGGAAGAACTGGAGCGCAAAGAAGCCGAATTCCGGGAATTACAGCAGGAACTGGCCGTACTTCGCGAGGCGGCACAAAGTAATTAAGGTTTGTTTAAGCACTAACTTTCACGGGCATACTTATCCATAATAACCGCGCAGGTAGCATCGCCGGTGATGTTTAAAGCGGTGCGCAGCATGTCAAAAATGCGGTCGAGGGCGTACAACAGGGGCAAACCAATAATGGGAATGTCGGCCGAAAGCAAAACGGCCACAACCAGCAGCGTAGGTCCCGGCACACCGGCTTGTCCTATGGAACCAATGGTTGCCGTAAGAATTATGGCAATGTATTGCCCCATGCTCAGGTCGATGCCAAACATTTGGGCAAAAAATACGGCAACTGTTGCGTAATAAATGGCGGTACCATCCATATTTATGGTAGCTCCCAGCGGAAGAATAAAGGAACCGGCTTCTTTCGATACCCCCAGCTTTTCTTCACAAACTTCCATGGTTACCGGCAAAGTAGCCATCGACGACGAGGTGGAAAGGGCCACCATTTGGGCTTTAAACATTTCGGCAAAGAATTTCCGCACCGGCATCTTCGAAAAAGCTTTGAGCACCATGGGGTAAAACAAAAACATGTGCAGCAGGATACCTAAGGTGTAAACCACCACCAGTTTCATCACCAGCATCAGCATATCAAAACCAAAAGTCCCGATAGAGTCGGCCATTAAGCCAAATACGCCAATGGGAGCGGTGTACATCACAATTTTTATCATCCAGATAAGCGGCTCGATAATCAGGTCGCAGCCTTTAACCACGGCTTCGCGTTTCGATTGGGTAAGGGTGGAAACGCCGATACCAAAAAGCAGGCAAAAGAATATTATCTGTAGAATATTACCTGAAACCATTGCTTCGATAGGGTTTTCAGGAATTACAGCCAGCAGGGTTTCCCAAAATCCGGGTTGAGTCACCGAACCGGCATCTGAACTGTCGAACATGTGCTGCACCAGGCTAACATCGAGTCCTTCGCCCGGCTTAAACAAAGCCGTCAGAATCAGGCCCAACACCACGGCAAAAGCTGTGGTAAGCATGTACCAGACAAACGTTCCGATGCCCATTTTTCCGGCCGATTTGGTGGCTCCCAGCGATGCAGCTCCTGAAACAATGGAAACGGCAACCAATGGAATTACCAGCATTTTAATCCCCTTCATGAACAATTCGCCAAAAGGGGCAAATATTGAGGCACTTTCGCCCATGAAGGCACCCACAAGAATTCCCAGTACCATGGCAATCAATATCTGAAAGCCCAGGTTTTTTAGTAATTTTTTTGCCATGTATCTTGCTTTTATGGTTTCAGCTTGCTAATGTAGAAAAATCAACAAACTTTTCAGGATAAATTTATAGCTTAAAAAACAGTTGACGAATTGGTTTATTTTTCTGGTCTTTTAATTGAATCGTAGCTCAACATAAACCGGGAAATGGTCCGAAGGATACCTTCCCTCTTTACGGTCGTTGAGTACGGCATGTTTTTCTACCGTAAAGGCTCCAGGCGATACAAAAATATAGTCGATGCATTGGGTGGGCGTTTCGTTAACCCGAAATCCGTTAAATGTAGCAACAGTTCCGTATTTGAACGTGCTAAGATCCCATGTGTTTTTCATAAACTCCGAAACCATTTCAATCACTTTACTTTCGGGACTGGCATTAAAATCGCCCATTAAAATTACCGGAAGCTTAGCACGGTTTAGTTTTTCGATGCGTTGCTTTACCAGTTTTACACTTTCGAGACGGGCTGTTTCGCCCATGTGGTCCAGGTGTAAATTAAAGACCCAAAAATTCTGTTGGGTTTCCTTATCGAGGAATAGGGCATGGGTACAGACTCTCGGGAAAGCGGCATCCCATCCTTTTCCTGGTGTATCGGGAGTTTCTGAGAGCCAGAAGGTGGCTTGTTCTATAACCCGAAAGCGGTTTTTGTTATAAAACAGGGCGCTGAACTCTCCCTGTTGTCCACCGTCGCGGCCCTGGCCAACAAAAGCAAAGTTGGGCAGAGTACTGTCGAGATATTGCATTTGGTGGGGCAGGGCTTCCTGAACGCCAAAAATTGCCGGTTCGTAAAAGCGAATTACGTCTGAAACCAGCTCTTTGCGATTCGGCCAGGCATTGGAACTGTCACTGGCCAGATCGAGGCGAATGTTATAAGTCATTACCTTCAGGGTTTGTGCTTCGATAATACCGGAACAAAGAACCACACAAAAAAGCCACAAAAGTGTCTTCATATTTCTTCTGAATTTAATAGGTATCGAATATAGCGCGAATCGGGAAGAAAAACACACCATATAAACGTAAAAATATAGCAATACTTAAAAGCGGATGCCAAAGCGAACCGAAAAGCGGTCAAAATACATGTCTTCCGAAATCTCATCATACCACCAGTAATTCAGCTTGTAATGCATCTCGGCGTAACGATAGCCGATGGCAATTAAAAGCGGGGCTTTTCGTGTTGAGGAAAAAATATAGCCGAACTCGGCATTGAAAAAGCTTCCGCCGCTGTTGTCGATAATCTGGTCGTAGGGATCATAGGGTTTTTCCAGCGAAAGCGAATATCCGCCCGAAGCGCCAAAAAATAGTTCGTCGCCCGAAGCTAAAGGAATAAAGGCCTTCAGGTTTCCACCCATAGGAATGGTCGATTCATTAATCATCTCAAGTCCGGTGGTTAATCCCAACGAAAAAAGCGGACCAATGCCCAGGTTATGTTCGGTGAGTAAACTCAGGGGGGCTTCCTGCAGGTTTTTTGAAGAACCGATTAAATAGCCTGCGGTAAGGAATCCCTGGTAGTGAATGCCTGTTTTTTGTTTTGCCTGATACGGTTTTTTTATGAGCTGTTCGTGCGGAATAAGCAAAAGGCTTCCGGAATTCAAACGGAATTTTACTAAAGAGTCGTTCTTTTCGCTGAGGGTTCCTACCAAAACACTACCTCCTTTCAGGTACAAGGTGTCAGCTGCATTTTGGGCATGGCTGAGCAGGCTCAGTGATACAATGAATTGGACAAATAAAAATTTTCTCATGGCATTCTGCTTTCGGTAAATTAAAATTGGATTAAACAGCATTTTAATAAGGTTTCCGGTGGCTAAGATTCACTTTTTATAAAATGGGTTGCTCGACGAATAAAAAAAAATCACTTTCAACGCAACCCTTTTTAATTTCCTTGCATCTGCCCCTTGCCGGGCCGGTAAAGTACTAATTAGTTAACTAAATGCTATACACTTATGAAAACATTCCGCGCTTTGTTCTTTATTAAAGGACTTGTTGTTTTATTGGTTTTGGCGTCGTGTCAGGATACCATTACCCGCACTTACCAGGTTAACACTCCGGTTTATATGAGCTACGACGATTTACGCGCATCTTTTAAGTCGACCGGTGCGCAGGAGATTATTCAATCGGGAAAAATTTACTTTAAGGACGATTTTATTTATGTCAATGAATTTCAAAAGGGAATTCATATCATTGATAATTCCGACCCGGCAAACCCTCAGAATCTTAAGTTTATTGAGATTCCGGGAAATGTGGATTTAGCCATAAAAGGCAATTTGTTGTATGCCGACAGCTATGTTGATTTGCTAACCATCGATATCAGCGATTTGGAACAAATAGTTGAGGTGGACCGCGATACCAATGTGTTTCCCTACATAATTCCCGATTACGAAGTGGGAATTGTGGAATCGGTTGATCAAACCCGGGGAGTAATTGTAGGCTACGAAGTTTCAGAGCGCAAAATGGATGTTGAGGATGCCGGATTTTTCTACGAAAAGTTTGGCTGGCGTTCCGAGGTATATTTTGCCAGCGATATGGCAACCGGTGGAAGCGGAACCGAAACTACCGGAACCGGTGGTTCCATGGCCCGTTTTGTAGCTAGTGGAAACTACCTGTATGTGGTCGATAATGCCTCGTTGAAAGTATTTAATACCACCCAAAGTCAGGATCCGGTATTTGAAAAGAATGTGGCTATTGGCTGGGATATCGAAACCCTTTTCCCCTATCAGGATAAACTTTTTATTGGAAGTCAGGCAGGTATGTATGTTTACAGTATTCAGGATCCGGCCAATCCGGCTTTTATTTCACAATTCCGTCATGCCACAGCCTGCGACCCGGTTGTGGTTAATGGAAATTACGCTTACGTAACGCTGCGCGGAGGAAATTTATGCGGAGCCATCGAGAGCCAGCTCAATGTGATTGATATTTCAGTGATAGAAGATCCCAAATTGTTGGCATCCTATCCGCTGGAAGAACCTTATGGTTTAGGTATCGACGATACCGTGCTTTTTGTTTGTGATGGCGCTGCCGGACTAAAAATCTATAATGCATCGAATCCCTTAACCATCGACCAAAATAAATTGGTACAATACCCCGACAATCATGCCTTTGATGTGATCCCCATGGGTGATGTGCTGATAATGATTGGAACGGATGGATTGTTTCAGTACGATTATTCCGATTTGAATAATATTCGTGAGTTGAGCCATATCGCAATTTATGGCAATTACTAGTTCAAGTTTTGTTCAATAAATCGATTGCCCGGGCGAAAGTCCGGGTTTTTTCTTACGATTAAAAGTTAGCTCTATAACATACGTTTAAGTGAGTAAAATCAGCTCCTGATTTTGTGTTACTTTGCTACGGAACTATACTTTTGCAGCAAATTTTAATGAGGTGCTGAAGAAGTTAATTCCAGGGGTGTTTTTAGTAGTGTTAGCCGGGTTTTCTGTGGCGGCTTCCGAATCGGAAGCTGTTGCTGTTTCAAAACCCTCAAACAGCCTGTTTGCTTATGGCGAATTGGTGAGTACGCATGTTTGGCGCGGAGGAAAAAGTGGAAATGCACCGGCTTTTGAGCCCATGTTGGAACTAAGTCGTAATAATTTTACGCTGGGTAGTTGGGCCGCAGTAACTTTTGATGGTTTATACCGTGAATTGGATCTTTACCTGACTTATACGGTGGGCGACTTTACCCTGGGCTTGTACGACTATTATTGTCCTCCGGCTGAACCTGGTGTGGCCGATTTTTCTAACTTATCGGGTCCGGATACTTACCACCTCTATAGTTTCGATGCGGTGTATCAGGGTTCATCAAAACTGCCAGTAAAATTAACAGCCAGTGTTATGATGTATGGCATGGATGTGGAAGCAGAAAGTGGCGATCCTTACTTTTCAACTTATCTTGAGGCTGTATATGTAAAACAATGGGAACTGTGGAGCGCCGGGGCAACGCTGGGTATTACTACGCATAAGGGCATTTATGCCGATAAACCGGCTGTGGTTCATACGGAATTTAACGTAAAGCGGAAATTTGCTCTTAAAAATGTCAGTATTCCGGTTTTTGCCAAAACCATTTACAATCCTTACGCCGATAAACTTTATTTACTGGGAGGTGTGGCATTTCAGCTGAGTCATCGCTGGAATTGATGGTTCAATGTTTTTAGGGCATCCCCGTGAACCTTAATTAATTCCAGAGCTTCCTCGTAATTTTGCGATTCCATTAAGTAGCCCCGCAAGCGTCCTGCACCCGGAAATTCCTGCAGGTAAATTTTGAAAAACCTTTTTAAAATGTGGTAATTCTTATTGGCACCCCAGGTTGCAGCATACAGTTCAATATGTTTTTTCAAAAGACGCAGGCGTTTTTCGATGTCAACACCAGGCGCCAATTGATTAAACATCCAGGGATTCTTAAAAACTCCCCGTCCGACCATTACGCCATCGAGTTGCTGGATTTTTATGTGATTCATAGCCTGGCCGTGACTTTCAACATCGCCATTTCCTATAATTTGGGTATGGGGCGAAAGCCGGTTTCTTAATGGAATGGCTTTGCCAATCTCGTTCCAGTCGGCCAGACCTTCCGATAATTGTTTTTGGGTTCGTCCGTGGATACTTATTGCAGCAGGTTTACAGCGTAATAATTCCGAAATCCAGCCTTCAGTTTCCACCCGGTTAAAGCCGATGCGCGTTTTCACCGATACCGGAAGGTTGCTTCCTTCCTTCGTAGCCAAAACGATTTCTTTGGCCAGTTCGGGAAATTTTATCAATGCCGAACAGCTGACTTTTTTTACAACTTTCTTTACCGGACAGCCCATATTGATATCAATACCGTCGAAACGGTTCAGTGAACTAAGGTATTGAGCTACCCGATGAAATTTTTCCGGTTCGTTGCCCCATATTTGTGCCACCAGTTTTGTGTTTCTTTCTTGCAGCAATTGCTGTTCCGATGCACTTACCTGCAAGCGCTGGGCAACTTTGTCGTGCCCCCGTTCATCGAGCAGACCATCGACAGAAGTGAATTCGGTAAACACCACATTCAACGCATCAGGTTCCGAGACAGACATAAGCACCTCGCGGAAGACCGTATCAGTAACGTCTTCCATGGGAGCGAGAATAAAAAAAGGTTTGTTTGCTGTTTGCCAAAAATTCATTATACCATTTGGGTTTGTTCGTTCAAGGCTTTCATTAAATGCGGACGAAGCCGGCTTTTGAATATTTTGCTAGATGCATATTTTTCGTGACGTAACACCCGTAATTTGCGTTGTTCTTCAATAGGCAAGGCAATTATTTCTTTACAATCGTTCGAGCAGCACCCATGGTATTCCGCTTTACAGTCGGGGCACTGAATAAAAAGCAGGTGACAATCGTCGTTGGCACAATTGGTATGCGTATCGCACAATGCACCGCATTGATGGCAATGGGCAATTACCTGACCATCGATGGTTTCACCCAAACGCTGATCGAATACAAAATTTTTACCCACAAACTTCGATTGCAGTCCCTTTTGCTTTATGTCGTGCGCATAAGCAATAATTCCTCCATGCAGTTGGTTTACGTCGTTAAAGCCGTGATGCTTTAAATAAGCGCTGGCTTTTTCGCAACGAATGCCGCCGGTACAGTACAAGAGTATTTTTTCGTCTTTTTTGTGTTCAAATTCTTTTACCACCAGATCGATAGCCTGGCGAAAGGTATCCGCATCGGGACAATAAGCATTTTCAAAACGGCCAATCTCGCTTTCGTAATGATTGCGCATATCAATAACAATGGCATTTCCGCTGGCTATATGTTCATGAAATTCTTCAGGGTCCAAATGCCGGCCCACATTGGTAACATCATAGGTATGGTCGTTTAATCCATCGGCTACAATTTTGGGTCGCACTTTTATGGTGAGTTTAAAGAACGATTTTCCATCGTCTTCTACCGCGTATTTTATGGGCATATTAGCCAGTTCTGTGTGGTTTTGCAAGCCTTGTAAAAAAGCTTCCAGGTTTTGTTCGGGCACACTCATTTGTGCATTAATGCCTTCGTGGGCCACATAAATACGTCCTTTGCATTGTAAAGCCGACCATTCCATAAATAACTGATCGCGAAACTCCTGCGGATGATCCAAATATACGTAGCGATAGAAAGAAAAGGTAATCCGCTTAAAGGATTCTTCTTCCAGTTCTTTGATAAGTTGCTCTCTGCTTTTTTTATTGTATAAAATCATAATAAAATACCTAAATGTCTTAAAAAGGATGCAAATATAAAATTTATTTGGAATGGATTTAAATAATATTTTATTTTCGCTACTTAGCTGTAGGAGTAAAAGGAATAGGAAAGAGGGGAGTTAAGATAGAATAATTAAAATGAGCATAAAAAAAAACTAAGTGATAGCACTGAATGAAAATCTAAGATTTGATTGCTTATTGTAAAAAGCCTATAAAGTTTTGACTATTAACAACATTAGTTTCAACTTCACTGTAGTTTTTTAAAAAGGTTATCGGGAATTTTACTTTTTTTAATGGATTCCATTTAAATTCATAAACATTTAATTTGCCCCCGTATTCTTCAATGTAATCAATTTCTTGTTGTTGAGAGGTTCTCCAAAAATAAGAATTGCAATAGTATTCGCCATAACTATTTCGTTTAATGCGCTCGCTGACTAAGAAGTTTTCCCACAATGCGCCGGTATCGTTTCTAAAATCAAGGGTGTTGAAATTAGCAATCAAAGCATTGCGTATTCCGTTGTCGTAAAAATATATCTTCCGACTGGTTTTAATTTCGTTTCTGAGATTTCGACTAAAGGGATTCAGCCTGAAAATTATAAACGCTTTTTCGAGCAAATCCAGATATGTTTGGACTGTATTTTTATCAACTCCGGTTAAGTTGGCTAATTCATTATATGAAACCTCGCTACCTATTTGAAATGCCAATGCTTTTAATAATTTGTCTAATATATCTGGTTTTCTGATTCCCTGATATGATAATAAATCTTTGTATAAGTAGCTGTTGGCCAGTTGTTTTAAAACTGAAATTTCATCGCCTTTATTGTTTAATACTTCTGGATACATGCCAAAGATTAGCCGTTGTTCCAGTTGTTTAAGTGAATTTAGGTAGCCTTCTTTTTCCTGCAATTCCATCCAGCTGATTGGATAAAGAAAATATTCCCACTTTCTGCCAGTTAAAGGTTCGTTAACTTCACTCAGTAATTCCAACGATGATGACCCACTCACCAATAGTTGAACCGATTTAAACTGATCGGTAATTATTTTAAGCGTTAACCCAATGTTTTTAATGCGTTGGGCTTCGTCAATGAAAACACAATCGGAATTTCCGATTATATGTTTTAGCTTTTCGGAATTTGTATTTGTCAGGTTTTCTGAAATAAAACTATCATCGCAATTAAGTAGCAAAGGGTTTTTATACAATTGTGAGATACTATTTAAAAGGGTAGTTTTACCGGTTTGTCGGGGACCAAGTACAATAATTGCCTTTCCTGAATTTATTCTCTTTTTAATAACTTCACTTAAATTTCTGGTAAACATATTGATATCTTTTTTTTGAAATGATATAGTCACTATTGATATTCACCAAAAATAATAAAAAATAGTGAATATAATCACTTTATAATATAATAATCTGTGAATATAATCACCCAAAAAATAAAAAATCATTCGACATGTGACAATTGGTTTTACAGATTCATTAAACTAAAGTGGTTAAAAAATTGAGTAGTTTTAGTATTTGGATTATTTCAGATAGGCAGAATATACTAGATTAAAGAGGTGCTTAAGTGGCTCTCCTGATTGTGTTGATTGTAATTGGCTTATGTAGCATTTGATCTTTTTCCTGCCCTTTTTGTATCGCTTTTACCACATCCATACCTTTTGTAACCCTTCCAAAAGCAGCAAAACCCTGTCCGTCGGGATTGCGTTTTCCGCCAAAATCCAGTTCGGGTTGTTTGCCAATGCAGATAAAAAAATCACATTGGGCTGAATTGGGTGTATCGCGGGCCATCGATATGGTTCCGTGGGTATGTTTAATTCCGGTTTTGCGCGTCGATTCCAAAAGAATGGGTTCGAGTCTAAGGTTTTCCGGCAAATCGCCACCCTGTATCACTTCTATTTTAATGCTGCGGTATTTTTCGTTTTCGGGTGTGCAAACCCTGAAAAAATTGCTGCCATCGTAGGCGTGCCCGTCAACATAGGTTAGAAAATTTTCTACAGTAATGGGGGCTTTTTCAGGAAAGAGCTCAAGCGCAATGGCTCCCAGTTCTGTTTCGATGCTACATTTTATGGTCGAATCTTTGGTTTGGCAAGCTGCTAAATTAATCAGTATGATTATTGCAGTGAAAAATGTTTTGCTTCTCATGTTTTAACCGGGTTTTTTATCATCCGTTGCGCTCCACGGTAAAAGAACCAGGCACTAATGGCCATAAAACTATGACTCATATCGAAATGATTGAACCATTTATGCAATCCCCATTGGTTCATAAAAAATAGCGCAGCAACAGCCGCAAAACCTACAGCAATAAGAAAGTTTGCACTTCCCCGACTTCGGGTCTTTAAAAATACGATGGCATTAAAACTTAAGACAATTACCATGAATCCATAAAAAGTATGTACCTCGACAAAGAAAAAATTCAGGGTGGAAAAAGTTATGGCTACAAAAAATAACAGTTCAAAAACGTTAAACCAGGCAAAAAAGGTTCCAACCGAGCGTTTAATAAAAGTTCGGGCGTATTCAATCGATGCACGCTCTACAAGCATTACTGCAAACATGCTGGTGAGCCATCCCGGTAGCTTCCATGGGTTGGCTGCAGCATTCATCTTGTTTTCGGGAATAACCTGAGTTATAAATTCAATCCAACCTTTTGATAGTTCCCATTGTGCTTTAAAAGCATACAAAAAGCCATGGCCAATAACACCACCAATAAAGGTGGCAATTCCCATCGATAGGAAGTAATACTTTAAATACAGATGTACTTTGTTTTTTGTGGATAACCCGGCCAGTTTGTAATAAGCAAAAAAGCAAACTGCAGATACAATTAAATCGGTGAAAACAGTTACAGGTTCGTCAATGCGCAGGTTACCAATAAAAATGCTGGTGTGTTCAAATACCATAGTAATGTTTTTTAAGCTAATATATTACAGTTTCTGTTAAAGTAAAAACGTGAAGCGGAAAATTGTTTAGCCGATTTTATAAAATACAAGTGTGGGCTGCCGGGAGGCAGCCCAATAATTTCGCACTTGATTAATTAACCCATGAAAAAGTAACAAAATGAAGTGAAGAGTGTCCTCAAATATAACACATATTTCATAAATAATTCAAAAATCAAACTATTTATTTTAAAAATATTTGGTGGTTCATTTTTAAGGCCCGAAAATTAATATGTATTTTACTGGTAATCAGAAAGCCATTTTGAGTTTATGTTTTTGAACATAAACGTTTGTGTCAACCCCCGTGTTAAAAGAAACAGGAAAAATGCCAACCATAAGGCATGGTTTGCATAAATGGGGGCCAGTAAATACCAGGTGGGGAAAAAAACCAGGAATACAGCAATCAGCATGCTGTTGCGCATTTTACCCGTGGCGGTAATACCGATAAAAACACCATCCCAAAGAAACGATGCTACTGAAACAATGGGAATCAGGGTAACCCAAAAGGTATATTTGGAGGCCTCATTTAGCACTTCGGCATGATTGGTTAGCAAACGTAAAATAGATTCGCTTCCAAACCAGTAGATTAAAGTGAAGATAAAGGTGATTACCGCGCCCCATTTGAAATTAATGATGATGCTTTGCCTGAGTTTGTTGAACTGTCTGGCTCCAAAGTATTTTCCCGATAGGGCTTCGGCGGCATAGGCAAAGCCATCGGTTAAAAACGAAAAAATAAACAAAAATTGCAGTAATAATGAATTGGCCGCTAAAATCTGGTCGTTTGCTGAAGCCGATTTTGAAGTAAAAAAGGTAAATACAGCCAGTAAACTCATGGTGCGGATAAAAATATCGCGATTTACTTTAAAGAAATTCTTAAGTGTGCTGGAATCGATTAATGTTTTAATTTTAATCAAGCTAAAATATTCGCGGTATTTAAAACGAATGAACAGCAGCGCCATAGCCAGACCTATGTATTGTGAAATAACTGTTCCCAATGCCACACCGTCCGATTTCATTTGAAATGTGAATACAAATAGCACATTTAATCCAACATTCAGCAGGTTTACCACAATGGCAATCAGCATGGGAATTTTGGTGTTTTGCATTCCGATAAACCAGCCGGTAAAGGCATAGAGGCTAATGGTTGCCGGAGCAGCCCATATTCTGATGTAATAATAACTTTGGGCAAAATGTTCTACCTCCTGGCTACCGTCGATAAAATAAAAGGCTGTCTTTGCAATGGGAATTTGTAGTAATAAAATTAAAATAGCTCCAATTCCTCCTACCAATAAGCCACGAACCAAAGTAGCAGCAATTTCGGGCTTGTTTTTTGCCCCATAAGCCTGAGCAGTAATTCCGCTGGCCCCCATGCGTAAAAAGCCAAAAGTCCAATAAATTAAGTTGAAAATCATGGCTCCCAGGGCAATGGCTCCAATGTAAACGTCTGATTCCAACCGGC
This sequence comes from Salinivirgaceae bacterium, assembly GCA_050251815.1. Classification (GTDB taxonomy): domain Bacteria; phylum Bacteroidota; class Bacteroidia; order Bacteroidales; family SZUA-534; genus GWE2-40-63. Next base: position 2,093 of record JBFWMB010000050.1, on the reverse strand, counting down.
CGGTTACCGCCATGTCGGCCAATCCTACCAATGGAATGGTTATGTTGCTGATAATATTCGGAATGGCCAGTTGAAGAATCTTTTTGTTCATGTATTTATTTGTTAAAATGGGAGCAAAACTTTTTTAAACGTACAAGAGATAAAGAATCAGTGGAATCACAATGCCCAGGGCAGTTAACCAGGCACCCCGTCCGGTGATGCCTTTTTTGCCTTTTACCATAAATAAACCCCCTACGGCAAGGATTAATAATCCCACCGCATAGGCATCAGAAAATAAGGTCCAAAGTTTTTTAGAATGGTTGTAATGCAGGTAATTGAACTGATGAAAAACAGGGCGCCGCCTGAGTTTTTCAATATGCGTTTCGCCATTGCTCAGATTAATAACTGCCGATCCGTTCTGAAAAAATATTTTTAAAGTGTTGGAATTGGGGTAATAGTATTTTTTAAAATTTTCTTTTTCGTTTATCGATTCCAGAAAAGCCATTACCCGCGCGTCGGTAATTCCAATTTCAGCAGTTAAATCGCTGTAAGTTGTTTCTGATTCTACCATGTAATTCGGATTCCAGTCTTTAATATGGTTTAGTGCAATTCCTGACAGGGCATAAATAATAGTCATCCCGAAAAAAATGTAACCCAAATCGCGATGAAGAATGCGGTTAAATTTGAAAAGATTCATAGCCGTAAGTTAAAATAAAAAAGTAGCAAGCTGTTTTTGCTACTTTTATTAATTAGAAAAATAAGGTTTGATTAATGTGAATCGCCACAAGGTTTTGCCTCGGCAGTACTTCCGCAAGGAGCCGCCTCTTTGGAACCACAGGGAGCAGTTGTAGTTGCAGCTGTGTCAATGGTTTCAGGAGCGCTTCCGCAACATTTGTCTCCGGCTTTTTCCTTTATTTCCTGATAACTGGTTACATTGAGATAATAACTTGAAATATAGCCCTTGCCATTGGTAGCTATTTCTTCTTTCCAGGCTTTTACTTCATCCAGTTTAGCATGGTGATCAACGCCTTTGGCATGCTCCATCTCTGCTTCTTCTTTATTGTTCTCAATGGCTTCGAGCAGGTTTTTCTCGTATTCTTCAACGTAGGCCAAATCCATTTTCGACTCAGCAACAATTCCGGTCAGGCAAACATCGCTACCTTCCAGCTCAGCTTTAAATGCTCCGGTAGTTTCTGACGCTTCGCCATGAAGGGTGTTATCCGGGTTTTCCCCAAAAATCTTTACCCGTTTGCCTCCGTGTTTGCAAATATGGTCAACGGTGCCTTTAACAGTAAGTTCTTTACCCACGTAATCGGCTGCAACTACCAAAAATGAGTCTACGGTAATGTAGGCTATTTCTGAGGTAGCCTGGTTGGTGCTGCTTTGGTTTTTTGGACTGTTGCAGCAAGCGCTTATTAATACTACGCTGAAAATTAAAATAAACAGGTTTTTCATAAATGTAATGCTTAGGTTTATTGTTTATAAATGAGCTACATAAATAGTAAAAAAGAAGATAAAAAACAAGTTTGCTTTTTTTTATTTTCCATGATAGGGGATGCGGTTTACCAGTGAGCGTCCCAGGGTAATTTCGTCGGCATATTCCAGTTCATCGCCCACTGAGATTCCCCGTGCAAGTGTGCTTAGCACTACTTCTGTTGCAGAGAGTTTCCTGTAAATATAAAAACTGGTGGTGTCGCCTTCCATGGTGGTGCTCAAGGCAAGAATCATTTCGTGAATTGGTTCATTGGTAGTGCGTTCAATCAGCGACTCAATGTTTAGATCTTTAGGTCCAATGCCGTCCATTGGCGAAATGCGGCCTCCCAGCACATGGTACAAACCTTTGTATTGCGAGGTGTTTTCAATGGCAATTACTTCTTTAATCGATTCCACTACGCAAACAACTGTGTTGTCGCGGTTGGGATTACTGCAAATGGAACAAAGTTCATCTTCCGAAATATTGTGACATTTTTTGCAGGTTTTTACCTGCTTTTTCATCTCCTCAATGGTTTTTGTAAATTGGAGGGTGTCGCTTTCCGACTGGTTTAAAAGATGCAGCACCAGGCGCAGCGCTGTCTTTTTGCCGATACCCGGTAGTTCGGCAAATTCATTGACAG
>JBFWMB010000049.1:0-28292 GCA_050251815.1 Salinivirgaceae bacterium | reverse complement strand
AAAACCAATTGAAAACACTATACTCAAACAACTAATTGGAAGGTAGTTGCAAGCTGGCAATGTTTAGTTCAACATACCCTCCAATGCAAAGCGTATGCAAGCAACGCTTTATTGGAGGCTAAGTGTTGGCCATAGTTATTTTATCACTTTAAATTTTTTGGAAAACATATACTTTTCAATTTTTCCGTCTGGGTTTTTAATTAGAACGACTCCTTTTAATTCTTTAGTTCCAGGTTTTCTTGCAGTCATTTTATATATTCCAACTCCATTTTCAACTACTAAATTAAAAAGTCTTTCATTGTCAGCTTTGTCCCATAATAATACATCATCTGATTCACCCAGATTAGCTACCATCATTTGTGGGTTTTGAGTCGTGTCAATTCCAGCTAAAAAAATATTTGCAACATAAGTTTCGTTAACTTTTATAATATTAGAGGAGTCAACAATAACAGGAAAAATTTTATTGAATTTATAATAATCACGTTCAATCGAGCTGTAAATAAATTGAATTAATTCACTTTTTAATTTTATCATATCTAGTCCAAAAGTGTCATTTTTTAACACTTTATTGAGATTGTTTTTATTTACATTAACCCATTGTTCAGTCCTTTTTGGTAAAATGAATTTTAAAATATAATTGGTTTTAAATAATTCAGTTTCTTTTGTATATGTTACTATATTATCTAGGTATTTATGAGCTGCAAGAAAATCTTTGTTATAAATTGATTTATTAATTAAGTCAAATTGTCTATTCAATTCTCGTGAAATTTCAATAAATGGTTCAATTTTATCAGGATTTAATGCATATTTTTTTTCAATTTCAAATAGAAAATATTCAGTCTTTTCTTTTGAAATGGCGGATTCTTTTTCAAGATAATCATTAGGAGATTGATTACAAGAAAAGAGCAGTATAAGGATAAATATAAAATAGTTCTGTTTCATTTTTCTTTAATTATGGCCAACTAAAAGCTAACCGCGCCCCACTTTACTTTATCCACACAAAAATGGTATGTTAAAAGTAGCCTGTTACGTTTAGTTGTAGTATCGGTGTTATTTGAATTCATTTATAAGGGTAATAGCTAACCAAAGCTAGGAAAAAAATAAAAAAGTCGGTTGCTTTTACCGACTTTTTATAAAACAAATGACCTTAGCAGCTGCTTGAAACATAGGGTTAAACGTGCTTCATTTATTTTTGATAAAATAAAACCCTAAACAAAGGTATAAACCCCTAGTTACTATACCGTCTAGCAGCACAGCAATTCTTTTGTATTTATGAATTACCTTAATTCAATATGGAATTTTTCACTTATTTCAATTCTAATCTGCTCTTGAATTTCATTTATTTCACTATTTAATAGGGTGCGGTCGTTTGAACGATAAGTGATTCTGTAGGCAAGCGATGTTCTGCCTGCCTTATGAAATTTATCGATTAAACTCACCTCTTCAATTAGGTCCTGACCAAGCTCTCTTATAATTTCACAAAAATTATTGTGTTGATTCCAGATGCATTCGCTGGTTTCAATGTAATTATGAACCCAAAAGGAAACATCCTTTAATACGGGCGGAAACTTTGAATATTCTTTAAAAGTGGTTAAACCGTCTTTAAACTGTTTAATAAAACGCGCGTCGTTCGACCATAAATACCTAATGTCAGGTATATTACAATAAGACAATAACAACCGGTCAATTCCCAATCCAAAAGCCCAACCCCTTCCAACGACCTTACAGTTTTCCAGAATTTTAGCTTCAATTACTCCCGCACCCAACACTTCCATCCATTCTGAACCTTGTTTTACTTCAATCTGTAACGAGGGATTGGTAAACGGAAAGTAGTCGTCTAAAAAACGAAATTCTTTACCCGGATATAAATAGCTTATTAATCCTTCCAGGGTATTTTTTAAATCAGCCAACGGGTCAAGCCCCTCAGGTACAATTTTAACTCCTTCCATTTGATGAAAAACAGGATAGTGCGTTTTATCAATGGTATCTTTTCGGTACACATCGCCAGTGGCTATAAATTGCGTATAGCCCTGCTTTAACAAGTGATTTTGATGGGCAGAAGTATGGGTTCGCAAAACATGGTTTTCATCTACATAATAGGTATCATTCATTGAGCGGGCTGGATGGCCTTTTGGTATAAGCAAATCATCAAAATTATCGGTTACCGAAACCACTTCATTTAAGTGGTCAAATATTACAAAGTCTTTAAAATACTGTTGAATTTTTTCCTTTAGTTGACAAATAGGATGGTTTGCTTTATTATGCAATTTTAAATTTCTCTTTTCATTTATAGTTTTACTTATATTATTCATAGCAAATAAAGTTTAGACTGCCTTTGCAGTATTGATAATTTAAAAAATATGAAGTTTTGAAAGGGAAGTCCGACCGTAGCGGACAAAATTAATTTACACTGGCTCTGGGCGAGCCAAAAAAGAAAAATGAAAAGAAGAATATGTTATTTGCTATAATCATCGAAGCAAAATTAAAAAAAAATATTATTCCATGAATTTGATACTTGATTTTTTTAACCTTGCATTTATGGCAAGAAGATGCGCTGTTCGGGATTCGATGCACTTTCCTGTTCACCGAAACTAAAACGGCTATTGAGCAAAAACACCGATAATAGCGTTTCGTTTGGATTAGGTTTTATTGATTTTTGATTAGGCTCTGTAAGACTTCGTCATTTTAGATTTTTGATTTCAGATTGCAGATTTGAGATTACCTTGCCTGGGAACTGCTCCGTTGCAGATTTTAGCATATAAACAAAAGAAAGGCATTGCACGCTATCAATCTCCACACAACCCACTGCTCAGCGACAATGCCTTCCTCCCCACAAAATTAACCTATAGTAAACTTACACAACAATTAATCCGTACTGTCTTAATTGCTTTTATATAACAAGAGTCGGAAAAAAATGTTTTAAAAGAAGTTTGATTTTTTAAGGATTTTGTCCCTGTTCCTGGATTTTAAATCCCGATTTTCTAAAGGCCTCCAAAATATCCTCTTCGGGAACAATGATGGTTTGATTTTGCCAGAATCCGATATCATAACGCTCCATGGCATCGGAAAAAACCGAGGTGGTTTGAAACAAATCGCGACGTGGTACCCGGGTAAACTCCCCGTCGGTATAACTGGTGTAAAACAACTCCATGGAGGTAGTAAAGTTTTTGGTAAAGAGTTCGTGTCGTTTGCGCACCTTCACCTGCAGTTCGCCCTGAACATGCTGCGGATAGTATTTTCCGTTTACCTGCACATAACTCACCCGGTAATGGGTTTCGACAGGTTTTACCCTAATGGTTTTGCTTTTTCGAACCACAAACAAATTCATCGATCGATTGAGCTTGTTTGGTTCAAAATAAAACTCAGCACCTAAAATGGCGTAATCGCTGCTGCTGATGTAAAGCGACCCTTCGAACTGGGCCTCGGAAGCTTCTTTTCGCTGTTTAAACCCAATAACATATACCAGTTGGTTTTGCCAGGCCACCATATCAATTAATTGATAATGGTAAAGCCAGAGTCCCTCATCGCTTAAAAAATCGGGAAACTGACGCACAATATCTAACTGAAAACAGGCATCCATCCCACCCCGCAGTTTTACCATAACGGTATCTTCCAACCTTATGTCGGTAAACTTACGGGTTTTAATCAGTTCCACCCGTTGATTCGTAAACAAACGGTTCCTTTCAGGTATGCTGCCATTTATTAATGCCTCGGAATACACCACATATCGTTTGTTAGTTTGAATGGATTCGCGATAAAACGCCTCAAAAGCAAAAGTCTTTTGCTGATGCGTTTGGTCGAGGACACTCCGGGCTTTTTTTATTAAGAAAAGCGGGTCCTTACTGCGAACCATAACTTCCTGCAAAGGGACCACCGCTTCGTTCAAAGCAATTATTCCCGAATCGGGAAAGCCTGACAGAGGCAGTTGCCGGTTGGTAAACCCCAGGTAACTGAATACCAGGGTATCGTTTTTATATTTTGCCGGAATCTTGAGATTAAATGAACCGTTCTCGTTGCTTATTCCGCCAAGGTAAGTGTTTTTTAAGGCTATGGATGCAAAAGGCAAGGGTTTCGATGTGCCCTGGTGTACAATTTTCCCTTTTAAAATCAAAAATTCTTCGTCGGTAAGGTTTTTAACACTGCGTGCAGGAGCTATGGGGTGAATCACCACCTGATTGTTTATTATCTCGTAATTAAACACAGGGTTTTTGAGCAAAGAATCCAAAACCTGTTTAAGCGGCCAGGCATTGCAAGTCAACGATACTTTTTGGTCTCCGTCGATTTGCCGGGCATTGTAAGTAAAATAGCAGTTGCAGTGAGCCGATAGTTTATCGAGCACCTTATCGAGCGTCTGTTCCGAAACCTCGAGCGATACGGGCATCGACAAATAATCCACCGTTTTTGAAACAGATTGCGTCCTGCCCTGAATGGTAAATAAAACCCAAAGCAAAAGAAATACGGATATAGGCAGCTTATTTTGCAAGCTAGTTCGTTCTATTATTTGGATAACAAAAGGTATCTATTGTTTTGTTTTTTAACGTCCAGATTCAATGCCAAAGCAATGGACTCCAGCACCTCGTCGATGCTGTTGTTTTCAAAAGTGGTGGTAATTACCAGGTTTTGAATGCTGCTGTCGCCCAATTCAATCTGGGAATGATAAGCCTGATTGATATCACTAATAACCTGAGGCAGCGGCATGGCTTTAAACACCAGTTTTTTATCGAGCCAGGCCAGGTAGTTTTCGTGCTCGTTTAGCTGTTTTAGTAAACCCGCTTCAGTAGAAAGGCCTCGCTCTCCCGGATTTAATACCAGGGTTTTGCCAGTCTGGCTACTTTGGTAAACTTCAACTCTTCCGGTTTTCACTATTACTTCAACGCCTTGAATGTCAGACTTAACATTAAACGAAGTCCCCAGTACCTTTACTGCCGTTTCCTGTGTGGTGATAATAAACGGAAGGTTTTTATCGGGTTTTACCTTAAAAAACGCTTCGCCCTGCAACGAAAGGTTCCGGTTTGTATTGCCAAAGCTCTTTCGGTAATGCACCTCAGCGCCCTGATTTAAACTTACTTCGGTTCCATCGGGCAGGAATACGGTAAGAACTGCCACCTCATTATTTGAATAACTGAAGCCCGACTGATGATTATACATTAACAGGAAACCAAATAAACCCACCAGCAAAACCACCGTAGCGGCAACGGCATAAGACCATCGGAAATTCACGCTCTTTACTGGCTTAACTTTCCCACTTATCAACTCCTCCTCATTCAATCGTCCAAACAAAGAATTCCAGGCTTTGTCGGTATCAAATTGTTCCATTTCTTGCATTTCGTCTAATATTTTCCAGGTTTCTTTACATGCAGCCAGTTCTTCAGCCCCGGCTTCATCAGCCAGCATGGCCTCGTTACTATCTGGTGCATTTCCCGTCAGGTACTTTGCCAGGTTGTGCCAAGCTATATGTTTATTATTTTTCATCGGTTTACCTCTTGTAATTGCGCCTCAATTTGGCATAGCTTATAATCTGTTTGTTTGTGTTTCTCTTAATATACTCAGACCTGGTCTGTTTTGTTTTAGTCGTTTGCATTGTAGGCTGCCAAACTTTGTCTAAAAGCTTTCAGTGCTTTTCCCATATCGGCTTCAACCGTTTTAACCGATATGGAAAGTTTTTCGGCAATTTCGTGATACTTGTACCCATAGTTACGGTTCATCTGAAAAATTTGCCGGCAACGTTGGGGCAAGCCACGTAAAGTATGCTTATAAACCGTGTAAAGCTCCCCGGTATGCATGGCTTCATCAGCATTAAAAGCCTCATTATTTTGATATTGCTGATGCTGTGTGTATTTTTCCTTTACCTGCCTGTGTTCAATCAGGTGCAGGCATTTGTTGTGTACCGCTTTATACAGATACGCATTCAAAGAACCTGTAATAGTTAGTTGTGTTTTGTTTTTCCAAAGCAGGTAAAAAACCTCCTGCACCATTTCTTCAGCCCAGTCGGCATCGTTCAGTATTTTGTTTGCATAAGCGCAGAGTGCCGGATATAAAGAACGGAAAAGCGTTTCATAAGCTTTTATGTTACCTTCTTTTATGGATGCAAACTCGATAGTTACGCTCATTTTAAACTGTTGGGTTTATAAACAGAACCGGCCTTAAAGGCCGGTTCTAAAGTACAAACTATTTACCTTTTTCGAGATTCTTTTTAATCTTTTTAATGGCCGATTCAATGGATTGTTCGGGTTCAATGGTATTGTATTCGCCCCAGAAGTCGGCATCGGCAAAACCATTTACGGTTTCGGTCATAACCACATTCATACGCATCCGGTCTGATGCTCTAAAGGGTTTTTCGTCGGCAGGTTTCCAATCGGTTACTGCCATCTCAACCATGGTATTAAAGGTGTTTTTGAAAAGGCGCTTTTTCCAGTTCACCTTAAAAGCAACCTCACCCCGTGAATAACTGTAGTACCATTTTCCGTCTTTTTCAGTATAATTTACCAGGTAAGTTGCCGAAGTCGGAACCACATTTACTCCTATAGGTTTGCGCTTGATAAACATGGCACTGGCCTCTTGTTCGTTTTCAGTATTCAGGCTGAACGAAGCACTTGTGATGGCAAAATTATCAACATCGATGTAAAAGCGGCCATAAAATAAGGGTGTGGAAACATACGGGCGTTGCTTAAATTCAATAACATAGTTCAGGCGGCCGTCGATACGGGTAATGTTGATATAAGTATAGGTATAATGGTCAAGTACATCGTTGGAAAGAACCAAATACGGATCTTTAACCACGTCGAGCATCAAGGTTGAATACGGACCTCCCTGTAACTTGAAAAGTAAGGTGTCCATTTTTTCTACATCAGTGCTTTTCCTTCCTTTAAAAAGTTTCACCAAATCCTGACGCTCGTTGTTGTAAGCTTGCTTGTACACTTCAACTACGGCTTCAGATAAAGCTATATAACTCCAGCGTTTTTTAATGGTTTCACGGTAAAAAGCTGTCATAATCACCGGATCGCTGGCATAGTTTTTACTACGCATGGCCAGCACTTTCTCAATTAAAAGGCGTGGATTGTTGGGAAATACTTTTACTTCGGTAAGATTCACCGAAATCATTTGCATTTTCAGCACATTGCTTTTACCCTCTTTTAAATTGGATACCGGAAAGGTAAGGTTTTCATAACCAATGTACGAAATCTTAATTTTTGCCGATAAATACTCGTTAGGAACCTTTATTGTAAAACTACCTTCGGTATTCGAAACGGTGGCAATATTGGTTCCTTCAATAGCCACAGCGGCAAAAATTAAAGGTTGCGACGATTCTGCATCAATAATTTTTCCCTGAAAAGTTTTAAACGATTCATCCGTTTGTTTTTGCTTTTTTCCAAAAAACGAATCTGATGCACTTACGGTGCTCATCGAAAAAAGGGCAATCAGTATCAGAATCAATCCTGCTCTTATTTTTTCTGTTGTTTTCATGATTGTATGTTTTAAAGGTTAAACAATTTTCATTCTTACTTCTATGACCGGAACCTTTTTCTATACCCTATAAAAAAACACCACTATTTAAAAAAAAATTCCCGGGCCTATTAAAACCCGGGAATATGTCTAACTAAACATAACACCACTAATTGGTAGTCTCATACGTTTTTTCGCGTTCAGTCGCCCTGGCATCCCATTGGGGAATAACCTGCTCCAAAAAGGTTTTTTTCGATGCATTCAGTTCATCCATGGGCAGCCCAATGTATTTTTGCGCTTTGGCCTTTGTGGCAATATCGGGATATGGAATGGCCTCGTTATGCCCCAAAGTAGCCAGTAAACGGGCTAGTTTGATCCGGCCTTCCTGAGCAATTGTGATTCCGGTACTGATTACCCGGCCAATTTCGACCGGTGAATGGAATGAACCCCCATGACTGGCTGCTGCATAATCCCAGCGCCACTGGGCATGACGAATATCCATCAGAATGTCTTGCATTTGAGCTTCAGTAGCTCCCTTCTTCCAGGCAAATTCCGCTTCAACATGTGCATGAACCAACAGTTTTTCCAGTTCATCGCGGTTTTCAATAATTTTGGTCTGACGTTCGTAAACATCCTGAATCAGTCGCTCTGTTTCTTCGCGGTGACAAACCTGGCACGAATTGGCTACATTATTCAATGGACTTTGAATGTGATGATCGGTAAATTTCTGTCCGCCTTCATTCTTATATGGCATGTGACAATCGGCACACGATACGCCCCGTTTGGCATGTACTCCGGTCATGTAAACCTCATAACCCGGGTGTTGTGCTTTTAGCATCGGTGCTTTGCTGAGCTGATGGGTCCAGTCTGAAAACTCCATTTTGTCGTAATAGGCTTCCATGGCTTCAGCCGAAAAACCATTATCCCAGGGGAATGTTAAATAATTGACCCCTTTTACCGGCGTTTCTTTATTGAAATAATATTCCACATGACATTGGGCACAAACCAGTGTACGCATCTCCTGGTGCGATACCTTATTGATGTCTTTTCCGATGCGTGCAAAGGTTTCGAGCAAGGCCGGACGCGAAATACGCAGGTTCATATTTTCTGCATCGTGGCAGTCGGCACAACCAATGTGATTAACCACTTCGTGACCCTTTTCTTCCCAGGTTCCCTTATAAAAATCGGCAACGCCAATTTCGTTCATTACACGGGGTACATCGGGGCTTTTACAAGTCCAGCAGGTATTTGGCATGGGGCTTTTTTCCTCGCCCACCGGAGCACCAGTACGCAGTATATTCCGCACATCTTCGATGGCATAAGCATGTCCCCGACCCTGATTGTATTCTTTTGAAAAGCCATAGCCCGCCCAAAGAATCACCAAACGTGGATCAACTTCCAGCATATCAATCATGGCCCCTCCGTTATACATACTCTGGAACGAGGTATCGGAAGTATTTTTATACGATTGGTATTGACGGGGAAAGTTTTTTCCCCAAACTTCGTTGCGGGGTTCAAACTGTGAATGCTTTACCTGGGGAGTATAGGCAAAAACAGCTTCGGCACGGCGTTCCATCACAGCCGATGCCAGCATTCCCAGTAAAAATACCACCACAACCGTTCCCAAAAAGAGAATCCAACCCAGAATAGGTTTATTTTTTATTTGTTCTGTAATAGGTTTCATCTGTATATTATTTAAAGAGTGTTTACTAAGTTGTTTATTTTGCTAAATTTTTAAGCCAATCGGGAACCGGACTTTCAGGAAGTGGTACGCGCGCATCGGGGGTACTCGAAAGACTGTTAACCCTTCCATGGGGCACTTCACGATGACAGTCCCAGCAACGACGGTCGGTACGCTGGTGGTGGAAATTATTATTTACCAGTTTTTGATCGACATCGAGGAGTTTTGAATGACAACGCACACAATTGTTATGCACCACTTCTTGTCCGGCTTCAAGAATAAAAATTACCTGGGGTTCCCTACGCAAAGTAAAAATTGTTGAATGCCGGAGTCCATCTTTTGCTTTAAAGTAGTATTTGTTAAAAAAATTGTCCTGCGGCACATGACAATCGTTACAGGTAGCCCACTGCCGGTGCGACGAATGATTCCATGTGGCATACTGCGGCGCCATAATGTGACAGTTAACACAGGTCTGCGGATCGTCGGACAGGTAGGAAGCGGCTTTGCTAATCTTTAATAAATAAAAGCCCAAACCTACCGCAATACCAACTATAATTATTACCGGTAATTTCCATCGGTCGGGTGGAATAAGCTTTTTAAACCATTCAGTAATATTCATAGGCTTTTTGTTTTGTTGTTTGGTTCAAAAATAGAGCAAATAAATATATGAAAATGTAACCAATGTTACACCTATGTGCATTATGTTTATAAAACATATTTTTAAGATTGATGGTCTTCGATGTCCGGAATATTTAGTACTACTATAGGAAAACTAAGTAGTGAACCATAGATAAATATTCCCATTTTATGTATATTTTTGTCCGTTAAATTTTTGGATTATGCATAATATTGGAAAAAACGATCGGTTAATCAGGCTTTCTGTGGCTGGTATTTTGGTGCTTTTATATTTTGCCAAATTGCTTCCCGAATCGTGGAGCGATGGTTTATTAATTGGTGCGGGAATTCTGGGAGTAACATCGCTAAAACGCTGCTGTCCTTTGTATGCCTTACTGGGATTTGGAACATGCAGCACCGGAGGTGATCAAAATGATGAACCCCGAATAAAAACTGAAAAACTAAAGCTCGATTAGTTACCTGATATTTCTTATCAGGACATGCCAATATTTTTACTGCTTACCTACTCCTGGTGTTTTAATTGCCAGCCTGATGAAGAATAGGCAAACTGAATGGCATTAAAATAAAAATTCTGCAGGTGTGCATCGGCTAAAGGAATTTTATCTAGATTCTTTAAGGGAATTTTATTGCCCGAAAGCAGGATAAATTTTCCTGGATTTATAAAATTGCGGATGGCCGCCGATTCACAAACCACAGGAATGTTTTCAGCAATTCGCTGTATTAGAAAGTTAATTACAATGGGTAATTTTTCATCGGTTGCCTGAACGTAAAACACCTCACTAGCTCCTGCTGCCAGCATCAGGGAACTATCTTTATGGCTTGTCGTGCTTAACTCTTTTGTTATTTGCAGGCCTTTTTCGACATAAAGCAATTGACAGGAAGAACAGTCGGCATGAAAATGCGGCGTGATTTTTATTGCCACTACCGGCTGTAATTGCGAGATTTGATGAATTATTTTACATGCCAGGGTAGTTTTTCCTACATTGCGATTGGTACCTGCTACCACCAACATATTTTTCCACTCCATCATAACAAATCGTCCGGATAATTCATGTTTCTAAACTGAAACTGCTCTTCGGTTTCAAAATAATAAACACGGGCCCGGTGCAAAAGGTTTATAAGTTTGTAATCGCCCCGGGCAACTTGCTCATCGATAAGAGGAATTAAACGCCGGTTATATAAACCAATTAACGGCTCAATTTTTCCATCGGCATGTTTGGGTATAACGGCATCGACTGCTGAAGTATGTTGCAACATTTGCTGATACAAGGCAACAGAAAGATAAGGCGCATCACACGGAATAATCAGGTTCCATTCGCTGATTGATTTACCCAGGCAAGCCTGCAAGCCACCCATAGGTCCAATGGCCTCCACAGCATCGGTTATAAACGGATAAGGGAGATAAGGCAGCGTCTCGTTTGAACTGATGACAACTTCATCGACCAAAGGCAAAATAATCTCTACTGCCCTGTCGATGAGTCTTTTTCCTTTATAAACCAGCAGGGCTTTGTTGGTTCCCATGCGGGAACTTTTGCCACCCGCCATCACAATCCCGGTTAGAGTCGACATGGATCTAATTATAAAAAATGACCTGTAATTATACAAAAATTACAGGTCATTCAATAACTTATTTAAAGGTTAGCAACCACCGGCAGCTCTTTTTTTAGCCGGTTTCTTTTGAATGGGAGGCAAAGCCGGAGCGGTTTCTACCGGAGCTGTTTTGGCTTCCAATGTTCCACCACCCAAAGCCGCATTCATGGCTTTGCGGAAATCGTATTTGGCAAATTCATCGTTTGGAGCAGTTTCGGCGGGTTTTTGTGGATTCAAAATAGTTTCAGCCCAATAGTTTAACCCACCCTGCAAAACGTAATTGTTCTTAAAACCTCGCTGGGTACAAATAATCCATGCCTGATTGGCACTCACCGTTCCATTGGAATAAAATACATTGGTGCGTACATCCTGGTCAAGGTAGCCCAGCCATTCGTCAGAGCTAATATCGGCCAAAGGAATGTTAATGGCTCCGGGTAAATGATAACTTTCGTATTCATCCGTTGAACGCACGTCGATTAATTGAATCGAGGGATCTTTTTGTACAATGAAATCAGCAATCTGATCGGTTGTAAAATACTGTGCCCCTTCGGTAACTTCACTAAGTAATTCCTCAATGGTAAGTTTAAAGGGTTTGGTTGTATTCTCGGGAACTGCAGCTATTACCAAAGCGAGTGGAATTAATGCCGCTGCCAGAATTATCCGGGGTTTTAAATCTTTTATCTTTTTCATAACTTATAACTAGTTAAATATCAAAATTCAAATAACAAAAATCAAAATTCAAAATTCAAATAACAAAACTCAAAAAAAGCAAATATAAACTGAATTTAATCTTTAAGCTTCTCAATGATCGAAGAAAAAATCTTTAATAATTCAGTTGCTTCAATAAGTAGCAGATTGGCCTCATTCGAATTCTCTAAATCATTGGATTCATTAATGCATTTCAGCCAAAAAACAGACTCTTTACATTCCTTTCTACTGATTTTCATTCGCATCAACTTATCTTTTTTACCTAGTGATTCATTTGCTTCAATATAATTTGCACCAATTGAACCAGAAGACCGAACAAGTTGCTTACTGTCTTCAAGATTTGCTGTAGTCTTCGAAAGGTTTTTAACAAACTGACGAACGGCAATTGCAAATTTCAAAGTTCTATCTTCTAAATCATAGAAATGTTTATCACTCATAAACTATTTTTTGTGATTTAGTTTATTGGGTTTTGAATTTTAACTTACGTATTAATATTCTTCTCTGGGAAATTTTTTCTCGGCCCATTCGCCAACCCAAAACATACTCAGCGCAACCAACACCATTAACAAGGCCAGTACCCCCTGCGACACGCCAATTAACTCGTTAATCCGGGGAAATCCCTGAAATCCGGCCTTATAAAACGATTCCCATAAGGGATAACCTTCGGCAAAAATAACAATACCCAAAATTAAACCACCTACAAAAACCAAAGCATCAATTTTACCAATGGCTGCAGCACAAACACTGGTTCCCGGGCAAAAACCACCCAGAATAAAACCTGCTCCCATAATTACGCCGCCAGCAATGGCCGAAGGTAGAAAAGTTGGGTTAACATAAATCAGGCTTAAATCGACCCAACCGAAAAGGCTAAAAAACAATAAGCCTAACATGGCTGTGATAGCTGCTGTAAAAAACACTTTCAATACCACGGTATCGTATCCGTAAAATACACCCGCTAATTTACGGCTTGAAGAGAAACCGCTCGATTCTAGCACAAATCCAAATCCGATTCCAATAAGGAATGCAAATAGAAAATTGGTGCTCGTTGATATAATTTCGTTTACCACTAATGGTCCCATATCTTTAATTTTAAATATATTATTGCTTAAATTACAAATTACATTGATGCGTTTTATATCCAGTTTTTGCGGACAAAATAAGCCAATGCAAATGCAGTTCCGAAAATTGCAGCCATAGTAACAAAACCACCCACCGAAAGCACAGCCATTCCACTTAAAGCCGATCCACTGGTACATCCACGACCCAATTGCGAACCAAATCCAAAAAGAATACCACCGGCAAGGGCAAATATCAAGCGCCTCTTTGATGTAATTTTTGGAGAATGTTCAACCTTAACTTTTAACCTTCCGGCTAAAGCGCCTGAAATAAAGGCACCAACTACAACACCCAAAACCTGGAAAACCAACCACGACCGCATAGGTCCTTTCGGATGATCCTGATTGTATTCTTTATAAAAAACAGCATTTTCAGCATGTTCGGGCGTAATTACATTGGCAGCCTGAACCACCACGCTTTTTAGTGCACCACTAGCTCCCAGACCACGGCCTGAAATGAAGTTTGCGGCCAATAAAACCAATCCTAATAAAACACCTCCCAAATAGGGATTCAAATATTTATTCTTCTTCATAGTAAGATTTTTATATTTTCAAGTTAACGAAATCTCATCAATACAAATACCTGCTTAACTGTCCGGCATTTGAAATTAGCCAGCGTAACATAAAGCTTCCAAATAAAATAAGGCTTACCGGAATTACTACCGGAATTTTAAAATGACGGAGTTCCATAATTTCAAGAACAGCCGGAACTATCATTCCAAGAATTACCACAAAAATCCAGAAAGGGGCAGTTAAAGGCCCGCCAAGGAAAATCTGGGCGGCATCAATCTGAACCTGTGTACTAGCCTGAAAGCCCATAAGCATATGAATAATAAAAAAGAATTCAACCGCAATTACAATCAGGTCAATTTGTGCAAATACCCTGCGTTCTTTATGCTTGTTCGATATCAGCATGATTAAAGCCGAGCCTGCCGACAATCCTGAAGCCAGAAACAATGGTCCAAGGATTGATGTATTCCATAAAGGACGGGCATTGAACGCCGAAAACAGGATTCCGGTATAGATACCCAGGATTAGTCCTAAAATAGTCATTGCCCAGGCCATGTGCTTTTTGTAGGCTGAAAGGAATTTTTCCAAATCGCGCAGCCATTGAAATTTCCAGTCCCAATTAGGGAACCACTCCCGAATATGCAGGGCTGCCCAAATCATCGATAAGGGTGTGATTAACATTAAGGTCCATGCTCCCCAGCTCATGGGCGACTGCAACTTTATGGTGGTGTATAAACGCCAGAAATAAGGTTTGTGATGCAGGTCCAAAAACAAGGCAAACAATCCCAAAGCCAGAAAAACTGGAACTAAAACAGGAGCTTTACGAACCGCTGCCGGGTATTTTTTAGCTTTACCGAGCAGGTAATATAATCCGGCAAAGAAAAGCAAACCTGCTGCTAAACCACCAAGAAATAAATACACCGGTATTTCCCATCCCCAGGCAGTTAGAACCGGATCAATACCGGGGTTCATTCGTCCACTTATAATAATTTCTTCTCTCATAAAATATGGTTTTTGAGGAATAGTTTAGATTAAATAATAAACATTGGGTTTGGTACCAGCTTCGGGAGCCAACACTTTGTATTTACGCGTTTTCAGTATTTTTGAAACCGGGCTGTTGGGATCATCCAAATCGCCAAAATACATACATTTGGTAGGACAAACAGCCACACAAGCAGGCTCCATGCCTTTTTTAACCCGATGCATACAAAAAGTACATTTATCGACATACCCATCAGGATGTGTGTAGCGGGCATCGTATGGACACGACTGAATACAGGCACCGCAACCAATACACTCGTTTTTGGTTACCAAAACAATACCGCCTTCAGCGTAATGACTGGCACCGGTTGGACAGCAGCGCACACAGGGCGAATTGTCGCAATGGTTGCATCGCTCAGAGCGTATCTCTGTCTCCAGTTGCGGATAAGTACCATCAGTAACTTCCACAATCCAGTCGCGACAATAACCAATGGGTACATTATTTTCAGTTTGACAAGCAACCACACAATCGCTACAACCTACACATTTTTTTGTGTCAATGGCCATTGCATATCTCATAACAATCCTCCTTTCGCTGGTTTTTCAGTATGGAAGGTTACAAAATTACCCCGCATACCGGTCCCTCCCATAATGGGATCGACCATAACATTTGTAATTAATTCTGAATCGCTGGCTCCGCGACCGTGAGCCCGGCTTAATTTTTCGTTTTTGTGTCCAAATCCGTGAACCATGTAAACTGAATCCCAACGGATACGCTCTGTCACCCGAACTTTAATAGGGAACGATGTTACCACGCCGTCCTGGTTTTCGAGCCAAACATACTGGTCGTTCTTCAAACCCCATACTTTAGCCACTTTAGGGTTTACCCACACCGTATTTTCATCCATTAAATCGGTGAGGTTCGGATTATTTGCCGTACGACTGAAGGTATGCATGGGAGCACGTCCGTAGTTCAGGCGATAATAGCCTTCTGGTGGTTCGGGATGCGCTGTGTAATTTGGCATCGGGTCGAATCCTTCGTTGACAAACGAGGTGGCATACAATTCAATTTTTCCTGTATTGGTAAAGAATTCAATCTCCTCGTTTTCATTAAAATATAAAGGTGCAAAGGCATCTCTGTCGAGTTTTTTTACACCCAAACGTTTCATTTCTTCCAACGACGAACCCACTTGCTTCAATTGCCAGTCGAGTACTTCTTCAATATCGTTGTATTTAAAATATTCGTCCAATCCCAGTTTATGTCCCAATTGCTTGGCCATCCACCATCCGGGTTTTGAATTGTACTGCGGTTCAACCGCTGGCTCGCGCAAAGCAATCGTTGGATAACGATGGCGTGACGTACGTAATTCATCGTAACGCTCCAGATAGGTACATTCGGGTAAAACCACATCGGCATAACCGGTAATTTCCATGGGCATGGTATCAATTACCACCAGCAAATCGAGATTCTCAATAGCCTTTTTGGTATTTTCAACGTTAGGCAAAGTAAAAATCAGGTTGGTTCCGTTAACAATCCACCCTTTAAATGAGCAATCGCGCGAAGCCGCCGGAATGGTTGCATCGCAAATTCCATTAGCCAGGGCTGAATCGGCCAGGTTAAACTGTCCGGGAAAAGCATCTTTCCAATTACGCTTGGGTTTTGGATACGGTGGGTGGGGAAATTTTGGTATTGAAATACCATCGCTTAAATAAAATCCGCCCCGACGGCCCCAACTACCCAATAAGGCGTTGAGAATAGCCACAGCACGTAAGCGTTGGGTATCGTCGCCATACCAGGTAACATGACGACCCGGATGCACAATCACCGAAGGAGCCGCATTAAACATTTCGCGTGCCGTTTTTCGAATCACATCGGGTTTGATGGTAGTAATTCCATAAGCCCATTCCGGCGTATAATCCTTAACGTGTGCTTTTAACTGGTCAAAACCATAGGTGTGTTTTTCAACGTATGATTTATCGTACCAACCTTCGTAAATTAAAACATGAATCCACGATAAGAGCAAAGCAATATCGGTAGCCGGTTTAATGGGTAACCAGTATTTGGAGTGGCTGGCAGCGGTTGAGAATCGCGGATCGACGGTAATGATGGTGGCATCTTTATCAATGGCATCGCTCATTTCCTGAATCTGGCCATTATGCATGTTCTCGCCCAGATGCGAACCAATCAACACCATGCATTTGGTATCGCGGATATCAATGGGCTCGGGTGAACCCAGGCCTTCGCCAAAAGTTCCCAACCAGGCCACCTCACGCGGCCCGCGGCATTGAGCATAGGAGGGAGCACTGATGTTGTTCGAGCCATAAGCTTTTAATAAATGGCCCCAGAATTTGCCACCTGAACCGTGAGAAAATAATGCCACACATTCGGGTCCGTGTTCCTGTGCAATCTTTTTCATTCCCTGGGCAATTACATCGAGGGCTTCATCCCAGGAAGCTTCGCGAAAGGTTTGTTTGCCATCGTCGCCCGTAACACGAATAAGCGGTGTTTTAAGCCGGTCCTTATCGCTGTACATTCCTACTCCACCGGTTCCACGCGGACAAAGTCGTCCGTTACAATGGGGATCGTCGGGATGTCCGATTACCTTTTTAATGTTATCAGCACCATCGGAATAGGCCCAGGCAGCACATTGCCAGAAACAAACTTCGCAATAGGTGGCTGTACGTTTGGTCATCAGCTTGTTTAGTTTGTCGGTACCAAAAAACGATTTGGTAGCAGCTGTAGCCACTGACCCCCCAATGGTTGCAGCCCCCAGGCCCAATGCTGAAATTTTAATAAAATCTCTTCGGGTTGTTTTCATGTGTTTATAATTTATTTTTTGTCACATGGAATGCCCATATTAACTTAACATCGCTGTTGTTGCTTGATAAGCATGGGCAGTTCATAATCAAATAATTATTTTTTTAATAGTAGAAAACCTGCATGTTTGGCAGGCTGGAAACGCAATGCGTGCATGTTTAATTTTTGCTTTTTCTCTTGGCAAACCTTTTTGTATCATAATTTTGAATTTATAAAACTATATATAAAGTATTCTCAAAATTTAACCCCCGCAATTAATTAACCCCGTTAACCAGTTCGCAAATATAATGAGCCTTTACGGGAATTATAAATAATCGTTTAGGGGGAATGCTAATTTATTTTGATTCTAAATACACACAAAATGTAAAAATACGGAAGTGCTTATTTACTAAGCCGTTAATTGGGTTATACCAAAAAAATATTCTTAAGCAGGTTTTTAACGGTTGAAATCAGCCTATAAACCGTACAAAAACCCTATTTAATCAAAATAACGGCACAAATAGTTATAGGCTTAAAGGTTAAAGTGCTTCTTTGTCAAAGGAATTATTATTTTTGTCAAAATATACTATCGATTTAACCATTATTACGTTGACACGATTAAATCACACAAACGTTACTATGAAATATTTGCGCAAAATTGGAATAGGGCTGATTTTATTCGGCTATTTGACTGCATCGGGTCAGGTAACCCTTACAAATGAAAACTTTAATACCGGCGATGAGGGTTGGACTATCACCAGTGGCTGGGTAAGAGATGCAGCATCTTTCGCAGGAAACGACGGGGAACATTGGCACACCTCACCTTTCAATAACTACACCAATAACATGACTGCAATAGTTACTAGCGGAACTTACGATTTTTCGGGTTATGGTAATCTATCGTTATCGGTGGATGTACGCTACAATACCGAAGCCGCCTGGGATGGTTTTAGAATTGAATACACCACTGATAATGGTGTCACATGGAATGTTCTGGGTAGTGTTGGTGAAGGAGTCAACTGGTACAACGACTCGGACGTGGATGCCATTGCCAATGGAGCCGATGGCTGGTCGGGTGATAATGGAAGTTGGCAAACAGCAAGTATTGATTTTCCAAACATATTGAACAATGTTTCCTCTGTTAAGATCCGTATACTATTTAAAAGTGATGGTTCAGAAATTGATGACGGTGTTGCTTTTGATAATTTTATTCTTAAGGGGTATCAGGTTTCAACTATTCTCTCACATAATTTCAACACGGGAGATGATGGCTGGACTTCTTCGGGAGGATGGATTCGAAATGCTTCTTCTTTTGATGGAAATGCCAGTAGCCATTGGCATACCAATCCCTTCAATAACTACAGCAATAATATGGTGGCCTATGTTACCAGTAGCACCATCGATTTAAGCGACAAGACCAACTTAAAGCTTTCTTTCGATTTGCGCCATGATACCGATTCTGACACCGATGATGGATTAACTTTGCAGTATTCGCCTGATAATGGAAGTACCTGGAACACTTTGGGAAGTGTAGGCGAGGGAAGCAATTGGTTTAACGATGCCGATGTGGATGGTATAGCTGATAGAGCCAATGGATGGACGGGTAATAACACACAATGGCAAAATGCATCCATTCAATTG
The DNA here is from genome assembly GCA_050251815.1 of Salinivirgaceae bacterium. Lineage (GTDB taxonomy): Bacteria > Bacteroidota > Bacteroidia > Bacteroidales > SZUA-534 > GWE2-40-63. The sequence goes on along the minus strand of JBFWMB010000049.1, from coordinate 9,190 downwards.
CCTGCCGTACTTGAAAAAAATGCCCAGGTAAAATTTCGTTTTCTTTTTGGTTCAGATGGAAGTTGGCGTGATGCAGGAGTGTCTTTTGATAACTTTGAAATTACACAATTCACTACCGAAATGCCGCAACCTTCTAAAACCTGGTATGCCTATTCTTCAAACGGAAGCTGGAATGATGTGAATTCCTGGACCTTGGACGGGGCCACCAATCCACTATATGTTAATTCTGGGGTTGTTCCCGGAAGTAATGATTATGTAATTATTCCTACAGGTAAAAAAATCATCATCGATACTGCAACTAACAACCTAAGTGTATTAAAAATAGTAGTGAACGGGGAGTTGGATGTAACTTCGTCGCGGGGACATAATTTTAATGTAATAGCAGGTAACGGAACCATTTCCATGGCTGGATACAATCCCGGTACGGGAGCTGTGGACAATTTCCCGGCAGGTACGGCTACCCTTTTTAACGATGCTACTTTGGGAGGAACCGTAAAAGTTTACGGTAGTGAACTTACCCTAAATAACCCACGTACCTTTAATAAACTCAATATTGCTACTAGTGGTACCACAACACTGTTGGCCGATTACACCATTAATAGCCAGCTAAAAGTAACCACAGGTACATTTCGTATTAATAACAATACCAATACTACCCCCTTAAAACTAACTGTAAATGGTGATGTGCTGGTAGATGTCGGAGCAGCCATTTCAGTAGGTACAGCAAATGCGGTAGATGGAGCAGCTGATAATGGCTATGGTAATTATCATAAATATTACCATGTATTTATAGTAAAAGGTAATTTCTCAAATTACGGAATAGTAAGATTTACCAATCAAACACGCCCTGATTTTAATACACGAACAAATAACGGAGCTGTTTCTTTGGTTTTTAGCGGAGCCACCAATAATACCCTGTTATGCGAAGGCACCACCGATTTGTATTACCTGGTTATTGATAAAGGAACCGACCAAACCTACAGCCTAACCATAAATGCCACAAACAAAGCTTACTTTGCTTTATATGGGGACAATAATGCCGACTGGAATAATTCTGATCCAAATAATCCTGAAAATAGAAAAGCTCTTTGGATTAAAGCAGGAACATTGATTTTGGAAGGACATGTCTACATTCCCACCTTAACCGAAGATAGTAACTGGTTTCAAAACACGGGAACATACTCAATTGGAGAAAATGCAGCTTTGATTTTAAATAGCGATAAGGTATATGTTGGATTGACCGCTTTAACAACTAATAGCGGAGTACACAGTGCCATTGACTATACAGGGCTCTCCTTTAATACGTCCAGCGCTATTGATGATTCCAGACGGGAAGCTTTATACCTTTATGGAACGCTTAGAATAAATGCCGGAAACTTTGAAACCTCGAATTCCCAGGGAATTGTTTACCGGGCAGAATCTCCTTCGGTTAAATTTGAATTGCATGGCGGTTTGGTTCGTACCGGTCAGTTTCGCATCAGCGCCTATGCTGAAAAAGACAACGCAAAAATCAGCTACATTCAAACAGGTGGTGAACTTAAATTGCTCGATAATTTCGATTTTCCAACTACAGCAGAAGATGTGGCTATTTTTGATTTAAGTGCCGAACTGGGAAGTTTTACCATGAGCGGAGGAACCATTAGCATTCACGATTTAACCCCGCGTACTGGTGGGCCAAACGCCATTGAAATTGGATGCGATCCCGGCAATATTGATGTTACCGGCGGTACTTTCATCCTTGATAATACGGCTGGAACCTCAGCTGTTGCCGGGATATCAACCACCGCTCCCCTGCACAATTTTACGCTCAGGAATAACCGGTCTAATGGCATACGGTTAAGCAGTGCATTGCAACTAAACAACAACCTAACTATTGAAAATGAAACGTTTAATGCAAATAATTTTGATCTTAAAATTGGAAGCGACTTAATTGTAGCTCTTGCGGGTACTTATACTTCAGGAACCAATACTACAACATTCTTTGGTCCCCAAAACAGCAACCTGAATGTCCAAAAATTACAGGAATTTTATAATGTAACCATAGCAAAATCTGCTGATAAAAAAGATTTTAAAATACAGGCTGGTCCCACAGTAGCCATGCAGGTAAACAATACCCTGCGCATTGAAAAAGGAGCCTTTGATATAGGTGTTTTTAACGCTTCGCTTAAAGGCGATATCTACCTTGCCGATAGTGTAGGAAAGAAGGCCAATTCCGGAAAGGTAATTTGTAACGGCACTTCAACACAAAACATGACCTCAATTAACGGAGTTATTAAAAATATCGAGCTGAATAATGCCCAGGGAGTAAGTTTGACTGGCGATTTAAATATAATTGGCACATTAGCTTTAACCAACGGGGTGTTCGATATAAATACAGCAGCATTAACCATGCTGGGTAGCGATGCTCAAATAACAGGTACGTTTGGTGCCGGCCGTATGATACAAACTAATGGAAATTCATCAGATGGCGGTTTGGAACTGTTTCTTGATGGGAACAAAACACTTACTTTCCCTTTGGGTACCGATGCCAATGCCAGTGGAGCTCTTACTCCACGCTATACACCAGCTGAATTAACTTTTACCAATGTAATTGACTCAGGTTATGTAAAAATAAGTATCGCAGACGCCCAAATACCCATGACCATTGCAAATGGTGGGGATATAATTTCTTACTACTGGAAAGTTAGACACTATGGTTTCGAAAACTTGCCCACAGTAAGCACTTATGAATTTATCCATGCTAGTTTTGATGAAGATGGAAAAAATACGAGTTCTTATGTTGGCGGTTTTGTATTGGATGAAACACCCTATTCACAGGGAACTGATTCTTACAATAAAAATACCAGAACCATAACCTTTGACGATAGCGACGATCCCGTTCTTACCCTAGCTAAGGCCAGCTTTTCAGCAGGTTCTCCCAACAGGTTTAAAGGAAAACCCGATGTTTATTACAGCCGCTATACCTCCGGGGGCTACAATTGGAACAATAAAGACAACTGGTACCTCAATGAAATTGGCACCACGTCAAATAAGGTTCCCCAACCGGGTTCAATTGTTATAATTAGAGATAGTGTCAGAATAAATGTAGATAATGCTGCTGCTTTTGAAGCGCCCGGAGCTGTTATTTTTGAATCCAACTATACGGTAAACCCCAATCCTGATTCGGAAAACGTACCCCGTTTGCAGTTTTTAACTGCCGGCACCTTTGCATTAGGTACAGTTACCGGTACGGGAATGATTTCGTTCGATGCACCCGCCAGTCCGGTAGTAACGGGCGACTTTGGAGAATTTGGCCGCAATACCGATTCATATTACCTGTATTTTGGCGGTAATGCTACGTTAAATGCCATACCAACACCCATTCCCAACCTAATGCTTGAATCGGGAACCTATAGCATCGATCAGGAATTGGACATAAACAGCAGTTTAATTATTCAACTAGGTGCGATTGCTGCCCCAATACAAAATATGAACATAGACCACGATATGCTAATTGGGGCCAACAATGGGGGGACTTACCGCTTTCCCAGTCAGGCAACGGCTATTACAACTACTGTAGGAGGTAATATTGACTTCACTTACAATCCTATAGGAATCATTGGTACACGGAGCCTAATAGTGCAACCCGACAACCTGCAAAATGTTGAGCATAAACTTATTCTTAAAGGCGATATAATTCAAGGTAGTGAAAGCACCCAAAGCATCGATTTATGGCGCGCCAACAACACCGAGCGTGTTGTTCTGGAACTCCAGGGAAATACTGACAACGAATATACCCGAACATCCACTTCGGTGCCCGAATTTTACCGCATTGTTTTAAACAAAGGAAACACCCAAACCAATTCATTTACTTTTAACCAGTCGTTTACACTTAAAGGAGCTAGTAACACGGTAACTAATAAAGCACTGGAACTAATAAACGGATCCATGATAATGAATGCGGCTGATTTAAACATCAACTTAACCACAGGAAATCCGTTTTCCATTCCTTCAACAAGTGCATTGTTTGTAAATTCAGGAACCGTTAATGCTACAGGAACCAATGGAGGAATAAAATTAGATGGTAAGCTGTCAATAAACGGTGGAACTGTGAATATTACGTCGGCAGCAAACGATGCAAACTACATTGAATATGGTGCATCGGGCAATTCATTGCTGGAAATCACCGATGGGATACTACATGTGGGTACCCAAATTCGCCGCCAGACTACAAACGATGCCGGTGTTTTAAAGTATTACCAAACAGGTGGAGAAGTTGTTGTAGGACTAAACACCAGCGACAATGGATATGCTACAAACCGTGGCGTCTTTGAAATAGTAAATAGTGGAAGTAATTTTACCTATACCGGAGGAACCCTTACACTGGTTCGCCAAAATGGGGCAAATCCCTCTGATGCGGCCTTATTATTGAATCCAGCCACTTATGATTTAAGCGAATCAACAATATATATAGGCCACGCCAATACACCGGAAGCACAAAACAAGTTTCAGGTAAACGTTTCAATACCTTTAAATAATTTAACCATTGAGGTGCCCCCTGCCTTAAGCGATGGACCAAATATAATTAATACGGTTCGCAGCCTTACTGTAGCAGGTAATCTAAGCGTAAGCGAAAAAGCCACATTTGATGGAAATGGCTTTGATTTAAACATAGGTGGTAATTACACCAACAACGGTTCTTACATAGCCAATAACAATACCCTTCATTTTTATGCAAATAATGAGCAGGTATTTTCAGGTACCGGAGAGGAAATCATATACAAATTTCATAAATCGGGTACCGGTACCTTACAACTCGAAAAAAATATAAATGTTAACAACACCCTTACGGTAAGTGACGGAGTATTGCATTCGGGAACTTATGCCATAAACACCTGGGGTAATGTGGTTAACGATGCAACCATTGCAAATACATCAGGTTCTGGGCTGGTATTTATGGGCAATAACACCCAATTGCTCAGTCGTTCAACATTGGGAACGAGCTACATAAACACCTTAACCATTAACAACGCCAATAATGTTGAGATTACTACCGATGACCAGCATTATGCTATAAACAACAAATTACGCTTGCAAAATGGTGTATTTAATATCCGGGGAAGCTTACTTGAATTAGGTGAGAATGCCATTATTGAAGCTGTTCTTCCATTTTCACTAAGCAACATGATACAAACCAATAGTTCGTTTCAGGATAAGGGAATCAAGAAGAACTTTCCGGCAAACTATTCCACCGATTTTATTTTTCCCGTAGGACAATTGGTTTATACCCCGGTAACCATTGATCTAAGTGCCGATCCGGGCTACACCACCGGCTCTACTCCAGGTAGTGTTACTATACGTCCAGTAAACGAGTTTCACCCAACAGTTAACGATGCTACCAATAACTTTGCATCAGGCGATATTAATAATGTACTGCAATACTATTGGATACTTAAAACCGAAAATATAAATGGTTTTAAGTCGAAAGTTAAGATGAAGTTCGATGAATCGGATATGTTAATTTCAGAAGGTGGATATACTGAGGCTAATTATATTGCTGCCCGTATTCTCACTTACAACAACAATGACGAAGAAATAAACAAATACGATGATCCTGAAGCAGTGGATGAAACAAGTCACGAAGTAATTTTTAACTTCAATGGAGAAAGCAGCGACGGTATTTCGGGCGATTATTTTGCCGGTCTCGATTTGGCTATTCCAAACAATGTGGCTACTTATACCACCCAAAACAGCGGTAATGTAAACCAAAGTTCCACCTACGTGGAAGGATTAACCAATGATGGTGTTGCTCCATCAGGTGTAGTTCTTGTTGTGTCATCGGGTAATGAAATCACCTTTAATGTAGATGAAGTAAAACTTTACAAAACCATTATACAGGATAATGCCACACTTACCATTGACGAAACCAGCCGTCACCGCTTAGGAACCGTAACCGGAACCGGAACTTTAAAAATTGTGAGCGATACAGAAAGCATTACTTTCCCTGCAGGCGATTATATCGATTTCTTTGGTTGCAGTGGTGGTGGTTTAGAATACTCAGGTTCAGGAAGCTACACAGTACTTGGAAACATAACCGCGCTACGAAATCTTACAATTAGTGGTACGGGAATTAAAACACTGGCAAACAACAGCCTTAATATTTGTGAAGATTTTGTTCTTGACGGACCTGTATTTGATAATACTGATGAAAGCATCACAATTAATGGAAATTTATATCTTGAAAGTGGAACTTTTTATAGTGGTACCAACAATGCCATTGTGGTAAATGGTGATGCGGTTCTTAATGGGGCCACCTACGAAGGCGAAACCAGTGGTGCCGATCGATTTGGTTCACTAACCATTAACTCGGGTTCCTTTAAAACCGGTTCAGGTGGTTCTGTTTCAATTTCAGGCAACCTGACCTATAACGGCGGGAGCTTTAACGGAGGTTCAGGCTCTTCGGCAATCAATTTAATTGGTACAACCTCCCAAACCCTTACCGGGAATTTTACAGGTACAGCAAAAATGTTTACTCTGGGCATTAACAATGCCGCTGGTATTGCTTTGAACGGCAATGTTACCATAGGAAACCGATTGAATCTGACCAATGGTATTGTAACTCCAGGAGCTAATACCTTACTATTGGAATCGGCTGCAACGGTATCACCTGCCACCGGAACTACTGCATCACATATTAATGGAAGACTGTCAAAAACCCTGGCCTCGGCTGGTTCCAGTTTCACCTTCCCGGTTGGAAAATCTGGTCGTTTGGGATATGCTCTTGTAAGTGAGGTAAGTGCTGCTGGTGATACCTGGTCAATAGAATATTTTACCGGTGCAGCAACCAATGAAGTTGGTGTAACCGGGTTAGAACCTACTTCAATTGACATTGTATCGGTGAGCGAAAAAGAATACTGGAAAATAACCGATGGCCTACCCTCTGGAAGCCGCACAGCTAAAATTGGATTGAGCTGGAATAGTTACAGTCAGGTTTCTGAAACTGAAACCGAACGTGAAAACTTGGAAACCATGGTATGGAATGGTACTACGTGGGATAATTATGGAGGAAGTTTCCCGGACAGTCACTCCCCTTCAACTGGATATTTAGTATCTACAACCACAGTATCCTTCAGTGAAAAGATTGCAACGCTGGGTTCATCGGATTTAAGTAACCCACTCCCGGTTACCTGGCTGGAATTTTACGGAAAAGCCAATTTAACCAATGTAATGTTGGGCTGGTCGACTGCTGCGGAGAAAAACAACGATTATTTTGATGTGGAACGTTCACTCGATGGCATCGAATTCACAGCAATCGGTCGAGTTTATGGTACAGGAAACAGCAATACTAAAAATTCGTATAGTTTTTCCGATAATTATCCATTCACAGGAACTGCTTATTACCGCCTGAAACAGGTTGACTTTAATGGCGAATACGATTATTCCAAAATTATTGCTGTTAATTTTGAAGGATCCCAATTATTCGACGATAATTCCGTGGCTATATATCCCAATCCATTTAAAGATGGTGATTTAACCCTGGAATTAAAAAGTATCCAGGGGAATACCCCGGTAACCATTAAAGTAACTAGTTTAACCGGCCATACAATTTACCTGGTAAAACTAAATGCTCCGGAGCATCACAAAGTAAATCTGATTCCAATGGCTATGGATCGTCTACCTCAGGGAATTTACTTTATTAGCATTAGCACAGCTAACAAAACCATTACTAAACGTCTGGTGGTGCATTAATTGGTTAAATAACTGAAATTAAGATAGCTGAACCCAAAAACAGGTTCAGCTATCTTTTTTATACCAATTCTGTTGGCTTCAATCAGTTAATAAACTATCGTAAAACAAGATTTTACCTGAGTCAATTGATCAAAATGTAACAATCTAAATTATTAGAAGCTCCGTATAAGCAGTTAATTAATGTTAAATTTTATGAAACTGTTTGTATACACTTTAATGCTTTCACTCCTTAGCCAAATAACTTTGGCAAGCACTACCAAGATAGATGGGGTTTGGACCAATCCCGCCATCTGGAACGAAGGGGTTCCCCCAAGTCAAACAGTATCCTTAACTACCCATTATATACAACACAATCTAACTGTTGATGGAAATCTGGACTTGCTGGCCGGAGGTAACTTAGTAATTGGTGATGAATCGGGAGCACCAAACACACTATCGGTATCGGGTTCAGTGAATTCCGCCCTATTTTCAAATATAATTATTCGCTCTGACGGGGTTCTTATAATAAACAGCAATGCACTAAATTCATTATATGGAAGTATTCAGGTCGATGGGGAGTTAATAATAAAAGGTGATTTTGTAAATCTGGGAACTTCAGGTATTACTATTACCGAAGGTGGAAAAATTACTGTGGAAGGAAATTTAACAAACGATGGTACCATCAATAACAATGGAACCTTGGATGTTTCGGGTGAAATTACCGGGAGCGGAACTATTGAGGGAAATTCTCCGCTACCGATTGAACTGCTAAGTTTTGATGCAAAACAAACCACCGATGGAATAACCCTAATTTGGGTAACAGCCACCGAAGAAAATAATCATTATTTTGAAATTCAACGCAGTGCCGATGCCCTGACTTTTGAAAATCTGGCTACCATTTCCGGAGCCGGAAAAAGTAAGCAGGAGCTAACCTATACTTTTACCGACACAAATCCTCACGAAGGAACGGTCTACTATCGCTTAATGCAAGTAGATTACAATGGCATGTTTGAAATTTTTGATCCGGTTGCAATAAACTATACCAACAAAGAAATATTTGCAAATGATCCTGAAATAAGTTTATACCCAAATCCCTTTACAACTGGTGAATTAACACTGGAATTGAAAAATTGGAATTCAAATTCTTCTACAACTATTTTATTGATTGATGTTTCGGGTACAGTAGTTTTTAACCAGGTTTTCAATTCACTAAACGAAAATCATATCAAGTTAAACGAAAGTAATCTTGGAAAGCTACCAAAGGGATATTACTTTTTGGTTGCCAAAAACAAATCCACATCACTAAGCAAACCATTGATAATTCAATAAACCTTAATAGTGTCAATTAAAAAAGAAAGAGGCTGTCCAAAAAGTAAAAGGACAGCCTTTTTAATTTGTTGTCTCCTCAAAAATTACGATCTTGAGGGTGGATATGACAACACGATCAAAAGTACGGTTTAAAACGATTACTTCCCAACAATCA
>JBFWMB010000048.1:0-28514 GCA_050251815.1 Salinivirgaceae bacterium | reverse complement strand
TCGGGTAAAGAAAACATTCTGATTTTTGAAGCCATTTTTACCCGCATCAACGGAAGTTATTATCCGGTTGAGGTTCACCTGCAATTGTTTGACGAAACTCCGAATCAACTATTCTTAGCTGTGGTTCAGGATATCAGCGAACGCAAAAAATATGAAATTGAATTGATTCAGGCCAAACTTAAGGCCGAAGAGAGTGACAAGTTAAAATCGATATTTCTGGCTAACCTGAGCCACGAAATCAGAACTCCAATGAATTCCATTGCCGGTTTTACCAATTTATTGCTTTTACCAGATGTAACTGCTGATAAAAAAGAACATTATGCTGAAATAATTGAACAGTCGTTAAATAAATTGTTAGTTATAATCAACAATTTACTCGACATGTCGAAAATTGAGACCAACCAGTTATCGATACAAAGTCAGGAGTTCGATTTAATAGCTTTACTTAAAAACACCAAAAAACAATTTATGGTTCATGAATTAATGGCCACGAAACCACATTTAACATTAGAACTCGAAAACACCCTCGATATTTCTGAATTTAAGATTAATTCCGACGAAGCCCGCATAAAACAAATACTCGATAATTTAATAAGCAATGCATTAAAATATACCCATGACGGAAGCGTTCGTTTTGGATTTAGTGTTATTGAAAAATCGATGAAATTATACCTTCAGTTCCATGTTCACGATACAGGCATAGGCATTCCCGACGATAAGAAAAAACTGGTATTTAAACGTTTTCGCCAAATTGAAGAAGATCAGTTTCACGAGGGAACCGGACTTGGCCTAAGCATTTCAAAAGGAATTGTGGAATTAATGGATGGTGAAATCTGGTTCGAATCAACACCGGGCAAAGGCAGTTCGTTTTATTTTACAATCCCCCTGGAATCGAACCAAACAATAAAAGAGCGCAAACCAATTGTTTCAAATATAAATCCCGATAAAAAAACCAGCCCAAAAGTTCTGGTGGTCGAAGACGATTACAATTCCTATTTTTATCTGAACGAAATTCTTGAAGCTGAAGGCTTTGATGTAATTCACGCAATTAACGGAACCGATGCGGTAAATTACACCTTAAAACATCAGCCCGATGTTATTTTGCTCGACATGAATATTCCTAAAAAGTCTGGTTTAGAGTGTTTAAAAGAAATCAGACAGCAAAATAAAAAAGTTAAGATTATCATACAAACGGCTTATGCCTACGATAACAATGTCGATGCATGCTTTGCTCTGGGCTGCAATGGATACCTCCAAAAACCTTTAAATAAACAGCATTTATTACAGGCATTAACCAAAGTTTTATCCGAAAAGTAAAACAAAACCTTGCCTAAGCCAGGTTGCACCAATGCCAACCCGGTTTTTATCAACAGTAAGGGTAAGTGGAATAAAAAATCAAATTTTCATTCTGTTTTATACTTACTTGTATTAACTTTGAGGAACCAACAACTTAAACAACCGCCTCATGTTAGATAAAATTATCCGCTTTAGCATTGCCAATAAGTTAATTGTAATTTTATTTACCTTATCGGTGATTGCTTTTGGTTTATTTTCCACGTTCAATATTCCTATAGGAGCCGTACCCGACATCACCAACAATCAGGTACAGGTTATTACCACTTCGCGTAATCTGGCAACACAAGATGTGGAGCAATTCATAACCTACCCGGTTGAACTTGAAATGGCTAATTTGCCGGGCGTTGTCGAAATAAGATCGGTATCAAAGTTTGGATTATCGGTGGTAACCATTGTTTTCGAAGATAACATGGGAACCTATTTGCCCCGCCAACTTATTGCCGAAAAAATAAAATCGGCTGCCGATAAAATTCCCAGAGGATTTGGTTCGCCCGAAATGGGTCCCATTAGCACAGGCTTGGGCGAAATTTACCAATATATACTGGATGTGAAACCTGAATATGCCGATCGCTATTCCATAATGGAATTGCGTTCAATTCAGGATTGGATTGTAAAACGACAACTGGCAGGAATTCCCGGCGTGGTTGAGGTAAATACCTGGGGAGGTTACCTGAAACAATACGAAGTGGCTGTTGATCCGAGTCTTTTAAAAACCCGCAATATTTCAATCGCTCAGGTTTATCAGGCACTCGAAACCAACAACAGCATTTCGGGTGGAAGTTACATTGAAAAAGCAAACGAAAGCTATTTTATCCGTGGCGAAGGATTGACCAAAACCCTCGACGATATTGAAAATATTGTAGTTGCCAATCAAAATGGCATCCCAATTCTGATTAGAGATGTAGGCAAAGTAAGCCTCGGACATGCTAACCGCTTTGGCGCCATTACCGCTAATGGCGAAGGCGAAAAGGTGCTGGGCCAGGTAATGATGCTAAAAGATGCCAATTCAGGCAAAGTAATTAACGCTGTTAAGAACCGCGTCGAAGAAATTCAAAAAACCCTGCCCCCAGGAATATTTATTAACGGATTTCTTGAACGCAGTGAATTAATTGGAAAAACCACCACAACCATCATTGAAAATTTAATGTTAGGGTTCCTGATAGTAATTTTTATTGTGATACTTTTATTGGGAAATATGCGTTCAGGCCTGGTGGTGGCTTCGGTAATCCCGCTTTCCATGCTGTTTGCACTTTCATGCATGTATATTTTTGGTATCGACGCCAATTTAATGAGCCTTGGAGCCATCGACTTTGGAATTATCATCGATGGTGCAGTAATTATTGTTGAATACATTGCCTACCAATTAACTTCACGCAGTCAGGAACTGAAATTGCTTAAACCCGAACAGCGGCAATCATTCATCGATCAAATCAGCTTTAAAGGAGCCTCAAAAATGATGCACCCGGCAATTTTTGGCCAAATCATCATCATCATTGTTTTTATTCCCATTTTGTCCTTATCCGGAGTCGAAGGCAAAATGTTTAAACCGATGGCGCTAACTTTTTCATTTGCGTTGATTGGTGCTTTAATCTTTTGTCTTACGTATGTTCCCGTGGCATCGGCCATGTTTTTACGGCCAACCAGGCAAAGCAAACACAACCTATCCATTCGCCTGATGCAATGGCTTACCCAATTATACAAACCCAGTATTGAATGGGCGTTAAAACATAAAAACACGGTATTAAGTCTGGCCATGGTTCTTTTATTAGCTACTTTGGGTTTATTTGCCACCATGGGTGGAGAATTTGTTCCCACGTTGGATGAAGGAGATTTTGTGATTCAACCGGTACTGAAAACGGGAACTTCGTTATCAAAAACCATTGAAACCACTACACAAATTGAGCGCATCTTAAAAACTTTTCCCGAAGTAGATCAAGTAGTGAGCCGCATTGGAGCTGCTGAAATTCCAACCGATCCCATGTCGATGGAAGAAAGCGATATTATTATAAAATTAAAACCCAAAAAACAGTGGGTAAGCACCAACAGTAAAGACCATTTAGCTGAACTATTTAAAGACGCGCTCCGTGTTATTCCAGGATTAGAATACGAATTCACCCAACCTATCGAAATGCGTTTTAATGAACTAATAACAGGGGTTCGTGCCGATTTGGCCATTAAAATTTTTGGCGATGACCTGGATATTCTGAGCAAAAAGGCATTTGAAATAAAAAGAGCCATAGAATCGGTCGAAGGGGCATCGGATATTTCTGTTGAAAAAGTAGCCGGACTACCCCAATTGCTTATTACTTACAAGCGCGATCAAATAGCAAAATACGGACTAACAATTGAAGAATTAAACCAGATAATTTCAATGGGTTATGCAGGACTCGAAGCCGGAAGTATTTTTGAAGGGGAGAAACGCTACGATTTAGTCGTACGCTTTACCCCCGAAATAAGAAGCGACATTAGAAACCTGGAGAAAGCATTCGTTCCACTGGCTAACGGCGAATGCATCCCATTTTCGGAAGTTGCTGAAATTAATTTCACCCGTGGACCGGCAAAAATCAGTCGCGACGATACCCGCCGACGAATTGTAATTGGAGTTAATGTGCGTAACCGCGATTTGGAATCGGTAGTAAACGATGTTCAGCAAAGAATAAATGCTCAGGTAAAACTACCCCCCGGATACCGTATCGATTATGGTGGACAGTTTGAAAACCTGCGGTCGGCACGTCAACGACTTTTGATTGCAGTGCCTGTTGCCCTACTGCTAATATTTATTCTGCTACATTTTGCTTTTCAGTCGTTTATCGATGCCTTAATGATATTTAGTGCCATTCCGCTGGCTTCAGTTGGTGGAATACTTTTGCTCTGGCTGCGCGGAATGCCATTCAGTATTTCGGCAGGAGTTGGTTTTATTGCTCTTTTCGGAATTGCTGTGCTGAATGGAATTGTGCTGATTGAGCATTTTAAAGAACTTAAACAACAAGGAATTACATCGGTTTACGATCGCATTGTAACGGGAACCACACAACGTTTAAGGCCTGTTCTTTTAACTGCCGGAGCCGCAGCTTTGGGCTTTATTCCCATGGCCCTGTCAACAAACGCCGGAGCTGAAGTGCAACGCCCTCTGGCAACCGTTGTAGTTGGCGGATTGGTAACGGCCACCTTGCTCACATTAATTGTGTTACCCGTATTTTATCAGTTGGTTGAAACAAAATTTCACAATCGACAAAAAAATAATGAAACAGAAACTATCGTATCGGATAATTAAAACAGATTCAACTTATGAAACCTATATTCCATAAAACTAGAACAAAAGAACTGACCTCAAAGCTAACATTGCTTGTTGTAGTTTTTATAGTTTTTACCAATTACAGTTGCTCCAATAAGTCGGCTGCCGATACTGAAATCAATACGGAAGCTGAATTGACTGAATCGACACTATTTGTGGATAGTAATCAAATTGCAGCAGGAGCAATCAGCCTGGGGTATTTAACACTGCATCCATTTTACGAGCAGGTAAAATCATCGGGGTATTTTGAAGTAAAACCCAGCGACAAGGTTAGTATTTCAAGCTATCTGGGTGGAACGGTTAATCAAATTAGCGTAAATCAGGGGCAGTGGGTTCAAAAAGGCGATTTACTTTTTACCCTTCAAACTCCGGAGTTCATTAACCTCCAGCAACGTTTTATCGAATCAAAAAGCAAGTTTGAATTTTTGGAGCAAGCCTACCTTAGACAACAAAAACTTAACAGCGAACAGGTAACTTCTGATAAAGATTTACAGCAATTAAAAAGTGATTACCTGACTGCCCAGGCTAGCTATCTTGGACTCATGGAAACGTTGAAGCTGTTGAATATTAATCCGGAAACTGTTGCCAGTGGTACCATTTTGTCGTCACTGGCGTTTTACGCTCCCATTTCAGGTCACATAACCGAAATAAGCATAAACAGGGGCTCCTTTTTAAGTCCCGAAATGACAGCCATGGAGCTAATCAATACAAAGAATATGTATCTGAGAATAAGGGTATTTGAAAAAGATGTTGCCTTGATAAAAAGTAGACAAACCGTTTGGATTGAACAGTCAGTCGACTCAAAAACAATACTGGAAGGTTCTGTTATGGAGATAAACCGGAAATTATCGGAAACAAATGGTGCGGCCAACGTTTTTGTTGCTATTAAAGATGTTTTGAACCAACCCCTAATAGCCGGAATGTACGCCAATGCGTTTATTAATGTTAGCGAAACAAAAAAAATGGCGTTACCTTTGAACTCAGTTGTATCGGTCGATGGCGTTGATTATGTTTTAACAAAAAAAGCAGACCAAAATGACGGCTGGCTGCTTGAAAAGCACGTGGTAGTTACTGGTTTATCCGACAAAAATTATATTGAAATAAGTAACACCTCTGATTTTGCTGAAAACACACCTTTTGTAGTTTCAGGAGCTTATAATTTAATTCAGGAATAACCATTAAAAAGAAGAACCGGATAAAATTTATCCGGCCCTTCTATAGAAAAACAGTCGTTATTTGCACGCCTGAAAAATCAATAATGTTTTTAACTTTTATTCTGATTAATTGCTTTTTGTAGCTCGGTACTTTCCAGATTTAATTGCAGGGGTTTAATCTCGTCGCCCCAATACAATGTGGTATGCGGGAACGGAATTTCAATTCCTTTTTCGTCGAATACCATTTTCAAACGACGCCGGTATTCGCGGCCTAAGCGCCACTGAAATGCAGGAACCGTTTTTAATCGCACTTTTATTAAAAGAGCGCTGTCGGCAAATTCATCCAATCCCATAACATCAACGGGTTCAATCATGTATTGTCCCCATTCCTGATCGGCTTGTAATTCATCGCCTACTTTTTTCATTAAATCCATCACAACATCCACATTTTCTTTGTAGGCAACCCCAATTCTAAGATTAATGGCCGACCATTCTTTAGTCATATTAGCCAGAGAGCTGATTTTTCCGTTTTGAAAAATATGTACTACTCCTGAGAAATCGCGCAGGGTAATAGTGCGCAATTCAATATGTTCCACTACTCCCTCAACCCCGTCGATAATAGCTATATCACCATTTCGTATCTGGTTCTCGAGGAGTATAAAAAAGCCCGAGATAAAATCGCGAACCAATTCCTGGGCACCAAAACCAATAGCCAGACCCAAAATTCCTGCACTGGCTAAAATGGGGCCTATATCGACACCGAATTTTTTTAAAATAATCATCAGGTAAACTACCCATATTATTATTTTAATAAGCCCCCGAATAATTCCGGTCAGGGTTCTTATCCGCTTTTCTGCCTCCAGGGTATTTACTTTATCGCTACGTTCAGCCCGATGAATTAAAACCTTTCGTAAGCGTTTAATGGTGAAAAATGACAGCCGTGCGATTACAAAAAACAATACCGTAATAAAAACAATCGACGGTAAATCACTAATCGACCAATCGATGAGCCTTTCCAAAAGTTTTTCCCAATAAGCTCCTTGCATAATTTCTTCCATAGTATAAGCTGCTTTTACAATTAGTTCTCTTGATTGGGTTTCTTACGTAAATTCTTTTTTATCGATATGATTTTATTGCTCTCAATACGTTTTTTTATTGAAGTAATGCTGGGTTTGGTAGGTATGCGTTTTTTTCTGGGCTTTAGTGCTTTATCGAGGGTTTCAAAAAAACGGGAAATGGCAGCTTGTTTGTTTTGCAACTGCGAACGATCATTTTTTGCTGTTATTAGCAATTCGCCCTCAAGGGTAAGCTTTTTGCCAAGTTTTTTAAATAAAAGAATTTTTTGTTCCGGGTAAAGTACATGGGAATCAACAATCCGAAAACGCAACTCTATTTTGGTATTTACTTTATTCACATGTTGACCTCCAGATCCGCTACTGCGCGATGATGTAAATACCAGTTCATGCAATAATTGTTCTTTTTGTTCGGCACTTAATTCCATAATATCAAAAGCTATGGGTTCAGGTAACAAATATAACAATTTACAGGTTTCATTTTGCTTTAAATAGCAGCTTCACCTTAAAAATAATGCCTCAACCAAAGGTAAAGTCGAGTTAATTAATATTTTGAACCAAATCGGCCACAATGGCTTTCACCGGCCTGATGTCTTTAATATTTTCGATGCAGGGACCTGCTACCCAGACATTCCGGTAAGTAGCACTAAATGCAGCTTTTTCCATGGTACGCATACCCCTTTTAAAAATTACCTTTTTCACTTGCTTTTTCAGCCATTTATGTCGGTTTAACAAGCGTTCCAAAAAATTGGCTTTGGTTCCAATGGCCTCAACATAAGGTGTTTTAATTACATGCAATGGCGAACCCGACATTTTATCGGTGCTTACAATATCGGCGGTTCCATAAGTTAGTACGGCCTTTTTGTACTCATCAGATACCCGGCATTCATTTGAGGCAATAAACACGGTACCAATAGAAAGCCCGTCGGCACCCCGCTGCAAGGTATTAGCAACCGCATCGGCAGTAGCTACTCCTCCCGCTGATATTACCGGCAGTTTGCAATTTGCTTTTAATAAATCGATTAGCGTACCCAAATCCAGTTTTCCGGGATGCCCTCCTGCTTTATGGTTCACAGCTATTAAAGCATCAGCACCCAAGGCTTCTACTTTTTTTGCATAATTCAAATCAACCACGTCGCAAAACACTTTTATGCCCTTTTTGTGACATTGCTCAATTACTTCTTTCGGATTTCCCAACGAAGTAATTACAAAAGCAACTTTTAATTCAGTTATTGTTTTTAGCTGTTGCTCATATCCCGGATTCGATTTATTTACAATCAGGTTGATGCCAAACGGTTTTTGAGTTTCTTTTCGGATACTTTCAATAGCCTGACGCAATTCGGCATCGGTTTTAAAGTTTAGTGCCGGAATTGCTGCAGTTATTCCCGATTTAAGCGCTTCAATTACCATGTTGGTATTTGAAACTAAAAACATGGGAGCCATAATAATCGGATATTCTATGGCAAGCATTCGGGTTAAAGCCGTATTCATAATGGTAAAAATTGCTGTTATTTCAGCGCAAGATACAACTTAGCCGAATTGATCGAAAAAACTATTGGAATAAAAAACTTAAAAAGTATTTGGAGCCTGGTAACGTCGCCAGAATTTAAAATGGGTGAGTGAGGTAAAAATTACCAGGCGTTCGAACCAACGAAAACGCATCATTCCATGCAAAATACGGTAAGCTACAAGCATCAACAGTAAATATATCAGCGCCGAAATCAAAAAGCTCAATAATCCGGAAAGCCATGCTGGCTGTAATTGTTCAAAAAAACTATCGATTCCAAATTTTCCAAATAAACCAATCAATACGGCCATTTTAATAAGAACTAAAGTACCTATAAAATAGCCGTGCGCTGTCTCAATAGCGCGCCGGGGGCAAATATTCATGCAATGCATACAACTCTCGCAACGAAAGGTCCAGAAGGGGCGTTTATCGACCCACTTTATGGCTTTTACAGAGCACTCTTTAACACACAAACCACATTTATTACAGGCACTACCAGCCACGAACGATTTGGCCAGAATAAAACGTCCCATTAGATAGTAAATAAAAGCGATGGGGCTGATTAACAAATCCTGAATTAAATGAAACAATGCCCGGTAATTTGTTTTGCCTTCGATAAGTTGCCCGGCAAAAGTTGAAACCCGCAAGTGCCAATGTTCATAAATACTTGCTACCACTTTACTTTTCAATCCTGGGTGCAGCGAAATCCAGTTCGAGGGTAAATCGACCGGATACATTCCCTGGATTTTGTATCCTTTAAGCATAAGTATCAGCGCAGACAGGTATTGTGCCATGCCACTCAAACCGGGCAAAAAAAACCGGCCCATCTTTAATCCACCCCTAGTATTTACAATAAACACCCGATTATTTATTGCACACGGAAAGCCCAACATAAAATGAAACATCAGGGGAACCATATTAAATCCATGGGTTGGGGCAATAAAACCATACAAAACATGCGCTTCAATGGGTTTTATCGGACCTTGTTTTCGATTGGCCAAATTGTGCAATTCAACTTCACACCCATTATCTTTAGCTACTTCAAGTATCCACCGACATACATTTGCTGCATTTCCCGTTCCGGAATAATAATAAATAACCAGTTTTTCAATCCGTCTCATTATAATTCACGTTTAGGAATTCTGTCGACATTTGTAAAATGCTCCGATAAAACGGTAACTGAATAAAAATTTGGACCGCTTTTTAAAAGTCTGTATCAAAGGTAAACTTTTATTACACAACAATATTCATAAACTGTTAAGATTGTAGAACAAAAAACAGTACTTTCAGGCTTAATTTAAAAACTCAATCGTATGGAACATACAATTACTGCCGAAATTTCTTTTTTTCCGCTGCAAAGTACCGATTTTAAAGAAGAAATAAACAAAGCCATTGAGGTAATTCGTTCGTTTAATCTGGAGTATCAAATCAGTTTGCTTTCAACAACCGTTAAAGGTGAGCAGGCACTGGTTTTTAAAATGGTGTATAAACTTTTCAGCACCATGAGCGAAAACGGAAAACTTGTTTTGAATGTGAAATATGCAAACTTCTAACGCAGTCTTATTTGCGAACCAGCCCGCGTTTGTGTTTGGTTCGGGTAGGTCCAAAAAATACTTCTTTATTCACAAAGCGAATATTTTCGATGGTATAGATGGCATTTGGATTGTGTGCCTGAATGATTAAAATGGCATTGGAAATTTTTTTACGTGTCACAATAACATAAACAATGCCCACTTCACCTTTGGTACCTTCGGCTTTAATAAAAGTTACTCCAAAACCATCGTCTTTTAAATTATCAACCAAATCTTGTGCATCGCGTTTGGTAATCACCCGGATGAGTTCGTGGCCCAGGGCAAGTTTCTCCTCCAACAGCATTCCAATGAGGTTTCCCGTTGCAAAACCTGCGGCATAAGCTATGTAACAAATCCAATTATCGAGGTTTTCAATAATTTTACTGATGGCCAGAATCCAGATTAAGACCTCGAAGAATCCAATTATCGGAGCTACCTTTTTCATTCCTTTGGCAACCAGTATAATACGGATGGTTCCCATACTCACATCGAGTATGCGGGCAACGAATATTAAAAGGGGAATAATAACGTAAGCATTATAATCGAATTCCATTGCAATATTTTTGTGCAAATATAAAGGAAATATTAAGCCTAACCCATTAAAATGGGCTAAGCTAATGCAAAACATAAAATAACTTTTGGGTTTAACGAATCTGGTGAAATAAAATGGCAATCAGATTTTATACAATACCTCTTTCTGCAACAATTTATTCACGATATCAAGAAGCTGCTCTTTTATGATTGGTTTGGTAACAAAAGCTGAACATCCCGCTTCAATAGCCCGTTCTTTATCAACATCCATGGCATAGGCCGACTGAATAATAACTGGCAGGTTCGGACGCATTTTCTTAATTTTTTGTGTGGCAGTAATTCCATCCATTCCGGGCATTTTAATATCCATAAACACCAAATCAATGGGCAATTCTTTTTTGCACCACTCCACTGCTTCAATTCCACTTTTGGCATGTACTATCATTACATTGGGCTTGCTCAGCAATTCGTAAAGAAACAAGTAATTTACCTCCTCGTCTTCGGCAATTAAAAAGGTGTGTGTAATTACCGGATCTGTGGTAGTTTCCGCTGCGGGTAAATGATTTTTTAAATCTTCACCACTGGGTTTTACATAGGGAATGGTAAAATAAAAAGTAGTCCCTTTATTTTCTTCCGATTCAATATAAATAGTTCCTCCCAATAGTTCAACCAGTTTTTGGGAGATAGCCAGTCCCAGTCCGGTTCCTTTGGTATTATTTTGCGAAACAGCGTCCTCAACCTGCCTGAAACGTTCAAAAATTGCTTGGTGCATGTGCTCTGGAATTCCGGTTCCGGTATCTTTAACAAAAAACTCAAGCATCTCGCCTTTTTTCTCGTAACCAAAACTTATCTGTCCCTGATGGGTAAATTTAAAGGCATTGCTAATAAGGTTATTCAGCACCTGCACCACGCGTTGCTTATCGGTGAATATCAACGATTCCTCATCGCTTAGATTTTTGTAGGGAAAAATGGACAAGTTGTTTGAATGGGCCCGTGGTGCATAAAACGAAAACAGTTCGGTTATCATATCATTTACTACCACCGGGTGTTTAAACAAAGTTATCTGCCCAACTTCAATTTTTGAAATATCTAAAATATCATCAACAATGGTTAAGAGCTGTTTTCCGCTCTCAATAACAATGTTAGCATAACTTTTTCGCTTTTCCGGGCTTATATCATCCTGCACAATCAATTCCGAAAAACCAATAATTCCATTCATGGGGGTGCGTATTTCGTGGCTCATGTTCGCCAAAAAGGCCGACTTAAGTTTATCGCTCTCTTCCGCTTTTTCTTTTGCCTTAATCAGCTCTTCCTGATAGTTTTGCCGTTCAAACATACGCCACATGCTGTCCATCATTAAGGTAGTCTGTTTTATGTCGGTTTCGTTGTACGAATGATTTTGACTAGCCAGGCATACCCATACGGTTTCGTCGGCATTAACTTCGGTAGGAACCAGCATAAGGTTCTTAAGTGAAATGCTTTGACTTACCAATTGTTCAAGGATGCTCTCGTTAAAAGTAAAGCTGTTTCGGGTGATGGCTTTTTTGTTCTTTAACAGGTTCACTATCCAGGATAAATGGTTTTCTACCACATCTTTTTTAAAAGCAGCAATGCGCTTTTCTGATATTTTTGATTTGGAGTACGAATCGAGTTTAAGCGTTCCGCTTAAATGGTTGTAACGAAAGATCAAGCCCAAATCACTTAAGGTAAGTTTGAGTGTTTCTTCGAGCGCTTTATAGAACAAGTCGCGGGCATTTTGGGGGTTCAGTTGTGCAATTTCTATCATACTCTCGAGACGATCGTTATGCAACTTTAACTCCAGTTCAATCTGTTTCTTTTCGGTAATGTCCTGAACAATTCCATAACGTCGTATCAGGTTCCCCTCCTTATCGAACTTCAAAAATGCTTTTGAAAAAACGTACTTCTCAACAGATTTTGGAGTTATTACCCGGTATTCCCAATCGAACTCCGGAACTTTGGCATCAACATTTTTTTTAACGGTATTAAAAAAATGTTCCCTGTCGTCGGGATGAATAACTGACATCAGATGATCAACAGTTACCGGAAAATCGTAAAATTCATCAAAGAATACCCGATACGTTTCATAGGAGCCCAAGAAAAGTCCTTCGTGTATCAAAGCCTCGTACCATCCTATTTTCCCGGCTTTTTGAATTTCTGAAAAACGGGCCTCGGCAATTTCTCCTTTTTGTTTTTCTTTGATTACCTGTTCCAGATAGCTTTGTTTCTCGATAAGCTGCCAAATATTTTCTATCAGCAACTCGACGTGTTTCTGAAAATTTATTTTGAAAAGACCGGTACTTTGAGGAATAAAACCCAAAACCAGCTGAATTTTTGACTGTGGCACAAAATTATAACAAGTAAGGGTTTTGTCAAAATAGGTTACATCGTCGGGACAAGCTCCCATAATCCGGCGAAGCAATTCCTGTTCAGGTTCCAGCACTTTATAACCGGCGGGCAAGCGGTTAGTCAGGCTTTTAATGGAAGCCCGTTGTTCTTTGTTTGGTTTAATTGGTTTGCCAGAGCTGCAAAAAACGGCTTTGCTTGTGCCTGTATGGTAATTATTATAATACAAAAAGCTATGATTGCTTTTAAAATGAGTTTGCAGGCTATTGTTTGCCCTCTCCATCAATTGTTCAATGGAATCAACTTTTATCGACCCTAATTCCAAAAGTAATTCAAGCCGTTTGTTATGTAGTTCCAGTTCCATATCGGCCTGGCGACGGCTGGTGATATCGGTAAATATGGTAGCAAAATACCCTTTTTGCGGACTGTATGCTCTAACCTCGTAGTATTTATTAAAATGAACTGAGAAATTCGAAAAATTCAAAGGCTTTCCCGTAAGTGCCACCTGTCCATAATTTTGAATCCAGTAGTCTTCAGTATCGGGCATTACTTCCTTTACTCTTTTGTTTACTACCTGTTCTTTCTTAAATCCGGTATGTATTTCAAAGGCGCGGTTTATATCAATAAAAAGGTAATCGATGGGATTATTGTCCTGATCAACTATAATTTTGTGAAGGGCAAAAGCTTCGTTCATATTCTCGAATACGAGCTTATACTGATATTCCGCATTGGTATGCAACTGCTTCAAATCCATATATTGATTAATTGTGCGCACAGCTGAAATACGCAGTGCTTTTCCATCGATAGTGCAGTTGTTTCCATAAATCTCGAGCCAAAGTTGTTCACCGCTTTTTAAACAAAATGAGGCGTGGTAAACTTCATCCCGCTGGTTCCAGTTGTTTTTAATCAAATCGTTTTTGGTTTCCAGTGAAAACAAATCGACGGCATTTTTACCAATCAAGTCGGCTCGAGGGGTTTGCAATACTTCGCACAGCCGATCATTAACTTCAAAAACCAATCCATCAGGAGTAAAAACAGCCACTCCAATCTTTAATTTATTAAATACTTTTTGATAGAAATCGTCGGCTCTTAAGTTTAATAAATCCAACTGTTTCTTTAGGTTTTTTACTTCATTGACCAGATCTTCGCTTGATGCCGATACCATATTCCTCTTAAGATTGATTTTTCATTTTTAATAAAACACCACTAAGGTTCACAAGCTACAAAAAATATCATAACTTAAACGTATAAGCCTATCAATAAAATTAAAAGTTGTTAACAAGACACCTCAATAAAGGTTTAATCATGCATTTTTTAAAGCATTTCAAGCTAAGAAATAAAATTTATATTTGTTTAAAAAATTACACTTAGCCTTTTAAAATTTATTTGCATGAAAAATCTAACTTTTTATCTTATCCTTATCATCTTAAGTGCCTGTTCAAACAGTAGCATGCAAGAGGTAATGGATACTGATCTTGCCTTTTCAGAACTTTCGAAAAGCAAAGGTATGAACCACGCTTTTTTAACCTATGCCCACGATTCGGCCGTAATACTGCGTAAAAACCATCGGCCCGT
Organism: Salinivirgaceae bacterium; assembly: GCA_050251815.1. Taxonomy (GTDB): domain Bacteria; phylum Bacteroidota; class Bacteroidia; order Bacteroidales; family SZUA-534; genus GWE2-40-63. The sequence goes on along the minus strand of JBFWMB010000048.1, from coordinate 14,088 downwards.
TGCCGGAACTACCGAACTGCAAAAGCTTTTGAGCGCGCCCGACAGCAGTTTTACCCTAACCTGGAAACCCTCGTATGCTTCCATGGCCCAAAGCGGCGAGCTGGCTTACACTTATGGGATTTATACGCTTATCACAGTTAAACAGGACACAAGCTTTGGAACATATGTTACCATCTGGAAAAAAACAGCTCAGGGATGGCGTTGGGTGCTCGATTCAGGCAACGCTGGACTGGGAACAGTAAACCAATAACTGCTGCTGAAAACCCGGGAAAAATGCATTGTATTGTGCTTTGTAAATGTTTAGCAAACTTAGTCTCCTGTTGCATTTGCGAATGAAAAAAATACGGCTATATTTGCAGCTCAATTAAGAAATACTAAAACGTTCTTTTAAACAGATAAAATCCAGGGTTTATTCCTAACCCTCCATTATAACCGGGGTATAGCGCAGCTGGTAGCGTGCCACGTTCGGGACGTGGAGGTCGGGCGTTCGAGTCGCCCTACCCCGACTTTTTTTTCAAGCCTGATTAAGCTTTTTCTCTTCTATTTTTTACTTATCTTGAGCCTGTAAAAATCATTACAATGAAAATTCTAATTAGCAGTATACTTATTGTATGCTTTAGTATTGCAGTAACGGCACAAGACAGTACCCTGACCCTGCTTTTTATGGGCGATATTATGGGGCATGATTCTCAAATAACATCGGCCCGACAAACCGATGGTAGCTACGATTACAACCCGGTTTTTGAATACCTGAGCCCGCTTATCTCTGAAACTGATGTGGCCATTGCCAATCTGGAAGTTACGTTGGCCGGGCCACCCTTTAAAGGTTATCCGCAGTTTAGTTCGCCCGACGCCCTGGGACTGGCTCTAAAAAACGCTGGTATTCACTACCTGGTTACAGCCAATAATCACAGTGTAGACCGGGGAAAAAAAGGACTGGAACGAACACTCGACCAGCTCGATTCATTAGGTATTCAGCATACCGGAACGTTCCGCAGCCCTGCCGAAAAAACCAAACAACCTTTCCTTTGGATTGAACAAAAAGGATTTAGGCTGGCTCTTATCAATTACACTTACGGAACCAACGGCATTCCTGTGCATCCAGACAACCATGTAAACCTGATTCATCGTGATTCGCTAAGTAACGACATTGCCAAAGCCAAAGCAGCAAAGCCCGATAAGGTAATTGTATTGTTGCACTGGGGAAATGAGTACCAGCGGCAACCTAACAAAAATCAGATCGACCTGGCCAGCCACTGTTTTAATGCCGGAGCCGATATTATTATTGGATCGCATCCGCATGTAATTCAAAAAAGCGAATGGTACAGCGACAATCTGAATAATAATGAAAGCTTTATAACCTACTCGTTGGGAAACTTTATCTCGAATCAGCGAAAGCAATTTACCGATGGCGGCCAAATGATAAAACTGACCTTACAACGCGATACGAATAATTGCTACATCAGCGAAAGCGGCTACCTCTTAACCTGGGTTTACACGCCGGTGGTGGATCAAAAAAAGCATTTTTACATACTGCCCTGTGCCGAATACGAATTAAAACCGGAATTTTTTGTGAGCCCGGAGCATTTCGAAAAAATGAAACTTTTTATTGCCGATTCGCGAAACCTACTGAACACAAACAACCATAAGGTTTCGGAGTATCTTTTTTATGAGAACCAATGGATTAATCGTTAATTTGATTTGGTCAGGAAGTTACATATGCCTAAATTAGTTGAAAAATTAGCCGTATGCCATTTTTAAGTACTTCCTTAAAAGTAAAGTTGCTGCTTTTAGCGGCAATATTTCCTGTGGCATTCAGCCTGATAGGCTGGTATCTTTCATTCTTTTATCAAAATACTGAAGCCAAATACATATATACTGTTCTGGGATTCGTACTCGGCACATTCTTTAGTTTTATCTGCTTCAGGCGGAAGCTATTTACGGTAGTGCTTTATCAGGCCCCCATACCTCTTGCCTTGTTCCTGCTTGCCTGGTGGTTTAGTCATGTTTTTACTTCGGGATGGATTTCCTTTTTAATTGGAGCCCTGTGGTTTTTAATCGGCCTTTGGCTGAATAGCGAACTGGTGCTTCCTTATCAGTTTTACCGGATAAAAAAGCGTTTTCTTGTACTCATCTATCTATTCTTCTCTATTGCCATGTTGGGATTCTTTATGGGTATTCCCGTTTTTAATCTGCTGCTTGGCGTTCTGGCAGGCAACTACCTTTCCATTCGGGTACTTTACCCCTATAGCAGTAAAACAACCATTCAAAAAAACCTGGTTCAGGGAGCCTGGTTTACTGCACTAAGTTTACTGGGCATAACCCTTTTTGCCGGAATCATAGCGGTATCCGATTTTGAAAACTCGCTGCTTATGGCGCAACAATTACTTCAGATACAATTGAGCAAAAACCTTTTTATACTGTTACTCTCCCTGGGGGCTGTTTTTCTTACCCTGTTTCAGTTCGTACTTACCCTGTTTGCCGCACGCACCATGCTAAATTGGTGGAATTACCGGCGCAAAAAACTAATGAAAGAACGAATGAACCGGCTGGCACAGACTGGCGCCCCCTCCATCCCAGCGGTCTAAATCAATAACTTTACTATTTTTCAAGCATTCGGTATAAATTACTACGAATCAGTAAGCCATTTGCCCAAAATAATTATAATTTTGCTTCCCAGTAATACCAAAAGCATGACCAAGCAAAAAGAAATTATTCTCATCAACATTTCGGGTGGCGACAAGCCCGGCTTAACTGCACAACTAACGCAAGTACTCTCGAATTATAAAGTAAACATTCTCGATATCGGACAGGCTGTAATTCACGATGATCTTAGCCTGGGCATTCTTTTCGAAGTTCCGGAAACTTCAGAGTCGTCGCCCATTTTAAAAGATTTGCTATTTAAAGCCTATGAGTTAAATGTGGCCATCCGCTTCAGTCCCATTAAAGAACGCAATTATGATGAGTGGGTATCACATCAGGGTAAAGCCCGTTACATTATCACCTTATTGTCGCGTCAGCTAACAGCAGAACATTTGACCCGGGTTACCGCGGTTATAGCCGAACAGGGCCTGAACATCGATTACATTAGCCGGCTTTCGGGACGGATTCCCTTACAGGAAATAAACAGTCACACAAGAGCTGTAGTCGAGTTTTCGGTTCGGGGTACGCCCCACAACTACGAAAAGATGAAGAAAGACTTTATTGCCATTGCCGGTGAAATAGGCATTGATATCGCGTTTCAGGAAGACAATATTTACCGACGCAATCGGCGTCTGGTATGCTTCGATATGGACAGCACGCTGATTCAGACCGAAGTAATTGACGAACTGGCATTAAAAGCAGGAGTTGGCAATCAGGTAAAACAAATTACCGAAAGTGCTATGCGTGGTGAGATTGATTTTACCGAAAGTTTTATTCAACGGGTTGCGCTACTGAAAGGCCTCGACGAAAAAGTGATGAAAGATATAGCCCTGAAACTTCCGCTTACCGAAGGAGCCGAACGTTTGTTCCTTACCCTAAAGCATTATGGCTATAAAACCGCCATACTCTCCGGGGGATTTACCTATTTTGGCAACTACCTTAAAAACAAACTTGGTGTTGATTACGTGTTTGCTAACGAACTGGAGGTTATCGACGGAAAATTAAGTGGAAAACACAAAGGCGAAATTGTGGATGGCAAAAAAAAGGCTGAGTTACTAAAACTGCTGGCTTTTAAAGAAGACATTCACCTGGAACAGGTAATTGCCGTTGGCGATGGCTCCAACGATTTGCCCATGCTTCAACTGGCCGGACTGGGCATTGCTTTTCATGCCAAACCCAAAGTAAAAGCCTCAGCCCGACATGCCATATCAAACATTGGTCTCGATGCCATTCTCTACCTGCTGGGTTTTCGCGACCGTGATATTAATCTTTAGCAGTCATTGTGTTACTTAATCTTAAAATTTGATACAGAATCCTGTAGCTAATGTAATTTTTAAGTTTGCTTTTTATGTCACTTTTAATTTCAGAACAATTTCACCCGTTAAGTACTTGTTTTTGAAGACCTTTTCATAAAATATTTTATGGTTTTGATATATACCATAATCCAATAAACCAAATATCATAAGGGAAAGGAGTTGAAAAGCTATCGCTGAAATTCCCGTTAACAACCCATACGGTGAGTGACAATGATGATTTAGTTAAAAAGGGTAGGGATATTCGGTGCACCCAAAAAAATATACTACTTTTAGGCGTAGTGAGAATTTGAATTGTTATAAAACAAAAACTATGAATAAAAAACACCTGTTAACTGTATTGGCAATATGTCTGAGTACCTTTTCATTTGGACAAATTGAGAAAGAAATAAATGCTGCAATTAAAAAAGTAACGGTATTTACCAAAGGTGCCCAGATTGAAAGAGAAGCGCCAGTTTCTATTCAACAAGGTCAAATGATTTTAAAACTTACTGGATTATCACCGTTTATAAATAAGGAAAGTATTCGGGTTGATGGGGATGGTTCTTACACTATTCTGGCCGTTCAGCACCAAAACGACTATTTGAATGAATTGAATAAAAGTGAAGAAATTCAAACCGTAAAAAATAAAATTGAGGAATTTCAACTTAAAATTGAGGACGAAGAAACCCGGATAAAGATAATCAAGGACAAACTGGACTTTTTATATTCAAACAAAGACATAGCTGGCAAAGAACAAAGTATTAATCCAGAGACCTTCAAATCGTTAAACGCAATCTATGGAGACCACATCGAAAACTTAAACATCAATTTGCTTCAATGTGAACGAAAAATTAATGACTACAAAAAAGCGTTGAATAAATTAAACAACCAGTTGACTTCAGTAAATAACAAATCCAATCTGCCATCGGGAACGGTATTGGTTACCATTGAATCAAAACAAGCTAAAGATTCGAAAATCTCATTTAATTATTTAGTTGACCAGGCTGCGTGGTATCCTTCGTATGATATCCGATTTTTAGGAATTGATAAGCCCTTACAAATTACTTACAAAGCAAATGTAAGGCAAAATACCGGAATAGACTGGAACGATGTGAACCTTGTGCTTTCAACTGCTAATACAAGCATTTCTGCAAAAATACCCTTACTTACTCCGTTCTATCTACAGTTTTATTATCCTGAGATAGCTAATGCGCTTCGGGGGAAAGCCGCGGGAGTGCAAATCTCCGAAAGCACCGTTGCTCCCAAAGCCAATTCGGAGATAAGGATTAGAGGATTTAGTTCAAACAATGGCAACTCAAATCCGTTGTACGTTGTCGATGGAATTCCTTGGGATGATGTATCTTCACTAGACCCGAATGACATTCAAAACATTGAGGTGTTAAAGGACGCATCAGCAACCGCAATTTATGGTTCTCGGGGAGCAAACGGAGTTGTATTAGTTACAACAAAATCGGGTAACGATAAATCGACTGTTCCATTAACAATTACTTCAAAAAGAGAAACTTCGAATGAGTACCTGGTTGATGCTTCACAAACCATTCTTTCAAATAACAAAACAACAACCGTAAGTTTCAGGGAATCAAATCTGAAAGCTAACTTTGAATATCAATCGGTACCAAAATTATCTGAACATGTATTCCTGATTGGAAAAATTAGTGACTGGTATAAGGCAGAGCTCATTGATGGAGAGGTAAACGTTTATCTGGAAAACTCCTATGTTGGCAAATCAAATATTAATACCGGGCAGTTCCAGGATACTTTGGACATTTCGTTTGGAATTGATAACAACATTAGTATTAAACGTGAGAAAATGACCGATTTTTCAGAAAATCAATTTATTGGATCCAATCGTAAGGAAACAGTTGCCTTTAAACTTACGCTGAGAAATAATAAATCTTACCCAATTTCAACGTTGATTTATGACCAAATACCAATTTCTACCTCTAAGGAGATTCAAGTGGAAACATTGGAGCTTTCGGGCGGTAAATTGGATACAACTACAGGAAAAGTTGAGTGGGAAATTTCATTAAAACCAAACGAAAACAAAGAACTGATACTCAACTATTCGGTAAAATACCCAAAAGACAAAAAGGTAATTATTGAATAAATGATTGGTGTGGTAAGGCAAAAAAGAAAATCGTTTTGTTTATAATAACTACGCAAACCATCAGATAAGCTGCTAATAAAAGCCAGACATGAAATATATATTTTTAATCGCTGCCTTTAATGCATTGTTTTTTGCGTCCTTAATTATTCAGAAAAAAAAAGCGCTGCATGATAGGATACTGATTTACTGGCTAATTTATTTAAGCTTATACACCGGCATATATGGATTGTTCTCAGATGTCCTTTTCGTTGATTATCACCTTCTATCGGCAGGTTTTATTTCTTTACTCCTACTCCATGGCCCATTTCTGTATTTATATATTGCGGCATTGATAAACCAAAAACAAACCTTAACCCGAAAAATCGGGGTGCATTTTGTTCCTTTTATCTTAGTTAACCTGTATCTGATTATTTCGGCCATGTTTCCCGAATACGCTGATCAAATACGATTAGACCACCTGGAAAGTGAACCGGGTACACCCGTATGGTTTGCTGCATTTTTAATACTCACTGCTTTGTCAGGTCCTTTCTATTTTATTTTATCAATCAGGCTTTTTAAAAAGCTGGATATAAACATCTTTAATAATTTCTCATCACAGGAAGGCGTTAATCCCGAATGGTTGCGAAAACTGGTGTATTCCTTTGGAGGAATCTGGACTTTGTTAATGATATTTGCTTCTGCTCATCACGTTTTCCACCTGTTTTCATGGATTTTTTGCACCCATGGCTTAGCCCTTTCTTTATCCATTTTTATTATTCTGATTGGCTATTATGGCCTAAAGCAAAAAGAAATTTTTATTCCATACGACAACCAAAATGCCGGGTATGTGCTTGAAGCAAAACCCAAATACATCAGCATGACACTGAAAGATGCTGATGTTGAGCAATATGTTAGAGAAATTAAACAATACATGACCACCAAAAAACCTTACCTGGATGCCACCCTTTCGCTTCCTGAACTGGCAAACAAACTGAATATTCCGTCGCATCACCTTTCGCGTGTTATAAATGAACAATTTGACGCCAATTTTTTCGATTTTATCAACCAATACAGAATCGAAGAAGTTAAATCAAAAATTTGCAATCCTGAATTTGAGAATTTATCGCTTTTGGGAATTGCATTCGACAGTGGTTTTAATACCAAATCGGCATTTAACCGGGTATTTAAAAAAATGACAGGACTTACCCCCAGCGCGTATAAAAAAAGAGAAATTGAATCTACATTCGACCATTAGGGAACTACAGTAAGTACTATTTTATGAAACAGGACACCAATTGGTGACGAAATAGGTACTACTTTACAAAGCAGGTCGCACAAGGATATTGCCCGATGTACTTTTGTTTCACGATATTTTTAAAAGAACAATTAAAACTTTTATCATGAAAACAAAAGAAAAAACAGCAACACCCAAAAAGTTTAAAAACAGCCGTGCAGTAAAAACAATGCTTCCCAAAGCAATTCCACTTTTGCTCCTGTTATTAGCAACCTTCCCGGTATCGGCACATTGTGATTCGTACGATGGCCCCACCCTCAGGGATGCTGCTAAGGCCCTTGAAACCAACAATGTGAATTTAGTACTAAAATGGATTGCTCCAGAACAGGAAAAGGAAATTATTTCATTATTTAATAAAACCTATGCACTAAAATCGGGCGATAGAGAAATCTATTCCATTGTTGAAAAGCATTTCTTTGAAACCCTTGTTCGTTTGCACCGTGAGACCGAAGGAGCACCCTATACGGGGCTTAAACCTGCCGGAACAACCAAAAAAATTATTCAATTAAGCGACCAGGCCATTGACAATAAAGATATCGATGGACTTATTGAAAAAGTAAACCATCACCTGGAAGAGGTATTAAGAGAAAAATACGAAAAGGTTGCTGCACTTAACCCGGTTAAGAATAATTCACCGGAAAAAGGTCGTGAATTTGTAGAAGCCTATGTTGATTACACCCATACCATCGAAGCCATTCATGATATTGCCGTCGGGGGAAGTGGGCATTCGGTCCACAAACATTAAATTTGCAGGCAATCACAGCGATAAATAATTGAGAATCTTTTTCGATACACAGCGGGAAAGATTCTTTTTTTATAATTACAACACATTGGTGACACGATACCAGCACGTTAAGTTAAGGGGCATTAAACCAAAAATTACAAACTGAGGGCTTTTGTATGAAATAATTTCTTAGTTTTGATAAACTGAAACCAAAACAAATTTTAAGGTAAAAATAAAAGCAATAGTATAGTACCTTGTTATTGGGAGGATACCGGAACCTGGAACTTATATACTTATTTGTTAGGCGGCAGTGTAAAAACGTTAGTTTGTAAACTAAAACAATAAAAATAGACTATGAATAAATTCACATTGCTACCCTTATTCTTATTATTGTTTTTCAGTGCAAAAGCTCAGGATATAATTATCAGTACTAAAAAGGATACCATACATTGCAAAATAGTATCAATAAGCAATGAACGCATCTTATACGAAGTTATGAACAATGAGCATTCAATAACCGGCATGTTCATTCCTTTAGCTCAGGTGGAAGAATATTCGCGTTCCCATCCATTGGAAAAAGAAACAAGAAAGGCGAAACGGGAAAGGCCAAAGCCTGAAAATCCTTTTTTTTGGGAACTAAAAATGGGGGGTTCTGTCATGCCTTGGTACCTAGATAATTTTCAATCCTCATCTTTCTTGCCAGATTATTATAAGCAGTTAAAAACGGGTATTCATATTAATGCCAGTGCAAATTATATGTTAAATTATTTTTTGGGTTTGGGAGTAAGCTATTCATTTTTTAAATCGGGCACAAGTGGCAGTATACCAGGCGAATATTACCCATCAATGTTTTTAATTGAGTCTGAAAAATACCAACTATTTACCAATTATTTAGGGGCATCGGTTATTTTTCAACAACACCTGGATGTACAGCGAAAATTAATTATTAGGGAAGCTCTTTCTGCCGGGGCTACGTTTGTTCGTATGGAATATCAAAACACCTATCCAGGTATTACTCAAACAGGTTACACCGACATTTCAAACAATATGTTGCTTACCGGAAATTCTTTTAGTGGAAAACTAGGTTTTGCTGTTGAATACAAACTATTGGCAAATGTATCTGTTGGCTTAGGAGGCGATTTTATATGGTGCAAATTGAAGAAAGCCAGTTTGGAATCAAAAGGAACGAATACCAATTATTATTCAATTAATGACCAGGAACTTTCCAACCCAATGACATTATCCCGTATCGATTACTCTTTTGTTTTGCGTTATAATTTTTAAACCATCCAATTAACCAAGGCTATTATGAGACCTAATAGTAAAACCACCGCCTTATTCATATTACTTTACTTGTTAACAGGCTGTTCCAATGATTTTTTGAATGAAAATCTTACACCTGATTCCTTCACTTTGGGCATATCAAACCTATATATTTCACCCGATTGGGAAAGCTCCAACTATCTTTTTATGCTTCCACCAATAAAAGAAGCTGATTATGAAATTGTTTCGAAACCATCGTGGCTCAATGTAGGTTCTGTTAATGGGCAGTTATCCGATAGTATGGCAGTTGTCCATTGTTCGGCTTCAAGGAATTTAGATTTCCAGGCGGTGGGTGTTTATTTGGATTTTATGACAGTAAGAGCAGATGGCCTGAATTATAAAGTTCCTGTAGCATACATAACTGAGGGGAATCCGGAAGTACAGGTACAAAGTACCCTGACGCTATCGTATAACAATAATTATAATCCAAACTTATCAATTCAAAATATTGGCTATGGTATATTGCTTTGGGAAATAATTAGTATGCCAGATTGGTTGGTTGTTGATACAAACCGACTTGATGCCAATGCCTTATATCTTTCTCCTTACGAAACGTTTAATTTACCCCTCCGCTTTAAACTTGATTCACTTCGTACCGGAGTTTTAACGGGTACGGTTGTTATAGCCACAAATGATAAGGTGAATCCAAGCGTAACCATAAATGTTACAGCCAACCTGGGAACACCGCAATTAGATCTAAACACCAATACGGTTGATTTTTCTTATACAGAAATGTCAAAGACCTTAAAATTATACAATTATGGAGACGGGATGCTGGTCTGGGAATTTAAAGATATTCCTTCATGGCTTACCATAACGCCATCAAGTGGGGAGTATGCTCCTTATACAAGCGGTAGCAACATAATTTTTAGCTGCGACCGGACCAAACTATTACCGGGTCAAAACACGGCCATCATTACGCTGATAACCAACGACAGTTCACATCCATCCAGCAGTATTAAAGTAATAGCTAATGCCCCCGGAAATACTGAGAACATTCGTGTTATTGATGGAAACATTGTTGACGCCCTTTTCAATGAAAACACAAACACTTTGTACTTTGTAAGCAGTCAGCCTAATAAATTTGTTGCTTACGATGTAATCGAAAGGACCGTGTTGTATGAAATTGAATTAAGCAAAGCTCCAACCAGTTTTGCCATTTCTGAAGATTGGGCAAAAGCAGCCATTGGGCATAATGGATATATAAGTGCCCTCAATTTGTCGGGCAATACGGTAACTGCAACCTACACCTTGAATTATTCCGTAAATGATATTGCCTGGGCTGAAAACGATTGGTTTTGTTACACGCAACTTGGGGATAGTTTCTCCAGTCTTCACTGGATAAATATAGCTGATGGTGATTTATACGACAGCCCGGATACTCATAGCCTTGATGGCAAATCAATCGTCAAAAAAGTGCCAAATCAGCCCTATATTATAGCTACCCGAAACAGCTCCTCTCCAAGTGGTTTTTTCGCTTATGATATAGCTACAAAAAGCAAAAAAAGCTATGCGCATATGGATTTAACTAATTTCTGGTTTTCACAGGATGGCGAATATATTTTTGCCAGAAACTTAAATATATACAGAACCACAAGTTCAACCGAATCAACCGATACATTTGATGCAGACATCAATGCAATTGGCAAAATTACTACGGGTAATGACAACTACTATGGATTGCAGTACATTTATCACGCTAATAATTATTTATGGGCTTTGCAAAATGATAATTATTATATAGATGCATCCACCAGCATTTATCAGATTGAAGATAATGACTACACCCTGGTGAAATCTTATGATTACGATCTATACTACCAACCTGATGAACAATCGACGCCATTAAGCATAAGTGCAAATTTTATATTTGCCAATAAAGAAGGAACCGAAATTGCCGTTTTATGCAAAAGCACAAGTAATGACTTATGGCTCATTCAATTTATAACTGTAGAATAGAAATAATTAAAATGCCTTTTTATAAAATACCGGGAGTACGCAAACACTATTCGCCTAACCCGCGCTATACGTCTTGCCTGTGTGCTAGTTGGTAAAGTCGCAATTTAAATTTACTTTTAGCCTCATATTAACATAAATACACGAAAAAGAACAACGCAACTGTGCTTATTACCAACGTTGGGCAAAATAGGGAAAGACCAGTGCAACTAAATAAAATAAACATATAATGAGGCAATTTTTTATATCAGTTTTAATTCTGACAAGTTTAATTACATTCGGACAAAACTCACAAATTAACGATTTATGGAAGTTATATAATTCTCATGAATATAAAACGGCTATAGATAAAGCAAAAACGCTTCTTGAAAAAGAGAAAAATAACATTGACTTAAATTTAATTATTGGTCGTTCATACACTGACTTAGGTGAATTTAGAACTGCTATTGCTTTTCTGGAATCTGTTGTGTCAAATGATAATAATAATACATGGCGAAAAGCTTGGGCTCTAAGCTATCTTGGAACATGCTATTTTATGTCGCAAGATTATAATAAATCAGAATCATCGCTAAATGAATGTATAAAACTGAATGCCACTAAGAATGCCACAAATAATGCATATGGGCAAACGCTATTATTCGGATTCAATGCGTTTTTTAAAACATGGAAAATTATCGAAACCGACAATTTTCATTTCCACTTTCAGGGCATGAGCGATACTGAAATTGAAAAGTATGTTTCTAAAAGAGAAAAAGCATTTAGTGAAATTAACGTTTTTTTCAAAAGCACGCTTCCTAAAAAAATTGATTTTTATGTTTGGGAATCCAGAGAAGATGCTAAAAATATTTTAAGGGCAAATTTAGGTTTTGCAAAACCAGACTTCTGTATAGTTCATACACATTATCAACAGACAATCGGTCACGAAATGACACATGTGATTTCAAACTATTCGACCAAAATGGTTAATAAAACAGGATTGATTAATGAAGGTACAGCTGTTTGTTTTGACCAAACAAATCAGGATAAAGAACAAATTGTAAAAGATTGGATAAAAAGCAACGGAAAACAAGTTGAAATTAGTGAGGTATGGAATAATTGGAAAGACTATCCCGAGGAATTGACATATCCTCTATCTGGATTATTTATTAAAGAACTGATTGATAAATTTGGCAAAGAAAAATTCATTGAGTTTTTTGGGAACCAGACCTATGATAATGCTAAATTGATATTTGGAGAAAAACTTGAAAAAGTGATTAAAGACTTTGAAAATAAGATAAATATATAAAACTATTTTGCCTGCCAGGCAGTCATAAAACATAGCGGTTTCAGTGCCATTTGCAAGTTCAGCTCCCGCTGGCAAGTTATGTAATGGTGGATACGAACGCAGCCCTTACCCCTCCCTTACAAAAATTACATACTATCCGTTAGGTCAAATATTGAATGAAATGACATACACAAGAAATCTTTCTTATTAAAAATTTTTGTAATTTTATAACAGGTATTCTTTTTTAATTGATATACTGACGTTTGAAAAACCGGTAATCATGTGTTCAAGGTAAAAAGCTTAACGTTATTTCAGCTCGTAATACTATATTTCTATGATTATTAAGCATTTTTATATTGTTATCCTATTTATTTTAATGAATTCAATATGCATAAATGCGTCAGATACCTTAACTTTTGAAATTACCGGGCAACTAGAATTTCCTACGCTTGGTTTAAGTATTCGAAACGACAATTTTGAAGTCGATTATGAAACAAACAATGGTGGTATTGGTAAAGTAGGAATTAAGTACAAAAACGTTGATTTTAAATTAGGTTTCGGTTCTAGTAGTATGGACACAGCGTATGATATTTCTACAAAATATTTTGATTTTCAAGGCTTCTTTTATTTCAATAGGTTTGGCACGGATGTCTATTTTCAAAAATTCGAAGGGTACTATTCAGAAAGACCCGATGAAAATAGAATACTTTATTATCCGGAGATGAGACTATTGACAATGACAGTAAATGAATATTTTAAAATAGGGGGTGATAATAACATCTCTTCGTTTACAAATCCAATTTCTACTGTGAAAAATATATCTCATCTGTTTTTTACATTAGGTAGCCTATCTTATAGAGGAATAAATTCTTCTATTCCTCTTATACCAAATCAGGATACCGCAAATCTGCCTTATTTTTCAGACTAAAAAAAAATGGATGCCTATACATTTTCTTTGTCTGGTGGTTATTTATTAAAAATGCATCTTTCAAAATTTTATTTAAATACTGGGCTTAGTGTTGGTTTTGGAGTTCCTATGGTAAAATCGACAAGTAAAATAAAAGTGGATTACTCAATTAAAGTAAATTTAAAATTAGCTATGGGTTACGAAGGTAAAAAGCTTGGTACAGGACTTTACGTGGTTAACGATTCTGATGCATTTGAATTCGCCACGGATAATACGATTCAATACCATTCAATTTTTTTAAATCTATTTGTTTCCTACAAATTCTAAATATACTGGCCCTAAGATATAGGAACATGAGTGGTTTGCATTCCGATAGCCACCGAAACAGCAATTGTTCCTGATTGAATTACATCATAGTACAAATCTTTTCTATGGCCAATTCGACAGGTTTTTCCTGACTTCTGACAATTAGTGCGGTAATAAATTCCATTTAGAGACAAGACCGGCAAGTTGAGTTTTCATAATCTCTTTAGTTGGAGAGCGGAATGTGAATATTTCTTTGGTCAATCGGTCTT
>JBFWMB010000047.1:0-28837 GCA_050251815.1 Salinivirgaceae bacterium | reverse complement strand
ACAACCGTTTGGATGTTCTTCTGAATAATGCGGGTATCATGATTCCTCCTTACGGACTGACCAAAGACGGTTTTGAAACCCAAATCGGGACTAACCATCTGGGACATTTTGCACTCACCGGACTGCTGAAAGCCTTAATTGTAAAAACTCCAAAATCGAGGGTAGTTTCTACAAGTAGCATTGCCCATAAAAGCGGAAAGATGGATTTTAACAATTTTATGTTTGATAATGGCAACGGTTATACGCCCATGAAAGCATACGGGCGTTCTAAATTGGCAAACCTGCTGTTCATTTATGAACTCCAAAGGCGTTTCGAAGCAAACAACATCAACAGCATTGCCGTCGCAGCTCACCCGGGCGTATCACAAACCAACCTGATGCGATTCATCGAAGGTAAATTCTACTATCGTTTGCTCAAACCGCTGTCTTCGTTTTTTCTTCAAAGTGCGGCAATGGGTGCTTTGCCTCAATTGAGAGCTGCAGTTGACCCGAATGTACAAGGCGGCGATTATTATGGCCCCGATGGATTTAATGAAATGAAAGGTTCACCCGTAAAGGTTAAATCAATCCCTGCTTCTTACAACACCGAAGATGCAAAACAACTTTGGAAATTATCTGAAAAATTAACTGATATTAACTATAATTTTTAAAAAGATGAACACACTTACACAAGAAATGAAAGACATGATTGCCACACAGCAGTGTTTCGTTGGTACTGTAGATGCTGATGGTTATCCGAATGTTGCGCCAAAACGTTCAACCCGGGTGTTATCGGACAATTCTCTTATATTTTCAGAAGGTACTGGTGGTGCCACCTATGAAAATATTAAAAGAGGTTCAAAAGTTTCCGTGGCTGTTGTAAACAGGGATATTCTTGATGGATATAGGTTTGTTGGAGAGGCTATTTTACACGAAAGTGGAGATTTATATGAACAGTCGGCTGCCATGTCAGTAAAAATGGGAATGCCCAAACCCAGAGCAGTTGTAGTCATTAACATAGCAGAAATACACACGCTTAAGCCTGGCCCCAAAGCTGGTAAAAAAATTGAATAACCAATGGAAAATAAAAAACCAGTACAAATTGAAATGTTCTACACAATGACTTGTCCGAATTGCAAAACACTAAAACAAATGCTCGATGAGATTC
The DNA here is from genome assembly GCA_050251815.1 of Salinivirgaceae bacterium. Lineage (GTDB taxonomy): Bacteria > Bacteroidota > Bacteroidia > Bacteroidales > SZUA-534 > GWE2-40-63. Next base: position 27,690 of record JBFWMB010000047.1, on the reverse strand, counting down.
TCCCTCAGTTTGGGGATAGGTTTGTTTTTAAGAAAAGCCTTGCCAATTCGCCAATGGGCATGATAAGAACAATGAGATTGGGCATTCATGCCGTTCCTGCACTTCTGATTGACAATAAAATCGTTTACCGGAGTGTCCCCACAAAAGCAGAATTAACAGAAAAGCTAAATACTTATTAATCAAAAAACAGAAAAAATGGAAGAAAAGAAAAAACTCAGATGTCCACTTGGTATTCCCGGTGGTATTATCGCAACCTTGATCGGCTTGATTGGCATAGTTGTAAACATTGTAAACTTCAACTGGTTTGAATTGATTACTTCGTTTGCTTTACTATTGCTGGCATTACCGTTTGTACGTGTTACCATGATGGTGCATTCAGCAAACGACCGTATTGATGAGATTGAAGAGAAATTAAAATCAGCCAAATAAATAGACAATATGAGTAACCGGTAGAATAATTGACAACTAATGAGTAAAAAAATGTACATACTAATTGGCATAATAATTTTAATAATACTTTCAGCTGTAGTTTTTATGAAACAACCAAAATTCGGAAAACTGCCAAAAGGAGTACGATTTGAAAGAATAAAAAAATCACCCAATTACAGGAATGGTTCATTTCAAACCCAAAGTCCTACTCCAATTATGTCAGAAGATGTCAATTATTTTACCCTTTTCAAAGAATCACTTTTTGAAAGAAATAAAAGGATTTCTCCTGTTGATGAAATACCATCAGTGAAAACCGACCTGTTAAATTTAGATAAAGACAGAAATGTTCTGGTATGGTTTGGGCATTCATCATATTTTATGCAGATTGACGGTAAGAAAATTCTTGTAGATCCTGTTCTGAGTGGTTATGCTTCACCTTTTTCATTTTCGGTCAAAGCATTCAAAGGCACAAATAATTATACAACTGATGATATTCCTGAAATTGATTACCTTTTTATTTCTCATGATCACTGGGATCATCTTGATTATGAAACAATCTTAAAATTGAAATCCAAAGTAAAAAAGGTTATTACAGGTCTCGGCACAGGTGCGCATTTAGAGCATTGGGGTTACAATGAAGAAAATATTTTTGAAATGGATTGGAATGAACAAATTGTTTTGGATACTGGATTTGCTGTAAATGCCTTTCCTGCAAGGCACTTTTCGGGACGAGGATTAAAACGGAATCAGTCACTTTGGACAGCTTTTGTCCTGCAAACTCCAACTATTAAAATATTTATTGGAGGCGATAGTGGTTATGATAAGCACTTTTCGGAAATCGGAAAAATATTCGGACCTATAGATTTAGCCATTATAGAAAACGGGCAATACAACAAAAACTGGAAACACGTTCATCTGATGCCAGATGAAATAGTAAAAACGGTTAAGGACTTAAATGCTAAGCGACTGTTTACTGTACATTCATCCAAGTTTGCCCTGGGAAATCATGCCTGGGACGAGCCCCTGATAAAAGTATCAGCAAATTGCAGGGAAGCCAATATTCCTTTAATAACTCCAATGATAGGAGAAGTAGTTAACCTGAAAGACAGTACGCAAAAATTTTCAGAATGGTGGCAAAATGTTAATTAATTGAATGCTGGTTAAATAATTTAATGAAATAATCAACCCTATGGAAAGTAAAATTACAACTGCTATGGAACTGCAGTATTCGCCGGTAGCAGTTTTATTCACGGATAATAAACCAGAGAACGCGATGCAATTTAAAGAAGGCCGCTGGGGATGCGTGGTAACTATGTTTATCGCCGCCGCGAAAGGGCGTACTGCCATTTTCGACCGAAAAACTTTTGGCTGCCTCGGTGGAGGAGTCGGATTGGGGTTTGGCAATCAATATGTCAACTTCCCCGGAGGAATTGAGTGTTATATTTCTACCGGGAATAAAGAGTTTGCAAAATCGCCGGAGGCTGCTGGTTTCAGGACATCGACACCCCTCGATGAAGGAGAGGGATATTTCAAATCCCCCAAAATTGCCAAAAAGTTCGTGGATGCCTTGCCTATGACCGAAGTGCCGACAACTTACGTTGTTTATAAGCCACTGGATCAGTTGACAGAAGAAGAAACCCCTGAACTTGTTGTCTTTCTGACCAATGTTGAACAGTTATCTGCTTTGTCTGTCCTCGCAAATTACGACAGAGGCATCGGCCCAAGCGTGATTATGCCTTTTGGCGCAGGCTGCCATACCCTGGGGATTATTCCTTACGCCGAAGCAAAGTCTGGAGAACCTCGTGCAGTCATCGGTTTGACGGATATTTCGGCACGCCGCCATGTGGATAAAGATCTTCTTTCTTTCGCTGTGCCTTTTTCAATGTTTTTGAAGATGGAAGAAAACGTAGATGGTAGTTTTCTGAAAAAGAAAGTCTGGATGAATTTAATGGAAAGAAACAATTAAATAAAACAAAAAATAAAACAAAAAAATATGAAGTGGTATCATTATGTAGCAGCGTTTTTTGCAGGAATGTTTCTTGCAAATGCAGTACCCCATTTTGTGAATGGAATTTCCGGCAATCCGTTTCCAACTCCATTTGCTGATCCGCCCGGGCAGGGACTTTCGGCACCAACAATCAATGTAATATGGGGTTTGTTCAACATTACAGTTGGGTATTTGCTTTTTAGGTACGGCAAAATATCACATCAAAATAAATTATCTCTGGTTATTTTCTTTTTGGGCATAATAACGATAAGCATCATGCTAAGTATTGCTTTTTCAGATAAAGCAACAATGTAAACATTAAAAACAGAAATACCATGGAATCCGAATTTTATCAGCTAAAAGTTAAAAAGCCCAATGGCGAAATCCTTGAAATGAAAAGCTACAAAGGCAAAACTGTATTGATAGTCAACACAGCTACAAAATGTGGGCTTGCCCCGCAATTTGACGGTTTGGAAACATTGCATCAAAAATATAAAGACAAAGATTTGGTTGTGTTGGGTTTTCCAAGCGCTCAGTTTTTGAACCAGGAACCCGAAACAAATGAAACCGTGGAAGAAGCTTGCAAAACCAATCACGGAGTAAGCTTTCAGCTTACCGAAAAAATTGATGTAAACGGGAAGAATACACATCCGGTATTTGCTTATCTAAAAAGTAAAAAAGGAGGTTTTCTTGGAAATCGCATCAAATGGAATTTCACTAAATTTTTAATCGATAAAAATGGTAATCCGGTAAAGCGTTTTGCCCCGACCGATAAACCGGAAAAAATTGAGAAAGACATTTTGAAACTGATTAACAGTTAGAATAAAAATACATTTTGTTGCAAAATTCACCGAATGAGAAAATTAAAATTAAGCATACTCGATCAATCTGTCATCAGACCGGGCGGCAATGCCAAAGATGCTATTAATGAAACGGTTGCAACGGTTAAACTGGCCGAAAAATTGGGTTATAGCCGCTTTTGGATTTCTGAACATCACAATTCAAGTTTCATTGCAGGTTCTACACCCGAAGTGCTGATGGTAAAACTGGCCGATGCAACCAACGCCATTCGTATTGGCTCGGGTGGCATTATGTTGCCAAATCACAGTGCTTTAAAGGTGGTTGAAAATTTCAGGATGCTCGAAGTGCTTTTTCCAAATAGAATCGACTTAGGAATGGGACGAGCACCAGGCACAGACCGAATTACCTCTTCGCTGCTCAATCCTTCTAATGATTTTAGTGAATCCAGCTATTTGACGCAGTTGGAACATTTGCAACATTTTTTCAGAGATACAGCCGCTACGCAACAAGGTCCTTTAATTGCCACACCACAGGCAAGCACCATTCCATCACAATGGATTTTAAGCTCCAGCGGCGGAAGCAGTTTAATTGCCGCCAAATTTGGAATGGGACTTAGCATTGCCAAATTTATAAACGGTTTTGTCAGTCCACAAGTGGCAGAAACATACCGGAAGAATTTTAAGCCGTCAGAAGAAAATCCTCTGCCCAGAGTGATGGTTGCCACACAGGTAATTTGCGCCGAAACCGAAGAAAAGGCAAACCAAATGCGTAAGTTTATTGATTTCGTTTTTGTGCAATTTGAAAAAGGCAATTTCAATGATTTTAAAGATGGAAACTTTATCAAGAATTATGGTTTCTCCCCTTTTGAACAACAAATAATAGAAAGAAATAAAGGACGCATCATTTCGGGAACGACCGATGATGTGAAAGAACAACTCATTAAATTATCAAACGATTTTGAAACCGATGAAATTATGGTTACCTCCATGTCTGTTGATTATGAGGCGCGCAGGAAATCATTTGAATTGTTGGCAAATGCATTTGAGTTAAAGCATATTACATAAATATTTTATTTTTAAATAATTTACACTTAAAATCAAAAAAAATGAAGTACAGACAATTAGGAAAATCAGGATTAATGGTATCCGAACTTTGCTTAGGAGCCATGAGTTTTGGCGGTGATGGCTACTGGAAAGTGGTAGGTGCGTTGGATTATCAAAACAGTAAAAAATTAGTGGATATGGCTCTTGATGCCGGCGTTAACTTTTTTGACACGGCAGATGTTTATTCACACGGTCAATCCGAAGAAATCCTTGGAAAAGCCATTAAAGAGAAACGCAATGAAATTGTGCTTGCCACCAAGGTAAGGGGGCGGATGAGCAAGGATATCAACGATGTTGGCTTGTCGCGCAAACACATCATCGATAGCTGTAACCAGAGCTTGAAAAGATTGGGCACCGACTACATCGACCTTTATGTGATGCACAGTTTTGATCCGATTACCCCGCTTGAAGAAACTTTGGGAGCTTTATCGGATTTGGTTCATCAGGGAAAAGTGAGGTACATCGGCGCGAGTAATTTCACGGCATGGCAGTTGATGAAAGCATTGGCCGTATCGAAAGAAAATCATTTTGAAAAATTTGTTTCGTTGCAAGCTATTTATTCGCTCATTTCGAGAGATGTAGAATATGAATTGGTTCCTTTGCTCCGGGATCAGGGTCTGGGATTAACGCCATGGTCGCCGCTGGGAGGTGGTTTCTTGTCAGGAAAATACCGGAAAGACAAACCCATGCCCGAAGACTCCAGAAGGACCAATGAACAACAAAACTTTATCCCGATAGATTTGGAGAAAGGCTATGCTATAGTTGATGCCCTGGAAGAAATTGCCAACAACCACAAAGCCAGCATTTCGCAGGCAGCATTAAATTATCTGCTCCGAAAACCAGCGGTTTCGTCTGTTTTAATTGGCGCCACCAAACCGCATCAATTGGAAGACAACCTGAAAGCTACAAACTGGGAAATGAGCCCGGAGGAGGTAAGCCGATTGGATGAACTGAGCAAATTAAACCCAATTTATCCGCATTGGATGCTCCAATTTACCTATATGGACAGAACAAGTGTTGAAAATTTCTTTTAATAAATTAAAACAAATTATAAACACATGAAGATCCCGGATGAATTTCAACATTTGACACCTTATAACATGAATTCCTATACCGCTTCGTTTGTTTCTGGTAAGCAACAGAAATACATCGAGTTACAATACTATCGTGATGAGAATTCGTTAAAATTTTACGCCAGAGTTTTATTTCATGTTGAAACACAAGGAGCTCCGGGAATTGTTCATGGTGGCGCCATTGCATCTGTATTGGATGAAACAATGGGAGCTGTATCTTTTTTGAACAAAATGCCTGCTGTTACTGCCAGCTTAACTGTAAATTATCACAGGCCTTTACCTGTTGAAAAAACGGTATATATTATTACTCAAGTCGAAAAAACGGAAGGTAGGAAAATTTACATCATTGGGAAAATGGTTGATGAAAACCAGGGGCTTTTTGCCGACTCAAAGGGAATTTTTGTGAAAGTACCGAATGAAAGAATCGGTTTATAAATTAACAATTTAAAATAGCAAATTATGATCAAAACTGGAATTATTATAGGTAGTACCCGTCCGGGGCGCAACACCGAAGCAGTTGCTAAGTGGGTATATGATTTAGCATCAAAAAGAAATGATGCAGAATATGAATTAGTTGACCTGAAAGACTACAATTTACCTTTGCTTGATGAAGCGTATCCGGCTTCCTTTGGGCAATATTCGAATGAACATACAAAAGTCTGGGCAGAGAAAATTAAATCGCTCGATGCTTTTGTATTTGTAAACGGAGAATATAACCACTCCATACCCGGCGTCTTAAAAAATGCATTGGACTATTTGTATGCCGAATGGAACAATAAGGCTGCCGGTTTTGTGAGCTATGGTTCAGCAGGTGGTGCAAGAGCTGTGGAGCACCTTAGGCTGATTTTGAGTGAATTACAAGTAGCTCATGTTCGCAATCAAGTATTGCTGTCATTGTTTACCGATTTCGAAAACTTTAGTGGTTTTAAACCGGCACCCATGCAAGAAAGCAGTTTAAACACTATGCTCGACCAACTTGTAAACTGGGCAACAGCATTGAAATCCAACAGGAATTAACTAAAAAATCAGGCATACTCATTAACATTGATAAATTACAACACTCAAAATTATGAAAGACGTAAGAATTGAATTTTTTCACGATGTGCTTTGTGCCTGGTGCTACGCATTATCACCAAGATTGAGGACATTAGTGAATGAGTTCCCAAATGTGGAAGTCATTCACCGCTCTTTTGCACTTGCACCCACACAAAATAGCATAGAAAAGATGTTTGGCTCGAAAGAATCCGGGAAATCAGAAATATTACAACATTGGCAAGCAGCAAATCGAAATGACGATGCACATAGAATCTGCACAGACGATATGGCTTGCAAAACCTTTGATTATCCCTATTCGATGCCTGGCTTAAAAGCTTGCAAAGCTGCTGAATTACAAGGAGGCCAACCATTACACTGGGATATGTTTGACAGAATTCAGAAAGCTCATTTAACAGAAGCAAAAAATATTGTCGATTTTGATGTTTTATTGGATTGTGCAATTGACGTGGAACTTGATAAAGACAGATTTGTGAAAGACTATCATTCAGAAAAAGTAAAACAGGCAATTGAAGCAGATTTATTGAGAGCAAAATTGGCAGGTGTGTATGCTGTCCCATCCCTTATTGTGAATGAAAAGCAATTAATTAGCGGGGCACAATCGTATCACACACTGAAAAGTTTTGTTCAAAACCTGATGGAAATTGATGCATCATAGGGAAACGATAAAAATAAAAGTCAGCTCAAATGAAAAATATTTTAGTGACATATAAAGCCAACGAAAAGGAGTAGAAATATGGAAAAAACAATGAAAGCTGCACGCTTATATGAATTGGGGAAACCTCTTGTAATAGAAGAGGTGCCGATACCGGAATTATCTGATGACGATGTGTTGGTAGAAGTAAAAGCTACATTTGTAGCGCCATCAATGAATGATATTCTAAATCCGGGTGGAAATTTTATTCGCCCTGCGTTACCGGCTATTTTTGGGTCCGATGCTGTTGGAATCATTTCTAAATTAGGGAGCAAAGTAATAGGATTACAAGAAGGTCAAAAAGTCTGGGTCAATTCGCTCCTTTATCATAAGACTGATGAATACGCATTGATGGGCCGGGAAGGATTGAGTGATTCGATGGCCTTCCAGGGCATGTTCACTTTTAATCCGAACAACGTCCATCTTTTAGATGAATATCAGGGCAGCTTTGCCCAATATGTAAAAGCGCCATCGACAAATGTGGCAATCTTACCGGATAATTTCCCTCTTGAACAGGCAGTTCGTATTGGTTACCTGGGGACAGCATATCAAGCTTTGAAATATGCAAATGTTCATTACGGTTCAACCGTATTGATTAACGGCGCTACCGGAACTGTCGGTACAAGCGCTGTACTGCTGTCTTTAGCAATGGGTGCGACAAAAATAATTGCTGTAGCCAATAAAAAAGAGCGATTGGAAAAAATCAGGCAGATTAAACCGTCGGTTATTTCCACCTTGTCACTCCTTGATGGAGATGTGACCGGCAGGATAAGAGAATTGACAAACGGCAAAGGTGCCGAGTCATTTGTTGATTGCCTTCAATACGTTGATACGCAGTCAACGCATCAATGCTTATATGCCGTTAAAAAAGGAGGAACTGCTGTATTTGTTGGCGGGGCAACCGGAAATATCAATATTCCTTACGGTTTTCTTTTAGGAACTGAAATAAAGTTAACAGGGTCATTATGGTTTCATCATTTCGAAGCAAATGAAATGGTTAACCTGGCTCAATTCGGTTTGCTAAATTTAAATTTGTTCGATGTGAAAACCTTCTCATTTGACGAGATAAACGAAGCTGTGGCGCTTGCAGGATCAAGATTAGGAGGATTAACCACAGTAATGGTAAAAATATAACAAAATGATTACCAATAAAGTAAGATTCAAGGCTGTATTAAAAATGTAATAAATACCGGTCTTTGAACAAAACATACATTAAAACAGTTTTTTAAACAAATAAATTAAAGGAGGTTAATATGAATAACAAAAATTATTTAAAAGGTTTCGGCATTAAATCACTTGTTGTCAGCTTGCTATTGATAACAATAGCCACTACTGACGGATACGGAAGGAACCAGGGAGAAAAGCAGAATGTACAAACAGAAAAAAAGAACGAACAAAATATCGTTCGTAAAGAGATTGATTATAAAGCGGGAGAGACAACATTAAAAGGGTATCTTTTTTACGATGAGAATAAAACGGAGAAAAGCCCTGGAATCATTGTCGTGCACGAATGGTGGGGCAATAATGCCTACAACCAAAAGCGAGCCAGGATGTTGGCTGAATTAGGTTACACAGCATTTGCTGCCGACATGTACGGCAATGGTTTGGTGTTTGATAATCCGGGGGATTCAGAAAAAAATGCAGGCGTTATTTATGCCGATATGGGTTTATTGAAAGAAAGAATAACAGCCGCTTACGATATTTTAGTAAACAGCGGTTTTGCAGACCCGGAACGTATTGCAGCAATAGGTTATTGCTTCGGTGGGACGGTGGTCTTAAACGCTGCCAGTTTAGGTGTCCCGCTCAATGCAGTTGTAAGCTTTCACGGTGGGCTTGCAGGTTTTAAAGCAGACCCAGCCATTAAAAATACGCATGTTCTCGTCTGCAACGGAGCAGCAGATAAATTTGTATCCCAGGAAGATAAGGATAATTTTAAAAATCAAATGAATGCTGCTGGCGCTACATATGAATTTAAAGAATATGAAGGAGCTTTACATGCTTTCACAAATCCCGAAACAACCGAAGCAGGCAGGAAATTTAACATGCCCATAGCCTATAATGCAGCAGCAGATTCAGCCTCGTGGAACGATATGAAGGAATTTTTCTCAAAGTATTTTCCTGTTAATTGAATAATGAGTCCACTAAATAAAGGAGATATGACTATGCTAAAAACTGGAATTATTATAGGTAGTACCCGTCCGGGGCGCAACGCCGAAGCAGTTGCTAAGTGGGTATATGATTTAGCATCAAAAAGAAATGATGCAGAATATGAATTAGTTGACCTGAAAGACTACAATTTACCTTTGCTTGATGAAGCTTATCCGGCTTCCTTTGGGCAATATTCGAATGAACATACAAAAGCCTGGGCAGAAAAAATTAAATCGCTCGATGCTTTTATATTTGTAAACGGAGAATATAACCACTCTATACCCGGTGCCTTAAAAAATGCATTGGACTATTTGTTTGCTGAATGGAACAATAAAGCTGCCGGTTTTGTAAGCTATGGTTCAGCAGGTGGTGCAAGAGCTGTGGAGCACCTTCGGCTGATTTTGAGTGAATTACAAGTAGCTCATGTTCGCACTCAAGTATTGCTGTCATTGTTTACCGATTTCGAAAACTTTAGTGATTTTAAACCTGCGCCATTACATTCTGACAACTTAAAAACAATGTTAGACCAATTGAATAGCTGGGGAAATGCTTTAAAAATACTGAGAAAATAATTACAGATTTATGAAAAAATTGCCTGTATATTTTATCCCTCACGGTGGTGGCCCATGGCATGTGATGGACGATGCTATGGGCGACCCTGTGGGATATGGATGTTTAAGAACGTATCTTACAGAATTAGGGCAGAAGTATCGTCCGAAAATTAAAGCCATACTTGTTATTTCAGCGCACTGGGAAGAAAATGTACCCACCATACATTTTGGACAAAATCCTCCGATGTATTATGATTATTACGGGTTCCCGGAGTTTACCTACCAATTGAAATGGAATGCACCGGGGCATCCGCAATTGGCAGAAAAAGTGGAAACTCTTTTGAATAATACCGGGTTTAAAATAAAGCGGGAATACAAACGTGGTTTTGACCATGGAACCTTTGTACCATTAATGATTGCCTTCCCTGAAGCCAAAATTCCTATTTTACAACTATCTTTGGTTCATTCGCTTGACCCGGAAACACATTTGGCAATGGGTAAAGCACTCGAACCATTACGAGAACAGGATGTACTGATTATTGGTTCGGGAATGAGCTATCATAATATGCGTGGTTTCATGTCGGAAAGTGGAGAAGCACCAAAAATTTCCAAGCAATTTGATGATTGGCTTTCAACCACAATATCGACAGCAGATGCTGAAAAAAGAAATAAATTATTAATAGATTGGAGGGCGGCACCGGGTGCTTTAGATAGTCACCCTCGTAGCGAACATTTGGTGCCGCTTTTTGTAATAGCCGGAGCAGCCGGAAAAGATAAAGGAAGCCATGACTTTTCGGGAAAGTTAATGGGGGTAAATGTATCGGGATATAAATTTGGATAATGACGAAGGAAATGTGGAATAAAAGATATGCACGATCTGATTTTGGCTGAAGAAGCGGATTACGCGAATAATTTCTTTGATGCGGAAAACAATACATAATTAAATTTCAAATAATAAACTTTAAATTTTAACATGATGACAACAGAAATTTCAAAAACAAGAAAAATAGCCGCATGGGTAATTGCAGGCTTATTAACAGCACTATATTTATATAGTGCAAGTGGAAAATTATTCCTTCATCCCGAACAAATGGAACAAATGCACTTAGCCGATTGGCGAATTATTATTGCCCTTGGTGAAATTGTATCTGCCTTGTTGTTCTTGTTTCCAAAAACAAATAAAGTTGGAACTTTGCTATTGAGTTCTTACATGGGAGGCGCTATTATTATTCACATGACAGGTGGTATTGGTATTGTAATGCCCGTGGTTGTTCTAATGTTTGTATGGGTAGGGTTCTATTTAAGAAATCCCAAATTTTTTAAACTAAAATAAAAATGTCTATCGAAGAAGAAATTAATGGAAGGTTTCGAAATGAATACCACAAGGGACTTATCAATTTGATCTATACTGTTAAATTGTTAAGTTATGAGTTTTATATATCCCTTAAAGCACGCGGACTTGCCGAACAGCAGTACAACGTTTTAAAAATACTTCGTGGTTTTCGTTCCCAGGCGCCTCTTTCTATTGGTTTTATAAAACAGCGAATGCTTGACAAAGATTCGGATGTAAGCCGAATTGTTGACAGACTTTTTGAAAAAGGATTGATTAGCCGGAAGGAAAATCCGGACGACAGGCGGCAAAAATCTGTCGAAATTACAACAAAGGGCCTGGAATTATTGGATAAGATGTTCAGTTGTGAACAGAAAGCAGATACTTTATTAAAAAATTTATCTATAGACGAAGTTAAACAATTGAACTACTTGCTAGATAAAATAAGAGAGAATAAAGAATAATGCACATGTAAAAAACAGTAAAATAATGATTATCGAATACATGCATGAAGACTAAATTCTTTATAAAAAGGAAAAGCCAATTAACCAATATCGGATTAATTGGGTATTGTCTTGTGGTGACGTCTAAATTCAATAAACACGGTTACAAAGGCATACATTACTTTTTGGGTTTGATAATTGCAGTGTTTCTTTCTATCCCCGTTTCGGCCGAACCGAATGATTTTACAAGCCGCTACAGCATGCACCTGTTAGGTGCAAATATTGGTGAGTTCTCAGTAAGGCAAACAGGCGAGAGTGGGAATGTAAGTGTTGAAGCGGTAACTGATGTGAAAGTGAATCTTCTCATTTCCTATCGTGTAAAGTATATTCAGCATACCGTTTATAATCAAGGTGTTTTGCAAAGTTCCCAGATTGAAACATATAAAAACGGGAAGCTAAATTCGACTACCTTCCTCAAACTTCAAAATAACTCTTACCAGCTTGTTGCTGATGGTGATACCACAATCATTAACGATTACATAACATACAGCGGGAGCCTGATTTACTTCAACGAACCAACAGAAATAAAAAAAATATACAAGGAGAGAAGTGCTGAAATGCAGCAAATAAACCCTGTAAGTGAGCATATCTATGTGATAAAAGATGAAAACGAAAAGGAGCTTAACAGGTATTTCTATGAAGGTGGAATATTACAGTACGCCCAAATGAAACATGCGATAGGGACCATAGAACTAAAAAGAATCACAACAAACGAACTTAATGATTGAATTTTCGGAAATACAAAACATCTATTTCATTTTACCGATACTGGGATTTATTATCGGTTTGTTTGGAACCATGGTAGGAGGAGGTGGCGGATTTTTCTTTCTGCCAATTCTTACCCTGCTGTTAAAAGTTCCGGCCCAAACAGCGGTTATTACTTCGCTGGCAGCTACTTTGCCCATTTGTATTGTTGGTTCATTGGGGCATTATCATAAAAATAATATTGATTTTAAGGTAGCTGTACTTTTTATGGTAACCGGAATTATTGGGGCTTTTATTGGCGCAGAAATAACCAACAGGATTAGCGACCTGGCACTAAAAACGGCTTTTGGAGTTTATTCAATTTTGATTGCGCTTAACATGGTTTTTAGTGCCGGAAAAAATAATGTTGAAAGAGAAGGAGAAAAGACAAGAATATCACCAAGAAGTTTAAAAACATTTAAAGGTTCGTTTTTTGGATTGGCAGCAGGTTTAATAACCGGAACATTTGGGACCAGTGGCACAGCGCCGGTTCTTGCAGGATTGTTTTCAATGAAAATACCATTCAAGATGGTTATTGGCACATCGCTATTGGTTGTGCTGGTAAATACAATCTTTGCTGTAGGCGCTCATTTTATTGTGGAAAAAATAGATCTTACACTGGTTATTTTTCTTACAGCAGGCTCAACAATAGGTGCAATACTTGGCCCGCGCCTGCTTGCCAAAATCCAAATCGACAAATCGGAAAACAAAGCAAAATATGCCTATGCGATTATAATGGTCGCCATCGGTATATTAATGATTATAGGAAGGAATTAGTTTTATGGAACGTTTGATTTACAGTATTATACTGGCCTATTTTATTTTGGGTGGAATTGGTTTTTACCTGATTAACAGGAATAAGGCTCCCGAAATTGCACGTAAGAGTTACACGAAGTTTGGTGTTTACTTTATTATCATCAACGTCCTGTTTTTTAGTATTGTTATCGATGGTCTGGCATTCAGGTACCTGTCTGTACTGATTATCGTGACAGGTCTCTGCGAACTGGCAAAACTTTTCAGGACAGGAGGCTTTAAACAAAGCACGGTTTTTGGTTTCTCCCTGCTGGCGTATGCAATTTTAGCAATAGGTTTTTACCTTTTTAGTGGCTTTGAAAAGGAATTAGTCCTGTTTTCATTTCTGATAGTCTCCATATTCGACAGTTTTAGCCAGATAAGCGGACAACTTTTCGGAAAAACCAAAATAATACCAAATATTAGCCCAAATAAAACATTGGGAGGCTTAATTGGAGGAACTTTAATTTCATTGATAAGCGCGTTTTTATTAAAAAGTCTTTTTAGAGGAACAATTCCTCAATTATTCCTATTTGCTTTTGGAACAGTGATTTTTGCATTCTCCGGCGATGTTTTGGCATCGCTTTATAAAAGAAAATACAAGGTAAAAGATTACAGCAACCTGATTCCCGGGCACGGCGGCTTTCTCGACCGGTTCGACAGTCTTATCGCAGGAGGTGCCTGGGCATCATTTGCTGTTCATATTTTTAAAATTTAACAGAAATACTGGTTATGGGGAATATTATTGTATTGTCATTTGTTTATTTGATTGGGATTGGATTGTTGTTGATTTTTAATGAGCTGGTTTATCGCAGACTTAACCCGACAGGAGAAATAACGCGCAAGTTTGCTCACTTCTCTTCGGTGCTCGCCACAGTGCCTTTTCCTTATATTTTTCCTTCGCACTGGTATATTCTGGTACTGGCATTTTTGTTTGCTTTGGTATTGTTTATTACCCTGAAGGGGAAACTACTAAAGTCGATTCACGGCATTGAAAGAAAATCGATGGGTAGCTATTTATTACCCATTGCTATTTATCTTACATTTCTTTTTTCCGATTTACTGGATAATAAATTCCTCTACATACTTCCCATGCTTATCCTGGCTGTAAGCGACCCGATGGCAGCCATTCTCGGAATCAATATAAAAGCTTACAATGGAAGAATTAAAGTATTTGGGAAAAAATTAAATAAAACATGGCTGGGGTCGGGGGCATTTCTGGTTTCAAGTTTTGTAATCAGCATTATAGCGCTTTATTTTCATCGCGGGGTATTCGATTTTGAAACATTCTGGCTCGCAATGCTGGTTGCTTTGGTAACCATGTTTGCTGAAATGATAAGCTGGCGCGGATCCGATAATCTCAGTATTCCCTTAAGTGCGGTACTTGTTTTGCTTTTGTTCCTTTAATACAAATAGAACGAAAAAATAGAATATATAAAATTGAAATATGAGAACAGTAATTATTAACGGGGCAAACGGGTTTGTAGCCTCTAATTTTATAAGTGAGCTTTTACGTCTGCATTATAACGTAGTAGCATTGGTACGTGCCGATGATAACGAATCAGCAAGAAAGAGGATGTTAAATTCTCTTGCAAAGATATCAGGTATTGATACCTATGAAATAGAAAAATTACGTGTGCTGAATTATGCACTATTTGAAACTAATTTTGGAATTCAGACAGAGATTTTAAAGGATTTGTTTGATAGCGATATAGCATATTTTCATTTTGCTGCGAGTTTAAAATTCAGTGAAAAATCGAAAGAAGAAATATTTGCAACAAATATTGACGGCTTAAACAACTCAATAAAAACCTTTTTAAATTTTGCTACCAACCAATCGCAATTTTTTTATATAAGTACTGCTTATTCATGTGGCAAGATACAAGAGGTTTTTGAAGAAAAGTTCTATCCTAACCAAAAAATTTCAGCATTTCGTAATTATTATGAACAATCGAAACGGTTTGCTGAGAATTTGGTTAAAAGTTATATGGAATCACATCGGCTTAAAGCCCATATAATACGCCCATCGCAGGTTGTGGGAAATAACACTACAGGCATTACAAAAACCGATTTTGGGATTTTTGATTTTACTAAGCGCATATACAACCTTTCAAGTCGGTATCCAAATGAAACTATACGTATTAAAGCCAATGCAAATGCTACTCAAAATCTAATCCCGGTTAATACGCTTGTCAGGTATCTTATTTTGCTTTTATCTGGTAAAGAGTTACCTGTAATTATTAATTGTGTATCCAAAACACCAGTATTAAATTGTGATATTATAAACTCAATAGCTAAAATAATTAATGTCAATCTTGTTCCCGTTACTCATTTAGAACGAGATTCCATGACAGCTATCGAGCGCATAGTTGAAATAGGAATGTCATTTACCGGAAAATATAGCAATACCCATACACAATTTGACACTACAAATCTTGAAAAAATAACCAATATAACTGAAGGCAGTTTAAGTACTAATGACTTGCAAAAAATGCTAGACTATTTTGTTGAATCGTTATCTGCCGAAAAAAAAGCATACAAATTAGAACGTATTAATTAAAATTATTTAGCTATGAAAAAAATTATTTATAAAGGAGAGAATATACTAAATGTTCCCAATATGTTAAGCTTATATCGTTTATTAGTAGCACCACTTATTTTCTATTTTGTTTTAAGTGGACAGGAAAAAATGTATGCGATATTCATCTGTATAAGCCTGGTTAGCGATGTGTTAGATGGAAATATCTCAAGATTGTTTAAACTACAAACAAAGTTTGGAGCTGCATTAGATAATCTGGCCGACATGTTCACTTACGCAATGGCATTTATAGGTATTTATTTTTTTAAGTGGAATGAAATTGCTCCACATGCAACTCTATTATACATTTTTATAGGAACCCTTATCTTAAGTTACATTGTTGCCTTTATTAAGTTTAAAAAAATACCGGGGTTGCATCTCTATTCGGCAGTATCGTCAGGTTATGTACAGGGCTTGTTTATTTTTTGTTTATTTGCATTTGGATTTTACCCCTGGATGTTTTATGTTGTAACAATATGGGGAACAATTGCTTACGTTGAAAAGATATTTGTTCTGATACGACTTAATGAAATCAGATCTGGAGTAAAAGGGCTTTACTGGTTGCGAAAAGAACAACATAACAAAGCCTAACATGAAGAAAATATGGTTTTTCCTGATTGCCTTGCTTACATGGGCAGTAGTTGGTTATGCCCAAAATATAACATTTTCGGGGTATTTAAAAGAGAAACATACCAATGAACCCATTCCTTTTGTTAATGTATGGGTAAAAGGAACATATAATGGTATAGCCTCTAATGAGAATGGTTTTTTTACTCTACAAGCCCGGGTCGGCGATACATTAGCTTTTTCGTCGATAGGGTACAAACCAGCAGAATATGTTATAACCAAGTTACAAAATAGGCCTTTAACCTATTTCTTAAATCAGGATGTTCATGCATTAGAAGAGGTGTCTATAAAACCAGATAAGGATTTTGTAAAAGAATTAATAAAAGAGATTCTTAATAAAAAAGATGAAAACGCATCAATAATCTATCAAAGGCAGAACTTTAAAACCTTGTCGAAGACCACTATTTATGTTGCATTAGATTCGTCCCGAATAAATAATAAAGTTTTTGATAGTGTAAATGTAATTACCAACGATGAAAAGGATCTAATTTATTCGCCGCTTTTTTTGTCGGAAGAAGCCAATAAAGTAGTTGACAATAATTCTCAATTGGTTTATAGTAATAAGGATGGAATTTTTCCAAAGTTAAACCAAACACTTGAAAGTATTTTAAGCCAGTATTTGGTTGTTGATTTAGATTTTTACAAAAACCAAATTTACATTTTCGATCGCGGATTTGTTTCGCCATTAAGCAATACCGCTTTGTTACATTATAACATATATTTTAGCGATAGTACTAAAAATGTACAGGGACAAAAATTTTACAATTTTTCTTTTGTCCCTAAAAATAAATTTGCACCTCTGTTTACAGGTAAATTTACTGTTGAAAGTGAAAGCCTGGCCTTAACTCATATCCAGGTTTATTTTAAGAAAGAGGCGAATGTAAATTTTGTTAACGGATTTAAAGGCGAAGTTACCTACACCAAACAGAACGATGGACTGTATTTTATGAATAAGCAGGAAAATCGGATAAATATATCGGTAAAGCCTGAGCGTGATACCACCCTTTATAGTTCAACTCGTGTCGATAATGTATCAAGTGGAGCTTGGTTAGTTAACAAAACTACCCTGTATTCTACCGAAGAAGAATTGGATAGAATTGATCCGGCAAATTGGCGAACTCAAGAACAATTTGACTTTGAAAAACTTGATGAAGATGAGTATAAGCAGGTAAATGCTATTAAGCAAAAACCAGTGGTAAAGAGTATCGATGCCATTGGAGGAATGGTTTTGACCAGCTATTTTAATTTTGGATATATTGATGTTGGACCCGTTTTTGATATTTACAGCACCAATGACCTTGAAGGAAACAGGTTTACAGTACCACTACGCACAGGCGAAAAAGTATTTAAACACCTTACAATAGGGGGTTATATAGGCTATGGTTCTAAAAGTAAAGAAACCAAATATGGAGCTAACTTTGCGTGGGAACCCTTTAAAAACGATAATTATGTCGTGCGTTTTAATTATTCCGATGATTATAATCTGATTTCACAGGACAAATTTTTACGATTTATAAAAAAGAATCCGAATACAAAAGGAAACGGAAATTTCATTGCAGCACTTACCACTCGTGAACGCGATCCTTATTTAAAGGAAGAAAAAAGTTTCATGTTTCGGTTGGAGTATAATGCTAATAAAAATTTTGATGTAGAGGTATCGCCTTATTTTACCATGAATTATGATACCCCTGAAGTACATTTTATTCATAAAGGAATTGAAAATAAGAAATACAATAGTTATGGAGCTTTATTAAATTTCCGGTTTGCTTTCAAACAGCACTACGACAAATTGTATTTTGCCCGGGTGTATTATATGACACAAATCCCTGTGTTAAATATTAGTATGGATGTAGGAAAGGTTCATTTATCAGAAGGCCCATCAGAAAAATTAGGAATGTATGTTCATTTTCATGGTGCCATACAGGGACTGCAAAACCTGGGACCTATAGCCATGCGCTATATGATAAACGGAGGTTATTTATTTGGGGATGCTCCCTATGAATTATTAGACATGCCTGTTGGTTCTCAATCTTATGGCTATGCAAAGTATCGTTACAATTTATTATATCACGCTACCTTTGCAAACAATCTATATACCAATGCTCATATTGAATTGAGTGGTGGCGGAATTATTTTAAATTACCTTCCTTTAATTCGCCGACTTAAATTGCGCGAAATAGTTTCGTTAAAAACACACTATGGGGTACGTAATAATGCTTATCAAGGTGTTTTTGAACTGCCCGCTTATTACAATAATGAGTTATCGTATCCTTATGCAGAAATGGGTGTTGGTTTAACCAATATTTTCAAATTAATTAGGGTTGAATACATTCGGCAAATTGGCGACTATTATAAAAAAGACAATATTGCCTATAAACATGGCATACGCTTTAGAGTTGAATTGAGCTTTTAAACAGGCGATACTTTGGTGATAAAATACGCAATAGATTTTATTTACTTTAATTGAACACTTATAATATATTGTGGATATACAGGAATAAAATAAATAGGTTTAATACCCTAAAGTTCAACCTGCTTTAATTTTTCAATGGCCATTACTATTTTCTCATGGGTTGCCGGAATGTTTAATTCCGGATAAAACTTATGATTTTTTACAGCTGCCACCGCATATTTTATGGCAAAGAATACCGAAAAGGCATGAATAAAAGGTGGTTCGCCCACCGCTTTGCTTTGTTTTATGGTATTGGGATTGGGTGCATTTTCAAGTAACGAAACCCTGAATATTTCTGGAATGTCGCGAATACCGGGTATTTTATAGGTGTCGGGCGAGTGGTTCAGCATACGTCCGGTGGTGTCCCATTTTATTTCTTCGGTGGTACACCAGCCAAGGCCTTGAATAAAAGCTCCTTCAATTTGACCAATATCCAGATTTTCGTTAATCGACAGGCCGGTGTCGTGTAGTATATCGGTTTGCAGAATCCGGTGTTTTCCGCTTAGTACGTCCAGTTCAATTTCCGAAACAGCCATTCCAAACACAAAATAATGAAACGGTCGGCCTTGTTGGGTGGCTTTATCGAAATACAGATTTGGCGTGCTGTAATAGCCTTTGGCACTCAGGTTAATCCGGTGCAGGTAAAGCAGATTAACGACTTCGGTAAACGAGAGTTGTAACTCGGGTTGATTGGCCACAAAAACATCGTTGTTTTCGAACCAAATATCTTCCTGGTTTATGGTGTGTTTTGATTCCTTGGTCCAGTAAGTGGCCAGAAATCCGGTAATTCGTTCCTTCAATTGGTCGGTAGCATTTTTTACGGCCATGCCATTCATATCAGTCCCTGACGAGGCCGCAGTGGCCGATGTATTCGGAATGTTTTGCGTTGAGGTGGCTACCACCCGTATTTTGTCGATGGGAACGCCCAGTTCTTCCGAAGCTATCTGGGCAATTTTGGTGTACAATCCCTGACCCATTTCAATACCTCCGTGATGGACTACAAGCGAACCATCGGTATAAATATTTACCAGTGCACCGGCCTGGTTTAAAAACGGCGTGTTAAACGAAATCCCAAATTTAACCGGAGTAATTGAGATGCCACGTTTAACAAACTGCGACGTTTGGTTAAAAGCATCTACCTGGCTTTTGCGTCTGGCGTAATCCGAAGTTTTGGTAATCTTGCTCCAGATGGTTTCCAGGTGGTTATTTTCGACCAGTTCACCATAAGGCGTTGTATTGTTTGTATCTTTCTGGTAAAAATTCAGGTAACGAATCTCAGCCGCATCCTTACCTAAAAACTGAGCAATACGTTCAATGGCTTCTTCAATGGCGTGAATGCCCTGCGGCCCGCCAAACCCGCGAAAAGCAGTGTTCGATGGCAGGTTGGTTCGCCAGGCGGTCGATTCAATAAAAATATCGGGAATAAAATAAGCGTTTTCGGCATGGGTTCGGGCGCGTGCCAGAATAGCCATGCTTAAATCGGTAGAATAGCCGGCATTGGCATTGAACGAAACCCGGTAAGCAGTAATTTTTCCCTGGTTGGTAAATCCTACCTTAAATTTGGTAAGAAAGGGATGCCGCTTCCCGGTCATTTGTTGGTCGTTATCGCGAAACAAACGGATTTTTACCGTATGCTGCGTAGCATTTGCCAAAAGTGATGCCCAAATAGCTACCATATTGGCCTGGGTTTCTTTTCCTCCAAAAGCGCCTCCCAGCCTGCGGGTTTCAACTTCAACCTGATGCCTTCCAATGTTTAGTGATTCGGCTATAAGTGCCTGGGTTTCGGTAGGGTGCTGGGTTGAACTGTACACTTTCATGTCGTTCATTTCTGTGGGTTGGGCAACGGCTACCTGGGTTTCCAAATACCAATGTTCCTGAGCTCCGCTCGTAATAGTAGCTTCAATTACCTGTTCACTTTTTATCAGGGCGTTGTCGCAATCGCCGCGTTTCATTACTACCGTAGGATTTAACTGCAAGCCTTTTTCCATGGCCTGTTCAATGGTGACAACAGGCTCCAGCACCTCAATTTCGGTGGTAATTTTCGATGCCGCCAATTTTGCACTTTCTTCGTCAATGGCCGCTATCAGAAACAAGGCCTGTCCGATGAACTGAATGGTATGCTCCACCAGGGTGGTTTCGTCGTGGGCTATGGCACCCATCTGGTTGGTTCCCGGAATATCACGGTAGCAAAGTACAGCATAAACTCCCGGTGTTTGTTTTGCTTCATCCAGATTAAAACTTTTAAGTCGTCCGTGAGCTATTTGGCTGGTTACTACATACCCGGTAAGTGCGTTTTCGGGCAGTAACATATCATCAATATACTGAGCTTTGCCGGTAACATGCATCGAGCTGCTTTCGTGTACAACCTTTTTAGTCATGGTGCTGTTTTTTTTGATGGTTTTGCCAGAATTTCAGCAGGAGGTTTTTTGCAAAAAGCATACGGCCTTCGGCTTCGGCACGGGCATCGGAAATGGGAGTAAAGTCTTTTTCCAGATAAGCTCCGGCTTCAGTTAGTGTTTCAATGGTCCAGGGTTTTCCTTTTAAAAATTCCTGGGTTTGCGTAGCTGCCTGCGTATAAGCAGCCATTCCTCCAAAATACAACTGAATGGTTTTTATTTGCTTGTTTTCAAGTTTTAGCTGCAGTGCTGCCGAGACGGTTGAAATATCCAGGTCGGTGCGTTTCGAAATTTTTTCGGCATCGTACATGCGGTTTTCTTCGGGTTTGGGAATAAAAACCTGTTCAATTAGTTCGTCGGGGCGCAATTGGGTCTTTCGGTAACCGGTGATAAAGTCCGAAAGCATCAGGTTCCGTTTGCCCGAAACCGAGCGCAGAATTACCTGGGCATTATAGGCCATAAGCACGGGCAGGGTATCGCCAATGGGCGATGCCGACCCAATATTTCCGCCTAAAGTGGCTAGCTGACGTATTTGTTTCGACCCAAACACAGCCAGTATTTTATGCAGGGCAGGATAGCTTTCTTTCAATTCGTTTTTTATACGTTCTAAAGGTGTGTTGCTTCCAATATACACCCCCTGAGGCAATGTGGTAATTTTATTCAATTCCTGAATTTCAGACAGATCGATAAGCAAAGGGAGCAATTCATTCTTTTTGGTTACTTTAAGACCAATGTCACTATTGCCCGATATCAGCAGGGCATTTGAATAGTTTTGGCGAAGTTCGAGGGCGTCGGAACTATGCGTGGGCTGAAAATAGTGTTGTTGTTCGGTTGAGAACAAAGCCGGTTCGTGGCTTATTTGTTTAAGCAGCTCGATGGTTTCTGCTTCTTTTTCTGAAAATTTATCCTTGCCTTTATTTTTAAGCGCTACACGGGCTGCGTTTAAAATGGACTGGTATCCGGTACAACGGCATAAATTACCGGCCAATGCATCTTGTATTTCTTCATCGGTGCTGGTGCCGGGTTCTTTATACAGGGCAAACAGCGACATGATGAATCCCGGGGTGCAAAATCCGCATTGGCTGGCATCCATGCTAACCATCGATAGCTGAACCGGATGCAACCGTTGGCCCTGGCTTAGGTTTTCGACGGTAATAACTTGTTTGCCGTGGATTTGTGGAAGGAAAATAAGGCAGGAATTTACCGCTTTGTAGCTTAATTGGTTTTGCCCGTTAAGTGAGGCTATTACCACGGTACAGGCTCCGCAATCGCCTTCGGCACAACCTTCTTTGGTTCCCTTATGATTGGGCAGGGAGCGTAGGTACTGGAGCAGGGTAGTGGTGGGTTTTAGCTTTTGATTGCTGTCCCAGCTTATTTTGCGTAAGCTTCCATCCAGGAGAAATTCTATGTAGTTTCGTTGCATGTTTTGTCTTTTAAATGCTGTTTCGTGTATCGACCAGCTTGGCCAGAACCGATACGGCAATTTCTTCGGGTGTCTGGCAGGCAATGCCAACCCCCAAAGGCCAGTTAATCCGTTCGAGTTGTTCGTTCGTTAATATGTTTTTTTCGCTGAGTTCTTTACTGATGGTGAGAATTTTGCGCTTGCTGCCAATCATTCCCAGAAAGCCTAAGTTGAGGCTTCCCAAGGCCCCGATGATTTCTTTGTCGTAGTCGTGTTTGTGGGTAATTACACAAACAAAGGTGTTTAAATCAGTGTTTAGCTCAGCAATGGCTTCAGCATGCGGTTTAATAATTTTCCGGATAGCCGGGGGTAAATCTTCTTTAAAAATTTCAGAGCGTTCGTCAATTAGTGTAACCGAAAAGTCGAGCATTACCGCCATTTTTGCCAGGAAAGAACCAATATGCCCGGCGCCAAAAATAATGAGTTTCTTTTGGGTGGCCACCGGTTCAATAAAAACGCTGGCATTTCCACCACACGACATACCGGCATCGGCATCGAGATTAAAATGGAACAATCCGGTTTTATTGGCATCGATACATTTCACGGCTTCCTGAATAACCAGGTTCTCCAGGTTGCCTCCTCCAATAGTTCCCACAATGCTTTTATCGTGCATTACTATCATTTTGCTCCCCGATTTGCGTGGTGTTGAGCCCGACGACTCAACCAGAGTGCATAAGGCAGCTGGAGTTCCGTTTTTAACTAAAGTGTCGAGGGTAGTATATAGGTTTTCCATCTTGGTTTGGTAAATTGATTGGGTGAATTTAGTAAAAAATGAACATTTAGGAAAAATAGCTAAGAATTTTAGTTGAAAACAGTTTAAAAATACTGCCAATTTACGAATGGCTGATATAATAGTCGCTATTCTGCGCATGAATCAGTAACATTCCTCTTTTAACAATAGAAATGTTGAATAAGTACTACTTTCCGAATTTAAGGATTTTACTCAAACCAATTAATGTTCACTACAGTGTAATCAAAGGTTTTTTCCCCTTTTAGGGGACCTGCCTGTCATTTGGCAGGTACACCGATGCTCGCGTCGAAAGAAAAGAAGTTTCTTTACGGATTCCTTGTCAGCTCTGCTGCGAGGTAGTTCATCGGTTTGCGTAAAAAATAATTCGTGATTATTCGTGTTATTCGTGGACAAAAATTATCCCCCAATGGATTCCAAACACTGTAGCTATTTTTTGTAGTGTCGGTAAAAGATAGTAATTTCAGCCCATTAATACGGAAAGCATGGTAAGTTTAATTCTGAGTATTCTATCCTCGACCCTTATTTTATTTGTATTTAAGATTATCGAAAAGCGCCGGATTCCACTTTTTCCGCCCATTGTCGTAAATTACCTGATGGCTTCGGTACTGGGCTTTGCCTTAAATGGTTCAAATCCTTTGCCACTGATTTCATCGGTTCCTCCCTGGATAGTATTTTCAGTACTAATTGGCATTTTGCTGATAGTGAATTTTTATCTCATTGGCAGTTCAACCCAAAAAGCAGGCATTGCCGTAACCAGTATTGCTGCAAAAATGTCGTTTGTAATTCCTGTGCTTTTCAGCCTGTTGTACGATGTAAACGATAGTTTCTCGCTTACCAAACTGGTGTTAATTACTACCGCTGTAATTGCGGTATTTCTGGTGGTAAAGCCAAATCAATTTAAGTCCGAACGAACCCACCACGTAATGTTGCCTGTGGCTATTTTTGTGGGCCTGGGTTTGCTCGATTCGCTTATAAAATACAGTCAGTACCATTACATTGGAACGGCTGCCGACGCATCGCTCTTTAGTGGGGTTAATTTCACCGTTGCCGGTTTACTGGGTATTTCCGCTTTATTATACTCCCGCAATCAACGGCGTTTGTTATTGTCGTGGAAGGTATGGGTTTCAGGTGTAGTCCTGGGTTCGGCAAATTTTGGCTCCATGTATTTTTTAATTAATGCACTCAACGATCTCCGATTTAATAACTCACTGGTTTTTGGAATCAACAATATTGGTATTGTCGTGCTTTCGGTGCTTATGGCTTTTGTTCTGTTCCGCGAGCGTTTTTCGCCAATTAACTGGGTCGGTTTGTTGTTGAGTTTATTGGTTTTGTTAGGCATGATTAAAGTTTTTATCTGATGGCATTATGGGAACTTCACCTTTAGCAATAATTTACACCGAGCGTAGGTTGGTATTTAATATCACCGCCGTGTTAGTAATTCTGGGTGCCGGCTACGATGCTTTTTTTTATTGGGCGCCGGAATTCCTGGCTTACAAATGGTCGAACGGAATACTCTTTGGCCTGGCCGTTCTTTTTTATGGCCTTTATTGGCTTAAGCGTACCAATTTATCGCTTTCCATAGCAGTTATAATTTATGGAACGCTGGCCAACATTATTTTTATCTTTTTGTTGAACCGGATACCCGGCGACTTTATGCTTCACCTGATGCGCAATGCGTTTTTCATACCTTTGCTCTTAATTACTTTGGGGATGGTTGCCGGTCGCTGGCATGTTTTTGTTTTTGGTTCGGTTTATTATTTTTTTCTGGTGTTTTTGGCTTTTAAAACAAACCACCTTTACCTGCAGCAAAACCTGGGTTTCTTTTTTATTGTAATTTCGGGTACAGTGGCCGGATTATTTTTGTTCCTGTCGCAGCTTGCCCACTCCCTGGCCGATAATTCGCAGGTTAAAGCCCAAAATGTACTGATGCAGCAAAAACTTTTTGAAGCGCTGGAACATGCCGAGTTGATTGAAGGATTTAAGAACCGGATAGTGGAGCGCATGGAAAACACCGCGCAAAAAAGTTTGGAAACCTTTAGAACTTCACTCGAATTTATAGTACGTAATGAGGATATTCTTTCCCCCGAGGTGAGAAGCCGCTATGGCGAAGTGCTGTTGAATGCGGTCGATGCTACGGGTATCTCGCTTCAAACCATGGTACAACAGGGATCACTACCTTTCGAGGAGTTGGAATTTAAACCCGAGTGGCTCGAATTATCAGAGCTCTTTTCAGCCGCTATTCAGCAGGTTGCTTCTGCTGCTTCAAAAAAGGGTATTGTCCTGAAACAACGCAAAGCTTCGCTTCCTGTTTTTGTCGATTACTTAACGTTTACTGCCGTGTTACGCAAAATGCTTATTTTGGTGATGAACTGTTCAAAAAAGGGAAAGAAGGTGTCAATTATTTATCAGCAGGAAGGGAAAGATACCTTAATAGTTGTTGAGGGTGAAGGCGAGGTAAAACAGTTGGACTACATGCAACGGGTCTTTCGCGGAGGTTTACTGTATGAAACCGAAAAACCCAACGATTGCCAGGCAGATCCCTTATCTTTTCAGTTGTGTAAAAAGTGGAGTGTTAAAAATGGGGGCCGTTTAACCTACAACTATCATTCGGGCGAAAGTTTTACCTTTAAACTGGTTTTGTCCGACACCCATTAAAATTATAAGCCTATGGACGAAACAGTTACCGACCGGTTTAGAACGCTGGCTTCAACCTCCGAAGGTAGTTACAAAGAAAAAGGAAGTAAATTTCTGGCCTTTGCCTATCCGGTAAATACCGAAGACGAAGTAAAAGAGCACCTGAAAGAATTAAGAAAAAAATATTACGATGCCCGGCACCACGTGTATGCATTTAAATTGGGAACCCAGGGCGATACCTATCGCTGCAGCGACGACGGTGAGCCTTCCAACTCTTCAGGCCCTCCCGTATTGGGTCAGCTGAATTCCTACAACCTTACCAATGTGTTGATTGTGGTTATCCGCTATTTTGGGGGAACCAAGCTCGGTGTGTCAGGACTCATAAATGCTTACCGCACAGCGGCTGCCGATGCCATCGAAAACAATAGTATTGAGGAGCGTTTTGAGCAGGATCGTTTTACCATTGCCTTTGGATACCCGGTAATGAACGATGTAATGCGTATTCTTAAGGAGGCTTATCCCGAACAATGCAACCAACAGTTCGACAATACCTGCCGCATTACCCTGTCTATCCGCAAAAGCGAAGGACAACGCTTACGCGAACGCCTGGCTGAGGTCGAAGGCTTACGTATTGAAGAAAAGGTTTAATCATATGACTTTATTGGTTTCGTAGAGCTGGTAAACTCGGTTCTAAGTATTTTAGGTTAAGGTACATTGTACCAAAAAACTGTTCGATAAGTGCGTTGGCATTTATTTATTTTATAGCTTTGGTTAACTGAACCCAATTATCGTGAACCCAAACGACAATTATAATAAAGTTGTAGGGCATTTTGGGCAGACTGCTAAACAGACAACCAATAGATAAAATGAGAATATATATTAAATGTTCTAATTGCAATAATGATATTTCATTTTGGACTTGGTCATCTGACAGAGTTAGTTTAAAAATGACACATGGAGATAAAATTGAGTTAGATTGTAAAAACTGCAACACGACTATAAAATATTATGTCGATGATTTTAGAGCAAAGAAAAGTAAGATTGCATTAATAATGGCATTGATAATTTTTATTATCGGGACTCCGATTGCATTAATATTATTGTGGGATTACATATGGCAGACTGGACTTCATGGAGCATTTGGATTGATTTTGATTATTGGTATTCCAAGTACGATTTATGGAAGAATTAATAAAAATGATAATCAGCGTATAAGATTGTTTAATAGGAGTTAATGTTATGAGAAAAAAGACGAATTTAATTTTTCTATTGATAATTATTTTATTCTCATCATGTAAGTATCCTGTTGTACTAAGAGCAAAACTAATGGATGATTTGTCCGCAATTGATTTGATACTTTACAAAAACAATGAGTTCAAAGTTTGGTCACACAATCCATTTACAATGACATCAAAAAAGACGGGAAAATATAAAATCGAAGAAAACAAAATAATATTTAATGATTAGTCATTATTATACCAGTAATTATCAGACATAGCAATGGCAAGTCTGTCAAAAACCTTATCACCAAAGTATCTACGGTTTAATTTGTAGCAAAATTCATCCAAATAGGATTGAAGAT
>JBFWMB010000046.1:0-29815 GCA_050251815.1 Salinivirgaceae bacterium | reverse complement strand
CACCGGCTTCACTCTGCATTTCGACTACAGTAACCGGTTCGCCAAAAATGTTTTTCCGGCCGTGAGCCGCCCATTCGTCGACATTTTCAGCCATGTTCGACGAGGGAGTGATGGGGTAAATTGCAGCCACTTCGCTGAACATATATGCTACGTGCGATGCGGCATAGTTACCATCACAAGTGATGAATTTTTTTTCTTTTGCCATGTTATTACTTATTAAGAATTTATATTAATTAGTTTATCCGCCCGGCTTTTAAGGGCCAGGGTTACTTTGTTTATTTTTATACCGGAGAACAAACTCCGTTTTGATTTTACTATCTAAAAGAACGACCTAAGGGATAGGCTTTTGTTGAAAGGCAGCTATCCGAGTATTAGTACAAAAAGCCGAACAACCACACCGGAATGCGTTTTCCTTCGCCCACCTCTTCCATATCAATCAATACGTAGGTGTTTTCCTGGTTGGGATTCAAGCGTTTATTATTTCCAACTTTAAAAGTTAATTGCTTATCAATTTCAAACTCACCTGCTTTTCCGTTTCCGGAGATGTAATGCCCTTTTTGCACCTGATTCAGCACGAAGGTTTCAAGAAGCGCCTCCTGACTGGGTTGACTCATCGAAATGGCATGCAATAAATTGGGATTGTGCAGGTAAACCCGCTCGGGTTTTTTGGAACTGTCGGCATCGCCCTGATAAATGGGGGTGATTAAGCGGGCATTCTTTAAATACTTTAGGTAATTGATTACCGTAGCCCTCGATGTGTCGATACTGCTGCTTAACTGACTGATGTTTGGTGTGTGGGGCATATCGCCCGACAGGGTGTAAATCAGTTTTTTTAGTTTGGGCAGGTATTTAAGCTCCATTTGCTGTAAAAAGGGAATGTCGATTTCAAGGGTAAGGTTTACTATTTTTAATACATTCTCGCTGAAATTTACCGGTTCGGTAAAAAAGGGATAAAACCCATGGTGCAGGTAGTCGTTGAAATAAGCCAGGGGTTTGGTTTTAAACAGGATATCCTTGGCAATCTCAACATGGTATTTCAGTATATCGTCGAGTGTGTATTTAATAAAAGTATTGTGCGTGATATAGTTTAAGTATTCGCGGAACGATAATCCGCGCAAGTGGTACGAGGCCACTTTTCCTTTAAGGTCGGGATTGTCGTCTTTTAAGCGCATTACCGGGCTTCCGGTGAAAATAATCTGCAAATCGGGGAATTTATTGTAAATATCGCGTATGGCCGCCGACCAGTCGGGGTATTTAAACACCTGATCCAATACCAGGGTTTTGCCCCCGGTTTTTCGAAACTCGTTGGCAAAATCGACCAGTGAATGTCCCGAGAAGAAAAAGTTGTTTAGGTTTACATAAAGGCACGATTTGTCGTCACCATAGGCCGATTTGATGTAATCGAGCAGGAACAGGGTTTTGCCAATGCCCCGCGTACCTTTGATACCAATCAAACGATTACGCCAATCGATCTCGTTTTTTAGCTCTCGGGTAATGGGAGCTTTAACCGATTCAAGTAGTTCGAAATGTGTTTGATAAAACCGCTGCATACTTAAAATTGTTATGCAAACTTAGCAAAAAGCCTCTTGATGTTGCAATTTTTACATTGCAAAACGCACTTTAAACCCTAATTTAAAATGATTATAGATTACTTGCTTAAAGTGTTTTTCCTGCTGGTCCAGAACCCAACGGGAGTGTGGGTTTATTTAAGATTTTAGGGTCTTTTTTAAGGTATAGAGCCTGTTATTTTTCAATAAACCTTCATTTTAGTTTTTTTTCGCTAAACAATTATTTTTGCCTGCTGTTTGTTTAAACATTGACTATTAATTTTTGAACACTATAGTATTATGGCAAAACAGAAAACATCTTTAATGCAACGCTTTTTAAATTTAGTTGAACGAGGGGGAAATGCACTCCCGCACCCGGCAACCCTGTTTTTGGGCTTTGCAGTTATTACCCTGATAATTTCGTGGATAGGCAGTTGGCTGGGCTGGCAAATATTACATCCGGCAACCGGCGATGTGGTTCATGTGAAAAACTTACTCTCGGGCGATGGATTGCATTTTATTCTGGAAAAAACGGTGGTAAACTTTACCGATTTTGCTCCTTTGGGAATTGTTCTGGTTGCCATGTTGGGTATAGGAATTGCTGAAAGCAGCGGATTAATCGGGGTAGCTATCCGCTTACTGGTGTTATCGGCACCAAAATCGCTTTTAACTTTTGTGTTGGTGTTTGCCGGTATCATGTCGAATATGGCCAGCGATATTGGTTACGTGCTTTTAATTCCTATGGCCGGAGTAATTTTTATAGCGGTTGGCCGACATCCCATTGTAGGTATGGCAGCGGCTTTTGCCGGAGTATCGGGCGGATTTAGTGCCAATTTGTTTTTGGGAACCATCGATCCGCTTTTGGCTGGTCTTTCTCAAGAGGCAGCCCAGATAATTGATCCCGCTTATGTAGTAAATCCAACGGCCAATTACTACTTTATGATAGTATCCACTTTCCTTATTTCCTTTTTGGGAACCTGGGTTACTGAAAAAATTGTTGCCCCCCGGTTTGGTAAGTATCAGCCCGATGGGGAAGAAGAAAATTCAGCACTTGAAAAACTGACCCAAAAAGAGAAAAAAGGACTGCTCTATAGCGGACTAACTTTTATGGTATTTTTTGGTCTGATACTATGGGGTGCCATACCCGAGGATGGTGTTATGCGAAGTGAAGACGGTTCATTGTTGCATTCGCCTTTGCTGCGTGGTGTTGTAACGCTGTTGTTTGTTGTGGCCGGAGCTATGGGTATTGTTTATGGTGCTGTGGTGGGTAAATTTAAAAACGATGCCGATGTGATGAAAGGTATGGCTGAAAGCATGAAAGCCCTGGCAACCTATATTGTGCTGGTGTTTTTTGCCGCTCAGTTTGTGGCTTATTTTAAAGAAAGCAACCTGGGCATCGTACTGGCTGTTAATGGAGCCGAAGCATTGAAAGCGGCCAATCTGAATATCTATGTACTGATGATTCTTTTTATCCTGTTTGCTGCTACAATCAATATGCTTATGGGAAGTGCTTCGGCCAAGTGGGCTATAATGGCTCCGGTTTTTATTCCAATTTTTATGCTTATGGGTTATTCGCCCGAATTATCGCAGGTTGTTTTCCGTATTGGCGACAGCGTTACCAATATAATCTCACCCATGATGAGCTTTTTTGCTCTCATCATTGCTTTTGTTCAGAAGTACGATAAAAACGCCGGGATTGGAACCATCATCTCTACCATGATTCCATTCTCCATCATCTTTTTTATTGGATGGACCATTCTTTTGATGGCCTGGATATATTTTGACATTCCGTTGGGTCCTGATTCTCCATTATATTATGATGGAGCGGCACATTTATAATTTATGGCTAAAAAGTAAAAGCCCCAATCCGGTAAACGGATTGGGGCTTTTTATTTAATTGAAATTCGATTATTTGTCGTTCATCGAGATTAAGAACTCCTCGTTGCTGTGTGTTTTAACTAAGCGGTCGCGAAGGAATTGCATGGCTTCTACCGAATTCATATCCGACAGGTAGTTGCGCAGTACCCAAAGTCTGCTTAAGGTATCTTTGTCGATTAACAAATCATCGCGGCGGGTGCTCGACAGGTTGATGTCAACAGCCGGGTAAATGCGCTTATTCGACAATTTACGGTCGAGTTGCAGCTCCATGTTACCGGTACCTTTAAATTCTTCAAAGATAACTTCGTCCATTTTTGAACCGGTTTCAGTAAGAGCGGTGGCCAATATAGTTAAGGAGCCTCCGTTCTCGATATTCCGGGCAGCACCAAAAAAGCGCTTGGGTTTGTGCAATGCGTTTGCGTCAACACCACCCGATAATACTTTACCTGAAGCCGGTGAAACGGTATTGTAAGCACGGGCCAAACGGGTAATCGAATCGAGCAGAATAACCACATCGTGACCGCACTCAACCAAACGTTTGGCTTTTTCGAGCACAATGCTGGCCACTTTAACGTGTTTGTCGGCGGGTTCGTCAAAGGTTGACGCCACAACTTCACCATTTACGCTGCGTGCCATATCGGTAACTTCCTCAGGGCGTTCGTCGATAAGCAAAACAATCAGATACACCTCGGGGTGATTGGCTGCAATGGCATTGGCAATTTCTTTCAGTAAAACCGTTTTACCGGTTTTTGGCTGAGCCACAATTAATCCACGCTGTCCTTTACCAATTGGGGTAAACATATCGATGGTACGGGTCGAAGGCGAATTTTGCGGATGGCTGGTTAAGTCGAACTTTTCATCGGGGAAAAGAGGCGTTAAAAAGTCAAAAGGAACCCGATCACGAACACTTTCCGGGTCGCGTCCATTAATTTTTTCTACTTTAATCAGCGGAAAATATTTTTCACCTTCTTTTGGAGGACGAATAGCACCGGTAATTGTGTCGCCGGTTTTTAAACCAAAAAGTTTTATCTGCGATTGACTTACATAAATATCGTCGGGCGAATTCAGGTAGTTGTAATCCGATGAGCGAAGGAAACCATAACCGTCCTGCATTAATTCCAGGACACCTGAAGTAGTAATCAGGCTGTCGAATTCATATTTGGCGCGTTCATCTTTTTGTTTTTCAACCCTGCGGGGTTCGTTCTCCTGGCGGGCCGGACGTTCAATTTTTGTCCGCTGAGGCATGTCCTGTGATTCTTTTCGGTAAACAGGAGCAGGTCGTTCGCTTCGGACAGGAGCTTCCGGTGCTGGTTCGGCCGATGTTTTTGTTTCCTGAGCAGCAGTTCCGCTTTCTTCCTGATCAATGAGCGCTCTGTCGCGGTATGAGGGAAGGGCAATTACTTTTTCTTTTGCAGGAGTTTCTTCTTTTTTTGCTTCTTGTGCGGGTTCGTTTTTAGTGCTGGCAGGAGCTTCAGTACGTTCCACCCGGTTTTGTGGATTTACGCTCATTACTTTTTCAGCTTTGTAGTCTTTTTTGAATGTGCGTGTCCGTGATTTTTTCTTTTGATAATCGGCTGATTCGGAGGAGGGGGTTTGCTTTTTTTCGTCTGGGTTCGCTTCTTTTTTTACAACCTTTTTGGTTTTTGAAGCGTCAATTGCCTGTTGATCGAGGATTTTATATACTAAATCCTGTTTGCGTAAAGTTTCAATACGTTTAATATTCAAGCATTTGGCAATTTCTTTTAACTCAGGAACAAGCTTCTTGTTCAACTCGAGAATGTCATACATAAGTTATGTGATTTACTTTGATTTTAACGAATATAAATTCGATTGTTATTTTTATTTGAAAAGGCTCATGAAAATATGAGGTGATTGATTTCGGGATTGTTTTATACCCCTTTGAAAACGATGCAATTATAATAATTATGAACTAAATCACAAAATTTATTTAAAAAAAATTACCTCAATTTTATGTAATGCCTGTCACTTTTTTAAAAATTATAGCTCTTGTTACCAGTAAATTCAGGATTATTCGGATAAAATTAGTAACAATAAGGAGCAAAAAATGTTTAATCATTTGTGTTCCTTTTTTCTTTCATTATATTATAATATATATTTCAACTGCATGGGTATCTGGCAAAAAGAAACTAATTTATTGTATTGGAAGCATTTGTTGTGCATAATAATGAGTGTTTTAAGCCCTTGTACCCAAAAGTAATATAATTTAGTGTAGAATTTTTTAAAAATCGATGCAATTAAAACGCTGTCCTGATTTAGACATGCAAATTTTATTAAATTGCCAAAAATGTAAAATATATTCTCATGTCGCTTTATAAAAATTACCTCGAAACAAAAAAATACTACATAAACGAGACTGCATTTAAGATGTTAATGCAGAAACGTATCTACAAAATTCTGATAATCTGTAGCAATTATGATTTTTACATGCTGGAGGAAGATGGAAGAATCGATGAACAGATTTTTGATGAATACGTGTCGCTTAATCTGCGTTATCCACCGGTGTTTATTCATGCCCACACTTCAGAGAAAGCTTTTCGCTTACTAAAAAAAGGCGATATCGACCTGGTAATTTCCATGTTGAGCATCGACAATATTGATGCTTTTGAGCTGGCAAAATTAATAAAGGCTGATTATCCGCGAATTCCCTTTGTATTGTTAACGCATTTTTCGCGTGAGGTAAGGATGCGTATGGGTAAGGAGGATTTGAGTGCTATTGATTATGTTTTTTCGTGGTTGGGTGACACCGAAATCTTGTTGGCCATTATTAAACTGATTGAAGATAAAATGAACGCCCGAAACGATATTGAAATTGTTGGGGTTCAGACGATTTTACTGGTTGAAGACAATATCAGGTTTTACAGTTCCTATTTGCCAACGATGTATAAAATTGTATTGCAGCAATCGCAAGACTTTAAGCAGGAAGGGGCCAATGAATACCAACAAATGCTTCGTAAAAGGGGGCGTCCAAAAATTATGCTGGCTACGAATTACAATGAGGCCATTTATCTTTACGAAAAATACAAACAAAATATACTGGGAGTAATTACCGACATTCGCTACAAACGTGATGGGGAGGATGATGCCGAAGCAGGTTTTCGGCTTTATGAACACATTCGGGCCGATAATGAACATTTACCGGTTTTAATGCAATCGTCGGAATACCACAACAAGCGTATGGCTGAAAAAGTTGGTGCCTTTTTTCTAAGTAAAGACTCGAGTAAGCTAAACAAAGAGCTGAGCCAGTACATAAAAAGGTATTTTGCTTTTGGCGATTTTGTTTTCCGGGTAAACGATCGCAATGTGGTGGGGCGCGCATCGAATTTAA
The DNA here is from genome assembly GCA_050251815.1 of Salinivirgaceae bacterium. Taxonomy (GTDB): domain Bacteria; phylum Bacteroidota; class Bacteroidia; order Bacteroidales; family SZUA-534; genus GWE2-40-63. The sequence goes on along the minus strand of JBFWMB010000046.1, from coordinate 23,044 downwards.
AACAGTTGCAACACTTGTTGTTAACCATTCCCGACGAATCGCTGGAATACCACTCCCGTAAAAATGATTTTTCGCGTTGGTTAAATGCGCGGGCACTTTTTTCATTGGGTTCTATTTTCCGCTCTGCTGATGTTAGCGATTTTAACAGTGCCGACGAAGTGCGAAGTTACATGTACAACGAGATTTCAAAATACCGGCTGAATCGGGGGCGTGGAATTATTACCAGCTTCAGCGACAGTAATTTTGACCGTTACTGCATCTTTAGCCGGGTTGGACATGGTTCGCTTGGTGGAAAAGCCCGGGGATTGGCATTTATTGATTCACTGATTAAAAAGCATCAGATTCTTTATCAGTTTGAAAATGTGGTAATATCCATTCCCCGAACCATGGTTTTCTCAACCAGCGTTTTCGACGAGTTTATGGAGAAGAATAATTTGTACGGTGTGGCGCTGTCAACAGCCGAAGATGCTGAAATTCTGGAAGCCTTCAATCGGGCCGAACTGCCCGAACATGTAATTCCTACCTTGCATGCCTTTCTTGATGTAAACTCAACCCCTCTGGCAGTTCGCTCATCGAGCGTGCTCGAGGATTCGCATTACCAGCCGTTTGCCGGGATTTACAATACCTACATGATTCCTTACAGCGATTACCGCGACCAGATGATTGGCTTACTGTGTCAGGCTATTAAAAGTGTTTATGCTTCCACTTTTTTTCAAAGTAGTAAAGCCTACATGAAGGCAACAAAAAATGTAATCGATGAAGAAAAAATGGGAATCATTATCCAGGAAGTTTGCGGAAGTCAATATGGTAGTAAATATTATCCAACTTTTTCAGGAGTTGCCCGTTCCATTAATTTTTACCCCATTGCTCCCGAAAAACCTGAAGATGGCATAGCCAATATCGCATTAGGGCTTGGTAAACAAATTGTTGATGGTGGAAAATCGCTACGCTTTAGTCCAAAATACCCCAAAAAAGTATTGCAGCTTTCCGATACCAAAATTGCCATGCGCGATACCCAACAATTCTTTTATTCGCTTAGTCTCGATGTCGAAGATTTTAAACTTTCAACCGATGATGCCGTGAACCTGAAACGACTACCGGTTGCAGAAGCTGAAGAGGACAAATCGATAAATCATATAGCATCGACCTATGACTTTGAAGATAATTTGCTGCGCGACGGAGCTAATTACAAAGGGAAAAAGCTGATAACTTTTGCGAATGTATTAAAATACGATTCGTTTCCGTTGGCAAAAATTCTGGATACCTTATTACGAATAGGAGCCCAGGAGATGAATAATCCGGTAGAGATTGAATTTGCCGCAAACCTGAATGTGAAACCCGGTGAGCCCCGAATTTTTAATTTCCTTCAAATTCGGCCAATTGTTGAGAGCGAAGAAGACGTAGACATCGATTTTGAAAAGGAGAATCCTGAAGATTGGATTATTTACAGCGAAATGGCTTTGGGCAACGGCATTGTACAGGATGTGTACGATTTGGTATATGTAAAACCCCAGACTTTTGATGCAGCAAAAAATCCTAAAATAGTTCCCATTCTCGACAAACTTAACCAGCAATTTGCTCAGGAAGATAAAAACTATGTTTTGGTTGGTCCGGGGCGCTGGGGTTCTAGCGATCCCTGGCTGGGCATACCGGTAAAATGGTCGCAGATATCACAGGCTAGGGTAATCATAGAATCGGGATTAAAAGATTATCATATTGATCCCAGCCAGGGAACACACTTCTTTCAAAACCTTACTTCGTTCCGCGTGGGGTATTTCACCATTAATCCATTTATAAAAGAAGGATTTTATGATATTGATTTTCTTGAAAAACAACCCATCGTATATGAAGATGAGTACATCAGGCATATTCGATTCGAGAAATACATTGAAATAAAGATCGACGGAAAAAACAATAAAGGTTTAATAAAAAAGCCCGGTGCATAATTACCTTCGTTCCTTTTTTTTTAAAGGCCAAAATCATGTTGTTCGAAATGTTTTTTGCTTGTTAAAATACCTTGATTTGCCCGAAAAAACTTTAAATTAAAACCAGCTTAAGGGCTTTTTTTAGAGGGGCTAATTGTAAGCTGTTGATATACAGTTTTTGAATCGATTTTCAAATTAACACTTAATGGTTCCAAAATTACTAAAGTTTTGCTATTAAAAACCTGATTTTTGGCATAATTGGGTTTTTCGAAACTGATGTTTAATAATATGTTGCACACCTTAAAACAAAGACTAAACTTTGCATTAGAATAATATTTTTCAGTATTGCAATAACTATCTAAGAATTAATGTTTTTATAAAAAATTTTAAGGTATGAATGTAGAAAAAATAATGGCCGAGCTTGAAAAAAAACACCCTGGTGAAAAAGAATATCTTCAAGCTGTTCACGAAGTTCTGGAATCTGTAAAAGATATTTACGAACTTAACCCAAAATTCGAAGCTGCTAAAATTATTGAGCGTATTGTTGAGCCCGATCGTATTTTCACTTTCCGGATTACCTGGGCCGACGACGAAGGTAATATTAATGTGAACCTGGGTTATCGGGTACAATTCAATGGTGCTATTGGGCCTTACAAAGGAGGTCTTCGTTTCCACCCAAGTGTAACTTTGTCAACGCTTAAATTTTTAGGATTTGAGCAAACGTTTAAAAATGCTTTAACTACCTTGCCAATGGGTGGTGGTAAAGGAGGTAGCGATTTCAATCCTAAAGGAAAATCGGATGCTGAAATTATGCGCTTTTGCCAGGCTTTCATGCTTGAATTATGGAAACATATTGGCCCCGAAACTGATGTTCCTGCTGGTGATATTGGTGTAGGTGGACGCGAAATTGGTTATTTGTACGGAATGTACAAAAAACTGGCTGGCGAACATACGGGCGTTCTTACCGGAAAAGGACTTAACTGGGGTGGTTCATTAATTCGTCCCGAGGCTACTGGTTTTGGTGGTATTTATTTTGTTGATCACATGCTTAAAACACGTGGAATCAGCATGAAAGATAAAACCGTTTCTGTTTCTGGTTTTGGTAACGTAGCCTGGGGTGCTGCTTTAAAAGCAACCGAACTGGGTGCAAAAGTTGTTGCAATTTCTGGTCCCGATGGATACATTTACGACGAGGCTGGCATCAGCGGCGAGAAAATTGATTACATGTTAGAACTACGAAACTCTAATCAGGATATTGTTGCTCCTTATGCTACCAAATTCCCCGGAGCTAAGTTTGTTGCCGGAAAAAAACCCTGGGAAGTAAAAGTTGATATTGCGCTTCCTTGTGCTATCCAAAACGAGTTGGATGGTGATGATGCTGCCCTGTTGATTAAGAATGGCGTTACTTGCGTAGGCGAAATCTCAAACATGGGTTGTACTCCTGAAGCTATTGAAGCTTTTATTAAAGCCAAAATTCTTTATGCCCCGGGTAAAGCTGTAAATGCCGGTGGTGTTGCAACTTCAGGTCTCGAAATGAGCCAAAACAGTCTTAAAATGAACTGGACCCGCGAAGAAGTTGATATGCGCTTATTCCAAATTATGGAAAATATTCACCACGCCTGCGTTGAACATGGAACGGAAGAAGATGGTTATATTAATTACGTTAAAGGAGCTAATATTGCCGGATTTATGAAAGTAGCCAACGCTATGGTTGACTTAGGAATTGTGTAATTTACAATATACTGAAAGCTAAATGCCCTGCCCTTGTGGTGGGGCTTTTTGTTTTTATAATTCTCATTTTTAAAATCACATATTACCTACACTTAAATATTAGCCCAAATATTTTAAAAATAGTGAATGCTGTATTATTAGAATTTTATTACTAAAGTTAAAGGCTTTTCAATTAACTTAGGGCTTTAAATTTAAAATGCTTAAATGATGAATAGAATAGTGATAATCTTGTTTTTTGCTTTGTTGAGTGTTTTTGTTGTGAGTAATGCTTGTACCAAAGATGATAAACCAGGTGAAAAGCCAATTTTTGAAGAACCTGAAGATTCTACTACCGCTTTTCTGTTTGGAGCCGACTTGTCGTATGTGAATCAAATTGAGGACCATGGCGGATCTTATAAAGAAAGTGGCGAATTGAAAGATCCTTATGTGATTTTTAAGGAGCAGGGAGTGCATATGATTCGCTTACGCTTGTGGCATAACCCTTCATGGGTTTATGATTTGTATAATGAAGAGGTTCCCTTATACAGTGGTTTTCCCGATGTACTTAAAAGCATTGAACGGGCAAAAGGTCAGGGGTTACAAGTCAATCTCGATTTTCACTATTCCGACACCTGGGCCGATCCTGGCCATCAGGATGTTCCCCAGGCCTGGAAAAATATTACCAGTATCGATGTTTTATCCGATTCAGTTTACAATTACACTTATAAAGTATTGTCAGATTTGGCTGAAAAAAACTTGTTGCCTGAAATGGTGCAGATTGGTAATGAAACCAATTGTGGCATGATGTTTACCAATGCTCCGGCAGCTTTTCCTAAATTGTCGGTCTGCGATGGAAACTGGAGTAATGCCGGTAAAGTATTTAATGCCGGAATAAATGCGGTTCGCGCCATCGATACTAAATACAATAAGAAAACTTTGATTACACTCCACGTTGCTGATCCCAAAAATTTAGACTGGTGGTTCACCGATATGATTAACAAAGCGGGGGTTACCGATTTTGACATCATTGGGTTTTCCTATTATCCCAACTGGCATACTACGGTGAGTTTCGATAACCTTCCTGCATTAGTAACACAGGTTAAGAATAAGTTTAATCGCGACATTATGGTGCTCGAAACAGCCTATGCTTTTACCAGTGATAACAACGACGGGTACAATAATATTTTTGGAGGACAAAGTCCAATTGCCAAATATCCATTTTCAGCGGAGGGTCAGAAACAGTTTTTGATCGATTTAACTCAAAATCTTATTGATGCGGGAGCCAGTGGAATAATGTATTGGGAACCCGCCTGGATAAGCTCACAAATGAAAGACTTATGGGGAACCGGATCATCGTGGGAAAATTGCACTTTTTTCAATTTTTCGGGTGAATTAACTGAGACCATCCAGTTTATGAAATACGATTACCAGAAATAACAGCTATTTAATCTTTATTGTGATATGAGGAATTTGAATATAGTTTTAGCAATTTTGATTTTTGGACTTGGTGCTTGTAAAATGCAGGACCTGCATGTTAAATCATCAACTGAAAAAATTCTTTTCAATGCCGATTGGCAATTCAATAAAACCAACGGAATTGAAAAAGATACGACAGTTTTTTACCCGGAAAATGCCATTACCTGGGAAAATGTGTCACTTCCTCATACGGCTTCTATTGAACCATTAGTAATCGAGGGAGCTCAATGGCAGGGAAACTGTGTGTACCGAAAGTTTTTTGAATTGCCTGAATCGTATAAAGAAAAACAACTGGCTTTGTATTTTGAAGGAGCCATGCAGGTAGCCGAAGTTTATCTGAATGGAAGTTTGATTCATACCAATTTAGGTGGCTATTTGCCTTTTAATATCGATATAACCGATGAAGTTAGGTTTACCGGGAAAAACCTTTTGGTAGTTAAGCTGAATAACGAAGATAATCCGCTGATTCCGCCAGGTAAACCTCTGGCCGATCTCGACTTTAATATTTTTAGTGGTATTTACCGGAATGTTTGGCTTCAGGTAAGTGATAAGTTGCATATTACCGATGCTATGGCTGCCAATAAAGTGGCTGGTGGAGGTATTTTTGTTACTTACGATAAGGTTTCGAATGAACGTGCAACCATTCATGTTGTTGCCGAAGTAGCGAATAATTACTCCTGGAATAAAAGTACCCAAATCAGAGCATTGCTTTTCGATAAGAACCAGGAGCAGGTTGCTGTGGAAGTATCAAAAGTCACCTCAATAAACTCAGGAGAAAGAGCTGATCTGAGTTTAATGTTTGAGCTTATAAAGCCGGAACTGTGGTCAACCCAAAATCCAGCCTTGTATAATTTAAAGATTGAATTGCTTTCAGCTGATACAGTTCATGATATACAAACGGTCCCCATTGGCATCCGGACTTTTAAATTTACTGCGGAAAGGGGCTTTGAGCTTAACGGAAAACCGGTAAAAATGCGTGGGACCAATCGCCATCAGGAATATCCGTATATTGGATATGCATTATCAGACAACGCCAATTACCGCGATGCCTACAAAATTAAGGAAGCGGGTTTTAATATGGTTCGTTTATCGCATTATCCGCACAGTGAATCGTTTTTAGCAGCCTGCGATGAACTGGGATTATTAGTGATGGATGCTATTCCCGGCTGGCAGTTTTTCGGTAACGAAGAATTTCAAAACAATGCACTTAGCGATGTGCGAAAAATGGTTCGTCGCGATCGGAACCATCCTTCCATCATACTTTGGGAAGCATCGCTTAACGAATCGGGGATGACTGCAGAGTTTATGGAACAAGCTCACCGGGCGGTTCATGAAGAGTATCCGCATTCCGATGTATACACCTGTGGGTGGTTAGATACCATTTACGATGTGTTTATACCTGCGCGGCAACATGCTAAACCTCCACATTACTGGAACAAATACAATAAGAACAAACCCATTTTTATTGCTGAATACGGCGATTGGGAATATTATGCACAAAATGCCGGTTTTAATCAAAAAGCATTTAGTGATTTAAGTGAGGAAGAACGCACCTCGCGCCAGTTAAGGGGTTATGGAGCCAAACGCCTTGCCCAACAGGCCTTGAATTATCAGGAAGCCCACAACAGCAATCTGGCCGGACCCGCAGTAGGTGATGCCAATTGGTTAATGTACGATTACAATCGGGGGTATGCGCCCGATTTGGAAGCTTCAGGTATTATGGATATTTTCCGTTTGCCCAAATTTGCGTACTATTTTTATAGAAGTCAGGCAGGTATTGGTGAATCAAAACTTGAACCTTTTGGAGAACCTATGGTTGCAATTTCAGGTTATTACAATAATGAATCGGACAAAGATTTAAAAGTTTATAGCAATTGCGAACAGGTTCGCTTGTATATAAACGGTTCATTGGTTGGAACACAGTTGCCTGATCAGGATGTGAACAGCACCTATTTATCGCATCCACCGTTTACGTTTAAAACGGATGCTTTTATTCCGGGAGCAGTTGTTGCCCATGGGTTGGTTAATAATACCGTTATGGCTGCCGACACCGTTTACACACCTGAAACCGCCTACGGTTTAAAACTCTGGTACGATAAAAGTGGTAAGGCGCTACAAAGTGGTGTTAACGATGTGGTCTTTTTATATGCTACTATTGTCGATAAAAACGGAACTGTAGTTCCGGATGCTACACCCCATGTTACCTTTACAGGAGATAGCGTTTTTCAATTCTTAGGTAAGAATCCCATTGCAGCAGAAGCGGGCATTGCTACCGTATTATTAAAAGCCTGTTCAAAAAAAGGTATTTATAAGGTTGAGGCCAGGGCAGAAAAATTAACCCCTGGAACGCTCAACATTGTTGTTGATTAAGGTAGATAAATAAAAGAAATATTGATAATTAATCGACCAGGCATTTAAAAAAAATGCAATTTCGGTTCTAAAAACTTATTTATATGAGAAATAAATTCTATTTATTCCTGTTTCTTTTGGGCGGGTTAATGCAATGCAAGCCGCCTCAACAGGAATTAGTCGATTATTCACCCTTAATGCAGGTTGATTCAGGAATACCCGTTTCGATTATGTTAACAAGCTACAGCACCACATTGATTGCCAATGGGGCTGATGAGGCTAATCTGCGGATAGCTGTTACCAATAGCGTAGGAAAAGAGATTCGTTCTGCATATGATTCTATTCAGGTATTTTTAAGCGGCGATGCATCCATCATTAGTCCTGAGGGTTTGCAATTGGAGTGGAAAGTTGACTCAGCGGGGGCGAATTATACAGTTTGCCAATTGCAACAGGGAATTTGTCATCTCAGGTTGTTGGCCGGAACCAACCCCGGTATAGTAAAAATTGAGGCCCGCTCCGGAAAACTTTGGCCCGGAGCACATGAAATTCATACCATCAATTCATCTTTTGAATATAAAAAGCCAACAAACGCACAATTGGTGCCCACAACAAAAACCATCGATAAGATGATAGGTGCCGATGTTTCGTTTTTACCTCAGTTAGAGGATCGGGGAATGAAGTTTTATGAAAATGGAAAAGCGGTTGATGCCATTGCTTTGCTAAAATCACATGGCTTTAATTACATAAGATTACGAATTTTTGTGAATCCGGAAAACGAAAAAGGTTATGCTCCTGAAATTGGTTATTGTGGTTTGGATTACACGCTCAAAATGGCACAGCGGGTAAAAGATGCCGGAATGAAACTTTTGCTCGATTTCCATTACAGCGACTATTGGGCCGATCCACAACAACAGAACAAACCTTTGGCCTGGCAAAACCTCGATTTTGAAACGTTAAAAGATTCTGTGAGGCAATATACAGTTAGAGTTCTCGAGACTTTTAAAAATCACAATTTATTACCTGATATGGTTCAAATTGGAAACGAAATTAATCATGGCTTGTTGTGGCCTGAAGGTCACATTGGTAATCCCGATCAGCTGTCGGAATTACTAAAAGCGGGTGTGGCCGGAGCAAAAAGTGTAGCTCCTGATGTTCCCCTAATGATGCATATTGCCCTGGGAGGACAAAACAAAGAAGCCGTTTTTTGGCTCGATAACATGATTGCCCGAGGAGTAACTTTCAATATAATTGGACTATCATACTATTCCCGATGGCATGGAACGCTTAACGATTTGAATACTAATCTCAACGATTTAATTCAACGGTATAAAAAACCGGTAAATGTGGTTGAATACTCCGGATTTAAAAAAGAGGTACACGATATTTCATTTGGCTTACCTGATAACATGGGAAAAGGAGCCTGTATTTGGGAACCTTTAAACTGGCATACCGATATGTTTAATCAAAAGGGTGAAGTAAGCGAAGTGATTTCAATTTACGATGAGTTGAGCAAAAAGTATCTGAACTAAGACTATTAATGTAATTAATAAGTGCATAAAGCCGGTTGATTAGAACCGGTTTTTTTTTGAACTTTGTGCTGACCATTCCCAACCTTTTCGATTTAGGCTTGTTTGCTGTTAATAGCGAATTTCGTATTCCTTTTTATAACAGAAAATTAAAACATGAAACAAGCCGATACACCCAAATTTACCAATAATCTTATTCACGAAACCAGTCCATACCTTTTGCAACATGCTCACAATCCGGTGAATTGGCATGCCTGGGGTAAGGAAGCTTTTGAAAAGGCTAAGAAAGAAAACAAGCTAGTGCTTGTAAGTATTGGCTATGCAGCCTGTCATTGGTGTCATGTAATGGAACGCGAGAGTTTCGAAGATGAACGGATAGCCACTATGATGAATCAGAATTATGTTTGTATTAAAGTAGATAGGGAAGAACGACCCGATGTGGATCAGATTTACATGACGGCGGTGCAATTATTAACCGGGAGTGGAGGCTGGCCGTTGAATTGTTTTACACTTCCCGACGGCCGTCCTGTTTATGGCGGAACATATTACCGGCCCGAGCAATGGATTCAGGTTTTGGAAGGTTTGGCTACCACCTATCAGCAGGAAAAAGCTAAAGTACTTCAGGTAGCCGACGAGCTGGCTCAGGGAATTCAGGTTCAGGAATTGGTTCACGAAAAAAAAGCAACAGAAAACTTTTCCGATACATACATCCTTCGGGCGGTTCAAAACTGGAAACGCTATTTTGATGAGGAATGGGGTGGAAATCAGCAGGCACCAAAGTTTCCCATGCCATCGGGGTATCAGTTTTTGTTGGATTATATCTACCGATTTAAGGCAAAAGACATTCAAAAACACCTGGAATTAACCTTGGAAAGAATGGCCCGGGGTGGAATTTATGATCAGGTAGGTGGTGGTTTTTCGCGTTATAGTGTCGATTCCTACTGGAAAGTACCCCATTTTGAAAAAATGCTTTACGATAATGGGCAATTGGTTTCTTTGTATGCAAATGCCTATAGGCTCACCAAAAAGGCAGTCTATAAACAGGTGGTAGAACATACTTTAAATTTTGTTCAGCATGAAATGATGAGCCCCGAAGGAGCTTTTTATGCCTCGTTCGATGCCGATAGTGAAGGGGTAGAGGGTAAATTTTATGTATGGAGCAAACAGGAAATTGAGGACTTATTGGGTAACCATGCCACCTGGTTTTGTACACTTTTTAATGTAAGTGAAAAAGGTAATTGGGAAGGTTCTAATATTTTATGGATTACTGATGTTGAAGCCGTAAAAAGTATGACTGGCTGGAGCGATGAAGTACTTGCTGCACAAGTTATGCAGGCAATGGAAAAATTGTTTGCAAAGCGAGAGCAGCGGGTTCATCCGGCGTTGGACGATAAGGTTTTAACCTCATGGAATGCGTTAATGGCTCTTGGTTTTGTGGATGCCAGTGAGGCTTTTGAAAATACGCACTATTTAAGTGTAGCGGTAACCAATGCCCATTTCATTAAAACCAGGCTTTGGAAATCGGATGGCCGTTTGCATCGCAACTATAAGTTTGGTAAAACGACTATTGAAGCCCTGCTCGACGATTACGCACTGGTAATTCAGTTATTTACCCGCTTGTACCAGGCAACATTTAATATGCAATGGCTTGCCGATGCTGAAAAATTATGTACTTACGTTATCGAAAACTTTGGGGATGAAAACTCAGGGATGTTTTTTTATACCCATCAAAAGTACAATGAATTGTTGGTCAGGAAAATGGAACTGGACGACAATGTAATACCCTCATCGAATTCTTTAATGGCTCAGAACCTGTTTGTGTTGGGAACTCTGTTTTCCAATGAAAACTGGATGGATATGGCCCGACAGATGGTGGCAAATACACTTAGCGATATAGAGCAAAATGTCGCCTATTATGGAAATTGGGCACAGGTTTTCCTCAAATTTACCCAACCCGTATATCAAGTGGTCTTTATGGGACCTGATTCTCAAAAACTCAGAACTGAATATTGCAGCTATTATCATCCTCAGGTAATAATAGCCGGGGTTGAAAAGGCAGATTTTTCGGTGAAGTTGCCCTTGTTACAAAACCGATGGACCGACCACGAAACCCTGATTTATGTTTGTGAAGGAAATGTATGTAATCTTCCGGTTAAAACCGTTGAGGAAGCTTTACAACTGATAGATTCCAGCTCGATTAAATAAATTGAAATAGGGTTTTTGAAAAGTGAACCTGATTTACAAAAGTACCAGTTCTGCTTTTACAAAGTCCATTAATTCCTGAATGTAAGCATCGCTAAAGTCGAATTTAATGCCAGCCGCTTTGTAGACTTCAGGAATGGGTGATGTGTACCCCATTTTTAACGCTTTTTTATATTGATCAAGTGCTTGTTTTTTGTCTTGTTTAAAGTTCTTCCAGATAGCAATAGCTCCCAGCTGGGCAATTCCGTATTCAATGTAATAAAACGGCACCTCAAATATATGAAGTTGTCGTTGCCAAATGTTTTGCTGATAGTTCTCAAGTCCGGTAAAATCAACTGTTTCGCCACAGAATTCTTTATTAATGGCAGCCCAGGCCTGTTTACGTTCCTCGTGGGTATGGTTGGGATTTTCGTATAGAAAATGCTGGAATTTATCGATTTTGGCAACCCAGGGAAGCACACTTAGAATGTTTTGCAAATGAGTTCGTTTGGCTCGTTTTAAATCTTCATCATTGGCAAAAAAATGATGCCAGTAATCCATGGTTATCAATTCCATACTCATCGATGCCAATTCGGCAATTTCAGAAGGTATTTCTTTGAATTGAACCAAATTGAGATCTGCAGTTAGGTAAGCATGAATGGCGTGCCCGCCTTCGTGGAGCATGGTTACCATATCGTCGAGATTCCCGGTGGCATTCATAAAGATAAAGGGCACATTGCTCTCGTGCAGCGGGTAGTTAAACCCACCTGGTGCTTTATGTTTGCGCGAGTCGAGGTTAAGGTAACCCATTTTATCCATCTCGTTCAGGTAGATTCCGAATTCCAAATCCAAATCGCGAAAACAATACACGGTTTTTCGGATTAAATCGCTTACGGTATCGAATGGTTTCAGTGGATCTCTTAATTCTTCATCAACATCCAAATCCCAGGGACGAAGCGTATTTACATTAAGCTTTGATTTTCTGATCTTCAACAAATCTTCGTTCATGGGAACTACATCGTGGGCAACTGCGCTATGGAACTTCAAACAATCGGCCACCTGGTAATCAAAACGACCCATGCTTTTGAATTTGTAATCGCGGAAATTGCTGAACCCTGCATTTAAGGCTATCTGATGGCGTAGTTTTATCTGTTTGTCCAACAGCTTATCTAGGGTTTCGGTATCAGCCAAACGGCGTTTGTTAATTAAATGATAAACTTCTTCACGAACCTTGCGATTGGTATCTTTTAAATAATTTGAAGCCTCTTGCAGGGTTAATTCCTTGTTATTATAATGCACCGTCATTTTTGAGGCAATTTGCCCAAATTCCTGTTCCAATTTTTGGAGTTCTGCTTCAAGTGGCACATTCTCCTCACGAAATAAATCAAGTTCTTTTTTGGTTTCGCGAATAACGGTAAAAAGCCGCGCTTTATCGATGTGCTTTTGAACTTGCTCATCAATAAATTTTTTATCGAGTTGGTTTGAAACCAGCGTAATTTCCGGATCAATTTCCGAAACAAAAGTATTAAAATGTTCTGCTAATTGCTTATCGTTGGTTTGGCAGTTCATTTTTATGTAGCGCCAACCCATATCTTCGCTAATAACGCTTTCAAGCTCACTGCGGTCGAGCAACCATTGCCATACCTGGTCGGGGGTGTTCAATTCCCGATTAAGCAATTCGTCGAAATAAGGTTTTATATCTTGAAATGAGTTTAATTCTAAATCTTTATCAAGGTAATTTCTGTTTAGTCGCTTAGCCATAACGGTTGAATTTTGAGTTTGGTATTGATGTATTTAAAAACAAAGAAAAGCAAATTAAGTTGCATTAAAAATGAAAAAAGCACGACCTCTAAGTCATGCTTTTATTATGCTGGTGCTTTAATACTATTATTCTTTTTCGGTACTTTCTTCTGATGAATTGGTTTCGGTTTCTTCTTTTTCATCGAGCAAATGGAGCATGTCTAGTTTCTGAATTAGGTTGTACCATTGAATAACTTTTTTCATATCAGAAACATATACCCTTTCCTGGTCGTATTCGGGCATGATGGTTTCAAAATACGTTTTCAGTTCGTTGTTCGACGATTTAGGCTCAATTGCCTGTCCTCCGTTTTCTTTGTTTCTGATGTTATTAAAAACTTCAACCAAAGGTTTGTCTTCACCATCCACCGTGTAAATAGCAATATCGTTTAGTGCACTAACCTTTGAAGTGGCATAAGCCGGCATTCGCTTTTTGGTTTCTAAATTCTCTACAATAATTCCATTTTTTGTATTTGAAACCAGTTTGTATAATCCTGGCTGACCTGAAATTGCAAGAATATCTTTCAACATATTTGAGCGTTTATAATTTTAGATGGCAAATATAATACATTGATTGGTTTTTACACGATGCCATTATAAAATTGATAAGCATTGTGTCTTGTTTCTGTGTTTTTACAGTTTTTGTAGGTCCGATGCAATTAAACAAACCCACGTTCTTTTTTTAGCGATTCGTAGGCTTCGTTAATTTTTTGGAACTTTTCTTTGGCTGAGTTCTGAATGTCTTCGCCCAGATACGACACCTTATCGGGGTGATATTCCACAGCCATCTTCCGATAGGCTTTTTTAATTTCATCATTGGTTGCATTGGGCTGAAGCCCTAAAATGCTGTATGCAATATGGGTATCGCTGTAAAACATCGATTTGATGGAATTAAAATCGGATGCCCCAACGCCCATATATCCCGAAATTTGGTTTATCAGTTCTACTTCGTTAAGTTTTGTTTGCCCGTCGGAGCTCGAAATACCAAACAAGTAATGTAAAAGTTGCAGTTTTGACGAATAATCGAGATGTTGGCCTATCTGGCGACTAATGTCCTGTACCGGAATTTGCTGCTTTAACACATCGCGCAACATGCGTATGGCATCAGTTGCGGCTTCCTGACCAAAGGAGCGCAGGAGGTATTTTTTTACGTATTCGAGTTCCGCTTTTTTTATCGTTCCATCGGCTTTCATCACAGCTGCAGTAAGCACAATAAGGCTTACCATAAAGTCGCCCCGTGTTGTTTGTCCGCTTGGCGATGCTCCTTTGGGAATTCCACTTTGATTAGTTCCTTCGAAGGCACTACCCACCAAAAATCCTACAATGCCGCCAATGGGGCCAAAAAAAGCCCAACCTAATCCACCGGCAATCCATTTTCCTAAACTCATTTTTTAATTTCTTTTTTATGTATGTAATTAAGGTTTTAAAGTTTATTGTTTACTTACAATTTGTTGGTAAAGCTCATGAACCTTTTGATCCAGATCTTCTGTTCCATCGTTGCGAATGGTAAAGTTGGCAAATTCCAATCGTTCCTTGTCATTAAGCTGATTGTTTAATATGTTTACAAACTGCTCGTGCGACATGTTGTCACGATTCATTACCCGCTCCATGCGTAATGTTTTGGGAGCCAGAATAACTATAATATAGTTGCATTGTTTATAAGCCCCGCTTTCAATAAGTATGGCAGCTTCTTTAATTACAAAAGGTGCAGTAGTATGTTGCGAACACCAATGTTCAAAATCGTTTTGGACCTTAGGATGTACCAATTGATTCATTTTTTGAAGCAGCTGCTTGTTCTTAAATATTTGTTCTGCAATAAACGTTTTGTTCAATTTTTGGTCGCGATATACTCCTGACCCGAAAAGTTGTTTAAGGTTTTCAATCAGTTCTTTGTCCGACAACATTAGCTCGCGGGCTCGTGTATCGCTATTGTATATAGGGATACCGAGGCTGTGAAATTTTTGGGCAATAAAGGTTTTACCACTGCCAATGCCTCCGGTAAGTCCAACAATTATCATGGTTTCTTTTCGAGAATGAATTCAACACTGGGAGGAAAAAAGGTAACGTTTCTAACATTCGATGGTGCAACAATTACCTGGACAGGTAATTTCTGACCAATCAGTTTTACTATATCATTATAATCGGCCTGTGCTCTAAAATCATCGGCTTTAATCATACCGTAGTCAGCAAGCGAAACCAGACCTGAAATCTGAACACTTCTGGGGAAGGTTATTAACTCCAGCGAATCGGGAACATTAATGGGTACAATGTGTACATCGAACGATGCTTCGGTAAATTTAGCAATGGGAATGGTAGCCTGAACCTTTTTTTTCTCGGTTTTTAAATTGGTAATTTCTTCCAAATAAATGGTTCGTTGTAAGGTTTTATCGAGTTTAGTAAAACTTTGCGGCTTGGTATAAAGGGCTTGTAAGGTGTCAATCAGACTTTTTGGGCCACTTACCAAAAGACTGTCTGGTTTAAAAAGTACGGGTCCGTTTTGCATGCATTGTGGAGCAAAACTGAGTGTTAAATTAGCTTTTATTGGAACTTTTTTGTCGATCAGGTTATCAAATTGAAAAACCAGAGTGTCGGGAAGTATATCGAGCACATTAATGTTGTTGGGTAATTGGTTGCTAATTTCTTCGCGAGCGTAACGTGTTAATAGTTTGAAGCTTGAAACTTTTGGCGATTCCAGGTTGGCGTCAAACGATTCCAGATTCAGCACAATAGGAAAGGGAGCAGGCGATATTTTGTAAAATATCAGATCATAACCATAAGCTGAAACATTGAGCTTTAATTTTTGTGGAAGCTCATTTACAAGAATTTTATTTTTTGGCAACTGCGTATATCGGATTGGATATTCAATAATGGTATTGTATTCGTTGTTGAGTTTGTTTAAAAACCAAAAAATTGCAGATATAACAACAAATATGGAGTATATCATTATTTTACGGTCGATACGATAAAAAATGCGAAGTTTGATAAACTGCCGTAATTTATGTATGTTAAATTTACTCAAGGTTGCCAGATATAGATTTGGTAAAAATAAAAAACCCGAAAGCTCTTTGTTTGAATCCAAAAATACAAATATTTCTTATCTGTACTACGATTCGGCTAAAAACAAAAAACCTGCGGGTTATATTATTCAATCAGATTTTACTTGGTTGTTTCGGTTCCAAGGTCAGAGTTGTCTTTAACCAAGCCGGCTTTATCTACTTTAATTCTCACGCCATCGGCAATTTCGAGAATTACAGTGGTGTCTTTTACTTCCGAAACTTTACCGTAAATTCCGCCTACAGTAAGCACTTTGTCGCCTTTTTTAATTCCTTCACGAAATTGGCGCACCTCTTTTTGCCTTTTCATTTGAGGACGGATCATAAAAAAGTAGAAAATAGCAATAATTAATACCAAAGGTAATAAAGAGCCCAGCGGACTTGCTTGTTCGCCGCTTGGCTGCATCAGAAAAAAAGTTAATACATTCATGTTTATAGTTATTATTTATTAAGTACTTGTATTTCAGCGCTTAGCTGAAGTCTGGTTTGTTCCGGGTTGCAATTGGTCCACACGGTTACCGTTTTTAATTGTTTTCCGCTGCGGTTATTGCTGTCGAAAATTACTTCCAAAGAGCCTTCTTCTCCCGATTTTATGGGTTTCCGGCTAAATTTGGGAACGGTGCATCCACAGGATGCAATGGCGTCTTTAATAATTAAATCGCCTTGCCCAATATTCTTAAAGGTATAGGTGTACGATACTTTTTCGCCTTGAATAATTTGTCCAAAATCGTGTGCTGTTTTTTCAAACTGAATAATTGGCAATGCACTGGTGTCAGAATTTCGGCTTTCCAGCGAATTTTTATTTATGAAGTTACCCGATTGGCTGCTTTCTTTGGAAGGGTTTCCCGGTTTGCAGGCACTGGTAAGGCTGGCTATCACAAGTAAATACTGAACAATCCGAATCATTGGTTTTAAATAGTTTTTTAGTTACATCAGCTTTGGATACAAATATTGAACCGATTTTTTATTCCATCAACCCCCGGCCGGCTTTTTGCACTTTGCCATCGGCTTTAAGCTGTTTGATAATTTTGTCGAGCACACCGTTTACAAAGGCGTTGCTGCGGTTGGTGCTGTAAAACTTAACCAGTTCAATGTATTCGTTAAAGCTTACTTTTATTGGTATACTTGGGAATTGAAGTATCTCGGTAACTGCCATTTCCATTACCAGCAAATCCATTTGAGCAATGCGGTCAACATCCCAGTTTTTTATGTTTTCCTGAATTAGGTCAGCGTTAGACTGATGGTTTAAAACAACCATGCGAAGCAGTTTTTTTGCAAACTCTTTATCTTCTTCGTTTTTAAATAATTGAAACAGGTTAATGTCAACTTGTCCGGCTTTAGCCCGCTCAATGGTTTTAATATTCATGCTGAGAACAAACTCAATGTCGTCGTTCCAAAAGATGGAATGCTCTTCAAGAATCTGGTACAACAAATCAGAATTTACCAGGTATTCTGAGAAAAAAGTGATGATGAAATCCTTATCGGCTTTAAAACTGCTTTCGGTCGATTGCATATAATTCGCATACGATTCCGATTCAAGCATGTCGTTATATACCCGCTTTATTAATTCGGGATGATGTGCCCAGTTGAGTTTCCGCTCATCAATGTAACGGTACAACCGGTTGGTACTCATTAACTGTTTGATGATTCGGTTTTCAACAAACCGCAGGTTTGGATCTAAATCTTCCCGGGTTGGGATTCGCTTGTTTTTAGCTAATTCAATTTTGGAGACTGCGTATTCTTTTACATCAAGTAATAATACAAAGAACAGGTGGTACAAATCATACGATTTCTCGATGCTGTAAAAGAGATCTTTTTCGTATCGGGCTAACCCCTCATCGTTACTATTAAAGTAGGCATATAAAATATGGAGTACTTTAATTCTCAACAACCTTCTACTAATCATTTATTTAAAGAGCCTTAATAGATTTAGAACTAATTTATCGCGGGCAAAATTAAAGATTTTTTGCTTGGCTTTAAAGGATTAAATCATTTTATTTTGAATTTGAAAAAGTATTGTGTTTATTTGAGATGGCATTTTATAGGTGCTTATAATAGTATTTTACTATGATTACTTAAATTTAC
Organism: Salinivirgaceae bacterium; assembly: GCA_050251815.1. Lineage (GTDB taxonomy): Bacteria > Bacteroidota > Bacteroidia > Bacteroidales > SZUA-534 > GWE2-40-63. The sequence goes on along the minus strand of JBFWMB010000046.1, from coordinate 4,942 downwards.
CAACTGAGTTTAATAAACATAATGCGTATTTGATGATGGAAGGATTTGACAAGAATGACAATGGAAAAGAAAGGGATGAGATTTTTTCAAAATCGGTTAGAGCAGGAAAAAGAACCTATTTCTTCGATGTAAAAGCTACCAAAAGGAATGATTATTATTTAACCATTACCGAAAGTAAAAAACGCTTTGAAAACGATGGCCGGTTTACTTTTGAAAAGCACAAATTATTTTTGTACAAAGAAGATTTTGAAAAATTTGCCGAAGGCCTGAGTGAGGTGGTAGAATACATCAGAAAGAATCAACCCGAGTTGGAATCTACTGATTCTATTGAAGCAGATGAGTTTACCGATGTCGCATTTGAAGATTTACAGGAAAAGAAATAATTAGAACAGCCGGTTAATCCGGCTTTTTTTATAGTTCGTAGTCAATAGCCGCCCGGCTGGTGACAATTTCTTTCACAAAGGCAACTACTTTAAGATGTTCCGGATGATTGGCATAGTTTTCCAGATCGTTAAAACTGTTAAACTCGCTAAGCAAAATCAAATCGTGATTCCGTTCCGGAAAAATTGTATTCCGACTTACTTCCATAGACTTAATTTCAGGAATAAACTTTCTAAGTTCTAGCAGACGGCTGGTCATTTCGTTGGCCAGTGTGTCTTTTGATTTGCCGTTATGCTGTTCTTTTAGCTTCCAAAGTACAATATGTTTTATCATTGCAGGCGGTTTTATTCATTGTCGTATTTTTCCATTTTGTCGTCAATAGTCACATGACTTTGAGCCGACGATTGAATTTTTATGTAAGTCATCATGGTTTCGGTTCCGGCAGCATAACACGCTTCATGAACTTTTTTTACAAGTTCCATCAGTTCATCGTAATAGCCTTCGATAACCGTTTCGAAAGGGCATACCCGGTAGTTTAGTCCGGAGCGTTTAATAATTTCAATAGCCTTATCAACCAGAGCATAACTGTCTTTACCCGTTGCGGTGGGCAACACCTGGAGCGCCAGGTTAATTTTATGATTCATCCGATTCGGAGTTAAGTGTTAAATTGTCAAAGTCGTTGGAGTCAGGCAATTCGTTGTGCTGAATAAAGTCGTGAATCTCCTGGGTTGATAGTGTTTTTACATTGGTTACCAAAAAATTGGGCTTTAAAAAATTTCCATAATTGTTACACTCGGTAATGGCATCGCGAAAAACTTTTTGAAACGGTACTTCAAACGGTATTAATACCAAAAGAGTAGCCAGATTGTCATCAAAGGTGATTTTTTCCAATTCCGACTGGTTGTTTTTTAAGGCAAAGCTAAACTCCGACGAAATAATGTTTTTTTGAAATTCATTGAACTCATGGGGTTCTTCGCCAATAATAACGATGAAATAACGGAGCATGTTTCCGCGACCACCCAATCCGGTACTTATAAAAATTTGATTTTCGTCGAGCAGGGAGCTTTCGAGCAACATTTTGCTTTCTTGTTGTGCCAAAAGGGTCCAGTCTCGCAGTTCAGGGCGGCCATTCTTTAAATAGTCTTCAATAATCCGATAAGCTTTGGGATCGTCCATCGAGGCCAGTTTAATCAACTGTTCTTTAATACTTTCGTTGGTGTGTTCCGGGGCGTAAATATCGGGCAAATCATCAAGTGTAAAACCAATCGAAGCGTCTGTTTTCTTTTTTAGCTTGCTGGAATGTTTGAAATATTCCATCTGGAGCTTTACATCGATTTGTTCCTCTAAAATATTCAGTTTATCCGGAAATTTTCCGGTGAGCGACTTTAATTTGTCGTATAAATTGTCTTCCATGGTTTCAAAGATTTCTGTAAAGTAATAAAACTAAACATGCAAAGTGTTCTATTCGACAAAAATTCTGCCAAAATTAATGCTTAAAAGCTGCGATTTATCATAACAAGATTCTTATTTTAAATCATTCTAAATAAATAAAAAACACTATTTTTGCAGCGTTATTATGCCGGAGGTTGTTTGTGCAAAGTAATTAACCCGGCATTTGAAGTAGTTAATTATGAATCTTTCAGAAATAAATGCCGGCGAAAAAGCCGTAATTGTTAAAGTAAAAGGTTATGGGTCGTTTCGCAAGCGCATTATGGAGATGGGCTTTGTGAAAGGGCAATTGGTTGAGGTGATAAAAAAGACTCCTTTTCGGGGGCCGGCCGAATATAATGTGATGGGTTATCACGTGTCACTGCGTCCGTCGGAGGCTCATTTAATTGAGGTTATTACTCCCGGTATTGCCGCCTCGTTGCCCGAAATTCAGTACGAAGGAATTATCGATCTGGAACAGTTAAAGACTTCAGCCAATCAACACCGAAAAAAGCTTAGTGTGGCTTTTGTGGGGAATCCGAATTGTGGAAAAACATCGCTTTTTAATTATGTTTCGGGTGCCAGGGAACATGTGGGAAATTACAGCGGCGTAACGGTCGAAGCCAAACAGAATAAATATACTTTTCAAGGGTACCAATTTGAATTGTTTGATTTACCGGGAACCTATTCACTTACCGCCTACACACCTGAGGAATTATACGTACGCAAGCATATTTTTCACAACAACCCCGATATCGTGGTTAATGTGGTCGACGCATCGAACCTGGAGCGGAATCTTTACCTTACCACCCAGCTCATCGACATGGACATTAAAGTAGTTATTGCGTTAAACATGTACGACGATTTGGAGAAATCAGGAACCTTGCTCAATATTGAAAAGCTCAGCAAATTGCTGGGTATTCCTATTATTCCTACAATAGCTATAAAAGGCCAGGGGATTGATGATTTGTTTCATAAAATAATTGATGTTTATGAAAATCGCGACCCCAACGTGCGACATATCCATATTAATTATGGAAAAGAAGTGGAGCAGTCGATTAGGGAAATTCGCCAGCACATTCAAAGCGATAAGCGGCTGGTAACTGCCATGTCGCCAAGGTTCCTTGCGGTTAAACTGCTTGAGCAGGATGGGCATGCCATCCGCTTTGTTTCAAGACACGGTGATAACAAGGACGTTTTAAAAACAACCTACAAGGAAGTATCTCGCATTGAAAGCCTGTTTAGTGAAAACAGCGAAGCTATTATTACTGATGCCAAATATGGTTTTATTAGTGGGGCTCTTAAAGAGACTTTAAAACAGGGGGAGTCAAAACGATGGCATTATACCAATGCCATCGATAAAATATTAACCAATCATATATTGGGAGTTCCATTGTTTTTATTTTTCATGTTCATTATGTTCTATAGTACCTTTACGTTGGGTAGCTATCCAATGGACTGGATTGATATGGGATTCAGCTATCTGAACAGCTTTGTAAAAGAGACGCTGCCCCCGGGAATGTTTAACGATTTATTGACCGATGGAATAATTAGCGGAGTGGGTAGTGTGCTGGTATTTTTACCCAATATCATTATTTTGTTTTTGTTTATTTCTTTTATGGAAGATACCGGCTATATGGCCCGTGCAGCATTTATGATGGACAAGGTAATGCATAAAATTGGTTTGCATGGTCGCTCTTTCATTCCTTTAATTATGGGATTTGGGTGCAATGTGCCTGCCATAATGGCAACACGAACCATCCGGAACCGTACCGACCGTTTGTTAACCATGCTGATTACACCATTTATGTCGTGTAGCGCACGTTTGCCGGTTTATATTCTTTTTATCGGGGCGTTTTTTCCCGAGAATCCAACCCTGGTTTTAATCAGCCTTTACCTTACCGGAATTTTGTTGGCTGTGGGTACGGCGCATCTGTTCAATAAAACTTTGTTTAAAACCAAAGAAGCACCTTTTGTAATGGAGTTGCCGCCTTACCGCATTCCATCGTTAAAATCGACCGTAAAACACATGTGGGACAAATCGGCGCAATATGTACAGAAAGTTGGTGGGGTAATTCTGATTGCGGTTATTATAATATGGGCTTTGGGGTACTTTCCCCGCGAAGTAAAATACACTAAAGATTATGCTCAGGAATTGGAGCTTATTGAAACTCAAATGCAAGCTCCATTGGACGAAACAGAGATTGCAGCCTTGCAATTTCAACAGGTTTACATTCAAAATCAGATGGCAAGTGAGCAACTCGAAAAAAGCTGGCTGGGCCGCATCGGTCATTTTATTGAACCGGCCATTCGTCCGCTGGGTTTTGAGTGGCGCATGGGAATTGCCCTCTTAAGTGGTACGGCAGCTAAAGAGGTTGTGGTGAGCACCCTGGGTGTTTTGCTGCAAACCAATAATGGCAATGGCGAAGATGAGCAAAAAATGGTTGAGAGTTTACGCGACCTGAAATACGAGACCGGCCCAAAAGCCGGACAAACAGCGTTAACACCGGTAATTGCCCTGGCATTTCTGATTTTTGTGCTAATTTATTCACCTTGCGTTGGGGTTATCAGTGCTATTGCCAAAGAATCGGGCCGCTGGCGTTGGGCTTTATTTATGGTGACTTACACCACCGGAATTGCCTGGATACTTTCGTACGTGGTTTACCAGGTGGGTAGCCGGTTTTTTGTTTAATTCGAACCATTAATCGGAACAATTGTTTTAATAAACAAAAAAGGAGAATAACAATGGAAACACTTGTATTTAATATAATTACTTTTATAATTCTGGGAGTCGCATTTTTTATTGCCGGGAAAAAACTGGTGCTGAAATTATTTGCACGCAATCAACGCTCGTGTGCCGATGGTTGTTCCGGTTGCACCTCAAAATGTGAATTGAAATCACTGGTCGATACCCAAAAGCTTAGTTCGCATTAAACTCATATTCGTACCAGATAATTTGTTTGGGCTTATCCAGTTCCGTATCCCAATAAATATCTTTTTGAATTAAACCATTGGGGTGGTATTCATAGGTATTTTTGTTGATAAGGCTATTGTTGGCATCTCTTATATTTACTTCAATTAAAAATCCATCGGCATTGTAACTGCGGATTTCTTTATGCTTTATGGCTCCCAG
>JBFWMB010000045.1:0-30226 GCA_050251815.1 Salinivirgaceae bacterium | reverse complement strand
TCATTAAATCTATTTATTGCTGATCACTTTGTCGGTAAATGGTGCTTAATTCAATATAAACCGGCGGATTGCTTTACATAGCCTTGGCATTGAAAAAAAACACATTGGGATAAAAGGCGTTCAGTATTATTCTCTCGTTGTCTTTTACAACCGGAGGCAATTGCCACAAATCGCCAATAAAAAGCAATTGAAGGCCACCAAAAGCATCGCGTGAGCGCCGCACAAAACGCAGGACGGTATCAATGGCATCGAGTAAATCGGCACGCAGCATACTTACTTCGTCGATTATCAGTAATTCAATTTCCTGAAGTAAAGCCCGCTTGTTTTTGTTCATGTGCAGGTTCTTTATCAGACTGGCCGGAGTAGTTAGCTGCGATTGAATGTTCAACTGTGGTGGAATGGTGTTAGAAGGAATAAATGTTCCGAAAGGAAGGTGAAATAAGGAATGTAAGGTGGAACCTCCGGCATTTATGGCAGCAATTCCTGTGGGAGCTGCAATAAGCGCTTTTTTATGGGTTGTATTAATAATCTCTTTTAACAGCGTGGTTTTACCGGTACCTGCTTTTCCGGTTAAAAATACGTGTTGGTTTGTTGCATTTACAAACCTGTTTACCCATTGTGCCGCCTGGTTCTCATCTAAATAATTCATTAACAATTTGTTTTATTAAAAAGCGTATGCTGTAAGATACAAAAACCAGCTACTCATTTTAGTGCCTGTCCTATAAAATTAACGAGTCGCGCCATTCCTTCGTGCATTTGGTTCGATGCCAACGAAATACGCATGTGATTGGGCGCCCCAAAAGCTTCACCAGGAATTACCACTACCCCGTTGTCTGCTTTGGCTGCATGCAGACAAAAATCAGTTACCGACATGCGTAGCTTATTCCCCATTTCGGGAAAAATATAAAAACTACCTGTAGGTTTTACAAACGGAATGTTTTGTGCAGTTAAATAATGAGCAGCTAAATCGCGGTTTTTCCTCAATATATTGTTGTAATCAGCAATACTTTGTTTGGTTTCGCCTTTTACCACCGGAATGGCTGCATATTGATTTATTGTTGGCGGACAACTGATAACCGTAGCATTATTTGAAGTAAAGGCCTGCGCCAGTTTCTCGTTTCGGGTAATTATCCAACCCACACGCAATCCAGCGGCGGCTCCACCTTTTGAAATTCCGTTTAAAACAATGGTACGCTCGAAAAAGGCAGCAAAACTTGTTGCCGGCTCCCCTTCGTATACCAGAGCATCATAAATTTCGTCGGAAATAACATAACCCCGGATAAGATTTCGCCTTAATCCTTCAGCTAATTGCTTTTGCTCGGTTTTGGTAAAAACCCTTCCGGTAGGATTTGCCGGAGAATTAATCAGCAATAAATCGTCGGGCTCCAATATAGTAAACAAAGATTCAAAATCGATTCCGAAATCAGGCGTTAATGGGTAGGTAATTACTTCTAAACCAAAATCGGTAGGTATTTTATGGTAGATTCCAAAATTTATTTCAGGAATAAGCACTCTTTTGGCTCCCAGTTTTACCAGGGTTTTTATCACTGCATAAAGCGCATTCTGCACACCGATGGTAACAACTACATGGGCAGCGGAGTAAGGAAAATTATCCACGTTTTGTTGCTTTTCTGCAATTGCCCTCCTCAGTTCAGGCAAGCCTGCATTATCGGTATAGTTGGTTCCGCCATGTTTCATTACGTGCTCTATTGCCTGAAGCAACTGCGAATCTACCGGAAAATCCTTTAACTCGCCCAGTCCAAGACTAATTGCCGTTTCGTGCCTTGTGCTGTTCACCTGTCTGATAATCGGTAAGCTGAATTGGGTGTTGGCTAAACGTTCGTCGATGGACATGGTGGTAAAAGGTAAAAAATATTGAAATTTAACTTCGATGCTGATGTATTTCAATCAGATTCGGTCCTTAAAGAAATACAATTAAAGCACTGTAAACCTTAAAACATTATTTATTAAAATGGTAAAGAAATACCACTTCGCCCTCGTAAGCGGGTTTTCGGTTTCCTTCAATTTCGAGTTTAACACCAATATTGGCTTTTGTAACGCCACGTAAATCAATTACATTATTAACACGGGCCACCAAACGTACCGTACTGTTTACCAAAACCGGCTGATTAAACTTGAATTTTTCGATGCCATAATTCACCTGCATTTTTAAGTTTTGTACATCAACAATCTGATCCCATAAATAGGGTAAGACAGATAAGGTCAAATAACCATGGGCAATGGTGTCACCAAAAGGTGATTCAGTTTTTGCACGTTCGGGTTGGATGTGTATCCATTGGTGATCGAACGTAGCATCGGCAAACAGGTTGATTTGCTCCTGTGTGATTACCAGATTGCCTGAAGTACCCAATTCTTTACCAGTATACGCTTCCAGATCTTCAAAACTTTTTATTACCACTTTACTCATAATTCTAATTTTTCAGTTTGCACAAATATAGTGTTTTTGTGTTTTGGTATAAAAGCTAAAAATGTGGGCTATTAAAAAAGAAAAAGCCCCCGGAAAATCGGAGGCTTTAATTCTTTAGGGGCAAACTTTTACAGTTTCATTATTTCATCGGTGTAAGTTTGTGCTCCAATGGCAGTAATGGCAGCCATATTTACAATCTCGCGAACTGATGCTCCCATTTGCAGCACATTGATAGGTTTTTTAATTCCCAATAAAATTGGCCCGATAATTTCGGCATCGGTAATTTCCATCATCATTTTATAGGCAATGTTACCGGAGCTCAAATTAGGGAATATGATGGTATTAACATCGTTATCGCCAATTTTTGAGAACGGGAATTTCTCCATTCGTATTTGCTTATTAAAAGCGTAGTTGGCTTGCATCTCACCATCAACCATTAGGTCAGGATAATTCTGGTGCAAATACGATACAGCTTCACGCACCACTTCAGGAGAACCTTTACGGGTTGAGCCAAAGTTAGAATATGAAACCATGGCAACCACCGGATCCATATTAAATTTACGGACCTCGGCAGCCGTTAATAAGGTAGTATCGATAAGCGTTTTTGCATTGGGCGTATGGTTTACCGTGGTATCGGCAAAAAAGAACGTGCCTTTTTTATTCATTACCACATACATACCGGCAATATGATTTAAACTGTTGTTTGTTCCACAAATTTGCAGCGCCGGTCGAATGGTATTTGAGTATTTGGTAGAGTAACCGGCCAGAAATCCATCAGCATCGCCGGCTTCAACCATCATCACCCCAAAGTAGTTGATGTTGCGCACCATTTGTCGGGCTTCATCCAGATTACACCCTTTACGCTGACGTTTTTTAAATAAAATCTGCGCATATTTCTCCAGGCGATCTGCTTCAATTAAATCATGCAAATCAACAATAGGAATATCGCATAAACCCGCACAGTTTTCGCGCATATTAGCCTCAATTTTGGCACGGTTACCAATTAAAATGGGATCGGCAATTCCCTGATCCTTCATCATAATTACCGCTTTCAACACATTGTAGTTTTCAGCATCGGAAATAGCAATACGCTTGAGTTGTTGCTTTGCTTTGGTGTGAATTACATCGGTAAGTTTATTGTAAATCCCCATTTGCTTCATCAGTTTAATCCGATAAGCCTCCCAATCTTTAATGGGTTTTTGGGCAACACCGCTTTCCATGGCTGCCTTGGCCACAGCAGGAGCTACTTCAGTAATCAAACGTGGGTCGAGTGGTTTAGGAATGATGTATTCACGTCCAAAAGTCAGGTTTTTACTTTTGTAGGCAGCATTCACTGTTTCGGGAACATTTTTCTTAGCCAATGCTGCAATGGCATAGGTTGCAGCCTTTTTCATTTCTTCGTTTATGGCTGTTGCCCTAACATCAAGTGCACCCCTAAAAATAAACGGAAATCCCAGCACATTATTTATCTGGTTGGGATAATCGGAACGGCCTGTGGCAAAAATAATGTCTTTACGGGCAGCTATAGCTTCTTCGTATGAAATCTCAGGCGTTGGGTTTGCCATTGCCAGAACAATGGGATTATCGGCCATGGATTGAACCATTTCGCGGCTCAGGATATTTCCTTTTGATAAGCCTAAGAAAACATCAGCCCCTTTAATAACCTCATCCAGTTTGGTCTGCTTTGAATCTTTGGCAAAATACCGTTTTTGCTCATTCAAATCGGTACGCTGATTTGTTAACAAGCCTTTGGAATCGAGCATGTAAAGGTTTTCCAATTTTACCCCCAGCGACACATAATAACGGGCACACATGATTCCTGAGGCTCCAGCGCCGTTAACCACGACCTTAACCTCCTCAATTTTTTTCTTGGCCAACTCAAGAGCATTCAACAATCCGGCACCCGAAATAATAGCCGTACCATGCTGATCGTCGTGCATCACCGGAATATTCAGTTCTTTAATTAAGGTTTGCTCTATTTCAAAACATTCCGGTGCTTTAATGTCTTCCAAATTAATTCCTCCAAAAGTAGGTGCAATGGCTTTAACTACTTCGATAAATTTCTTGGGATCTTTTTCGTCGAGTTCAATGTCGAATACATCGACATCAGCAAAAATCTTAAATAAAAGCGCTTTACCTTCCATTACAGGTTTACCGGCCAATGCGCCAATATCACCCAATCCCAAAACAGCAGTTCCGTTACTAATTACAGCCACCAAATTACCTTTGGCCGTGTAACGGTATGCATCTTCCTGATTTTTTTCAATTTCCAGACAAGGTTCGGCTACCCCCGGCGAATAGGCCAATGATAAATCGTATTGCGTACTATAAGGTTTGGTTGGAACTACTTCTATCTTCCCTGGTTTTCCATGTTCATGATAACGCAGGGCTTCGTCTTTTGTAAAAGTTGCCATGTCAATTTTGGTTTTTATTTTATGATGCAAATTTACACAGCATTACATGAATTACCTGATTTTTCTCAGTTTTTTAAAACAGGTTTTATAAACATAAAAATCCTGGAACACTTATCGAATACCAGTTTCTTGATTATTAACAAAATAAATAGGCTATTTGACGACTACTAATTTATAATAAATCTAAATTACATAAAAGCCTAACCATTAAGGTTCAAGTTAAGTATACTGGTTTGAATATTTGAGAATTTTCCTTATTTTGGACGTTTGAAGCAGGAAAAAACTAATCTTTAATGCAGCATATTCTCCAAAAGTAAAAATTGAAGTTAAATTTTCATTTGAAAGATTCTAAATTTATTAATGTAATAATTTACATCCATGAGAAAGTTACACATTATTCCAACTCTTTTGCTTGCTTTTTTTGCCTTGAGTCTTAATGCTCAAATTGAGTCAAGTTCTGCTTTACCGAGTAGTGATCCATTATTAAAACAGGTTGAAAAGTCCAATGATGCTTTGCAATCGGTAGATGAACCTGATGGAATGCAAGTTAATAATGGCTCAGCCATTGAAAGTTCAAACACACAAGCCCGTAGCGTTTTACCAATGCTTTTGAATGAAGAGCCCAAAGAAGAAAAAAAAGACAGCTGGGGGCTTAATCTTGAATTACGTCCACGAACCGAGTTCCGAAACGGTTACAGAGCCTTAACTACTCCAGCCAGTCAACCGGCATTTTTAACCACACAACGCAGCCGTTTGGGCATAAGCTATGAAAATGAAAAAATTAAATCGTATTTTGCAATTCAGGATGTTCAGGCCTGGGGCGATGTAAAAGCCAAATCAGATGCTGCTTCTCTTATGGTTTTTGAAGCCTGGATTGAAATGAAACTACACGAAACCCTGTCACTAAAATTAGGAAGGCAGCAACTCAAATACGAACAGCAACATTTACTTGCAACGACCAATTGGAATAATGTAGCCTCATCGCACGATTTGGCCTTGCTAAAATTTAAAAAATCGGGCTTTGATGCCCATTTGGGTTTGGCTTATAACAACGAAGCCGAAAAGAACTTTGAAAGCAATTATCCGGTCGATTTTTATAAAGCCATGCAATTTTTATGGTTGTCGAAAAAATTTGACAGTGGTTTGGCTTTGTCTTTACTCGAAATTACCGATGGCCTGCAACCCACCGGAGCTGACTATACCCTGTATTTGAGAAATACAAGTGGATTAAATGTTAGTTATTCCAATAAAGACCTTGGACTTATCCTTTCAGGAGCCGGATATCTGCAAACCGGCAAAGACAAAACCGGAACAGATTTAAACGCACACATGTTTCTGGCTTCGGCTTCGTACCATGTTAATGAAAAACTGAAAACTACCCTTGCCATTGAATATTATTCCGGTGATAATAATTTAGATACCCTGGATACCGAAAAAAACGCGTTTAATAATTTGTATGGTGCAGGACATGCTTTACGTGGAAGTATGGATTATTTTTTAACGGTTGACAATCACACCAAAAACGGTGGATTAATGGATCTTTACCTGAAATTGGATTATAAATTAAATGATAAAATTTCGACCCAGGCTGCTTATCACTATTTCTCACTCACCAATAACGTTATCGACACCGATTATACCGGAACCGATTTAAAAGCCCTGGACAAACCGCTGGGATCAGAAATTGATTTATTGCTCAACTACAAATATCACAAAACACTTACCATGAGCATGGGATACTCCGTAATTTTTGCTCAACGCTCGTTAAGTGTTATTCGCGGTGGTGATTACGAAAAAGCCGGGCACTGGTTCTTTGTAATGCTTACATTCAACCCCAGCCTAATTTTCAAATAAAATTAATCGCTTAAAACAATTAAAACAAGTTGTCATGAGAGTTAAACAAAACAAAAAAATTTCATTTAAACTATTGATGCCAACGTTGGTTGCAGCAACCCTGTTAACACTTATTCTGGTTTTTATTGCCCGTTATTACCTGATTCAAAATAACGAAGCATTAACACAAAAAACACTCAATAAAAAAATAAACGAAATTGAAAGTAACATAAACGATATTGCCGACAAAGCACTTTATTCAGCCACCATTTGCTCTGAAATGTCGGTAGTTAAAGAAGCTTATGCGCAGTTCAACGAAACCGAAAACTTGCAGGAAGCTTCGATGATTATAGAAAACGAATACAAAAATATTAATAAAGCTCTGGAACGCACATACGGTGACGTACATAAAATACACTTTCACCTGCCTCCTGCCCGCTCCTTTATCCGGTGCTGGTCGTCCAAACGAGGTGACGATCTTTCGGGATTCAGAAATACAATCCTGAATATTTCAAAAAATCATAAGCCTCTTAAAGGAATTGAAGCGGGGCGTGGTGGATTTGTGATTCGTGGTTTAGCCCCCATTTTTTCCGATAATCAGAAATATTATGGATCGGTTGAAGTTTTGCTACCTATCGATGAAATTATTACCACTTCAAAAACAGATGAAACGGAAGATTTCGCCCTCTTTATGCATAAAGATTTATTAGGAACCTCCACAGCCCACCTTGAGGCATCTTCGTCGAATGTTTCGGGACAAAGTCAACTAAAAAGCGATTTTGCTTTAATAAACACCAGTTCTGAAAACATGATTTTCAATCACTTAAATGATGAATTGTTTTTAGCTGGTTTTCAAAGCATACTGATCACTGAAAAAGGGAATCACAAATATGCATTTTTCCCTATCAAGGATTTTATTGGTGAACATGTAGGTTTGGGCTTGTTCCAACTTGACATTTCAGAATTTCAGCAAAATATTCGTCGAATGAATGTGGTTATTGTTGCTACTGCTTTAATTTTACTGGTCTTGCTAACTATAATAATTATTACAACAGTACGCAATGTGCTAACCATTCCATTAAATTTTGCAGTAAATGCTATGGAGCAAATGAAAAACGGGCAGCTTGATGTAAACATTGTATCCCGGGGTGAGGACGAGATTGGAATTCTGCTTAATTCCATTATAGCTACATCGCAAAAGCTAAACGAAGTAATTTTATCGGTTTCTGAAGGCGCCAGCAGTATAAACTCAGCGAGCATCGAAATTAACGGCACCTCGCAATCGCTTAGCCAGGGGGCCAATGAACAGGCTGCTTCGGTGGAAGAAATTTCTTCGACCATTGAAGAGATTACGGCCAACATTGAACAGAATACTGATAATACCAACCAAACGGGCAAAATATCGAAGGAAGCACAAATAGGTATGCAGGAAGTTAAACTAAGTACCGACAAAGCCGTTACAGCCAATAAAGAAATTGCGGAGAAAATTAAGGTGATTAACGACATTGCTTTTCAAACCAATATATTGGCACTTAACGCTGCCGTTGAAGCGGCCCGGGCAGGCGAATACGGAAAAGGTTTTGCTGTGGTAGCTGCTGAAGTTCGCAAACTGGCCGAGCACAGTAAAGTAGCTGCAGATGAAATTGTATCACTGGCACAAAATAGTTTTGTGGTAACCATGCAAGCAGGTAAAAAACTTGATGAATTGCTGCCACAAATCGAAAAAACTACACAGCTAATTCAGGAAATTAGTGCAGCCAGCAGCGAACAGCTTAATGGTACCAATCAGGTAAACAATGCCATGCAGCAATTAAATAATGTTACCCAGCAAAATGCATCGGCCAGTGAAGAAATGGCTGCCAGCGCTCAAATGCTCGAAGACCAGGCCGATCAATTAATTAAAGCCATTGCATATTTTAAGATTAAAACAAAATAATAGTCTAAAAAAAAACAAACCGTTAAATCAAGTAGAAATAAGGAAAGCCGTATATGGGTTCCCTGATAAGGAACTCCATATATCGGCTTTCAACTTATATATGCATTTATTTTTGGGTAATCGATTGGATGATCAATTGTAATTTATCTCTTAAATCAATCAACTCTTCTGCATTAAGCACTTCACTATTTAATCCCTGGGTTAACTTAAAAGGAATATCAGCCGCTTCATTTTTCATGGCTTGTCCTTTTTCAGTAAGACTGACAATTACCTTACGCTCGTCGTCGGTAGCCCTTTGACGGTTTAAAATACCCAAAACCTCTAAACGCTTCAGCAATGGGGTTATGGTATTGGTATTTAGTATCAACCGTTGCGAAATTTCACTCACCGTAATTCCGTTTTTCTCCCACAACACCAGCAAAACCAGGTACTGTGGGTAGGTAATTCCCAATTCGTCCAAATACGGTTGATAAGCTCGGGTTATCAGGCGTGAAACGGCATAAAACGGAAAACAAAGCTGATTGTCGAGTTTTAATTGATCATAGGTCATGTTACTATCCTTTTCATCGTTTGATAAAGCAAACATAAAGCAAAAAATGAAACAAGTACACTTCTTAATCCATAAAATATTCGTAATAAATGTAAATCTGACTAAATTTGTAGTCCCCCGGTAGAATGCATGAGTCAATTTTTATTAAGCTCCAAAGGCTATTTTGAAACTCAAAAAATCAATTTATGAACACATTTAAATCAGTATGGGCACTTGTTTTGGTTATTATAACAATAAGCAGTTGCACCACCCAGAACAACGAACAGCAAGTCAGTTCACCCGACGGGAAAATCACCCTTCAATTCAATCTAAACGCTAAGGGACAACCCGTATACCAGGTAAGTTTTAACGGGCAACAGCTTATAAAACCATCAGCTCTGGGATTCAGTTTGGAGAACCAGCCGGCTATGGCCGAAAACTGGACCATTAATACAATTGAACAAGTAAGTATTAACGAAGATTGGGAAATGCCCTGGGGCGAAAAACGACAAGTAGTGAACCACTATAACCGTTTAAATATCGGCCTCGAAGAATCCAGCGAACCCCATCGTAAAATGAACCTTATTTTTAAAGTTTACAACGACGGTTTGGGTTTCCGCTATGAATTTCCCGAGCAGGAAGCCCTGGACACCATGTATATTTTGGAAGAAAACACGGAATTTAATCTTACCGCCGATTATAAAACTTTCTGGATTCCTGGCGACTGGGATATTTACGAACATTTATACCGAACAACCCCTCTTTCTAAAATTAATGCCGTCCAATACCGCAGTCACAACGATTTGGCGCAAACCCACATCCCCAACAATGCTGTAAATACACCGGTAACCCTGGTTGGAAATGATGGATTACACCTAAGCTTTCACGAAGCCAACCTGACCAACTATGCTGATATGACCTTATTGGTAGATACGGCAAATCTGGCTTTAAAGAGCTGTCTGGTTGGTTCTGAAAACCACAACTACAAAGTAGTCCGTGAAACTCCGTTTGCCACTCCCTGGCGTACCATTCAAATTAGCGATAACGCAGGTGGATTGATAGAATCGGATTTGATTGTAAACTTGAACGAACCCAATAAAATTGGCGATGTGTCGTGGTTTAAACCCATGAAATACGTAGGAATTTGGTGGGACATGCATCTGGGAACTAAAACCTGGGATTATGGTGCCACACAGGACATGAACAGTGCTTCAGGTAAAAAACCACACGGAAGGCATGGGGCAACCACCGCTTATGCAAAAGAACTGATAGATTTTGCGGCAGCACATAACATTGGCGGACTTCTGGTCGAGGGCTGGAATACCGGTTGGGAACATTGGGTTGGTTTTGAAGACCGCGAAGGCGTGTTCGATTTTATTACCCCTTATCCCGATTACGATTTAAAAGAAGTAGTTCGTTACGGCAAAGAAAAAGGCGTGGAACTGATTATGCATCACGAAACCTCAGCAGCTACACAAACTTACACTAACCAATTGGATACGGCTTTCCGCCTGATGGAAAGTCTGGGAATACATTCGGTTAAAACCGGATATGTTGGAAAAATCCTGCCCAAAGGTGAATACCATCACGGACAGTATATGGTTAACCATTACCACCAGGTACTGGAAACCGGTGCCAAATACAAAGTAGCCATTAATGCTCATGAGCCCATAAAAGCAACCGGAAAACGCAGAACCTATCCAAATGCTATAGCACGCGAAGGCTTACGTGGACAGGAATTCAACGCATGGGCTTCAGATGGTGGAAATCCTCCGGAACACTTACCCATTGTTGCTTTTACCCGTATGTTGGCTGGCCCCATCGATTTTACACCAGGAATTTTTAACCTTAAACTCGATCCGTACAAAAAAGACAATCAGGTGAACACTACCCTGTGTCACCAGCTGGCATTGTATGTGGTAATAAACAGCCCCATTCAGATGGCTGCCGATTTAATTGAATATTATAAAGGGCATCCGGCGTTTAAATTTATTGAAGATGTTGCCATTAACTGGGAACAAACCAAGGTGTTGAATGGCGAAGTTGGCGATTTTGTAAGTATTGCACGGCAGGAACGTGACAGCGAAAACTGGTTTGTAGGCGGTATTACCGATGAAAATGAGCGCTCACTGGAATTGAAATTCGATTTCCTTCCGGAAGGAAAAACCTACACAGCTACACTCTATAAAGATGCTGAAGATGCACATTGGAATAACAATCCCCAAGCCTATAAGATTGAAACATTAACCATCGACAGTAAAAGTAGTTTACCCATAACCATGGCACCGGGAGGGGGTTTTGCCATAAGCCTTATTGCCCTGTAAATTAAAAGAATTTGTAAGTAATGGTTGCCAATTTTAACGGTCTTGATATCAGAAAATTGGCAACCATTTATTTTTTACGCTTTTATTAGTATAATCCTTAGCATTTTTTTTTGTATCTTTTTGAGGCGCAAAACAGACTAACTTTAACTCAAATAGCTATGAAAAAAATTTTATTCCTACTAGTATTAACAGGCTTTTGGGCCTGTAGCCAAAAAATGGAGCAAAAAGAAAACCATAAATTAATTGATGAACTTTTACACCAATTTGTTACTGCCGTACAAGAATTCAATTATGAAGAAATGGAAAGGCTTACCAACGACGATTTTATAATTTATGAAAATGGTTCCGTTTGGAACACCAAAGAGTTTTTCAATGCACTGGAAGGTTTTCAGGATGTAAAAATCAACTACAACATCGACAAATTAAACATCATTGTCGATAACAATACCGCTCATGCCCAGTTTATCAACCATGGTACTTTTGTGTATCCCGACACTACCATTCACCTGAATTTTATTGAGAGTAGCACCTTTGTTAAAGAAAATGGCAACTGGACCATAAAATTCTATCATTCCACACATCTGAAATAATCAAAAAAAAGCAAGAAAGTGTCTAAAAAGCCTGAAATTCTTCCGGAGAATCAAATATTTGGAAAGAGCCTCGAATAGGAATACGAATAAAAGAGGCTGTGCTTTTACTTTCTGGACAGCCTCTTGCTTTTTATGAGAAGTTCAAGCAGCTTACTTCTTAAAAATAAAATATACAGCCAGAATTAAGAAGGTGAATCCAATAAGGTGATTCATTCGGAACGTTTCTGTCTTAAAAAACACCAGGGTAAAAAGGGTAAAAACAACCAGAGTAATCACTTCCTGAAGTACTTTAAGCTCAACCAGCGAAAATGGGCCACCGTTCTCACGAAAACCTATCCGATTGGCCGGAACCTGAAAAAAATACTCAAACAAGGCTATTCCCCAGCTCATTATTATTACGGCAACCAAAGGTAATGCCGCAAACCATTTCATTTCTTTAAACTTAAGATGCCCGTACCAGGCAAAGGTCATAAACACATTACTCAGGGTTAGTAACCCCAGGGTCGCAATGATTTTCATCGATGTACTCAGCTAGTTTTAAAACAAAAAACAGTTAATAATGGGCGCAAATATACAAGGTAAAAGCTTCCCCTGTTATGGTTGAATCATAAATTTTATCAAAAGTTTAGGGTGCCTTTATAACTATTGGTGAAGTATTAAAATTATGAAAGTAATTTGCCTATTACATCTCAAAACGCTCTTTTTGTGTAAGTTCCAAATCGTTGGCTACTCGTTCCTTGGTTGGTCTAAAGGTTATAAATAATCCCAGCAGGGTGGCGGAAAGAATAAAAATATAATCGTTAGCTGTTAACAAATAATAAACGGCACTAAAAACCATACAAAACTCAAAACCAAAATAGGTCCAGAGAATAAAATCGCGGTATGACGTTAATTTATTAAGCAAGGGGGTTCCTTTATGAATATTCTTTACACGCGATTTGCTCAACCAAAACATTCCGGGAACCACCAGCATACAGGCACCCAAAAG
This sequence comes from Salinivirgaceae bacterium, assembly GCA_050251815.1. Lineage (GTDB taxonomy): Bacteria > Bacteroidota > Bacteroidia > Bacteroidales > SZUA-534 > GWE2-40-63. The sequence goes on along the minus strand of JBFWMB010000045.1, from coordinate 17,184 downwards.
AACCAGAAACAAAGTATACGATTGGTCGCTGTATGTTGCATCTGTTTCACCAAAGGAGATGTAAAAATACGAGAAGGTTAACAAAGCCACCGGAAATAAAACCAATAACCAATATCCTTTCTGAATCTGTTTTAACGCTTCTTTTGGAGTTTGTGGCTGCATGTCTGTTTTTTTTTCGAATTACCAAAGGTATAAAATTGTAGCAAAATGCAGCAAAGCTGAATCAATTATTAACCACCAATCCAAAACTATAGTAAACATCAATGAACAGCCCTTAACAAACAGGGTTCTGATTATATAATAATTCTAAAAAACACCTAGGCTTAATAACTGATACGTACTTCTTTTTCGGTATTTCGCAAGGCTAATTTCATAACAACTGAACGTTGGATTTCGTCGTAGGCAAATTCCGACCCTTTAATTTTTGTACCGTTAACACTTATCTTTTTGGGTTTTTTATCCAGGTTATGAATAACCAAATTTATTTCGCTTTGCCGGATACCGGTAAAATTGCGCCCATTTTCACGCGATAGATTCAGAACCAATTCCTTACCGGTGGTGGCTGCCTGCATGTTAATAAACTCATACAATCCTTTTCCATAGGCATCGAAAGTGGAGCCATCGTCGTTATACAACCGGTACTGGCTTCTGGTTTGCTTCGCATCGAAATAATAATGCAGCTCAAAGGCATCGAGATTATAATACTGTGTTTGCTTGGCCTGCGCATGCATGGGCACAAAAGCCCCTCCTTTTACAAAAACAGGAATGTATTTTTCCGTCAGCGCTACTTCTATTTCCTGTCCGCCATCGTAAGCCCGGGCCGTATTAAAATCGATCCATTGGCTGCCTTTGGGTAGGTACACTTTCTGATTTTTTGCTCCTTTTGTTTTAACCGGTGAAACCAGAAAAGCATCGCCAAACATATAAGCCTGATCGTAGGTCAATAAATCCAGATTTTTCTCTTCGTTAAAGAACAAAGGAATCATAAGCGGTTTTCCACTCTGGCTGTTTTCAAAAGCCATGGAATAAATGTAGGGCAGCAGTTTGTACCTTAAAGCAATAGCTTCTTTAGCCAGGGCTTTGGTAGCCGGTTTTTGAAAAACCGGTTCAGCCGGAATATGCTCCTGTGCATGCGGCCGGTATATGGGTTGAAAAACTCCGTATTGCAACCAACGTGTGTACAATTCATCATCAATCTCCTCACCACCGGCAAATCCGCCCAAATCAGAATGCATGTAAGCAATGCCCTGCATACCCATTTGCAACGATATTTCGGGCTGGGGAACCAATCCACCCCAACTGCGGTTTACATCGCCCGTCCAGGGAATCATTCCGTAACGCTGTGAACCGGCAAAACCGGCACGCATTAGAATAAAAGGACGTACTTCAGGAAAATTGCTGCGGTATCCGTCGAAAATAATTTTTGCCCATTCATGTCCATAGGCATTGTGCACCTCGTTGGCTGAACCATTCACATGCAGCAAATCTTTGGGATGTACTTCGGGCTCGCCCAAATCGCCCCACCAGCCACCTATTCCCTGATTAGTAAAGTCTTTATAAATATTCCAGAACCATTCACGGGCTTCGGGTTTAAACACATCGATTAAGCCCGTATTTCCAAAGTAAAAATCATAAGTAAACGGATTTCCCAGACTGTCTTTAGCCAGAATATCGTGCTTTACGGCTTCGTCCCATCGGTCCGAGGTGGTTAATATAAACGGCTCGGTTACCAAAACAGGCTTCACTCCTTTTTTATTCAAAGTAGCTATCATTTGGTCGGGATCGGGAAAACTATCACGGTACCAGTTCAGATTGCCCATGGTGCCGGTAATTTCTTTGCCAAACCAATAAATATCAATAATAACTGCTTCGACTGGGATAGACGCTTCAAAGAATTTATCGACGGTACTTAGCACCTCGTTTTGAGAATGGTAACCAAAGCGACTGCTGAAATTACCCAGGGTCCAGCGGGCCGGCATGGGCTGACGCCCGGTAAGCCAGGTATAATTATCAACCAACTCGTACCAGTCGTTAGCAGCAATTACATAATAATTCAGGGTACCGCTTTCCATTTCATAAGTTAGTGTATTATTCTTTTCGCTATCCAGGTCGAGGTATCCTGCCGAGGCATTATCAAACAACAAAGCATATTTTTCAGATGATAGTACTACCGGCAGTGTATAATTCATTAGTTCCGAATGCGTTTCGTAACCATAATGTGCCCGGTTGTAAAGCTGCAGCCTGTTACCCCGACGGTTCATGCCCAAAACCCGGGCTCCACCTCCGTACAAAACCTCATCGGGAGTAAGCTGAAAACTTACCTGCTGATTTGAGTCGCTCCATTGATATCCGTCGTTTTCGCTGATAAGCAAGTCGTTGAAATGATAAAACGACAGGCTAAAGGGTTCTTTGGTAACCTGTACCTTTATTCCTGACGATTCAATCATCAGGGTATTTTCTTCTTCTTTAATGATAAAATGCACCTTTTCAGGTGTAGCAGCAAGCGCATAGCTATAATTCTTAACCTTTTCCTGTTGGGGATAAAAAGCCACATGAAATATTTTCTTGGTAAAGGGAGTTATCACATAGTTTCCATCGGAAACCTGTATTTCAATTGTTCCCAGGTTTTGTTTATAGCTGGTAAAGCTCCGGTTTTGGTTTTGTGCCGTGACCTGAAAGCACAATAGCAGACCTATTAGTACCCATTGAATTTTAAGAAAGTAGCTTTGCATTTTGCAGAATTTATGGTATTAAATTGTAACTTTTTTGGGGGATTCAAAAATAAGGATTTTTATAGGAAATTGGCCTTTTCACTATATGAATTTAACGCTTAAGTTCTCGCTTTAAAAAATAATTCAACAAGGATATGGGCCTTACCATAATAGCACAATTTGTATGACCAAAATGAATAATGCTGACAATACAGATTGGGAGTACTAAGTTTCTGTATTATCAGCATTATGCTTATATCAGACCGAGAATTTCTCGAAGGACAAATTTTATTGACTTAATTCTGAATCCATTGAATAATTCAATTTATTCCTTTATAATTCTAGTGTAAATCAAGCGATTTGACATGGTGAATTGCATTATATAAACACCTGCCTCATAATTTGTTAAATCTAATTTAATAGCCCCGTCATTATTCTCACTACTTGTTAAAACCAGTAGGCCTTGTTCATTAAAAAGGTTTATTTTGTTTATCGAAGCTGAACTCTCTATACTTAGCCAGCCCGTCGTTGGGTTAGGAAATACCTGTATTGAACCAAAATCAGTTTCCAAAATACCCACTTCATTCAAATCCAATATTTCTATCTCAAAGTTTTTACTTGTACTCAATCCTCCCTTATCAGTAACTGTTATTTCCAACGGATAATAAGCCTGTTCTTCAAAGTTGAATATTTTATTGGTTAACAATTTATTGTCCTTAACTGCAAATCGATTTTCATCAGACAAAAAATAGGAGAAATTTTCCGAAGAATCTTCATCAACAACCATCAAATTCCCAATAAATGTACCAACTGACTGGTTTTCCTGAACTGCTGCAGAATCTAAATTTATATCCATGGGTGCTTCATTAACATCGACAATTGCGATTTTTAAAAGCGTATCAATCGAAAACGTTTCATCAGCATAATTCATAAGAATATCAAGTGACGAAATCTCTTCATAGTTAAAGGGTAAAGTTGCTATGAGAGAATTATTGTTTAAAGTAACGCCTCTAAAATCGGACTGATAGTTTACTTCTATCAAGGTTGGAGTCACTACTTTATAATCGGGGTCATAGAGTGAAAAGCTACAAACCATTACATCCGATGCATTCTCTTCCAAATTGAACAATAAATATGAAATTTCCGGGATTTCTTCCTTGTTCGTTAAAGTAATTGGTAAAATCTGTTTGACCTGTGCTCCATAAGCATCGGTGGCCTGCACTAAAACATGATAGATTGGTTGATCCGCTTCGTAGTCCAAATCTTGTAAAGCAATAAATCTATTTTCATCAAAGGCAAACATCTCTTTTAAACGATTATCTGCCAAAGCATAAATAAGCGATTGGTTATCGGTTGCCGAAACGGTTGCTACTTCGAATGATACTCCACTATTCTCTTCCAAAAACTGATTTGACAATTGAATATTTCTTGGAATATCATTAATGTAAAGGGTAAATAAACGTTCCAGGCTGTCTCCACGGGTACTTTTCGTTTGAATACCTACAGTTAGTTGACTACTTTCAGAAAAAACGAATGGAACCTTAGCAAACAGTGAATCATTTGACACATAAAAACTTTCATTATTTAATTCACCCAATTCAGGAGTATATAAACTATAGCTAAACTGTTCCTCTTTATCCTGATCCTCTGTTGTTATTTTAGTCACAAAATAAGGAGCTGTTTGTTTTTCATTAATAACCGTATCACTTAAATAAATACCAATTATTGGGGAATTCACACGAAATTCCACGGCACCTATATCAATTGTATTTCCTTCGACACGTGGGTTCCCGTAAAAGTCAGTAGAACCATGTATTTCACCAGCATATAGTGAATCAATTAAACCTTTATCAATACAGGGCGAAGAATCACTAAGCGCAAAATTCAAATCGAGGTTTTCAAAATAAGGGTTAGTTGAAAAAATATTAACGGTGTCAGCATAAATGTTAATTTTTTTATCTGGATTTTCGATCAAACAATTTGATATTTGATAATATGAGGTGTCTTCAGCTGATTCTCCGCTATAATTTTGCAATGCATAATTTAAATCGGGATTCCAAAACAAACAATTCTCAACTTTACCTTGCGAGTAGATGGAATATATTGCGGTTCGCATACGCGTACCTTTATTGTTTATAAAATTACAGTTCGAAATTTGGGAATAGGCATTTCCCCATAATTCGATTATTCCAAATGCCGAAATATTATTTACAAATACACAATTGGTGACAAATAGGCTATCGGCAGTAGAAGTTAAACCTGTGCCATCCACATACGAAGGATCACCACTATTGGAATCAAATAAACAATTACTTACCCATGCATAGTTACCGGATAACATGAGCGTACCAAATGTCTCGCTGTAATTATGCTTAAAAATGGAATGGCTTATTTTTATAAGCGATTGGCTGCTTATTGCCGATGGGCCCTGCCCTACATTATCCACAAAGGTACAGGAATCCACTGCTACCGAATCGGCTTTGGATACATAGAGCCCGGCTGTCTCATCGGACAAGTTTTTAGAAAATGTACAGTTATTTAAATGTACCCGGGAATTATTTTTAACCCACAAAGCCGCTTTAATCTCCCAGTTCGTAAGACTGGTATTGACCATTTCAAAAATAGTATGATTAAATACTGAAGTATCCTGCATATTTACGTTTTCGAGGGCAATACCCAACCAACCCATAAAATCATTCGAAGCCAGACCTATGGTATCTTTAGCCGTAAAAACTATGGGATCGCCCTTAGTGCCATAAGTATTTAAATTACCATAAACATAAACCCGATAAGCACCATTGAAAACCACCCGGGTTCCCGGCATAATGTTTAAAGTAGCTCCTGCCTTAACCACTAAATGATTATTTACTTCGATTACATCATAATCCCAAATGGTGTTTTCATAAATTGTATCAGGAGCTACGGTTACGTTCTGGCTGGTAGTATTTACTACTAATTTAACTGAATCATAAGCATTAACAGCTCCACTATTATCGTTTACTGTTACAAAAAGAGTATCGATACCCACATAGGATCCCAAGGCCTGAAGTTCAAAACTACCCTGGTAATCGTCAAATTGATTATTTATTACTTTAAGTTCGGAATTATCATAAGTTATCTTTACCGCCAAATGATTGGAAGTATCCGGATCATCAACCGCATAGTCTATTTTTACAGAACTGTTAAACATTAAGGTTACTTCCTCAGTCAATTCAAGAAAGGGTTGGCGGTTCAGAGCTGCTGTTTGTAACTCATACGCTCCTATGTCTATACTATCAGAATACACACGCAGTTTCCCTGCTAAATCATGTATCAATAAGGTATCCATTTTCAGGGTGCCGGCATTTATTGCCCGCGACTCGGGTAAAGGCCGGTACAAGCTATCTAACAAGGGATTGAAAAAGATACAATATTGTTGATTTACGATGGATTCTCCATGTTGGATAATAGAATGTCTAAAATTAAACCCGTTTAAACCATCAGAATAAAACTGAGCACCCTGAGGACTCTTGTTTTCCCATAATATAGAGTTAACCACCTCAATAGAACCATAATTGTAAATTCCGCCTCCCTGCTTCTGCGATGAGTTTTTGCAGATGGTATTATTATAAAAATATCCTGAGGTCCAAATAGCTGAAATGGCTCCACCATAATCATCCGAACGATTGCCTACCAAAAGATTATTAATAAGATACAAATCAGCACCATAACTGTATATGGCACCTCCATCTCTGCCACCGATATTGTTTTTCATAACATTATCAGTAATCCAGGCTCTGGTTCCCCAATCACAATCCAGACTAATGGCTCCACCTCTATATGAAGCCACATTACTATCGAATGTACAATGAGTGATCATTGCCTCGGCATCAATAATGGCAATTCCACCTCCACTACTGGCCATATTATTTTTAAATAAACAATGCTTAACTTCAAACTTTGAAAAATTCTTAATGGTTAACGAGCCATAACTCCAGGCGCTTATATTAGAAAAACTGCAGTATTCAAAAATTGTAGAGTCATTATCACTCATATAATCAAGCGTATCGATACCATTCATGAGCTCAACACCTCGCCAGTTTTTATTAAGACTTGAAAACCGGATACTGTCGTCAGCTGTCCCCCGGGCCAGTAAGGTTCCTTTTACGACAAACTGCTTATAATCGTCAAAAAAAACGGTAACCCCGGGTTCAATAGTCAAGGTACTATCATCAGGTATGGTAATATTTGTTAGTATATAATAAGGGGAAAGTTCTTTCGTCCAGGTTCCATAAACCAAACTCGTCGAAATGATGGTTGCCTCTCTAACTTCCACATAAATTATCCTTTGGGTAGAAAATTCTGCATCGCTTAGCCGATAGGTAATTTCTGTATTTCCACTCCAATTTCCCAAAACATTAAGGTTGACCAGTACACTATTATCCTGAACTGAAAATCCAACCACTAAACTATCCTCAGTTGTTGTTAGCGAATGTGTCAAGTTATCATCTCCATCCACGTCAAAGTAAGGAATAGAAAACTCATAGGTTTCTGTGTTTTTAAAACTGATATCCGGTACTGGTTCAATCATAGGTGCATCATTTACCGGAGATACAGTAACGGTAAAACTTACGGTATCGGTTGAAGTTGGAGCCTTCCATTGGTCAGCTACCACAAGATTCAATTCAGTTTGACCATTCCAATCGGATTTAAAAAGTATATTTATCTGCGAACCGGAACTATATCCGTTGTATTGCACTGATTCTACATATTCATTGGCTAATAAAACAATAGTATGCCTGTCATCAACATCAGCATCGCTAAAGTTTACTGTTACAGTAAGTAACTCATCTTCATTAACTGAAGTGTTGGCAATGGGTTCAATTACCGGCCGGTTATTTTTAGCACAATTTACCACAAATGACATGGTATCGGCATTGTTTGGCGTACTACTGTTATCGGTCACAATTAGGGTAACTGATGCATTGCCCACCCAATCCCGGGTAATTTCCAAATCAAATGTAGCACCAGTCGGTTGTTCTGATATATTTTGAATTAACACATTGCTGTTATCGGAATTTACCGAAAGTGTATGCTCATCTTCAGGATTTGGATCAGAAAAACTTACACTTACTGTATATTGGTAGGTATCCTTTAATATTAAATCGCGAAGGGGTACAATTTGCGGTTTTCCATTAGAGTTTTCCCATGCACCAATTTCTATAGTATCCTTGACCCTAATTTTTTCCTGAAAATCGAATTCCGGTAAATTAAACCCTGAGATATCAGGTGTACCGGCATTTATGCACGGTGAAACAGTTTGTAACCCCCAACTCCCTTCAAATCCGTTATTTGCTAATCCAAAGGTATCAGCAGGTTGAATAAACAGTGGATCAGAAGTAATAATATTTTCTGCAGTTCCTGTATAAGAATCAATAAATGATAATTCAAAGTTATTAACTCCGCCTTGTATGGCGCAATAATAAAAATCAGGCATAAAATCATCTGAAATACAAACCTGCGAGTATTCAAAATAATCGAAACCTTTACCATTGCCATAAACTATAGTATTGTAGAAAACCGGAGCTGCATTACTCCCGTAAATTCCTCCGGTGTGACCATTCCCCAGATTATTTGCAATGGTATTGTTAAGCAATACCGGACTGCAATCCCTGACATAAATACCGGCTCCTTTTTGACCTACCTGATTATTACAAACTATATTGCTATGAAACCGGATGCTGTCGGTTTGCCAGATATACACGGCACCTTCGCTGGGCGAAGTATTATTACTAATTATATTATTAACCAGTAGCGCACCGCTGCTAATTGTCCATATAGCTGCTCCACTACTGGAAGCCTCATTAAACAAAAATTGATTGTACTGAAAAACAGGATTGGCTTCTTTAATGTAAAGTGCCCCACCCAGAGTTCCTCTATTGTGTTGAATCTTACAATGTTCAACCAGCAGCTTTGAGTGTCCGTATATATTAAATGCTCCTCCGGAATAATTGGTAGCATATTCAATTCGACAATAAGCCAAATGTGACCGTATATCATCCGGATTTCCTCCAAAGGGATCAAAAACTATAGCAGTCCAAAGCACATTTTTATTATCCGCAGTAAAAATTATTGAATCACGCAAGGTTCCAACAGCCAGCAACTGCCCTTTTACATCAAATTCAAAAGCGCCCATAAAACGGACCTCTGTACCCGGTTTTATTTCAAGAACTGCCCCACTGGGAATTTGAATATCACCATTGATGTAATACGGTGAATTCTCTGGCATCCAGATGCCTGATACTGCTCCTGGAGCTACTTGTGTCTGTGAAAAGACTGAACAACTCAGCCCTACAATTAACATAGTTAATAGTATAAGTTTTTTCATAAAATTTGGTTGCATTTGAATTCGGGGCTAATATATGTTTTTATTGGTAAATCACATAGAACTTAGTATCTAAATAAAAAAAGCCCGGCAAAGGGCCAGGCTTTTACATGTGCTTTTTATAACACTAATATATTTTTTGTTGTGCAGCCAGCAGGGTATTTTGCAACAAACTGATTATGGTCATTGGACCTACGCCACCGGGAACCGGGGTTATGTAACTGCATTTGGGTGCTACCTCGTCGAATTTAACATCGCCTTTTAGTTTAAAACCCGATTTGGTTTCAGACGATGGCATACGGTGTATGCCCACATCGATTACCACCGCTCCGGGTTTTACCATATCGGCAGTTACAAATTCAGGCTGACCAATGGCAACAATCAAAATGTCGGCTGCCGAACAAATTTGTTTCAGGTTCTTTGAACGGCTGTGACAGATAGTTACGGTAGCATTTCCCGGATTGGCTTTACGCGACATCAACAAACTGATGGGAGTCCCCACAATGTTACTACGACCCAATACTACACAATTTTTTCCTTCGGTTTCGATACGATAGCGCCTTAATAATTCAACAATTCCGGCAGGCGTAGCCGGTAAATACGAAGGAAGCCCCATGGCCATACGTCCGGTATTAATGGGATGAAAACCATCCACATCTTTGCGGTAATCAATGGCTTCAATTACTTTGCTTTCGCTGATGTGCGCAGGCAAGGGAAGCTGAACAATTAATCCGTCGATAGCAGGGTTCTGATTGATTTCTTCAATTTTTGCCAGAATCTCCGCTTCGGTGGCTGTTGCCGGATACTGATAATCGGTCGATTCAAAACCCACCTCGTGACAGGTTTTTACCTTACTGGCTACATAAGTGGCGCTGGCTCCGTCGTCGCCCACCATAATTACCGCCAGATTAGGCCGCTTTTTTCCTTCAGCCACCATTTTACTAACTTCTTGAGCTATTTCGAGACGCATGGCAGCGTTTATTTTCTTTCCGTCAATCAGTTCCATATTAAAAAGTTGTTAGAGTACTTAAAGTGACTAAAGTACCTGGAGTGACTAGAGTTATTTGTATTTGAACTTTCAATGGTTGTAATAAGTTTCCTGTTATCTTTTGCCACCCATCATCTTGGCCAGGTTTTTACCGGCACCACCGCTCATCATTTTCATCATCTTGCGGGTTTCGTCGAACTGTTTAATTAAACGGTTCACTTCCTGAATGGTGGTTCCGCTGCCACTGGCAATACGTTTACGACGTGAGCCGTTAATAATGGCTGGTTCGTTACGTTCGGCCGGAGTCATGGAGTGTATAATAGCTTCAATGCCTTTAAAAGCATCGTCGTCGATATCGATATTTTTTAGGGCTTTTCCTACACCGGGAATCATGGCTGCCAGGTCTTTCAGGTTACCCATTTTTTTAATTTGCTGAATCTGTGAAAGGAAATCGTCGAAACTAAAGGTGTTTTTGGCAATTTTCTTTTGCAGCTTGCGGGCTTCTTCGGCATCGTATTGTTCCTGGGCTCGTTCAACCAGCGATACAATATCACCCATACCCAGAATACGGTCGGCCATACGTTCGGGGTGAAACACATCGAGCGCTTCCATTTTTTCGCCGGTACCTACAAATTTAATGGGTTTATCAACCACCGAACGGATGGATAAGGCTGCACCACCGCGGGTATCCCCGTCAAGTTTGGTAAGCACCACGCCGTCAAAGTTCAGGCGATCGTTAAATTCCTTGGCGGTATTCACGGCATCCTGTCCGGTCATGGAATCAACAACAAACAAGATCTCATGCGGATCGATGGCTTTTTTTACGGCCTCAATCTCGTTCATCATCTGCGCATCAACGGCCAAACGACCGGCTGTATCGACAATTACCAGATCGTATCCCTTTTGTTTGGCGAACTTAATCCCGTTTTTAGCAATAGCTACCGGGTCTTTGCTGCCCTCTTCGGTGTAGACCTCAACGCCAATTTGTTCGCCCAGTACTTTTAACTGGTCGATAGCCGCCGGACGGTAAACGTCACCGGCAATCAGCAAGGGCATTTTTCCGTTTTTCGATTTCAAACGCAGCGCCAGCTTACCGCTAAAAGTGGTTTTACCCGAACCCTGCAAACCGGCAATCAGAATAACCGTAGGATTTCCTTTCAGATTAATATCGACAGCTTTACCGCCCATTAATTGCGCCAGTTCATCGTGTACAATTTTCACCATCAGCTGGTTGGGCTTAAGAGAATTGAGTACATCCTGACCCAGGGCCTTTTCTTTAACGGTATCGGTGAAACTTTTGGCTATTTTAAAGTTAACGTCGGCATCGAGTAAAGCCTTTCTAACATCTTTTAACGTTTCAGCTACGTTAATTTCAGTGATTTTACCCTGCCCTTTTAACAATTTAAACGAACGTTCTAAGCGATCTGATAAATTTTCGAACATAATCTGTTTGCTTGAAATTTTTAGTGGTGCAAAAGTATATAAAAAAGCTTAATCCGTCAAAGGCTAATTTGGCTTTTGAAATATGAAGTTAATGTGAGAAAGGATTAGGAAAAACCTGCCGAAAGTGAAGCATCCGGCAGGTTTGGTAAATCTTATTCGATGGTGTATGCAGCAACACTGTTTCCAAAAAAGGTTGGAATAAACAGGGTTTTGGATTCCCGGTCCATTTCAATGTCGGCTGCATTGTATTTTTCGTCTTTAAAATTCAGCAGTACTACCGGTGGAGCAAAAGGACTGATGGCCTGAACTTTTCCGGCCCAGTCGGAGATAATAAACGTGCTGTCGGTTAAACGTTCCAGTCCGTCTATAGCGCCAGTTTCCTGAATAAAAGGAACCAATGTGGGTTCGGAATTATTCATGGCAATTACATATACGGTTCCTGCAGTACCGGCATACAATTGATCGCCTTCCCAATAAAGACCGTTTACCCGTTCCAGCAAATCGTGGCGAACCAATACCCGTACTGAGTCGTTTTCAATCAGGTAAATGGTTTTATCCATTAAATCAGATACTGCCACCTGGCCTTGTTCCGAAACAGCAATATCATTCAGGAAACGGCTTCCATCGATGGGAATAAACTGCACAATTTTTCCGGTAGAACAGTCAATTTTGGCGACCCGATCAATGTCGGTAACGTAAAGCCACTGCTGGTACATGCCCATCCCCTTAGGTGCATGCAAACCCTTTGCCCATTGTTTGGTCCATACTTCGCCATAAACCGACAAACGTGATATATATCCCATCTCGTTTTTGTCGAGCGGACTCCCGTTTACATTGCTCACATAAATTACGGTGTCGTTGAAGAGTACCGACTCGGGAATTTCAAAAACAGCGGGAGTTTCCCATATTTTCACAGCCTTTTGTGCCTGATTGGTTCCCCAAACCAACAACAGAAAGGCAAACAATGTCAGAAATTTTATTTTCATTGTAAATTAATTTAGTTAACGAATCAAAAAAACAAGCGATTAAAGTTACGTAATAATTGCTAATCCCTTTCTGTTCAAAGAAATTTCTTGTCAATAAAATTTGAGTGATTTCTGAATTTGTGGAAGCTGTTTTATGGAAAAACAGGATCCCTGTTTTAAAAAAATTACTTTTTGTTCACAAATATTAACAAAAAACAACATGCCATATTCCATCTATCAAGCTTTCGTAAACAACTAAAAAACAAAAAAATGCCAAATAGTTCTGTTTTGGGTTGATTTTGAGAAAACACATTTTAACCAATTTAGCAATAAAAAAACCGAAACGATTTTATATTTGTCCCGTACAAAAATTCAATTAGAACCAACAATTACTGTATTTATTCCGATTTTATAAATCACAGTAAAAAAAATTTATCCATGTTTGTAATTTTATTTGTAGCATTTTGTATTTTTCAGGGTAACCTAGCATTTCAACTTCAAAACAAAATCTGGTATAAATTTCGGTACCAAAAAAACCTATCACTGCCTAGTGAAAGATGGTTTTTACTTTTAAAAAAACGCGATAGCGTTATTTATTTTTAAACGAAGACTAATAGTCAAAATAGTATGGGTTAAACCCTAATAATTACTGTTATAGATAACTGTAAAATTTAATACTTTAAAAAAAACACTACTTAATTATATAATATTAAACCATCTGTTATGATAAAAAAATTCTCATTATTTCTCGCTATTACAATACAATTTGCTTTTGTTCCTAACATTTTAGGACAAAGCAATAACAAGTTACCCACCTATATTAAAATTGATAAGAACAGCGATATAACTTTTGAAAAAGGAACGGATATATTCTTAACCCTATCGGGAAAATTCAAATTGATATTTGATGCCACCGGGAACCTAGTGGTAACTGAAAATGGAAAAATCACATGGGAATCAAAAACAGCCAATAAAGGAGCTGAAAAGTTTGTGGTAAAAAAAGACGGGAACCTTATAATTCAAGATGCTCAAAACACTGTTCTTTGGACTTCAAATTCAGGTTTACGGGGGGCAATATCTATTGTTATTGATGAAACCGGCTATTTGGCCGCCAGAGCAAAAAAAGGTCAGATTGTTTGGTGGACCTATGGCGAGATTGAAATTAAACCCGGAGCAAACAATCAAAGAGTTCAGTATTGGTATCCCGACCAAATTATATTTCAATCAATTCAAAAAAAATACTTTCTGCTTATCGAAAACAATCAGCTTACTATTAAAGATAAAGCAGGCGTCATTTACTGGTCAACGCCAAAAAATGAACGCAAAGCCGTTATTGCAAGATTCTCAAAAGAAGGGGAGCTTGGAATATACAGCAGCTTTGAATTTAAATCTGAAGATGTAATTTGGGCAACAAACACTGCCCATAAAGGTGTGCAATTCATATTTCTGGCCGACGATGGATATTTATACCTGAATGATGCTAACACAAAACCTGTTTGGACTACAAACCCCATTCAATATAACAGCTATTTCCAATTTGGTAATACTACAGGAACAAACAAAGTAAATATTGAACACGGACCAGTAGCTAGTAGTGTAATTGCTCCCGGTTGGTTTAGTGCTCAATGGATATTTGAACCGGTAGACGGAACCAACTATGTAAAAATCAAAAATCGATGGAAAGGAACCTATCTTAACATTGAAAATGGTCCTGAAGTGCAGTGTACCGAAATTGCCCCCGGTTGGCATAGTGCTCATTGGAGAATTAATCCAGCACCAAACGGCGGTAACGTAATAAAAAACCGCTGGGAAAATACCTACCTCGTTATGGATGTGCAAACAGGCAACCTAAAATGTACCAGTACTAATCTGCCTGCTTCAGAAAATGGTCAATGGGATTTCAATTATATTGTAGAATAAACACGCAACTTTAAATAGAAACCAATGAAAAAATTAATTACTATTATCTCACTTTTCCTGTTATCAACAGGATTCATTTATTCACAAAACATTAACATTAAAGGATTTGGAGAGCTACCAGTTATAAAACAAGGGGACAACTACCTGATTAAGCTTGGAAACCTGGGAGAATTTGCTTTCCAGGGCAATTTAGAAACCCCTGAACTTCAAACTAATGTTACCATTGACCAATTGTCTAATTTTCCCGGTATTAAAGTACTCTCGCAAATTGGTTTAACAAATATTTTATTGCATATATCCCCCGACGGACTCTACATGAATGCCGAGGCTGATACTAAAAGCAGCCTGAAGAAAGTATGCGATTTATTTCATATAACTACACCTTATATTGAACTTAGCGCGGCTATTGCACCTAAATCGCTAGCATTAGAAGGCTCTTTAGAATTCAAGGATGGCCCGGTCGAATTTTTCCATGTCAACGAAACAGGTACCTTGGTAAAATTCAATAGTGCAAGCATTGCCAGCACCTTAGAGCCGGGTTCTGCCGAACTGGGATTCACAACTAACCTGCTTATAAAACCCACGCAGTATGACCCGGAATTAGATTGCACCTATGCTTTTTCATACGACCTGATTACACAAACCTTAAGTGGCTCAGGCTCCATGATGAGTAGATGGGAAAATCCCCTGGGAACTTCTACTTTTTTAGATCCGGGCACCATTGTTTTTAGCAATGCGGCCGTTGAATTAGGAATAAATATGGCAACGTTATTACCTGTAAACCTGGGTTTTGCCATGGAACAAGGAAAACTTTTTACCCTCGATTTTGGGGTAGTTGTTTCCATTGATCCTGTTGGAAAAGAAGTAGCCTTTACCGGGAAACGCCAAAAAATGAATGCCAATGATTTTACCACTTTCCTTCGCGAAGGATTTGGCTTAAGCGTTCCGAATGTATTGCCCGATATCTATTATATTGAAGAACCCCTTGTGTTATTCTCTCCAAATGGTGGTAGTGTAGGTGAAGTTGAGATTGAAAAAGGAATTGTCCTAAAAGGACTCATGCACATTGGTGATGCCATGCAGGGTCCCGTCGATTTTAAATTCGACATGGAAAACAAGCTGGAGTTGCACATGGATCTGAATTACGATTTCAGAAAATTTGTGATGAATGAGGTACGCAAGGTTCCTGTATTAGCTCCGGTAATGAATGAAATATTAAAAACCTTCCAGGTACGAAAATTATATGTCGACTTATATGCCGACAAAGATGACATGAATTTAAATGGCAATGCAAAATGTGACTTCGAGGTGTTTGGATCTAGTCATCACATTGAATTTAAAGCCGCTTTAAATCCGGAAGCTATTGCCCAGCAAATTCTGGAAGAAATTAAGAAAGCAGCGGGTCCCGAATTAGCAGTTATTGCCGAAGTCGTTGGCCAGGCTTTAAACCAATCAATGGATATGGCTTCAAAAGCCTGGGGCGATGCCAGTAAATTTATCGGCAATGCATCGCGACATCTTACGCACACACAAAGTAAATGCGATAATGAGTGTGTTCCCTACCAGGCTCGTCAAATGTACGCACCCATATTGGGTGGTGGAAACCATGCAATGCAAACCTTTCATGATGATGTGCTTCCTGTTATTGTAAATATAATAGGTGAAAACAATGATGAAACCAAAAGATTGCGGGCTGAATACATTAAAAACGATTGGAATAGGCTTATTCAAAAAATTGAGTCTGATTGGGATAACATTCGTAATGACAGAACTTATGTAAGCTACTACTTAAGTCCATCAAGTGCTACGAATGGGGGGCATATTTACCGCAGAATAATTGATGAAAAACGCCAGGGATATGAAAACCTTAAAAATCAATTATGGAACCATATGATGAATGCACACATGGCTGAAAATTTCACCCTGATTCAAAACAGGTGGAAAGCTACGCGCATCCATATTGAAAATGGTCCGGTTGAAGCAACAGAAATTGGTGCAGGAGCCTGGAGCAGTAATTGGATTATTGAACCAACCGGAGCCGATTGGGTTCGAATAAAAAACAGATGGAAAGGAACCTATTTAGTAAATAATAATGGAAAACTGGAAACGACTCCTATCAATCCGGGTCAGGAGAATGCCATCTGGCAACTGGAGCCCGCAGAGGAAAACCATGTGAGAATAAAAAATAAAAAAACGGGGACCTATATAAGTGTAGAAAGGGGTACGTTAGAGTGTTCTGAAATAGAACCCGGCTGGCATAGTGCCATGTGGAGCTTAAACCCATCGTTTCCGGAACGGGCATGGAACACATATAGCCATCAGGCCTGGGCTCCCGGACAAACCATTCTTGTTTCCGAAAACAGGTTGTATTCTTTGGTGTTTCAGAGCGATGGAAATTTAGTATTGTACAAATACGGGGTGGTTCCCATATGGAACTCAGGAACGGCAAACAAAGGAATAAGTGGGTTACGATTTGAAAAAGCAGGATTTCTGGTGTTACATAAGGGCAGTACTTCCATTTGGTCGTCGCGAAGTTCCAATAAAGGTGGCGAAGCGTTATATTTGCAAAACGATGGAAATTTGGTCATTCATGCACCCGGAGCCATTGTAATTTGGGAAACGGCAACCAACCGGAACCCCTATCCCGATAAGGTTTCGTCTGTTGCCAATTGGGCGCCCGGATCAATTGTGCTTATGTCGGCAAATAAAAACTATCGCCTGCAGTTTCAACAAGATGGAAATTTAATGTTGTTAAAATACGACGAAATTGAACTTTGGTCATCTGGTTCCTAT
>JBFWMB010000044.1:0-30904 GCA_050251815.1 Salinivirgaceae bacterium | reverse complement strand
AATCAGGATTTTCTTTTGAAGCTGACAAACGGGTAATAAATGGTCCATCATCTGTAGTCATACCTGTTGATCCTGTTCCCCAGGAAGCTCCCCCATTAGAAGATCTGCGAATTGAGTTATTGTAAACACTACCAAGCAGTAAATTTGGATCTTTTGCATGCCACAAGCATTCAAAACCATCGCCACCTATGCGGAAATAATAATGACTTTCAGCGTTGGCATCCTCATCAGCAGGCGACTGCCAGGTTCCATTGTCCTGCATTCCTCCGATGTATTCATTTGCTTCTGGATTTTTGGCCACGCCATAAAACTGGGTAGTTCTATAATTATTAGGTAACATGGTAAAAGTAGCTCCATTATCTTTTGAGATTCCTAAGCCACCATCATTGGCATCAATAAAAATAAAATTTCCATCTCCCGTTGGAATGAGGGCCATGTTGTGATGATCGGGATGGAGTCCTGGAATTAATGTTGTACCAAAACCAGCTCCCTGATCATAACCATTTGGTCCGCTAAATTGGCCATAAGAATCGGCTATACTTGTTTTTTCTCCGTTAAATAATTTAAATGTTCCATATTCAACCACTATTTTAGATGTGGGTAAATTATTGGCGTCCCATGTGGTTCCCGGAGTTAGAACAGGCCAGAACATGTATAAATTTTTATACAAATGGCCGCCATTAACGGTAATATTTGTACTGGGATTTTCAGCATCATAGGCTAAGGAATTAACAAATATATATTCCCTGCCCTGAGTTCCATAGGTATCACCAGTAGTTGCATACAAGTTATAGGCACCATCCTTTTCCTGATCTCTGAATGAAACCATCAATTGACGATTGTTTGTAATGTCCCATACCTGAAAAGGAACATCAACATAATCGGCATAAGTATAGCTGGTTGCTGGTACTCCGGAGGTAGATTCATCCGGAACCGTAAAACGATGAGCCTTTTGAGATAAACCTGCTCCAAAACGTATTTCTACACTAACCCAGTCTTCAGCAACCCTATCGGTTCCATCATCTGTACTCATACCACCACCAAGATAAGCACCACCAAAGTTTATCCAGGTAATAAAACTGGTATTAACCGTATAAGCTCCTTTTACTGATGGTTCTGATTCTTCAACAGTTCCATTAAATTTGAGTTTCCAAACATCCACACCACCCACATAAACTTCATCCGCATTATAGGGATGGGCAGCAATAATATTGTCATAATCTCCCTGTGAGGCTAAAAATGCCTGAGCATCGTTAAATTTTGTCCAGGATAAGCCGTTATCTTTCGATAAATAAACATTCGATTCTGTATTTGAAACATTTACACTGGCATAAACATAATTATGATCTACTGGCGAAACAGCTACTTCAAACCTTGTTCCGTTGCCCAAACCTGATACAGAGGGAGCCCAGGTATAGCCACTGTCAGTAGAACGCAGGACGCCAACACCATGTTCACCACCAAATAAAATATTAAAATCGGTTGGATCGGCATCCAAATCTTCAACACCATTAGCACTTGCATAAACTTTGCTCCAGGTTGCTCCACCATCGATTGTTTTAAAAATGCCTGTTTCTGTAGCTGCAAGAACGATATTTACATCAGCAGGATCGATAACCAAACGGTTTATGTATCCAAAATCTTCATCATTAGCAGTGCTGCTTAATTGGGTCCAGCTTAATCCTTTATCTGTCGATTTCCAGATACCGTTTCCAAATAAATAGGTTCCTCCGGGAAAACTTTCACCCGTTCCGGCGTAAAGTACATTTCTGTCTGATTCACCCATAACCATGGCATTTACCGAAAGATTGGTAAACTGATCGGACAAATTGGTCCAGGTGGCACCGCCATCGGTAGTTTTCCAGATTCCGCCCGTAGCAGCTCCTGCAAACCAAGTATTATGGGTATTATCGTCCGGATCAACAATTAATGCCCGTGTTCTACCACCAACATTTCCTGGACCACGTTCAACCCATTCCAATCCGAATTTTGCCAATTTTAATTTTTTTACTCGTTCATTGGCCTGTTTCAATTGTTCAACTTTATAATTCATTGAATAATTCGACTCAGACTTACCTATTTGAGTAGTAATATCTTTAAAATATTTGGTAAATAAATCCGGTTTATCTGTTTTACTATAGTTCCCTTTTTCCCGACGTTCCTTTTTCTTTTGATACTCCATATCCCATATTTCTCTGGGAGTATATTCTTCGGTTAAATTTTTGTTTTTATCTTTCTGAAAAGTAAACACCAATGTTAAAATTAACATTGCTGCAAATCCAGAAAGAATTGTCCATGTAATCTTTCTCATTGTAAGTAGTTTTAATTTGGTTTATTGTTTTCAAAAGCTTTATTGTATTCTATTTTTTCTTTTTTTTTCAAATCATAATAATACATTACTTTACCATCATCGCTTGGGGTACTTATTATTCCCTTCTGGACTTTTAACCATAATTCACTATCTGACTTCCACGATACAGAAACGCCTGAAATAGCATCTTCATAAACTATTTTATTTTCCTTTTTGTCAACAACAAAAAAGGACACCAATTCATTTGGATTCAATATTTGCTCTTTTTTTTCAGCCATATATAATATATAGGAATCATCTGGACTTGGCAGCATTTGAACATGCTCACCAAACTTTTCGAAAGCATATGATTTAAAGTCTTGATTTAAAGATGTTTTTTGAGACGAACCCACCGATTTATTTGCAGTCATTCCACAACCATGTAAAACAAAACTAAAAATTAAAGCACATTTCAACAGTTTTCTATTCATAGCTATAAATTTGGTTTCAACAAAATTACAAATTAAAATTGATGTCAGTCAATAATAAAATAAGATACCAATAAAATGAATCCCATTTTTAAAAAGTTGAAAGATAAAATAAAATAGTATTTAAACCGCTATGTTTAAAATTATACTTTGCGGAAATAAAGTGCAATTATTTGATAATATTGCCTGTAAAAAAACAAGCTATTTACTTTGATTTGGAGTATCAGAATAATAAGCGTTTGCTTTGGTTCGCAAATTGTATTGCGATGACATAACCTCTCCATAAGCTCCAACGCTGCGAACAGCAATCAGGTCACCTCGTTTGGTTTCAGGAAGCAGAAGCGATTTTCCAAATGAGTCGGACGATTCGCATATAGGACCAACCACATCGTATTTTTTTTCTTCAAAATTTGAGGTCAAATTCTGAATTTTATGAACCGATTGATACAGCGCCGGACGAATCAACTCAGTCATTCCGGCATCGATAATAACAAAATTGGTTTGCACACCTTTTTTAATGTAAAGTACACGACTAATTAAACTACCACACTGCCCCACAATGGCACGTCCCAATTCAAAATGAACTTTCTGCCTGGGTCGTATTTCCAAAAAGTCGTTAAATACTTTAAAATATGAAGCAAAATCAGGAATTAATTCCTTGTCGGGTGAGCTGTAGTTAATGCCAAATCCACCCCCTACATTAATATGATCGACAATAATTTCGCGTGAATAAAACCATTGTTGGATTTCGTTAATGCGTACACACAAACTCTTAAACGACTGCAAATCGGTTATCTGAGAACCAATATGAAAATGCAATCCAATTAAATTTATGGAATCTGAAGTTTCAAGAATTGACAAAACCTCTTCCATTTCCCACATATTAATTCCAAATTTATTTTCCTCTAGCCCGGTAGTAATGTAATGATGTGTTGAAGCATTTACATTGGGATTGATGCGTAAGGCTACTTGAGCTTTTGTCTCATTTTTTGAAGCTAACTCATTAATAACCTGCAATTCAGGAATTGATTCAACATTAAAACAAAAAATATTATTTTTAAGTCCCAGTAAAATTTCATCATCCGATTTTCCGACTCCTGCGAATACAATTTTTTCGGGTAAAAAATTAGCATCTATAGCTGCCTGAACTTCATTCCCACTAACACAATCTGCACCAAAACCAAACGATTGAATCAAATTTAAAATGGGCTGGTTAGCATTAGCTTTAATAGCATAATGAACCTGAAAACCATATCGTTCCGATTCATTTTTAACTACCTTTAAGGTTTCCTGCAACAAAGCCATATCGTACCAGTAAAAAGGCGTTTTATAGTTGGTAAACTGTTTTATATAGTTGAGCATGGTTATCATTTTAGTCAATTAATCGTTAAAAAGATTCTGGCTCAATGCAACCAAAGCTGCCTTTTTGTATTCTGCTTTAACCAGTACCGAAATATTATGGTTACTTCCTCCGTACGAAATCATGCGCAATGGAACATCTTTGAGCGCATTAAAGATACTTGCAGCAATACCTTTGTTATCGGCAATTAAATCGCCAACCACACAAATAATTACCTGGTCGGAATCTACATCAACGGTTCCGTATTTTTTTAAATCATCAACAATTTCATCCAGGTATTTCGCATCATCAATCGAAACTGAAACACCCACTTCGGAAGTTGTAATCATATCGATTGATGTTTTGTAAGCTTCAAAAATTTCAAAAACCTTGCGCAAAAATCCATGAGCCATAAGCATGCGACCACTTTTAATTTTTATGGCTGTAATGCCGTCTTTGGCGGCAATGGCCCGCACCCGTTGTTTGGTGCAGTTCGATGTGATTAAAGTACCCGGTGCGGTGGGGTCTAGGGTGTTTTTAATACGAACAGGTATATTGGCAATTTTTGCCGGAGTAACACAGGTTGGATGCAGAATCTTTGCTCCAAAATAAGCCAGCTCAGCTGCCTCGTCGAACGAAAGTTCGGAAATAGCATGGGTATTTTCAACAATACGCGGATCGTTGGTATGAACTCCATCAATATCGGTCCAAATCTGAACTTCGTCAACTTCAAGCGCAGCACCTATCAAAGTAGCTGAATAGTCAGAACCTCCTCGCTGTAGATTGTCAATTTTACCATAAGCATTGCGGCATATAAAACCTTGCGTTATTATCAGGTAGCTTTCGCCTAGTTGTTTGATTTCGCGATTCAAGTTCTCTTTGATATAAAAGTCGTCGGGCTCACCAAATTTATCGATACGCATGAAATTTAAAGCAGAAATCAAATGCGATTTTACTTGTTTTTCCTCGAGGTAATATTGCATAAGAGCAGTTGAAAGTAGCTCCCCTTGTGCAAGTATTTCTTTCTCATCGTACAAATTTATAGGCTCACGGGTAAACGATCGCAAATGATTGAAGTGCAATTTTATCAATTCGCAGCCCAGGGCTTTACCCTTTTCAGTAACCAATAATTCATCAACTACCTGATAATAATTTTTTTCAAGCAAGGCAATTTTCTCATTTGCCCCATCAAGGTTTTTTTTATAGAGGTAATTGGCTATTTCAACCAACGCATTTGTAGTACCAGACATGGCTGATAAAACTACTACTTTTTGTTTTCCATTGTCAATCAGCGCTGCAACTTCTTTAATTCGTTGAGCCGAGCCAACCGATGTTCCTCCAAATTTTAATACTTGCACGTTTTTTAAATTTAAGTTTAAAAAAAAAGTCAGCGTAGTTAACTACCCTGACCTGCTTATCTGTTCATTTGATATATTTGCAATATAATCAGGGTATTTTGCACTCAATTTTAGAAGCCATCTTTTTAGTAGAATGCTTCACAGACTTATGGTGTTTATATCCTGAATTTGTTTTCATAATTAATTACAAAAATAGAGATATTTTCGAATGATTCAAGTTTGAAAGAAAAAAAGATGATTACGCTTAAAATTATTATTTAAATAGCAAATATTATTACACTAAACAAGTACAGACAAACCAAGCATAACAAACTGGTTTTAGTTTTGAGTCCATTTATGCGGGTTTTAAATAAAACTCTTCAAGGATAGAGAAAATATTTGATTAGATTTTGGTATTTGTTAAAGAAATGTTAATTTTGGGCATCGACAGTTTCTGTCGTCATGGTTTTAAGGGTTAATAACATGCGGGAGGTAAAACTCCCGTTTTTTTATGCCTTTTTTTACAAAACCTTAAAGATAAGGAAGCAGTTTCTCCAGGTGTATTCCACGTGAACCCTTTATCAGCAACTGTTTTTCCTTAAGTTGATTTGATTTAAGGTATGAAATACAAGAATCAACATCGGTAAAAAAAGTAAACGCTTCAATTTCACTGTAGTTGTAAAAATTAGTACCAATTAAATATACCTGTGATAATTCCATCTCCTGAAGAAGACCAATAATGGCACCGTGTTCCCGAACTGAGGCTTCGCCCAATTCCAGCATATCTCCCAAAATAAGTACTTTATCGGTATAATCAAGTCTTACAAAATTTAAAATGGCAGCGCGCATACTCGATGGATTCGCATTGTAATAGTCGAGCAATAAGGTATTATTAGCAGTAACCGAAAGCTGACTTCGATTATTTTTGGGCTCGTAACATTCAATGGCTTCCTTTATCGATATCGGATCAACATTAAAATTATCACCAATACAAACGGCAGCCAAAGCATTTTCAAAATTGTAATCACCCACAAGTTTAGTATTTATGGTTCTTACATTCTCATCTGCAACAGGCTCTTCATTTGAAAGTTCATCCAGCGTAATCCATTTAAAACTTAAAAACGCATTATTATTCAGCATCTGTCCTTGACAGTGAGTAAAATCATTTGTTCCATAATAAATAACATTATGGGGTGGTTTCATATCTTCCAGATGCTCATTGTCGTAATTAACAAAGGCTATACCGTCGTTTTCATACAAATAAGCATACAGCTCTCCCTTTGCTTTTTTAACCCCTTCAAGTGAACCAAATCCTTCAAGATGAGCTTTGCCCACATTTGTTATTATACCAAAATCGGGGGCTGCAATTTTACATAGCAATTGAATTTCACCCGGGTGATTCGCTCCCATCTCAATAATTCCAAATTCATGTTCTTTATCCATTGAAAGCAAGGTTAATGGCACCCCAATGTGGTTATTCAGATTTCCCTGTGTATAAGCAACCTTGTATTTTTTTTCCATTACCGCAGCAATCAATTCCTTAGTTGTAGTTTTACCATTACTACCGGTGATAGCAATTATAGGAGTTCCCAGCCTTTTTCGGTGAAAAGCAGCCAGTTTTTGCAATTTTTCCAATGCATCTTCAACCAAAATATATCGCTCGTTTTCAACCACATCAGGATCATCCACTACAGCATAAGCACAAGCAGTTAGTGCCTGTTTGGCGAATTGGTTTCCATCGAAATTTTCTCCTTTTAAAGCAAAAAAAAGTGAATCTTTCGTTGCTTTCCGGCTATCGATGCAAACATTTGGATGCTGGAGAAAAATTTGATATAAATCGGGTGTATTCATTAGCGTATGGCTTCAATTAAAAAAGGCCCCAAAACCGGGGCCTAAAAAATATTATGTCTTAATTAATTTCCTTTGGAACCACCCACTCGTATCATAGCGCAGCGGAATCCCAAATCGTCCTGACTCAAATCCTCATCAAGGAAACGACGTGTACCGGCTCCTAACCAATAAGTACGATCGCGCCACGAACCACCTTTGTAAACACGAGTATGGTCGCTGATTAACGAAGTCATCAATGGGTCATTCCGGTCTCTTCCGGTATCGTACATGCGGTTTGAACCACGAACTCTCGATGCATCTTCATTACTGTAATCAAGGCTTGAAGCAAAATCACCATCGAGGTAATTAATATTATCGGCTTTTTGATAATTACGACGATCAATTGCTTCTTCTTCAGTTATTTCGCGATAACGCAAACGTCCCAGACTGTCTTTTTCTGCAATATTGCCTTCTTCGTCACGAACCAGGGTTTTAAAAACATTTCCTCTAAAAGGACGGAATTCATCCACATCCATACTCGATAAAGGACGATAAACATCTTCGACCCATTCGTTTACATTACCTGCCATATTGTATAAACCAAAATCGTTTGGCCAATACGATTTTACAGGAGCGGTAATATCAGCATTATCATTTAAAGCTCCGGCAACTCCCATCATATCACCCCGACCGCGTACATTGTTTGCCATAATATCACCCATATTCTGAGGACTTGGATTCCGTAAAGCGTCACCATTCCAGGGATAAATCCGGCGATTATAAACCCGCTCGTCAACTGAGGTTCCAACCAGGGCTAAAGCAGCATATTCCCACTCAGCTTCAGTCGGGAGGCGGTATTTTGGAAGAAGAATACCATCTTCCATACGAACTTTACGAAAATCTTTATTGGGATCCAAATCTTCCAGCTCAGTACCAACAGCACCTTCATACTGATGAGCCAAATAAGCTTCGGTATTGAAATTTTGATCGCCTTGCTGGTTAGGATCGGGTAGTAAAATTCCTTTTTCAATCAATAAATTCTCATTCACCCGGTCGGTACGCCAAGCACAAAAATCATTTGCCTGCAACCAGTTTACTCCAACTACAGGATATTCGGCATAAGATGGATGACGAAAATAATATTCAACCAAGGGTTCGTTGTACGCTAACTTGCGACGCCATACCAGTGTATCGGGTAAGGCTTTACGGTAAACCTCTGGGTAATCGACAAATACTCGTTGTATCCAATACAAATATTCCCGGTAATCAACATTACGAACCTCTGTTTCATCCATATAGAATGAAGATACAGTTACAGTTCTTGGTACATTATTCCAATCGTAGGTAATATCCTGTTCAACACGCCCCATGGTAAAGGAACCACCTTCAACAAATACAAGACCAGGACCTGTCTCTTGTTCATAAAAATCGCCATAATACTCAAACCCACCATTGTCGGGATTATTATACTCCCACCCTGTAGTTTGTGAAGTTTGGGTTGAACACGAATACATTAATAAGGCAAATGTGAAACCGGAAATAATGGTTAATGCTTTCACTTTCATACTATTATAATTTTTAAGCAAATCGTAATTTATACAAATATAATTAAAAACTTGAATTATGTTGAATTTACAGTAAAAAAGCGGGACATTTCACCGCGTGAAACTGTTTTTTTTTATTGTAATCAAATAAGATTGTAAACGATATTTCATGAGAACCTAACGGTACAAATGTCTTTTTTCCGACATTTATATCGTAGCTATACGCAAAACGCATATCCGAGGTTTTAAAACCTGCCATTAAAATTGCTGCATCCATGTTAAATTTTACATTGTGTCGCAACCACAAACCACCAATGAGCCAGTTGTATTGGAACGAAGAACCCCAATTAATATTTTGTTGCCCCCCCTGAATTTGTACCAATGCCGATGGAGAAATTATGCGTTGTTCCTTTATTAAACGTCCTGACATGGAATACAAATAACCTATAAAAAAGGTATATTTCCGGCTTATCCGTTCTAATTCGCGGGACGAAACTCCCTGGTAAGGTTTCATTAAATGATCGGAACTAATTCCAGTATAGAAGTTCTTATAAAAACCGGTAATACCCACAGCAAAATCGGGATAAATTTTACTGAACCCACGGGTTAAAACCTCGCTATTATCTTGTAATGCAACGTCGCCTAAATATTTTTGAACCAGGCCTCCCTGTAATGCCATGCTTAAATATGCGTCAGGGAAAGGTTTAATTTGATACGAATAAATAAAATCGACCGAAGGCTGCATATATGCGCCTGCCATTTCATTAGCTACGATAACTCCAAAACCGCTGTTAAGTTTCACTATGGGCATATCGAAAGCAGCACCAAACGATTGAAACCCGGCTCCTGATTTTGGCCACTGATTCCGATAAAACAAATTCATCCGCATTGATTCACGGCTTCCGGCAAATGCCGGATTCAAATAAGTTAAATTGGAGTAATGCTGCGAATAAGGTACATCCTGAGCCTTACTATATATATTAATAATTAGGTACAAAAACAGAAGTGGTATTTTTAGCGTTCTATTGGTCATTGGTACACCTAATGTGGCTTCTAAATAATAAAATTAAGATATCTTGCGTTCTTTTATCGATAATTAACGGCAATACATTATTTATATTTTCTAATCCTAATAATATGCGATTATTTAAATCCTTTACAATTCTATCAGTTATATTATTTTATATGAGTCTTTCTGCCCAGGAAAAAATTCTTTTGTCGGGCAAGATTGACTGGGCCGAATATAACGAAACAATACAAAATCTACATGAATTAAATACTTCGGATTATTATTATTTTAGCCGGCATCCATTAAACGAAAAAGTTTCATCGGCAACAGTTCACCTTATAAATGGCAGCTTTGAGCCTTTAAATACTCCGTTGTCCAAAATTATTCAAAGGCAAATTACCTCGACAGAGATTCCTATTCAATCGGAAATTGTAACAGAACGTAAAAAATCAGTTCTCAACTATTCTTTTTTGCCTTATCGGATTAATCCAACTTCAGGAGCAATCGAAAAATTAACAAACTATACGCTTGAACTCACCACCAGCTTAGTGAACAAAAAGAACACCAGAACATATGCAACCCAATCGCTATTAAGTAAGGGAAATTGGTTCAAGATAAAAGTTGATACCACGGGTGTTTTCAAGTTAACCTACGAGCAATTAAAGCAAATTGGCTTAACCAATCCTGAGCAGGTACAACTTTTTGGTTATGGTGGCGCACAACTGCCTTACATGAATTCATCGCCCAATTTCGACGATTTGGTTGAACTCCCTTTGTTCATGGAAAAAGGAAGTGACAATACTTTTGGTGTGGGAGATTATGTTTTGTTTTTTACCGGAGGTTCTGTCAGCTGGAGTTATGACGAAACAAAGTCCATGTTTATTCACCAGTTGCACGATTATTCCAAATACACGTATTTGTTTCTTACTTCGGATCGGGGCGAGGGATTACGCATAAACACTGAATCAATTCCCGGTTCTGCTCCAACCACCACAAGTAATTCGTTCGACAGCTACCAGTGTTACGAGTCGGAATTATACAACCTGATTGAATCGGGAAGAACCTGGTATGGCGAAAGATTCCGCCAGGGAAATACCTTGAATCTTAGCTTTACATTTCCAGCGCTCATTACTGCCGAACCGGTTAAGCTACTCACCAATATAGCAGGCAGAAAAGAAAAAAGTGCCCCTGCTTGTTATTTCAATTACCGTGTTAATGGTAATCAATTAACCCGAATCGATGTAAATGACTCATACTCCGATTATACCTATGCTAAAGAATATTCGCGACAAATTGAATTTAATACGAACCAAAATAATATAGGTATCGATTTAAGCTTTGGTGGAGGAAATACCGCTTCAGAGGGGTATCTGGATTATATATGCCTAAACGCCCGCGAGAAATTGGTTTACCGGAATAAGCAAATGTTATTTCGTGATAAAAAAACAGTGGCCGAAAATCAAATTACAGCATTCCAACTCGATAACAGCGGAGTTTCGGTTTTAATCTGGGACGTTACCAATCCCATTGCTCCAAAAGCTCTTTCGGTAAATCACAATGGAAATCAATCAACAATTAAAGTTGCCAGTAATGTATTACGGGAATTTCTGGTGTTTAAGCCCTCCGATGCATTTACCCCAATAATTGAAGACAACGACTTAGGCCCCGTAGCCAATCAAAACTTACACGGCATTGAACCACACGATATGGTTATTGTAAGTCATCCCTTATTTTTGGAACAGGCCGGACAAATTGCCGAAATTCACCGCATTCACGATGGATTATCTGTTTTTATCACTACCCCGGAACAAATTTATAATGAGTACTCGTCGGGTACACCCGATGTTTCGGCCATACGGAATTTTATGCGGATGCTTTACGAGCGGGCTTCCAGCGAAGTTGAGATGCCCAAATATTTATTGCTTTTTGGCGACGGTTCGTACGATAATCGCACCAAAGGAAATGGCAACAGCAATTTAATCCCAACTTACCAGAGTATTAATTCATTAAGTGAAACGATAAGCTACGTAAGCGATGATTTCTTTGGTTTGTTAGACCCCAACGAAGGAGAATACCTGGGAGCCCTTGACATTGGCATTGGCCGGTTTCCCGTTCAAAACACCGATGAAGCCCAGTTAATGGTCGACAAAGTGAAACAATACCTCTGGGGCAAAACCTCCTCATCAGACTGGAAATCGACCGTATGTTTTATCGGTGACGATGGTGATGGCGGATTGCACATGCTACAACCCGATCAGCTCAGTAAATCAATATACAGCTCGCATCCCGAATTTAATGTCAAGAAAATCTACCTCGATGCGTATCATCAAATATCTACCCCATCGGGCCAACGCTTCCCCGATGTTACCGAAGCCATAAATCAGCAAGTTGACCAGGGCGCCTTAATTATTGATTATGTGGGACATGGTAATCCAAGAATTTTGACCCACGAAGAAGTGCTTACCTCATCAGATGTGCGCAGCTGGACCAATTACGATAAACTGTCGGTGTTTGTTACGGCAAGTTGCGAGGTAGGCCGATTCGACGATTACAGCCGTATTTCGCTGGGCGAATGGTTTTTATTAAATCCAAACGGAGGAGGAATTGCTACTCTTACTACAACACGGGTTGTGTATTCGGGGGGCAATCACAACCTGAATACCAATTTTATTAATGTAGTTTTTAATACCGATTTGCGTTTGGGCGACATCATCCGAATTGCCAAAGTAAACACAAGCGGCACCACAAATAAAAGGAATTTTACCTTACTAGGCGACCCCGCACTTAAACTAGCCATTCCGGAAAACAAAGCCAATGTTTTTGATATTAACGGAAAACCCGTTCCCTTTTCACAACAGGAGTTCATGCAAAACGAACCAGGAGACAAACTTACAATTGAATCGTTTACCCTTACAGCCCTCGATACATTGAACGCCCTCAGCAAGGCCAATATTTCGGGGTACATTCAACAAACCAACGAGCAGGTAGTGGCTCAAAATGGAACATTATTCATTAGTGTATTCGATAAAATGGATACCTTATACACCTTTGGGCAGGATAACCAGGTGGTTCAGTTTCAAATGCAGGATAAACTGCTTTATAAAGGAAAGGCCAGCATCACCAATGGTTATTTTAATTTCGATTTTATTGTTCCCAAAGACATAAACTACAAATTTGGAGCAGGCAAAATCAGCTTAAGGGCCCAGCTCGATTCCACCGAAGCCATTGGTTATTTCAGCGATTTTATAATTGGTGGCAATGCTGAAAAGGCCAATACAGACTTCAATGGTCCTGAAATAAAACTTTACATGAACGACACGTTATTTGTTAACGGAGGCACCACCAACGAAAACCCGGTTCTTCTGGCGGTAATAACCGATGAGTCGGGTGTTAACACCACCGGCAATGGCTTTGGTCACAACATTACTGCCGTGCTTGACAACAATCCCGATAAAATGTTCATCCTGAATAATTTTTACCAGGGAGCTATGGATAAATACAATTGTGGCGAGGTTCGCTATCCCCTCAAGAATTTAACTCCCGGCTATCACAGTATAAACTTTAAAACCTGGGATGTTTACAATAACAGCTCGGAGTCGGTAATCGAATTTTATGTGCACGACGGACAATCGGTTGTTATTGACAAGTTGCAAAATTTGCCTAACCCATTTTACAACCACACCTACTTTACCTTTGAGCACAACCAGGCTCAAACCGATTTCAATGTACGAATTGAGGTATTTGATATGATGGGAACCAAGGTCTCTGAAATTAATCAAAACCAGTCGCCCGATGGTTATAAAATTGAACCCATTCGTTGGGACGGAACCAGTATAGCCGGAGCAAAACTCAGCCGTGGGGTTTATATTTACAAAGCAACCTTAAGTACCATTGATGGACAAAAAACAACTCAATCATCAAAATTGATGATTTTTGAATAATAAAATTGAATTAAACCAGTTTGTATTCCTAAATTTGCGTCTCAAAAAAAACGATAGTATGAATAAATTAAGCACGAAGATTTTAGTAGTTATTTTATCAATCATAAGCATTCACAGTTTCGGGCAAACAAGCGACACCTACGACCAGACCCTGGGCCAGGAACTAAATGCCATTACTACTTCAGTACCCTTTTTAATGATTGCACCCGACAGCCGCTCAGGAGCGATGGGAGATGCCGGAGTAGCTATTTCGCCCGACGGTTATTCGCAACACTGGAACTCATCGAAACTTGCCTTTGTTAACCAAAGCATGGGCTTAAGCATTAGTTATACTCCCTGGTTAAAAAAATTGATCGATGACATAAACCTGGCATATGTTTCGGGTTATTACCGGCTCGACGAAAACCAGACGATTGGCGCCGGTTTACGTTATTTCTCCATGGGTAACATTAATTTTAAAGATGAAAGTGGTGGAGATATGGGCTCTTTTGCCCCACATGAATTTGCCCTCGACGGCTCCTACAACCGTAAACTCTCAGAAAACTTTTCACTGGGTATTGTGGGACGCTTTATTCTCTCCAATTTAACGGGTGGTACCGGAGTTAATGGTTCAGAACAAACCCAGGCCGGAAAATCAGTAGCGGTTGATATCAACGGTTTTTATACCCACCCCATGAAAGTGAGTGGTTACGAGGGGAACTGGGCTGCCGGTTTTAATATTTCGAACATTGGTGCCAAACTGGGCTATACCGAAGACGATAAAAACTTTATTCCCACCAACCTGAAAATTGGTGCCGCCGGAACTATTGATATTGACCCTTACAATAGCATTACGGCTACTTTCGAAGTAAATAAATTACTGGTTCCTACTCCTCCGGTATATTGGCTAAATGGCGACACCCTGCCTAATGGAAGCATTTCAGATGGCGAATCTCCCGAATTCATTTATGCCGGAATGGACAACAATGTATCCGTGGCTCAGGGAATTTTTCAATCGTTTTACGATGCTCCGGGAGGATTTAAGGAAGAAATGCAGGAAATTGCTTATTCATTGGGTTTTGAATACTGGTATGCCAAACAGTTTGCCGTTCGTGCCGGATATTTTTACGAAAATCAGTACAAAGGAAACCGTAAATATTTTACAGCAGGTGTGGGTTTGAAAATGAATGTTTTCGGGCTTGATTTTTCGTACCTGATTCCTGCCGGAAGCTTTAACAACAGTCCGTTGTCAAATACCTGGCGTTTCTCGTTGGTATTCGATTTAGAAGCTATCAGCAACCAATAAACCTTTACCCATGAAAATTCGGATTGGATTTGGTTACGATGTGCACCGACTGGCCGAAGGATACGATTTTACCTTAGGGGGATTATTAATTCCCCACCATAAAGGTTCCGTTGGACATTCCGATGGTGATACCCTGATTCATGCCATTTGCGATGCCCTTTTGGGAGCAGCCAACCTGCGCGATATTGGTTTTCATTTTCCTGACACCTCGGCCGAACTAAAAGGCATCGACAGCAAACTGATTTTAAAAGACACCCTGGCGCTGATAAAAGAAAAAGGCTATGCCATCGGAAACATTGATGCAACCATTGCTTTGCAGCAGCCAAAAATTAAAGATTATATTCCCCAAATGCAGCAGGTTCTTGCCCAAACTTTAGAAATTTCGCCGGACGATATTGCCATAAAAGCAACCACAACCGAAAAGCTGGGTTTTGAAGGACGCGAAGAAGGGGTATCGGCTTATGCTGTGGTATTAATAGAAAAATAATTATGGAAACTGTTCATTCACTCGAAGAATTAAACCGTGTTGTAGCTGAAAATACAGGCGTTTTGGCTTATTTTTCGCACCAACGCTGTAATGTTTGCCTTACCCTTAAACCCAAACTATCGGAAGTTTTTAAGGAACAATTTCCAAAAATTAAGCAGGTTTATGTCGATATTGAAGAAACTCCCGAGGTTGCTGCACAACAATCCATTTTTGCCGTGCCGGTCATTGTAGTGTATTTCGACGGCCGTGAAAGCTACCGTAAAGCACGCAATGTGGGCATCGACGAGCTGACCGCTTTGGTTAAACGCCCCTATCAAATAATTTTTGAATCGTAAAAAACCTTAACACCCGGCATAATTTAAAAGCATTTTAATAATAAGTAGCCTCTACCCGTTCATTTAGCGAACCATCTGATATATAATATACCCACTCAATACTTTTGTAATTATCAATCACCGTTCCGGTTCCATAAATGGCCTTATTCCCGATAAGCTGATTATATATAACCAGTTCACCATCAGGTTTCTGATAAAAATTCACCTGTGCTTCTTCGGAAAAACCCATCTGATAAAAGTTCGATATGTAAAACAAGGTGTCGTAAACCGGCGAACGGGTAATATTTACCTGGTAAGTCCTTGGCATCGATTGCTCGGGGTATTCATCGCAGTACCAGGTTCCCAGTACCGAGGTATGTTCGTTGTTTTTTTGACAAGCAGTGCCCAACAGTCCCAAAACAATTATGCCCAGCAGAAAAAAGCGCTTCATCATTAGCTAAGGTATTTAGTAAACCCCAAAGTTAGGGAAAAAAATGAAAAGCCAACCACAATACAGGCTGCCACAATCAAGGTTACTATACTTTTATTACCTTCGGATCAACAACGCTAAATACAATGAAAAAACCACTAAGCAATCCTTCAAAACAGACTTTTACAGAAAAGCTGCGCGGCTTTTGGGGAAAACCTGCGCAGGAATTGACCAAAACCTAACGTGAAGTTGAGCAAAACCTGCGCAGCTTTTGAGTGAAACCTGCGCAGCTTTTTGGTGAAACCCGCGCAGCTTTTTAAAAAATGAAAATTTGCAATAAAAAAAGAAGGACACCATGATGTCCTTCCATTAATTCTAATCGTTTTTTACAGTGCTTCCAGGAGCGAATCGTCGACCAGGTTGGGCAAGGTAACCTTTAAGTTGGGTTCGGCCTGCATGGCCCGTTTAATGGCAAACAGGGCTTCGTTGTTTCGTGCCCAGCTGCGTCGCGAAATGCCGTTATTAACATCCCAATACAACATCATGCGCAAGCGACGGTCGGCTTCAGGGCTGCCGTCGAGCACCATGCCAAAGCCTCCGTTAATAACCTCGCCCCAGCCTACACCACCGCCATTGTGAATAGATACCCAGGTAGCTCCCCGGAACGAATCACCAATAACATTCTGAACAGCCATATCGGCGGTAAAGCGCGAACCATCGTAAATATTCGAAGTTTCGCGGTACGGCGAATCAGTTCCCGACACATCGTGATGATCACGACCTAAAATTACCGGAGCTGAAAGTATTCCTTCTTTAATGGCCTGATTAAAAGCCGCGGCAATTTGTGTGCGTCCCTCACAATCGGCATAAAGAATGCGGGCCTGTGAACCCACAACCAGTTTATTTTTTCCGGCTTCCTTAATCCAGTGAATGTTGTCGGCCATTTGCTGCTGAATTTCAGCAGGTGCTTCTTTACGAAGATCTTCCAAAACATCGCAGGCAATTTTATCGGTGAGTTCCAAATCTTTTGGATTATTCGATGCGCAAACCCAGCGAAAGGGTCCAAAACCATAGTCGAAACACATGGGACCCATAATATCCTGCACATACGAGGGGTATTTAAAATCGCCCTGCTCATTCAGCACATCGGCTCCTGCCCTGCCCGATTCCAGCAGAAAAGCATTTCCGTAATCGAAAAAGTAGGTGCCAAATTTCTGTACACATTTATTGATAGCTGTAACTTGCCGGCGCAGCGATTCCTGCACTTTCTCCCTGAACAAGTCGGGTTGCTCAGCCATCATTTGGTTTGCTTCTTCAAAGGAAAGTCCGGCAGGATAATAGCCCCCGGCCCAGGGATTGTGTAAAGATGTCTGGTCAGAGCCCAATTCAACAGGAATGTCTTCGTTGGCAAAGCGCTCCCATACTTCCACAATATTTCCCTGATAGGCAATCGACAAAACCTCTTTTTTGGCTTTGGCTTTGCGTACCTGCTCAACCAATTCGTCGAGGTTATCGATAACCACATCGACCCATCCCTGTGAAAAACGGGTTTGTGTAGCTTTGGGATTCACCTCGGCCGTAACGGAAACTAAACCTGCAATGTTCGATGCTTTGGGCTGAGCTCCCGACATACCACCCAATCCGGCTGTAATAAAAAGTTTTCCTGCCAGTGATTCCTTTTGTTTGGCAATCATGCGTCCGGCATTCAACACGGTAATGGTAGTTCCGTGAACAATTCCCTGCGGACCTATGTACATGTACGATCCGGCAGTCATTTGACCGTACTGGGTAACGCCCAGGGCATTGTAGCGTTCCCAGTCGTCGGGTTTGCTGTAGTTGGGAATCATCATCCCGTTGGTAACTACAACCCTGGGAGCATCTTTATGACTGGGAAATAAACCCATGGGATGGCCCGAATACATAACCAGGGTTTGCTCATCACTCATTTCGGCCAGGTATTTCATGGTAAGCCGGTATTGCGCCCAGTTTTGAAAAACAGCTCCGTTTCCCCCATAAGTAATTAACTCATGCGGATGCTGAGCTACGGCGTAATCGAGATTATTTGATATCATAAGCATGATGGCTGCTGCCTGCTTCGACTGGTGGGGATAATCATCGATGGGACGGGCTTTAATCTCGTAATCGGGACGAAAACGATACATGTAAATACGCCCGTAAGTATCGAGCTCTTCGGCAAACTCTTTAGCCAAAAGGGCATGATGCCGCGATGGAAAATAACGGAGTGCATTGCGAATGGCCAGTTTCCGCTCTGCGGGGTTTAAAATGGCTTTACGTTTGGGTGCATGATTGATGGAAGGATCGTATGGTTTTACTGAAGGTAACTCTTCGGGAATCCCTTCGAGAATAGCCTTCCGGAAAGTAGTTGTATCCATGAAATTAACTGTTTTGATTCAGGACAAAAGTAATTTTTTAACGGTTAAAACGACAAGCTCTTTCCATGATTTAATAACATATTATGCTCATTTATCGCCCATAAAATTAGTATTGACTCGCTTTTTCGTTTTTCAATGAAGCAAAATAGCGTTTCATCTCCTTCTTTACTTTGGGCGATAACAACAGTGCACCGGTCATGGTAGGAATGGCCATAAGGGCATAAAACCCATCGATCAGGTTAATGATACTGCTTAACGATATCATGGCGCCTACTACTGCCGAAACAATATAAAACCAGTAGTAAATGTTTTTATGTCGGGCTCCAAACAAAAAAGAGAAGGCTTTGGCACCATAATACGGAAAAGAGAGCATGGTTGATAAGGCAAAAATTACCACGCATACCAGAAGAATAAAATTACCGACATAAGGTATGGAGTTTTTAAAAGCAGCAGCTGTTAAAGATATGCCATTCAAATCGGAGTGTAGCCATTCGTCGGTAACGATGATGGCCAGGGCGGTCATGGTGCAAACCACCAGGGTATCGATAATGGGTCCCAGCATGGCAACCAGTCCTTCGCGCACGGGTTCGTTGGTTTTGGCTGCTCCGTGAGCCATGGGGGCGGTTCCAATTCCGGCTTCGTTCGAAAAAGCAGCCCGCTTAATTCCAGTAATAATAAGTGTTCCCAAGGCACCGCCAAGTACAGCATCACCGGTAAAAGCGTCTTTAAAAATCAGTACCATGCTTTCGGGAACATGCCGGGCATGAATCAGTAAAATAACAAGTACTGATAAAACGTATAAACCTACCATGGCAGGTACCATTCTTGAAGTAACTTTCCCGATGCGTTCCACACCGCCAAAGACCACCAAACCAATAAAAATACTTATCAGCACCCCAACAACAAACAACATAAGTAGCGAGGGTTCAGTGGTTTGTTCCAAACTTCCTGCTACTATTTGCGCCAACTGGTTGGCCTGAAAAATGGGCGAAACCCCTATCATGGCAGCAATGCTAAAGAATACAGCCAGGGGTTTCCACTTAGGTCCCAAGCCCTCGACAATAAAATACATGGGTCCACCCTGTACTTCTCCGTTCGAATCCTTTCCGCGGTACATCACTGCCAGGGTACAGGTAAAGAATTTGGTTGTTACCCCCAACAGGGCACTTATCCACATCCAGAAAATGGCCCCGGGACCACCTGTAGCAATGGCTACCGCAACTCCACTGATATTTCCCATTCCAACAGTTGCTGCCAAAGCAGTTGAGAGTGCCTGATAATGGGTTAACTGCCCGGCTTCATCGGCCTTGTCGTAGTTTCCCCGCAATATTTTAAACGCATGACCCAGGTAACGAAAAGGCATAAACTCGGCATAAATCATAAAGTACAAGCCACCCCCAATCAATAGTATCAGCAGGGGCAATCCCCAGGCGTACTCACTAAACTTCTGCAAAGCCTCTTCCATAATAAACTTTTATACGTTTGTTTGTTTTATAAGAAAGCGATTAAGATATAGGTTTTAAGTTAAACAGGCAATGGACGCTAAAAAATTAGTTGTGTATGACAATGAATGCCAACTCTGTTCGGGTTTGCTAAACCATGTAAAAAAAAGGGATTCCAAACAAGTATTTACTTACATGGGACGAGCAGACTTTGCCATAAATACGGAAACCGATAAATTACCCAATACCTTGATTTATATTAGCAAACAAAAGGTTTATACCAAAAGTACAGCCGTATTACTCATTTGCCGTGACCTGGGCTTTCCTTACTGTTTGTTGTATGTATTAAGGCTGGTTCCCCAATTTTTACGTGATTTTATTTACGATTGGGTTGCCCGCAACCGAAAGCGTTTTAACCGGTACAACAAGTGCCAAATCACCGGGTAAAACCCCCTGGATAGTTTTGAAACCTCTTTCACAGCACGTCAACGTTGTTCAGGCAGGACTGCGGGATAATTACCCATCGGCTTCGTCGGGTTTATTCCATAAGAATGCAGTGCTAAGTTTTTCGACTGGTAAATTTCACTTCGCTAACTACTGAACGTTGCTTCTCACACATAAAAAAAAGGTGAACCTTTCGATTCACCTTTACACAATATGTTTGGTTGGTATTAATACATGTACCGGTGGCAATCAGAACAAAGCGATTCTTTCCAGGCTCCGTCAATATCGACCGGATGTTTAAATTCGAGCGATTCATCGAAACGGGCTACATCCATTGCATCGGCAGTGCCCTGGCTCATAATGGAATGGCACAAATTACAATCTTTTGAGATAGTTTTTCCATTATCGGCACTGTGCTGATCGTTGTGACAGCGGAAACATCCGTTAAATTCCATGTGACCAATATGTGAAGGATAGGCATCCCATTTGGCGTTCATTTCAGGAAAAATGTTTTCAGCAAAAGCGTTTTGTATGCCTCTTACCGCATCTTTAATTGACTGTTCTTTTTCGGTAAAGATATCGGGATAGTTTTCCATATAAAAATCCCAAACCGTTGTTTCAATGGTTTTTAAAGCCGAATCGGTATGGGTAAATTCACCGGCCAGCAACTCCATGGTTAGTCGTTTAATTTCGGGCAAATCGGTACTTATGGTACCTGCCGCCATCTCATGATTTATAAACTTGGTGGGAGTCTGGTAGTTGTGCGAAGGTCGGTTGTGACAATCCATACAATCCATAGTTCGCAAGCTAAGCGAATCGGCGGCGCCTTCCTCAAGGGGTTCGTACTGATCCTGATAAATTATCGTATCGCCTGTTGCCAGATTTATGTAGCGAACCCAGGGAATAACTTCTCGTTTTTCGTCGGTACTGATGTATTCAATTTTTACATTGGGATTAATGTGCCAATGAATTCCTTCGGTTTGCCCCTGCGCACTGTGCGAGGGGCCAATTTTCATGCGCATCTGCATTTCCCATTCGGTGCTGGCTTCGTCGGTAAGGTAATATTTTTCGCTGCGTAATGAGTTTTCATAAAATTTTTGAGGCCAGTGGCATTGCTCACAGGTTTCGCGAGCCGGACGCAAATTGGCAATAGGCGTTGGAATAGGCCGGGGGAAGTTATTTGCCAAAACCGCATACACCTGATACAAGCCCGATATTTTCGATTTAACAAACCAGTCGGCACCCGAACCTATATGACACTGGGCACAGGTTACTTTAGCGTGAGGTGAGTTCTGATAAGCCACATACTCGGGTTTCATAACCTCGTGACAAATAGTACCGCAAAACTCAACCGATTCTGAATAATGGTACAATTCATAACTTCCCACTGCCGTAAACAACAGAAAAATAACTGTACCAATTAAGAAAATTACCGAAGCATTCCGGTGTTGTTTTTTATTCAAATCGAGAATAAAACGACTCTCAACTAAGGTTTTGTGGGTGCGTTTGGCTTTCTTAACCTGCAACCACATGCCAAAGGGTATTAACAAAAGACCAAAAACCAATAGGGCGGGTAAAACCATAAATATTATGATACCCATATACGAACCCATATCAGAAACAATGGATGTTAAAATCATCATAAACAGGATGAGCAAAAAGCTGACACTTGCTATAGTGGCGCCTATATACGACACCATGTTATAAAAAGAAGCCGGAAGTTTCATATAGTTTTTTGTTTAATGTTTGAAAAGCAAACTTATAAACATTTGATTTGGAAAAGAATAGCTTTGGGTAGCACTTTGCAGGCCGGGAGTATAATTATGGCAACTAAAGCGTTGACGTATATCAACATGTTGGTTGCGCTGCGAGGAATTCTAATGCAGGGACAAAAAAAAGAGCGGCTCCTAATACCGCTCTTTTTTAACAATTTATAATAAGTTTCCCTTACTTACTTGGGTTTGGGTGAGCAATTTTTGCTGAATAAGCAGCATAGTCAAATGGTTTGTGGAATGGGTTCTCCGGATTGTGGCAGGTTACACAAAGTGCCTTATCGGGAACAATTAATCCATTGGCTACTGATTTTGCATGATCTTTCATGATAGCAGGCGATTTGTATTTGCTACCCGGTCCGTGACAGCTTTCGCATGAAACACCTTCGTCTTCTTTCAACGACATGTTAAGATCAGGATTAATGGCATGGAAAGTAGAGTGACATTTTAAACATGATTTTTCTTTGGTAGGATCAGCAATACCATTGGCTTTGGCATAAGCCATAGATTTTTCGTTGCTCAAACTTTTCATCGCATTGGCATGGGGCCCATTTGCCCATTTGTCGTATTGCTTTCCTTTTGGGGTAGCATTGTGGCAAGGCTTACATTTAGCGGCTCCAATATACTCAAAGTCTTGTGCCTTTGCTGAAGTGCCTAAAACAAACATAAAGCACATAATGGCGATTAAACTTTTACTCAACATAACTAATTTCCTTTCTTTAATTAATAACTAATATTTCGATACGTACATACAACATTTTATTTACTGAAAAATGTTAGCTCAAATATAAGCTTAAAAATGTTTCCTCCTGATTTTTCCCGTTGACTCACCCATGGTTCTATTCAGTAATATTACAATACTTGGGTTGATATACATCAACACTTGTCCGTTTTTACATCAAAGCCAGCAAGCGTTTGAATCATTATTTTTGAGTGGTAAGAACTACCCTGCAATTATGCTTTGCCCTTTGCATTCAAGGTATTTAGCCTTATTTTGAAATCAGCAAATAAGGCGACGGACCAATACAACACAGATAACTATATCTAACTGATTTAGTAACTTTTATAGCAAAGATGTCCGCTGATTTATTTTCAAACTAATGATAACTAAATCAATAAAAATGAGTATTTCTTTTACCAAGACAAGCCCAAAGCTTTTCAAAACAGTCCTCGTGTTTTGTTCCATATTTTGGGGAATCTCAGCCTTCGGTCAATCAAACGAAGACTGTATGATGTGTCACGAAGATCAGGAACTAACCAAAGAGAAAAACGGAAAAACTGTTTCCCTTTTTGTCAACTTAAATCCTTTAGAAAAATCTCCTCACAAAGGGCTCGATTGTATTTTCTGTCACGAAGATGCGGCGGTTGAAGATTTTCCTCATCCGGAAAATTTACAACCGGTTAATTGCGGAAACTGCCACGACGAAGCCAGTATGGAATATTTAGAAGGTGTTCATGGAAAAGCATTTGCCAATAATGCCAAATACGCTCCCAGCTGTACCGAATGTCACGGAACCCATGATATTCTTCATAACTCAAACCCCAAGTCGCGGACCTACAAAATGAATATTCCGGTTTTGTGCGGAACCTGTCATAAAGAAGGAGCTCCGGTGGCCCGTAATTACAATATTGGCCAGCACAACATTCTGGAAAACTACAGCCAGAGTATTCACGGAAAAGGTTTGTTCAGTAGCGGACTTATTGTTACCGCTACCTGTAACGATTGCCACGGAAACCACTTGATTCTGCCCCACACCAATCGCAAATCGAGTATTTCGGCAAATAACGTGGCCAGTACCTGTATGAAGTGCCATGCCCGAATTGAAGATGTTCATGTTAAAGTGATAAATGAAGAACTTTGGGAGAAAAAACCGGGTGCTATTCCTGCCTGTACCGATTGCCATCCGCCACACATTGTGAATCAACAAAATATGGTGGACAATATTTCGGATCGCTCCTGTTTA
Organism: Salinivirgaceae bacterium; assembly: GCA_050251815.1. Classification (GTDB taxonomy): domain Bacteria; phylum Bacteroidota; class Bacteroidia; order Bacteroidales; family SZUA-534; genus GWE2-40-63. The sequence goes on along the minus strand of JBFWMB010000044.1, from coordinate 6,595 downwards.
AAATGCCACGAAAAAGACGATGCGCATAAAGTGGTCGACGGCAAAAAAGTATCGTTACAAATTAAGATGACCGACTTTGTTGGTTCGATGCATAATAATATAAAATGTGTTAAATGCCACTCCGATGTATCGGTTAACCGGATGCGCCCCTGCGAAACAGTAAAAAAAGTAGACTGCTCATCGTGTCATGCCGAGGTTTCTGAAACCTATTTTGAAAGCGGACACGGCCAGGCTTACTTTGAAAAAAACGAAAACGCCCCCTATTGCACCGATTGTCATGGTTCGCATCAGGTGAAATCGAAAACTGATGAAAGTTCGCCCGTATATCGCATGGCCGTTCCCAACTTATGCGGCAATTGCCACAAGAGCGACGGCTCTGCTTCAGGACATGGCATGGCAGACAATGCGCTGGCCGATTATTCGACCAGTGTACACGGAAAAGGAATGACCGAAAAAGGGTTAATTAACAGTGCCATTTGTACCGATTGTCACACCACCCACTTTAATTTAAAGGAAGAAGACCCGCGCTCATCGGTACATCCAAAAAACGTGGCTAAAACCTGTGCCAACTGCCATAAAGGTATCTACAACGATTATATTGCCAGCGACCACGCAACGCACATGGACGATGACACTAAAAAATATCCAACCTGTGTGGTATGCCACTCGGCTCACGTGGTTTCGAACACCGGTGAAGATGAATTCATGACAGAAATTACACATCAATGCGGTATTTGCCACGATAAACTTTCAGAATCGTACATGGAAACCTACCACGGGAAGGCCTATACCCTGGGTTACATGGAAGCCGCCCGTTGTTCCGATTGCCATGGTGCGCATAAAATATTAAATGTTAAGAATCCGGAATCGACCATCCACAAGAACAACATACTAAATACCTGTAAACAATGTCACCCCGATGCCAATGAACGTTTTACCGGATTTTTAACCCACGCCACGCACAACAACCGCGACGAGTATCCGGTATTGTATTATGCATTCTGGGGAATGACATTCTTATTGGTTGGGGTGTTCCTTTTCTTTGGCATTCACACCCTGCTTTGGCTGCCCCGTTCGCTAAAAGAACGCAAGCGTCGTAAGCACACCCGGCCTAAAGGCGAAGCCGTTTACATTCGTCGTTTTAAAACACGCCATCGGGTGACCCATATTTTTGTAATTATCAGCTTTATGATACTCGCACTTACGGGAATGATGCTGAAATTTGCCAACATGCCCTGGGCCAAAACCCTGGCCGATTTGCTGGGCGGCGTTAAAGCTGCCGGAAACTGGCACCGATTTGCTGCGGTATTGACTTTCGGTTACTTTGCCTTCCACCTGAGTGCTTTATTCTATACCAAATTCAAAAAACGCATTAAGGTGAAGAATTTTATCTTCAGTCCCTCGTCGTTGATGTTTAACCGACAGGATTTACGTGACTTTGGTGCTACCATCAAATGGTTTGTGGGCAAAGGACCCAAGCCCCAATACGGCCGCTGGACTTACTGGGAAAAATTTGATTACATGGCGGTTTTCTGGGGTGTTGCCGTAATTGGCTTATCGGGGCTTATGCTTTGGTTCCCTGAATTCTTTACCCAACTGTTACCCGGATGGGCCATTAATGTGGCACATATTATTCACTCCGACGAAGCCCTGCTGGCGGTAGGATTTATCTTTACCATCCACTTCTTTAATACACACTTCAGGCCCGAAGCCTTCCCGATGGATACCGTAATATTTACCGGACACATTCCTGAGGAAGAATACAAGGAAGACCGCCCGAAAGAATACGAAGAACTGGTTAAATCGGGTAAGATTGACGAGGTAAGGGTTAAACTGAACTTTTCGGACACCCGTATGCGGGTGATTAAGATTTTCGGTTTCTTCTTCTTATCGCTGGGAATCATTTTAGTACTGCTAATAATCTACTCTTTGCTCTTTGGTTCGCTCTAAAGATATAAGTACGCTATACAAAAAAACGCTTGCCCCACGGCAGGCGTTTTTTTTATCATACAATTGGTAACTCAATAATAATACGAGTTCCTACCACCCTTTCACTTTCAACAGAAATTCTGCCCTTATTTAGTTCAATAAATTCTTTACAAAGTACCAGTCATAATCCAGTTCCACTCTCGTTATTAGTTCCTTTGGTAGATATTTTTTCATCAATTTTAAATACTTTAAGAAGATTTTTTTCAGGAATTCCAATACCATTATCCTGAACACTAATACTAACTGTATTATTATTTATTGATGGCATTACTTATAATAAAATCCCAATAGTGAGGCTTAGCGATTTTGTCCTGAAATCAGAAGGTTGTGCTTCAATTTCAGAAAGTCCCATATCGTATCTGAGATCAAAACGTACATCTTTTTGGCGGATGGGTGTTTGGATGCCTATGCCAAATGTAGCTCCCCAATCATTATGGTCACTTTCTATTTCTCTCATCATGAAATCACCTTCACTTTTGGCGGGTTCTCTTAACTGAGTGTTCAGGGCAAAAGCTGCGTATGGACCGGCATTGATGTAAAAAACGGACTCTACCTTATTAAGAATTTCGGTATGGCGGTATTGCAAAAGCACCGGAACCTGAAGGTAATGAAGCATAAAATCGGTTCCATAAGCGGCATTTATTTCACTAGTTTCATTGCTGCGACCTTTGCGAACATAATTAATCTCAGGCTGTATAGCCAGTGAATTCATTACAGGTAATGTGAAGAATGCCCCCATGGTATAGGAACAAATAATATTGTCGTTGTCATACAGGTCTCCTTTATCGGAGAAGGTTGAAGCAGCAATACCATGGCGTAAGCCGATGTTGATTTGTGCGAAAGATACAGACGATACTACTAAAAGCACTGTTGTAAGCAAAATTGAATTCTTTGTTTTCATGTTTTCCAATTTTTAAAATTTTTTCTTAAGTTTTAATTTCTTTCCTATGTTATCATAGTATTCATTATTGTTTTTTGATATGTATTCTTAAAATATTTGTATAAAGGTAATTGCAATGACATTTAGAATAGTTGAACTAGTTCAACTTTGCACGATCTCATCAATAAAAAGGGCATTGAATTAGTTAAACTTTTTTCAAAAACCTGTTAAATGCTTTTTCTTTTACACTGCATAGCCATCTTTTACCAACGCCCATGAATTGAGCAATATATTTGTCGGGAATTCTGCATAAATACTTTGGGTACTGATGGTATAAAAACAGTAAAAACTCTTCTTCCTTTAATGAAAGACGCATGGCACTAAACATGTACAAATTATGAAAGCTCAAGGCTGTAAGTTTCTGTAAATACAGGGCGAATTCCTTAGAATTATGAGCTAAATATTCCAGTTGAGATTTGGAAAACTCAGTTATTTTGCAGTTTTCAATAGCCTTTATTTGAAATGACTGCCCATTTCCGGGAAGATAAGTATTATGTTCAGTTAGAAAAACAAATTCTCCGTCCAGATAAAATCCTTGAATGATTTCTCTTCCATTTTTATTTAAAAATATTTTTACCAGAATGCCGCTATTTATATAATAGGAATTTTGACAAGGTTGACCTGAGTTAAGTAAATATTCGTTCTTTTTAAGATGCCGGATCGTTCCAATTTTTTGAATTTGTTTCCTTAATTCCTTTATCATCATGATCTTTTTAAACAATATTTCGACTCGAAATTCAGATTGGGATTCCTACTTTATCTGCATTAAGCTTTCAATTTGGCAATTCTTGCTCTTATTTCCCTGAAAGAAGACATTTGCAGCTTGCTACGGACATTTTCTGAATATTTCACCTGATAAATATATGTAAGACAGGCTGCAAAAAAATATACCCCGGTTTGTATCCATAGCGACAAAATTTCCCGTCGCGTTTCGAAGATACTAGCTCCCAACGAGTTCATTTTAATATATCCAAAAATAGCATTCGATGATGGAAATATTTCTCGTACTATCAGCCATCCTGAACTAAAGTTTGCCAGGGGCCAGATAATTCCAGATAAGAAAAGTAGCGGTATAGATGTAGCAAGATAGAGTAACATAGAGCTTTCACGGTTTTTAAAAACTACTGAAAGCGTTAATCCCATGAAAATACTTGATAATATAAATGGCGTTATAAGTGTTATCACTTCCTTTAAATTGGCTGATTGACCATAACCGAACCAATTAGGAATCATTCCCAGCATATAAACACAGAGCAAAGCGTAAATGGTGAAATAGGCTGCTGATTTTCCTATTACCATACGCAGTGCTCCCATACGTCTACGGTCTAGAGGAACGAGGGTACCAAACATATGTCGCTCGCGCGCGGTTCCTGCCATTATACCAATGGCAATTATTAAGGTTTGCTGAATAATAAGTATAAGCGCTGCCGGAATACCATAACTGGCAAAGCCTCCAGCCTGGTTGGCCATAGCATTATCGACCAGTTTCACCGGATCAGCAACAATCTCTGCCTGATGTTCCGTTAAACCTTTGTCCATTAAATTGTTGACCTGGATATGCTTTCCAGTTTCGAGTGCTACAAAATTGGCTCCTGTCATCAAGGCCTTATAATAAAGGAAAAATTCCATATCAGCATAAGTGGAAACGGTGGTTTGCCGGTTCATAGCAATATCAGAACTAAAGCTTGAAGGAATTTGAACGATGCCTCGGATTTCACGTTTTTTAAACATCTGAATGGCCTGTTCCATCGAAACGTTACTCGAAACTACTTCAAGGTCGGGAGTAGCATCAAGATCTCTTGTAAACTGCCTGCTGGCAGACGAATGCGACATATCTACTACAGCTATTGGCAAATTCCGAACCACTTCAGGATAGTAAATAAAGGAATAAAGCAATGGATATATTAGAGGAACCGCAAATATCAGGATCATCACTCCTACATCTGAAAATATAAGTTCGAATTCACGTATCCAGATCCTGAGTGTGTTTCTCAATCCTTCTCTGATTTGCCAGGCTAGATTTATATTAGTTTTTTTCATGATCTTAATTTCTTTAATCAGTTTCACCATTCTTCTAAAATGTCCTAGTAATGTGAAGTTCCGTTGTTCTGAATATTCCAGACTATCATAGCTATATTAGGTTTTCTGAATGTTTTCAATAAAATTCTGATAAATTAATGCCGATTTAAGCCGATTGATTATAGTGAAAGGAATAAACAGGAAGAGAGGCAAATAAAGGTATGAAGCTATTGCATATTTGAGTTCGAATCCGGCAAGCACCTGACTTTGAAATATGTGCATAAAATGCCGCACAGGGAATCCGCTTGCCCAGTATTGAAAAACAGATGGCATATACTCAATAGGGAATGAAAATCCGCAGAGTGTAAGTGCCAGAATTCCGTAGAATGCAGCCATATTAAGTGAATGCCTCATCATGGGTAGCAATCCTATGCAAAAAATTCCTATGGCCTGATAAGCGAGAATAAACAACAGGGATGCCAATATGAGCCATCCGAAACTGGTTTGCATTGGAATCTGTATTACTTTATAAAGCATAAAATTCTGAAACATCATCACGGTAAAGAATATCGCCGTATAGGGCAAAAGTTTGCCTGCCAGTGCAACGAACATTGACTTGTTTGAAAGCCTTAACCATTCGTGCGAGGTTCTTTCTTTTATCTCAACACCAATGCTGTAAACAGTTATAAGTAATATGAATAATTGCAGCATTATAGGCAATATAATGGTTGAAATATATACTGAATAGTTGGCTGTTGGATTGAATAACTGGTGTGTGTTTATTTGAATTGGCATCACCTGCGACATAATATAATCTTCTGACTGGCCCATGGCCTCCCGTTTCTGCATAGTAATCCCTGCCGATAAAGTATGTAGAATTAATGTTAAGTCATTCTGCATCAATCCTCCGGCGATAAGAAAACCATTCTGGTAATAGTAGCTTATAACCGGTTGACGGAAAGCAAGAATATCGGCCTGGAGATTTTTGGGGATTACCACAAATCCGTAAATATTTCCGCTACGTAATTCCGACATGGCTTCACGCTCCGTCTGCAGGTACTCGCTAACATTGCTCAATGGAGTAACATCTATGTTCCGAACCATTTTGCGGGAAGTAGTGGTCTGGTCGAGATCAACAATAGCGATGGGCATTTTTGTAGGCACTCCTTCCTTGAAGAGCGAAGCAAAAAACAAAATGGTCAGGATTGGTAATATCAAGGTAACAATGATGTACATTTTACGCGAGACCATGCGGTTTACCTCCCTTTTAGCAACCACCCAAATGCTTGATAATTTGTATTTCATTTTTTTATTTTTATTTCATGATTTTTTAGTAACCAGAAAATCGGGTGACTATAAATCAGTTTTATATGTTCTTACAACTCAATACCCTCATCCATCACTCTACTCCATCCACTATCTGTCGGAATTAATTCTAGGCTATGTCACAATTCCCTGGTAAGCTCCTGTAACCTGAGCATCACTCATTGCCAATGCCTAGCTCTTAATCTTTTCAAAATCAACCATAAGGCTCATTCCCGGACTAGACCTTCTATGGAATCGAGAGGTTTGGCCCGCACTTCAAATGATTTCACATCAAAACCTCCATTAGTTTTTGTGGCTTTGAAAGTGGCATAGCTGGCCATG
>JBFWMB010000043.1:0-31805 GCA_050251815.1 Salinivirgaceae bacterium | reverse complement strand
TTTGTCCGGGTAAGCGAAACTGAAAGTCCGCTGGTTGGAATCTGGAAACCCGTTTCGGGTACCGATTGTACCAGCGAAACACCTTACGATTTTGATGCTTGTACCCAACAAACCCGTTACACTTTTACGGCAGATGGAAAAGCCACCCTGCTCGACTGGTATACCGATGGCGAAACCTGTGTCTCAAATTCCGGCACCGGAACCTGGACCCTCGAAGGTGATGTATTTACCGTTATCAATACCACCGAAAACGAAACCTACGTGCATACAGTGGTTCAATTAAGCAACGACACTCTGCAGCTGGCTTATATCAATGGCGACCCCGACGATGCCTGTTACCAGCAACAACAGTCCACCCTGTTTATAAGAGTAGAGTAAAATAACTTCTCAGCCCCGCCAAACAGCGGGGTTTTTTGTGCTTCAAAAGTACGTTCACAATACATGGTAAGTCGAATACAAAACAAAAAGCACGATAACCAATCCCTCCGTTAAAGTGCGGTATAACCAGCACATCGCCTGCTTACTATCATCAGTCATACGTAGCGGCAATAAAAACAACATCGTCACAGCCCCCGATGCATCAGGGCAGCTATATACAAATGAGGCTCCCCGCTGCAAGCAGACGGGGTATCACTAAAAGAACTTCATTTATTTCAATGCAAGCATCGGAGTACCAGCCGACGGTCAGGCGGGTTAAACTCATTTATCCCGATACGCTATGCTATCGGGATTCGTTCAACTTATAATTTTCACTTCGTTTTCACTTGTGAAAATTAAGTTTCACGAATAAATCCGTTGTTTTTATAATAATCAGTGTACCATTTCTTTTGTGCAATGTTATATATAATCCAGCAGCCGGTAAAGCCCTTGCTTTTATTAAAAAACCGGCAAACTTACCTGGCTTGTGAAATAATTTCCTAGCTTTGGTCAACTGAATTAAAAACATGTACCCAAACAGCACTTGTAAAAGAATTAAACGACCCGGTTGTACTTATCACTCTGTTTTTGGTTGGATAAATGGAAGTAGGCTGGGATAGCCTGAAAGTTTTGGGCAATTTAAAAAAAAATGCCTCACATTGAAGTAGAATGACATTATGAAGAAGAAACAAATAAAACGAATACTAAGAATCGTATTTATTATTGCCAGCATAAGCTCCTTATATTTTGTACCATGGATTTTGGTAAGAGTATGGATAATGCCACTGCCTGATACCGTTCAGGAACAACTCAACGAAGGAATTAATTACGGATTTGATGGCATGATTGTTTATGTGGATGAAGCAGGAAAACCACCGGAGTTTTATGCTGCAGGCTGGCACGATCGACAAAAGAAAATACCTGCCTACCCGCAAGCCTTATTTAAAATTGCGAGTATTACAAAGTTATATATCGCTGTTGCTACTACAAAATTAGTTAAAGAAGGGCGTTTGGCCTTGGATAAAACACTTGCTGAATACTTTCCTGAACTTACAGAAAGAATTGAATATTCAGACAAGATAACTTTGAGAATGATGGTGCAGCATCGGAGTGGCATTCCAAATTTTGTTGACCATCCGGATTATTGGACCTTACCTCCCAACAACAGAAAAGAAACACTTGATTACGCTCTGGATTTGCCAGCCGACTTTGAACCAGGTGAGGATTATGCTTATTCAAATACCAATTATATGTTGATTGAAGACCTTATTGATAAAACATTGGGCTATCCCCACCAACAATATATCAAGGAGGAAATATTGATTCCACTTGGGCTGAACCACACTTTCGGTTCGCTTAGTGAAGTGAATATGGACGAAGTAATGAGTGGCTATTATGTTGGCGTTGATACCGATTTCAAGTATGAAAATACGGGCTTAATGCTGGCTACAGCAGAAGACGTAGGTATATTCCTGCGCGCGTTAAATAATGGCTCGGTGTTTAATGAAGGGGAACAGGAAATCTATTCTTCAATTTACGTTTACGAACACACAGGGCTGCTTCCCGGCTACCAGAGCATTGCAAGATATCACAAAGAGATGGACATGGTTGTTATTCAATTCAATAATACAACTAATTTTGATGGATACGACTGGAATTTAGCGGAAATAATTTATAACCGGATAGTCAAAATAGTGAAGAATAGAAAAAGCGCATAACAGATATAAAAATAATAGTCGAGTCATTAGTAAATTCAAGGCTTGTGGCCCGCTACAAATTAGTCTTGGTTTGATAAGTTTGAAGTCCGCAATCACATAATTTGCCTATACTCCGCATTAGTATCTATATAAAAACTATAAATAGGTTTAAACCCATGAAGTCATTTATAACTAAATTATTTCTTTCAGCATTACTTGTTGTATTCATAGCTTCTTGTACCTCAAAATCCATTGAATCGGATGATAAAAAAACTCAGATGGAGCATAAAATTCGGGGTCAGGTAAAGTTTTTGGAAGAGTCAGAAAGTTATAGCTCACTTACTGATAAAATGGTAGCATACAAAATCCCGGCCTTATCCCTTGCAGTAATAACTCAGGGTAAAATTGCCTGGTCCGAATTATATCAAAACGCAAATTTTTCACAGCAAATACATTTGGACAGTACCAGCATTTTCCAGGCAGCATCCTTGTCAAAAACCGTGACCTTTTTTGCTGCGTTACGCATGCATGCTGCTGGTAAAATTGACCTGGATAAAAATATCCAGGATTACCTGAACGAATTCGTAATACCCCAAGGCAAACAAACAGCGGATAATCCGGTAACCTTTCGCAATATCTTTTCCCATACCTCAGGAATCAGCCCAGGGGGTTATCAGGGATATGACCGAAGTGTTACGATGCCCTCTGATTTGGATATTGTTAAAGGCAACCCGGGTGTTAATTCAGCAGCTATTGAAATTGTTGCACCGCCTAATGAAACTCTGGCCTATTCCGGTGGTGGATACACATTAGCCGAACTGGCGCTTCAGGACCTATTTAATGATGAATTCTCGAACATCATGAAAAAATGGATTCTTGAACCTGCGGGTATGAAGAACTCTGAGTTTACTCAGCCCTTGCCCGCTAAAGATTCTATAAGGGTTGCAAAAGGTTTCAACCATTCAGGAGAGCTTATAGAAGGTGGCTGGCGAAATCACCCGGAACAAGCGGCGGCGGGACTTTGGAGTAACGCTGTTGACATGGCAAAATTCATGATAGAGATTTATAAGGCTTATCAGGGGGAACCTTCGATAGTTTCAGCGGCCGATATGCAATCGGTATTAAGTTACGAGCGGGACGGCCATGTGTATGGTTTCATTGTAAATCGTTCTGATAATGATATTTCGCTTACCCATTACGGAGGCAATGACGGATTCCGTACAGGTATGACCATAAGTCTTACAAGCGGAAATGGATTGGTTTATTTAATGAATTCTGATAATGGAGGGGCGTTGGGCAATGAACTATTATTATCAGCCTCGCAGCTATATAATTGGCAACATTTTAAACAGACCCAGGTTAAGCGTGAACATATTAATGCAGAAGTGCTCGACGGATTGTCTGGAAAATACAAATGGAATAATCAAATAGATTTGTCTATCACCTATGATGATAACAAAAATCAAATTTCACTTTTTTTTCCGAATGGTGATGAGTATAAGCTTGTTCCTATTGTTGGTGATGAACTCGATTTTATCCATCCAAATACAGGGGTACAAATTTCTTTTATAGTGAATGACAACATGCAGTCGTTTAGGTTATACGGACAAACTGCAGTTAAATTATATTTCAACACAGAGGCTAAAAATCTCTGACCCAATAATAGGCGCTGCCCTTAGGGCAATAAGAACAAAAACATAGATATAATGTTAAGTACAATGAAATTAAACCAATAATGGAATGCAAAACAAAACGAAAAAACAGGGTAGCATAGCGGGGATAGCCTTGCTTATTATGGCTATTGTTGCGGGGTTCACCTTTGGATTCGCTCATAGCCGTTTGGTGGCAGATTCACCGGAACTAACGTTTCAAAACCTTTTAGCCAATAAACCGCTATTTCTGGCTGAACTATCCGGATGGAGCATTGTTTTTATTCTGGATGCCCTGGTTGCCATAGCCTTATATTTTTTCTTTCGTAGTACAGCAAAACAGGCATCCTTAGTTACTGCGGTCATCAGACTTGCTTACACCTTGCTGTTGGGTATTGCCATAATCCATTTATTCCGGATTATTCCAAATTTATCGGTAAGCACTTCCTTCCCCAATGAACATATCGTATCCGAAACGTATTCCCATTTACAGTTATTTGAAAAAATTTGGTCGATAGGCCTTATTGTATTTGGCTTGCATTTAATCGGGCTGGGATATTTATTGCTTAAATCAAAGTTAGCTCATGGAATATTCGGCTACTTATTGTACTTAGGTGGTATTAGTTACACCCTGGTGCATAGCCTAAAACAATTAAGCTCATTAAACCCGGAGTTTATCAGCACGATAGAGGAAATTCTTATCCTTCCCATGACACTGGCTGAGATGCTCTTTGCTTTTTGGTTAATTTACCAGGGATTCCGGAAATCAACCCGAACATCCAACGAATAGCTTATGAAGAAAGCTCTTAAAATAATTGTATTAACACCGCTTATACTTCTGGTTTTGGGTGTGGCTGTTTTGTCTATAAAATTTTCGCCGAAATACATGTATCGTTTAATTACACAAAATGTAGCCGACATTTACGATTACCAGCTTTACGAAAACAGAATGATACAGGGTGCCAAAAGTACTTTTGAATTCACAAAAAGTACAGATTCAGCATTTGTCGAAGGTTTATTTGAGGACAGGGTAGCCAACTCCGGGTTTAAAACTTTTGCCGAATGGGCCGAAAAATCGCAAACCACGGCATTGATTTTCATCCGAAAGGATACGGTTTTGTATGAGAAGTACTTTAACGGATTTACCAGGGATTCTTATTTCCATTCACAGTCGATGGCAAAATCGTTTATTTCTTTTTTAATCGGTGCCGCCATCGATGATGGACTAATTTCGAGCATTGATGATGCTGTTACCAGGTATATTCCTGAGCTCTTGCAACGCGATGAAAGGTTTGGAAAAATTACCCTCAGGAATTTGTTGGAGATGCGTTCCGGACTGGCATACAATACCAGTTTTATTCCGGGAACTTACATTCATGCTCCCTGGCATGATGAGGCTCTTGGTTACTACCATCCAAAGGTCCGAAAACTCCTGCTAAAAAAAGTGCGTATAGCCACTGAGCCCGGAGGTGCTTTTCAGTATTGCAATTACAATACAAGTTACTTGGGATTAGTCCTTGAAAGGGCTACAAATAAAACGGTTTCTGAATATCTTGAGGAAAAATTGTGGACAAAAATAATGGAATACGATGCCTTGTTTTCCATCGACAGTAAAAAATCGGGATTTGAATACATGCCCAGCCGTTTAATGGCCAGAGCAATCGATTATGCCCGGTTTGGACGCCTTTACCTTAATGGCGGTACCTGGAATGGAGCGCAAATCCTGTCAAAAAACTGGGTGTTGGAATCAACCCGCGAAAACAAGACTATTCCACGTAACAGCTATCCCGAATGGTTTGGTGATAGTTGTAACCATGTGTATTACAGCTATCAATGGTGGGGCCATGCAAACTGTGATTCCTCTTTTCAATTTGCCGCTTCCGGAAATTTAGGACAAACTATTTATGTCATTCCCGACAAGGAAATTATAATTGTGCATTGTGGAAACTCACTTGAACATTATAGCGACTTCGATTTATGGCATGTAGCGCAACAGTTGGACTAATTAATTTGAAAAATCAGCACCTTTTATGAAAATATTTTCTTTAATGCTATACACTGTTTTGCTTGTCAATTCGTGCGACAAAAAACCGGAATCATGGAACGGGCAGAAATTAGACCATCCCAGAAATCAACTAACCGTTGAACAATTGCTTGGTGAAAACCTGCTTCCTTTGATTGATATGAGTTATTTTGCCAGACCGGAATGGGCACAAGCTGCTAATTGCCAATTTTCTGGTGAACTGTCAATGGTTAAAACGGAAATAAACTATCCGATAGGCCGGAGTTATTATCCGGGAGAAAATATTTTTCCCGCCCTTACTATAGATTTCATTAGTAATGATGAAGCGTTGATTCCCATACAACCGGAAATTCTTTTGAATACCCTTCAGGGCGAAGACTCCTGGAATGTGCTTGTAGGAACCGGAAAAATATGGCACGAAGCAGAAGATGGAGCATGGTGTCGGGCATCTTTTCCACTTACCTTAACCGACAGTTATATCGGACAAGCTAGAAACTGTGTGGCCACTTTTGTATATAAAGACGATTCAGTTAGTAAGGTTTACTTGCAATGTAGCCAGGAAACTGCCGATTATAATGACCATCAGGTGGGGGATATGCGTGCCCTGTTACCAGCGACTTTTAAACCAAAAACCTACTCCGATTCCCAAACGGTGGTTGAGAATAGAAAACGGCTTGAGTCGGAAAGACTTCCCGTTTATCCATTGGCAACAATTGATGCGGATAATAAGATTGGGGCTTATTTTGATAAATCAATCTTTACCCATGCTCCTACAAGTCTGGGTGCTATTGTAAAAGATGGAATTATTTATTTGCATCCGCCAAAAACACGACATGGCTTATATCCCTATCCAAATGAAATGCGTCATGCGGTGTATTCTGTAAGCAAAAGCATGACCGGGGCCCTGGCATTGTTTTATTTTGCCGAACGTTATGGGGCTGCTGTTTTTGACGAATTAATCACAGCCTATGTTCCGGCATTAACCCATCTCCCGGAATGGCAAGGGGTAACTTTTTCGCATACACTGAATATGGTTACGGGAACTGAAGGAGGCGAGGATGCCGCACGAATGTATGAAATACTTGTCAGGGCAAGAACCGCTGAAGAAGCAATAAATAATATCGCAATGCTTGGTGATAAGCAGGGTAAACCCGGTGAAATTTTTAACTATGCGTCCACCAACCTTTTTGTTCTGTCGTACGCGCTGCAAAACTATGTAGAAAAACATGAAGGCAAAGGAATCAGGTATTGGGATTTGGTTCACGAAAATGTTTTAGTGCCTTTAGGAGCTGACGACTTTACCCTGCTTTGTACCGTGGAGGCGAACGGTATAAAGGGAATACCCTTATTAGCTTATGGAGCTTTGCCCACGCTTGACCATGTGGCTAAAATCGCCGGATTGTTTTCAAACGAAGGGGCGTATAAAGGACAACAATTGCTGCATAAAGAAAAATGCAGGGAAGCTATGGGTCGCACAACATGGGCGGGTTACAGCACCAACAATGATTATAGGGGTAAACATTACCGACACGCCTTTTGGGCAACCGATATCAAAGCCAACCGATACCCTGTTGAGGTGACTTACATGTTGGGCTATGGTGGAAATTATGTCTGGTTTTTCCCAGACAATTTAATAGCAATCCGGTTTATGGATGAATACGATTTGGATTTTAAAGACCTGGTTAAAAGTGTAGCCCAAGTCAGGGCTTCAGGTAAATAATTGCTTCAACAGGTAGAGTCTATCGCAAAGAGGTACTCTTTTACGATGGATATGATTAGATAAATAGATTTACACCCCATTAACTGGCCCATAAGGTAGTCAGTAGGCCAACAATCGAAAAAAATACATGTTCGCCGGGCTTGAACCCGCCTGGTATTATACCTGGGCGATAAACAATCGGTTGAGCCTGATTTTATATCTTTCCGCTGGTTATAGCCAACCGGTATTAATAGGTCAGAAAGAAATATTTTTAACGAATACCTGCAAAAGATTTAAATTCAGGTCAATTGCCAGCTAAATCATAGCTTTTGGTACATAGCCCTTTCTTTTATTAAAAAAGCCAACCAAAGTAACCGGTGTATAAAATTATTTCCTAGCTTTGGTTAAGTAAACCAAAAACATGAACCCAAACAGCACCTATAAAAGAAATAAATGCACCTGGGTGCGTTTATCTACCCTATTTGGGTGGATAAAGGGAGGGGGGGCGGTTATCTTGTGGTTACATTCAAGTTTGAAGGATGATGAGTTTAACTTTAATTTCAAAATCAAATGTGTTTCTCAATATCGTTAAATAAGCTAATTGAAAATTATCCTAAAGAATGCTTTCAGATTGGTCTAAGAGTAATAGAAGTTGAAAATCTAGGGATTAATTTCTCAACTTTTTGGGAGCTAAAGAAATTAGATGATTCAAAAAGATTTCTCGAATTGGTTGAAAAATCAGAATATAATGATATTGAAATTAAGGCTTTTCAACTTTTAAATGAGTATGGTATTCATTCATTTTTTGTTGACTATATTTTACCTAATCATTGGCATGGTTCATATAAATTCCGAGAAGAATTTTTTACCTGGGTAGTGAATGAAATATCTAAAAAAATTCCTAAAAGTGCATATAGTTTATATGAATACAATGTTATTGAGGAATTTGATTTTGAGTTGAAAAAGAAACTAAATAATAAAGAATACAGTTTTATTCCTGATGATAATATTGTTTTTAATTTACCGTTTATTCCTGATGATGAAATTCCTAAAACAAAGAATTATTTGTATTGTTTATCACGATATTTAGAAAGGTTTGGAAAAACTGCTAATGTTGGTCAGTTTTATACAAGTTGTAAGGAATTATTGTTTGGAAAAATTGGTAGTCCTTCTTCAATGATTTTTGAATTAGAAGCTAAATTGTATTTACATAGAAAACTAGTAGAGTTAGATAAAAAACTATGCAAGTAATGCATATAAAACATAAGGGCTACAGTGGTTTACGAAACTTTTGTTCGTTTAATCAGCTCCGCCAAATCTACGATTTGACGGGTTTGTTTAATATTTTAAATTTGTGTCAAAACGCAAATTTGGCTCAGTGCAAATTGATAAGTAGGAGCTTCGAAATCACTTACGTTTCTTATACTCTCCGTTAGCGGTAAAAGACTTGAAATAGTGCAACCATTTTACAATTCTAATAAATCATTGATAATTTTTAAAGAAAACAAGAACACTCAAAATTTTAGATTATGAAAATGATATCATTCCTTTTACTAATTCTATTATTTGCCTCATGCAATAAGACAGACGAAGAGTCTATAATAGACAAACTTCCACCAAAAGTTTATATGAAAGAAATAATTGAACCCGATACTTTAAATATCTATCAGGGGGAGTATTATATACGTGTTGACTTTAAAGAATATGGTTCGTCTGGAAGTAAGGAATTAGTTTTTACTGAAACAACCCAGAATATGACAGTATGGTGGCATCCATCGCAGCCGAGCCTTGGAATGTCATCTCAAGGAGTGAATTTTTCTGATGCTGAAACAGATGAAGACCTTAGTGTAATGTTCTATTTTAATATTAAAACAGATACTCTGTTTACCTTGGCTTATGCTGATTATCGGTGGGCTGATCCATGGAGAAATAAAGCTGGAATGAATATAGAGTACTTCACACCTGTGCCTGATAATCAAAGTACTTACCGCTACCTGGGGGAAAATTCGAGTGATAGTTATTGTCAAATTTCATACATTGGAAGTGACCGAATTAATGGAAGTTTTCAAACAACTTGGCACGAATGCTGTGGCGGCTCGAAGACTTTTGATGTTTATGGCGATTTTTCAATCCCCATAATTAATGCTTCGGTTTATATAACACCTTGAATTTTTTTATAAAATGTAATCGTACTACAATCGAGCTATGCCTAATTAATTAAAATACTACCACTAATTTGTAAATTGCATTGCGGGGTCCGTGGTGTGTCGTACGCTGGATTCTCGCAACATCGTTCCGTCCTGCCGGACAGGAACGAGCTCCGAAATCCGCCCCGACAACATGTACCAACCGTACCATCCCCCCAAAAAAAATTACCACACCCAATACATAAAAATTCCGTAAACCCATTACCTTAGCAGGAGCATTCCCGTTACCTGTAATTCCTCAAACCCGTTCAGCAACACACCAACCCCCAACCTCACTACCCTTGATCCGTAGCCTTAAGTATTAAATCCTGGGTCAAAAGTCTAAAGTCTTTTGTCTTGACTCTTGCGTCTTACCCGTCGGGCAGGAGTCTTGTGTCTCTAGTCTGGCATCTCATGTCTTGCATCTTGTGTCTTGCATCTTGTGTCTCTAGTCTTGTGTCTCTAGTCTGGCATCTCATGTCTTGCGTCTAATGTCTATGAACTAAATTCTATTTTTTTTTATCCCAACCCCTTCATTATGAATATTATTTTGTAATTTTCGTAGTCTTTTTTACGTTCTTCAATTTTATTAGTATTAACTTAAATGGTATAGTTATAGTTACACGAACTTATCCTTGCCAGAATGTAGAACTACTCTACGTCTGCAAAACCATCAACCAGAGTTTTAAAACCTGTCTGCCCGAACTGTCAACCGTACGCTCCAACTGGACACCAGCGTATGCCGACGATCTCGACCTGCGCATCGACAATGCCTTCGAAATAAACCTGGGTATCGATGTACAAAAAACCCTCCGCGCGGCAACCTCCGGCGTAATCGGAATTCAGGCCCCGGCCATGAGCGACCTCTCCTTATTTAAAACCCAGATTGATGCCGATTTTAAAAAAGATCCCGCTACCCGCGACGAGATCCTTCTTACCCTCGGCTTTTCTGACTACCTGCACCAGGTGCAGAGAAAAAGCCAGGGAGCATTGACCAACCTGCTCTTTCAGTTTAAAACAAACCTGAGCCCTGAATTACAGGCCCAAATTACCGAAAAAGGCATGAACCCGGCACTCATCGACCGGATTATCGGCTATGCCAACCCCTTCAGTCAGGCCAACACCTTACAGGAATCACTCAAGGGTACTACCAAAGAACTTACCCAGGAGGGTATCCTCACCTTCAATGGCCTTTACGACGAAATAATCAACATCTGTAAAATTGCTTCAAACTTTTACCACAACGACCCCCTGAAAAAAGAGCAATTCACCTTTTCAAAGGTCCTGGCAAAACTTCGCAGCACTTCCAAACCCGACACCGGCGAAACCACACCCGAAGCTTAAGCAGATAGTTACCCAAAGCATAGCACTGGCAGGCATTGGCGTTCAACAAACAAACCCCAATGCCTGTTTTGCAGGTACCCTTGCCTTAGTCTGGTACACCAAAACTTTAGTTGAGAAGACCAATACCAATTTTGATAACACCTTTGCCTTAGTTGAGCACACCAATACCAATTTTGATAACAACAATACCAATTTTGATAACACCAAAGTCTTAGTTGATAAGACCAAAACCTATTATGATAACACCTATGCCTTAGTTGATAAGACCAATACTAATTTTGATAACACCAAAGCTTATTTTGATAACATCGTAGCCTTAGTTGAGAACACCAATACTAAATTCAGACCTTTTGCTTTAAATTCAGGCAAATTAGCTATAAACCAACCCTGGTTTTACAGGTAGTGCAGGCTATTTTTTTTTAAACAAGCTCAAAAAAAATAAAGGAATCATGCCACTTTTGCCATCGGGACTGCTTTTTAGGTTGATTACAGGCTTTACCTCCCGTAAAAATGCCGCTCTTTTATGCTACTTTCGGCCTTTGGTTTTTACTATTAAGCTGGAAACAAACCATGCAACCACATTTAATTCCAGGCCGGGTCAACTTAAAAGCAACCCTACACAACCGCAATACATCATTAAAAGGTTAAATGCAATTTCCAATGACTAACAATCCTTTCAGTTTAAGTAGTTTATGCTGCCAAGTCAGGGTGCTTATTTCGCCGCGTTTTTTACGAAACGCATGGACAGGCACCCTAATAATTCTTACGCTTACCGGATGTAATAAAGAGTCGGGTAATGAGCAGCTCATTGCCCCAGGAACTTACAAAGGAACTTTTTCAAGTACTGTTTTAAACAGGCAGGATTCTGTTTTTCTCAATATTTCAGGGGGCTATTATTACTGTTCGACAAACCTTCCCTTTAATTATGGAGCAGGCTTGTTGGAGATTTCCGAAACCCGGGTAAAATTCATTGATACCTTGTTTTTTCCCATTCCGGCAATTTATATTACCGGATTTGCCTTAAGTGGTGAATATACCTACCAATACAACGGTTTTAACCTGATGCTTGAAAAAAATACCCCTGGTGGCAAAACAACTTACCGCATGGTCAAAGTAAAGGAGTGAGCATTAAAATTAAGAACCAGTAAAACAACCGCTATGAAAACCCATCGCAGTCCATTAATCAGTCTAGGTTTACTACTTATTATTTTTGCACTTTCTTCCTGTGAAAAGGATAAGTTAGCAGGAGATATAATCGATGATTTAACATTTATCGATAATTTATACACCCATTCGTCCGATACCCTACAAATTGATCAGCAAAAGATAATGCTGCAAACAAACTTATATCGCGACTTTTTCCCGGGCGTACCTGTTGACAATAGATCCCATCGATTAATTGCGGTCTTATACCTGGTTAATTTGGATAGCACCTTGATAACATCCGGTTTTAAAGCTTCCAGACTCTATGTAATTCATACCGGACAAGCCTGGGTATCCGAACCGGAAAATACGAATGAAAACAACCTGCCGAATTATAAAAAGTGTTTGACAAGTATTAACGGACCAGAATGGGAGACCGGAATAAGGGTTGATGTAGTTATTTCGCTTACCGACTTAACTACCAACACCGAAAAATTGCTGATTGCCAGAAATCAGCTTATTGAACGAATTGAATAAGTCGCTTCGCACTTTGGGTGGTTTAAACCTTGGGTGAAGTCTATAAAAAACACCATTCTAATTTTTTTTTTGGAGTCAGTTTTAACATAAAACTGAAAAATAAGAGCACAACGGCATTCCACGTCAACACTTAAGTGTTGTTAACCTTTAAACGTACTTTTTTGAGATACGGTAAGCCTAAATATTTATAGGGATTTTAATTAGCCCGGTGCGTTGGGCAAGACTTTTTTTCTTTTGGTCACAAAAGAAAAAAGGATAGTATGAATTAAGGAGCTATGGTTTTTAATGCGCTGGTAAGATTTTAGCAAAGCTTGTTATTCGTTGCCTTTCATAGCTATAAGACACAAGAACCTACCCACAACCTGCCTTTAAACTCCAAAAACAACAAAAAACCCCGGATAGGGGTTTAATTACAATAGCCCCGGGTTGAAACCCGGGGTTTACATTAACCCCGCCAAAAAGCGGGGCAAGCACTAAAACAACCATAAAAATAACGCCTTTCATGCACCGCAAGGCAACCTCATCCAAACAGAGCAAAAAATTCGGCCGTCTTTAGTCTTGTGTCTTAAGTCTTATGTCTTAAGTCTTGTGTCTTAAGTCTAAAACATCTAACCTCCAACATCCGTCAAGCCCAACATAGCCTGTTCCGGGCAATGCTTTACCCTGTTTTTTTACCCGGCACTGCTACAAAATCTTTAACTTAGAACCGTAAAAAAAAATAGCGATACTCCCCAATTTTGGTTAAATTGCGGCTGTTTTGAATCGAAATGTTAACATGAAAAAGCATCTTATCACACTGCTTGTATTAGTATTTTCTATAATTACCACAGCTTACAGCCAGAAGGATCAGGGATACCTCGAAGTAAAAGGAACCGTTAAGGTCGATCGCGAAGGATTAAGCGGGGCAAAAATAAATGTATATAAAAACGGAACCAAAGACAAAGTTTTTAATGCCGACGATGCTGGTCGTTTTACCTTACGGCTCGATTTAAACAGCGACTACGATTTGGTTTTTGCCAAACGGGGTTACTTTTCAAAAAAACTATTCTTTAATACCCATGTTCCTCCTGAGGATGTAGGCATCTGGAATTATAAATTTGCTATTGAACTCATTCCCGAAATCGAGGGCTTTAATGCCTCCCTATTTAACGAACCCATTGGCAAGTTTGAGTTCAACAACCGCATGGGCGATTTCGATTACGACGAAGTCTATACTTCCAACATGCAAAAGCGAATCAAAGCCCTAATGGCCGAATACGAAAAAGCCCGGCGCGAAGCCTTCAAAAAGCTAATTACCCAGGCAGACGATTTCTTTAACAACAAAGATTACGACCAGGCCATCGAGTTTTACGACAAAGCCATCGATTTAGACCCCTTCGATCCCTATCCCGACGATCAGATTTTTATGATTGGCAAAATCATTCAAAAAGATCAGAATGCCGAGAAGAATTACCAAAAGAACATCGAATTGGCCGACCAGCATTTCCGCGACGAGTTCTACGGAAACGCCCAAAAATATTACCTAAGGGCCATTAAATACAAAAACGAGAAGTATCCAAACGATCAACTGGCACTCATCGAAACCCTGCTTAATCAGGAAGAAGACGATGGGGGTGATAAACTTTACGTGCAAACCCTGGCTGCTGCCGATCGTTTGTTTGAAAGCCAGCAATACCAGCCTTCACTCGACAGGTATAAAGAAGCTTCGGGTCTTAAACCCAACGAAACCTATCCTAAAGATCGGATAGCTGAAATATCGGCCATTTTGGCCCAACTCGAAAATGATAAGAACTCCCGCGAACAGCTCGAAAGAGAATACAACCAGGCCATTATGCTTGCCGATTCGCGCTTCGATGCAAAGGATTATACCACCGCCCGCAACCATTACCTGAAAGCCAATCAGTTAAAGCCGGCCGAAACCTACCCCCGAATACGCTTAACCGAGATTGAAAACTTACTGGCCGCTCAAAAATCGAACGAAGAAAAATACCAGCAGTTTATTGCGGTGGCCGATGCATCGTTTACCGCCCAGCAGTACGAATCGGCAAAAAGTAACTACCAGTTGGCTTTAAGCATGAAACCTGCCGAGGCCTATCCAGCCCGACGAATAAAAGAGATTGATGCCCTGCTCTTGCAATTGGCACAAACGCGTAAGCAGGAGCTCGACGAGGCATATAAAAAAGCGCTGGCTGCCGCCGATGCTGCTTTTAACCGAAAAGCCTACAGCGAGGCTAAAAATAATTATCAGCAAGCACTAAACCTGAAAAAAGAAGAAGCGTATCCGCAGCAAAAGCTGAACGAAATTGAACAACAATTAGCTTTAATGGCAAATAAAAAACGAGCTTATGATGTAGCCATTGCACGGGCCGATAACAACTTTAACAGCGAGAACTGGGAACTGGCCAAAAGCGACTATCAGGAAGCCCAGGCCATTCTACCGGCTGAACAATATCCGCAAACCCGAATAGCCGAAATAAATAATAAATTATTGGCCTTAAAGAGTGCCGCCGAACAACGTGCAGCTCAACAAAAATCGGAAGCTGATTACAACGCATTAATTACTCAGGCCGATGCGCAGTTCCAGTCTCAACAATGGGAGCAGGCAAAGGGGCTGTATCAACAGGCATTGCTTGTAATTCCCGATAAAATTTATCCCAAACAACGAATTACCGAAATCGACAATGCGCTGGCTTTACTGGCCGAGCGGAACAAACGCTATAACGATGCAATTTTTATGGCTGATGCCAAATTAGCACAGAATTCGTATGGCGAAGCTTTAACAGCATACAATCAGGCAGCGCAGTTAAAACCCGATGAAGCCTATCCCAAACAAAAAATAAATGAGATTCAAACCTTACTCGAGAATCAACGCAAAAATCAAGTGGCTTACGATAATTACATTAAACTGGCCGATGCCGCTTTTTCATCGAACCAGCTTGAAACTGCCCGCTCGAACTATCAATCGGCTTTATCGCTTAAAGCCAACGAAGCTTATCCAATGCAGCGCATCGGTGAAATTGATAAACTGATGGCTGAACAATTGGCCGGTAAAGAAGCCCGGGCGCGTCTCGATGCACAATACAAAAACTACCTGGCTTCAGCCGATAATCATTTTAGTCAGCAACAATTGCAGGAGGCGAAAAACTTTTATACCCAGGCTTCCGCTTTAAAACCAAACGAAGCATATCCCAAACAGCGGCTCGAAGAAATTGACATGTTAATGGCGGCTCAGCAGGCAAATCAGCAGGCTTATGATGCTCGAATAAACGAAGGGGTGGCACGCTATAATCAAAAAAACTACAAAGGGGCGCTCGAATCGTATCAACAGGCTGCACAATTAAAGCCTGACGAAGCCCTGCCAAAGCAAAAAATTGGCGAACTGCAGGGTTTGTTAGCCAACGAAGCGCAAAAGCAACAACAGTATCAGCAATGGATAACTCAGGCCGATTTATTCTTCAACCAGAATAAGTATACCGAAGCTAAAAATGGTTACCAGCAAGCTTCAAATCTGATGCCCGGGCAGGAATATCCCAAAAGTCAGCTGGCACGAATCAATCAGTTACTGGCTGATGCGGCCAAACGCGATGCCGCAGCCCAGGCTCAGTTAAAGGCTTATAACGCAAAAATTGAAGAGGCCGACTTATTTTTCGATGCGCAACGTTACGATCAGGCCATTTCGTCGTACAATGCAGCTAAAAAGCTTAAATCCGATGAAACTTATCCCGAGCAGCAGATTGCCCGAATCAATCAATTGATTCAAAATGCCTCAGCACAATTGGATCGGGAATTCAATCAGGCTATTTTACAGGGCGATCAGTTTAAGGAACAGCGAAACTATGAACAGGCAAAGCAGCAATATACTAAAGCACTGAGCCTTAAACCACAGGATCCGCTGCCACAATCGAAACTGGTTGAACTGCAAAACCTAATCGACGAGGAACGCTTGGCTGCTGAACGACAAAATAAAACCGATGCCGAATATGCTAATTACCTGAACCGGGCCGATAAAGCTTATAAAATTGAAGATTATAGTTCAGCTTTAGCTCTATATAAAGGAGCACAGAATATAAAACCTGCCGAATCGTATCCCAAAAATCAGATTCTGGCTTGCGAACGTAAAATTCAGGAGCTTCAGGCTCAGGCTATTGCCGACGAAGAAAAGCGGAAGCAGGCCGAATTGGCGGCAGCCAAAAGTACGTTTAAAGGAAAAGACTTTGATTACAGTGGTGAATCGCGCGATCAACGCTTCCTGAGCGAACTTTCAAAACAATATCCTGAGGGGGTAACGGTGGAAAATTACGATAAACCCAATAAAAAAATTACCCGGGTAATTGTTAACCACGACGGAATTGCCAAAGAGTATATAAAAGTTGTTTACTCATACGGCACCTTTTATTTCAGGAACGGACAAAATATTTCAGGTTCGGTGTTTAATTCTGAAACCAAAGAATAATGTTTTTAAGATCGTTTACTGTTTTTCGCCTTTTTATTGTTTGCAGCTTTTTGCCGGTATTATTATTTGCAGCCTGTCAAAATACCCAATCCTCAAAAACGAGTAAAGAGCCAGCATACCGGGTCGATTCGTTAAAGTATGCTCAGGGTTTTATACTTAAACATGTTGAATCGGAACAACTGGTCAAGGTAATTAACCCCTGGCAGCATGCCAGTCAGGTTTCTTTTAGCTATCTTTTATCCGATAATCCGGACAGGCAAACCCTGCAAATTCAAACACCTGTTAAGCGGGTAGTTTGTTTGTCAACCACGCATCTGGCTTTTATTGATGCGCTAAACGAACACCAAAGTGTGGTAGGAATTACCAACCCAAATTTGATTTCGAATACAATGATTCGAAAACAGATTACAGAAGGCACTACCCACGATGTAGGAAACGAACCGGCTTTAAATTACGAAACCATACTGAATTTAAATCCCGATGTAATTTTTGCGTACAGTGTGGGTGCCGAAGCCCAGGGGATGTATCAAAAATTTTCGGAGTGGGGAATACCTGTTGTTATGGTGGCTGAATACCTGGAAACATCGCCATTGGCTAAAGCTGAATGGATTAAATTTTTTGCCCGCTTTTACAACAAAAGTTCCCTGGCCGATTCTCTGTTTGATAGTTTGGAAAACTCTTATAACAATTTTAAAAGCCTGGTTATAAATACTTCAGAACGGCCAAAAATTTTAAGTAGTTTACCGTTTAAAGATATTTGGTATGTTCCGGGCGGAAATTCATTTATGGCTCGTTTTATACACGATGCAGGAGGAGACTATTTATGGAGCGAAGATACATCGCGCGAGAGCCTGGCACTTTCCATAGAGCATGTTTTTCATCGTGGACAGGAAGCCGATATCTGGATTCATACCGGTTTGGCTCAATCAGTCGATGATATTATAAAGGCCGATCCCCGCATGGCAAATCTTCGGCCGGTAAAACTTGGAAAAGTTTACAATAACAATAAGCTGATGACTGAATCCATGGGTAACGATTTTTGGGAAAGCGGGGTGATGCATCCCCACCTGATATTAAAAGATTTAATCCGGATTTTTCATCCCGAAGTTTTACAGGATACTGTATTTACCTATTATCAACACCTGCCATGATATATTATCAGGAAAAACTACTCGTAATACGGACTTGGCAACCAGGCGATGAACCCTTTTTAGCGCATCATGCCAATAATTATAATATTTGGAAATATGTTATGGATTTATTCCCGCATCCGTACACGTACGATGATGCTTTGTCGTGGGTTGAATTGCAGAAAGACAGGGAAAAACCGGTCAATTTTGCGCTGGTTTACGATGGCGAACCAGTAGGAAACATGGGCTTAATTCCCGGTCACGATGTGTATAAAAAAAACCTGAATATAGGCTATTGGTTAAGTGAGGAATATTGGGGCAGGGGAATTGCTACTCAGGCGCTTTTGTGGTTTATTCCTTATGTATTAAAGCATTTTGAGCCCAATCGTCTGGCCGCATCGGTTTTTTCAAATAATAAAGCAAGTATGCAGGTACTTATTAAATGTGGATTTAAGCAGGAAGCGGTATTAAAAAATGCCATTGTTAAGGCAGGTCAGGTACTCGATGAACATATTTTCACTTACAATTTTTAAGTTTTGACCCGGAAACAGATCATAGTGTTGGTTCTTTTGGGGTTCTTAGGAATCCTTCTATTTTTTACCGATTTAATGATAGGTTCGGTAAAGGTTCCGTTGGGTGATTTTTTCCAAACTTTATATACAAGAGACGAAACGTTGCCTTGGTACCGCACTATTTTTGATTTTCGCTTACCCAAGGCTATTGTAGCCACATTGGCAGGCGCAGCATTGGCTGTAAGTGGCCTGCAGATGCAAACCCTTTTCAGGAATCCGTTAGCAGGGCCATATATTCTAGGAATAAGCTCGGGTGCAAGTTTGGGAGTAGCCCTTGTGGTTCTCGGATTTCCTTCACTCCTGGGCTTGGGTTTTCATTTTATACTTGGCCAGTGGGCTATGGCTTTTGCTGCCTGGATTGGAGCTTCAGCAGTATTGGTGCTTATCATGGCCATTAGTTATCGGGTACGCGATATCATGACCATACTTATTTTTGGTATTATGTTCGGAAGCGCAGCTTCAGCCCTGGTAAGTATTATGCAGTATTTTGGTGCCGATGCATCGGTAAAAGCATTTGTTATATGGACGATGGGCAGTTTGGGAGGAATTACAAGTAACCAGCTTTGGGTTTTTGTACCCGGTATTCTAGCCGGATTGTTAATTGCCTTTTTACTACCCAAGCAACTGAATGTACTCCTTTTGGGAGAAGATTATGCCCGAACCATGGGACTAAATATTACGCTAACCCGGATAATGGTTTTTGCAAGTACCAGTTTGTTGGCAGGAACGGTAACGGCTTTCTGCGGTCCTATTGGTTTTATTGGAATTGCTATTCCCCATATTGCCCGGCTTTTATTCAAAACAGCCAATCATTTTGTATTGGTTCCGGCCTCGGTGTTTTTGGGAGTCAGTATCTTGCTAATAAGCGATATTGTTTCACAGTTGCCCGGTAATAGCTCGGTTTTGCCAATAAACTCCATTACGGCCCTTTTGGGAATTCCTATTATTATTTGGATTGTATTCCGAAATAAAAAACTGTCGTCGCTTATTTAAGAATTCATGACAAAGAACCATTCATTACATATTGAGAATTTACAGATAGGCTATTCAAATAAAAAGCAAAAAGTATGTTTATGCGAACCTATTTCGGTTAAGGCCTCAGCGGGTTCGCTCATTGCGTTGATTGGTCCGAATGGCGCTGGAAAAAGCACATTGATTAAAACCTTGTGTAAGTTGCATCCGGCCTTAAGCGGGCAGATTTTGGTTGAAGGAGAATCACAGTACAGCATTTCAAGAACGGAATATGCCAAAAAAGTAAGCCTGGTTTCTACCGAATTAATTCGGTTTAATAATTTAACCGTAGCTGAGGTTGTTGCGTTAGGGCGTTATCCTTATGGTCAGTGGTATCAGCATATTTCTTCCGAGGATCAGGTGTTTATTGATGAAGCATTAAAAAATGTGGGCATGGAAACATTTAATCAGCGATTGGTAAACAGTTTAAGTGATGGCGAGTTTCAACGCGTTATGATAGCACGTGCGCTGGCCCAGGATACTCCAATCGTAATACTCGACGAACCCACAGCTTTTCTCGATTTGGCTAATAAGCACCATATGGTAAGTCTATTGTGGCAATTGGCCCGTACTCAAAATAAAACCATTTTATTTTCGACTCACGATTTAAACATTGCCATGCAATTTGCCGATATATTTTGGGTTTTAACAAAAAAAGGATTAAGCGATGGTGCACCTGAAGATATGTTGCTGAATGGTACATTAAAAAGTATTTATTCCGAAACGGGTTTAACTTTTGATGCAGATAAAATGCAATTTGTTTATCCGCATAAAAAAAATCAAAATGCTCATATAAAAGGTGATGGTTATGCAGCTTCTTTAACTAAATTAGCATTGGAACGCCTGGGTTTTGAAACAGACTGTAACAAAACAGCAACATTTACCGTCTCTATTGTCGTTAAGGATGGGCAAAATTACTGGAGCCTTAATAAGGATAACACAAAACGTTTTTTAACACTGATGGAACTTCAGCAGGAAATAAAAACAAATTATTTATAGGAAACCAAAACAAGTACTTATGGATATTACAGCAAAAAAAATTACCTCGTATGTATTGGCTTTATTGGTGGTAGTTGTAACTTCAATTGCCTTACTGGCTATTTGGGATATTATTAGCCTGGAGTACGTGGTTAAAAAGATTATGTCGTCGTTGCTGGTAATTTTTGCAGCTTCGGTGGTTACGCTATTTATTTTTAATGTAGTTATTAAAGATAATTAGCCGGATAAAATCTGTTTTTAAGATTTTCCGAACGTTCGGGAAAAAGAGGCCGGTAAAATTTTGGCTGCTTTTTCCGGCCTCACGAAGGATTTCTTCTATGTTCCTTCTGGTTATTTGATAGTCCGGTCGATTTGACCGGACTATTTCTTTTTAAACTCGTCCTGTAGCATCATTTCCAGGGTTTCCACATCGATGCGTTTACCCAGAATGTTTTTATTCTTATCGAGCAGATAAATCGATGGGGTGGAACGTATGTCGTAATTTAAACGAAATTGCGACTGGTTGTAAGGGTCCCATCCGTTGTGCCAATTATCCAGATGTTGCGATGCAATAAAATTCGTCCATTCTTCTTTATCGAACTGCGTATAAATGCCCAAAACTTCAACTCCTTTTTCCCAGTATTTTTCAGATAGTTTTTTCATTATCGGAGTGGTTTTTTTGCAATGACCACAGGTAGGTTCATAAAAAAACAAAACCAGGTAATCGGCATTTATCATATACATCGATAAAAACTGGTCGTTGGGATCCAGTAACTTAATATCTTTGGCTTTTATTCCAATCAGGTTGGGTTTTATCTCACGAACCCGCTCTTCTACCTTTTTTAACCAATCGGGATCGGCCCAGGGCGCATTTCCGTTCAGGTAATAGTTTTCGGCAAAAAACACAAACGCTTTATCCATTCCCATAATGTTGGAATTGTTGTATTTGTTAAAAAGCATTTGCAGGGTATATTTAAAAACTTCGTCATTGCCTTTTGCTTTCTCAAGTACCATTCTACTTTCTTTTATTACCGTATCGGGAGCGGGAACTATTAAGCGTTCAAAATAGCGATCGATTTTGGGATGATAAAACTGCGTACGCAACAGGCGTTCGTCAGAAAAGTTTATGTTGTCGAAATAATGGGCTTTGTAGTATTTGTATTGAAACATAGAATCGATAATTACACCATTTTCGTCGCGTGGTGGTTCGGGAATTTCAACTTCCTTGTTAATTTTTAGTATTGAAGCCAGCAGCGATTCCGGATGTTTGATTTCAATTTCGCTCCATTTGTTTTTTACCTGCTGATGCAGTATTTGCAGACTATCGTTCAGTTTTTGTTTCTCATTTTCAGGTAAAACCGATTTCAGCCTATCGCGAATGTCGATAGCTTTTTCGTTTTGTCGGGTCATAAACTGTTGGTAATCCAGGTATAAATCCATTTCAGGACTGCCTTTCGAAGAAAGATTTTTTACCAGGTCACCAGGATTCCCATTGTATTTGGTCGATACGCTAAATTTTTGGTAGTTGTCGACAACTAATTCAAAGAACAGATTACCGGGTAGTAATACAAAATAAATACCCCCATCCAGGGGATCTATGCCCGTAAAAGCTCCGTTTCCTTTATTATCGAGTATAAGTGTGTCTTTTGCGTATTGTTTATCGCCGTAATAATAGCCCAAATAAATGGTGCTATCGGCCAGATTGTCGATGTGAACTTTTATTTGATAGCCCTGAGCCAGCGATTGCAATGCAAAAGCACTTAGAAAAAAGCTGATTAATAAAAAAGTACGTTTCAAGTTGCGATAATTCATATGCTTAGTTATTTTTCAAAAATTTGTATGATCTGTGTTTATTTCGAAGCTCAAATTTAATAATTAACTGCAAATGCACTAAAAATGGTATAGCTATTTTAACGCTTTGCTTTTTTGCAGGCTTATACCATGCAAATAAACAACTTAACCATTTAATTGTAACAATTAGTTAAAGAATAAACTATTCAAATCTATTTTGGTTTAATTGTGTAGGGTATTCATTTTGATTATAATTAGAAAAACAGTACTTTAACCAAGATTATTTCATAAGCCGTAGTGAATGCCAGAACCATTGTCGTATAAGGACTTAGAGCAACAGCTTAAAGCGCTGAAACAAGAAAAACAAGCCTTGTTTGATGAACTTCAGCAAAGTGAGAAGCAGTTTCATCTTAAGGAAAATCTGCTCAATCAAATAGCTAACGATACCAAAGAAGGTATTGTTGTTATTCAGCGCGATGAAATTAAATTTGCCAATCAAACCGCATTGCAAATTCTGGGGTATAACTTTGAGTTGTTAGCATCACTTAAGTTTACCGATTTGATTGATTTCGATTACAAAGGACAGTTAATTCAGTATTTAAGTGAGCTTGGCACCAAAAATAACCATTCCGAAAGTCTGGAGTTGGTGATGCTTAACTCAAATAAACAAAAAATTGAAGTAAATCTTTTCTGCAAAAAAATTGCCTTCCCCAACAACCAGACAGCAATTAAGATTCGATTTGAAAATATTCAGGAACAAAAAAGTAAAGAAAAGGAAGTAGAAACTTTACGCAAAGCCGTTGACTTTCTCGATAGTTATATGTCGGAAGGTATTGTTTTGCTTTCCGTTACAAATCAAGAAGATAAAAGTTTATTTGCATGTGTAATTGACGATTTGAATTCTGCTGCTGCAAAAATAATGGGAAAAGAAATCAGTCAAATAGTTGGGCACACTTTATACGATGTTATGAAACCTGATCATACAATTCTGGTACCCGAACCTTCCCGTACTTCTTTTGACGAAACCTTCGAACTTTACATTACCAATCTAAAAAAATACATTCAGTTTCATCTGTTTGCCCTTGCTCCCGGCAAAATTGCCTGTAAAATTACCGATATTAGCGACTATTATTTAACCAAACAGCAGTTGAACAAGAACTTGCAGCGAAACGAACTTTTTACCGAAGTAATTGGTATTTTTAATTCATCGAGCGCCTACAGTCATAAGTACAAGCAGGTTATCGATCGTATAGTTTATCACTTTAAGCCCAAACGAATTTTTATTATCCGTAATACCGAGAATCAGAAGAAAGGCAAATTGTTAATTCAATACGCCCATTTAGAATCTTCAGAATTACCAGTCGATTTTGCTATCGATTTTGAAGCGGTTCCCTCATGGAATAAAATGTTGATGGAACGGAAAATGATTCTGGGATTTATGCTGGATTACCTTCCCGACGATTTAAAACAGTACCTGAAAAGCCTGAATATGAAGGAAACCTACGTGTTTCCGATAATCATCGACAATGAGATTTTTGGTTCCATAGTTTTTGAAAATTTTAATAAAAACGAGTGGGATAATACCGAAATCGACTACCTGAAAATGGTGTCGGTACTGCTATCGAACCTGCTTTCGCGCCAGCGTTACGAAGAAAAGCTCTTGCAGTCGAAAGAAAAAGCCGAAGAAGCCGACCGCCTTAAATCGTCGTTCCTGGCCAATATGTCGCACGATATTCGCATTCCCATGACAGCTATTATTGGTTTTTCTGATTTACTGGCCGATCCTGACTTAACCATCGGCGAACGGGAAGAATTTATTGAACTAATCAGTAAAAGCGGACTCGATTTGTTGACTCTTATCGACAATATTGTTGATGTGGCTAAAATTGAAACCGGTCAATTACGAATAAACCTCGAAGACGTCGATTTAAATGCTTTGTTGAAGGATTTATACAGCGTTCATAGCAAGTACACCAAAATAATGGAACACGACGATTTGGAATTGTTCCTCGATTTAAACAGCAAATACGCCAAACTTCCTTTTAAAACCGATGTGTTTCGTTTTAAACAGGTTATGAATAATTTGATTGACAATGCCATAAAATTCACCGATAGAGGCAGCATTCGCTTTGGTGTTAGCAATGTTTGGAACGACACCATGGAATTCTATATTCAGGATTCCGGTATTGGTATTGCGGAAGAAACCCAACATATTATTTTTGAACGCTTCAGTAAAATCGATCGAAGTTATACCAAAGAATACAATGGAACCGGATTGGGACTGGCCATTTCAAAAAGTCTTGTCGAGATGCTTGGTGGAGAGATTCGTGTAGTCTCATATCCCGGTAAGGGTTCAACCTTTTATTTTACCCATCCTTTATCCAAAGAAGCAGAAAAAGTTGTTGAAAAAACAAACTCAACAACACACCAATCGCCCTACAACTGGCAGGGAAAAACAATTATGATTGCCGAAGATGTGGATCAGAATTACAAATTTCTTGAGTTTACCTTGCAGCCCACACAAGTGAATTTACTTTGGGCAAGAAATGGAAAAGAAGCATTCGATTTTGTGAACGATGGTCTTGATGTGGATCTGATTCTTATGGATATTCGCATGCCGGTAATGAACGGAATTGATGCCACCAAAGAAATTTTAAAAATACGTGAATTGCCCATTATAGCACAAACGGCCTATAGTCTTGGCGATGAGCGGGAAGATGCTTTACAGGCCGGTTGCAGTCATTACCTGACCAAACCCATCAATTCCGGCGAACTGCTTAAACTAATCGATTCAGTATTGATAACTAAGGAGTAATGCAATAGTTGACTAAATTTAAGATGTGCTAAGGGAACAAAAACCTGTTTTTTGTGCAAAAATCCCCTGGTTTTTTAATTATCTTTGTCACTTTATTAAAAGAAAAATTATCATACAAACTAAAAACGTATTTTATGAAAATTCTTGAAGGTAAAGTTGCCATTGTTACCGGAGCCTCGCGAGGAATTGGTAAGATGATAGCTTTAAAATTTGCTCAGCATGGAGCCAACGTTGCTTTTTCTGACATCCGACTCGATGATAATTCCACAGCTGTTGAAAAGGAGCTTAAAGCCTTTGGAGTAGAAGCTAAAGCTTACGCATCAAATGCTGCCGATTATAATTCATCACAAGAATTTATCGATCAGGTGGTTAAAGATTTTGGAAAAATCGATATATTAATCAATAATGCAGGCATTACCCGCGACGGATTATTGATGCGCATGACCGAAGAACAATGGGATCTGGTAATTGATGTAAACTTAAAGTCGGTTTTTAATTTAACAAAAGCAGCTCAAAAGTATATGCTAAAACAACGCTACGGATCTATTGTTAACATGAGTTCAGTAGTTGGTGTTCGTGGAAATGCCGGACAATCGAATTATTCGGCATCAAAAGCAGGAATTATTGGTTTTACCAAATCAATAGCCCGCGAATTGGGTTCACGTAACATTCGTTGCAATGCCATTGCTCCGGGTTTTATTGAAACTGAAATGACAGCACAGTTGCCTCAGGAGGAAAAAGAAGGCTGGTTGAAAGAAATTCCATTACGCCGCGGTGGAAAACCTGAAGAAGTTGCCGATGTAACTTTATTCCTGGCTTCCGATATGTCGAGTTATGTTAGTGGTCAGGTGATTAATGTTTGTGGAGCCATGCTAACCTAAAAATATATAAATACACACAAGAATCCCTGCTTTTTTAAGTAGGGATTTTTTAATTTTACCGGATGTCAAAATTTACTTTAGTGTTTACGCAAACTCCATGGTGGATATTGTTGCTGTTAGTTGCGGCAGCAGTCAGTATATTTTGGCTTTACTTTAAAAACAAAAATACCGGACTCGATAAATCCAAAAGATATTTTCTGGCCACTCTGCGCTCTATAAGTCTGCTTTTGGTAATTTTTTTACTGATGCATCCGGTACTTCGAACGCAAAAACGTCACAAGCAGCAACCCATTTTACTTGTTGCAGTCGATAATTCACAATCGATGATAAGTAGTTCCGATTCGATATTTGTAAAAGATTCTTTACCAAAACTTTTAAAAAACCAGGTAAACCCTTTGGCTGCAAATTTTACTGTCGATTGGCTCCAGTTTGGTGAGCAAACCGATAGTGCGCGGTTTACTTTTACCGACAGAGAAACCAATTTTGAAGCGTTGTTTCAATACATTAAAACCAGGTATTATCAAAAACCTATTGGTGCGCTGCTTTTAATTTCAGATGGTATTTACAACAGGGGCGAACAACCGCTTTATTTGGCACAGCAGGCTAATTTTCCCATTTATATACTAGCCTTGGGTGATACGCTTCCACAAAAAGATTTTTCCATCGGTCAGCTCGATTACAATAAACTGGTTTATAAAGGTACTTCATTTCCGGTTTTTGTGAATGTTGAAGCTTTTGATGCAGCAGGTAATCAGGCTGAATTGTTATTGAAGAAAAAAGAAAAGGTTATTCAAAAGAAAACCCTCCAGGTAAACGAGAAGTTTTTCTTTGAAAAAGTGGCTTTTCAGATTGAAGCCGATTCGCTGGGAATTCATGAATACGATTTCGTTTTACAGAGCAATTTACCCGGCGAACCTAAAGCAAACAACCAAAAAAAACTGGTGGTCGAAGTCAGCGATAAAACCCAACAAGTACTCTTGCTTTATCATAGCTTACATCCCGACTTAGCTGTAATTAATCGGGTAATGCAAAAAAATCAGGTATTTAAATTAACTATGGCTGGTGCCGATGCGATTCCTGATAGCCTTGAACCCTACCAATTGGTCATTCTGCATCAGCTGCCCTCGGCAAAATACAACCTGAACCAGTTTTATACAAAATTGCAGAAACAAAACAAACCCTTGTTGTACCTATTGGGAGCTCAAACCCAAATAAATGCATTCAATAAGCTAAATGCTGATTTTAAGATTGCCCAAACCAAAGAATTACTCAATGAGGTTCGAGCTATCGAAAACCTTAGCTTTTCAAAATTTACTACTTCAATAAATGCGCAGTTATTATCAACGCTGCCTCCGTTACAGGTACCTTTTGGCGATTATGGCGAAACAGAACCAAATCAAACATTGTTTTTTCAGCAAATTGGAAGTGTTGCAACTCAACGACCGCTATGGTTTTTTACGGAATCAGGACCGCAAAGAAATGCTTATATCCTGGGTGAAGGAATCTGGCAGTGGAGTATAGAGGAATATGTAAAGATGGGAAATCACAGTTTAACTCAGGAATTGCTTTCGAAAACCATTCTTTATTTAACAACCGATACCCGTAAAACCTGGATTGAGCTTGAAATTCCGATTACACATTACCAGCACATTCCATTAAAATTAAATGCAAAATTATATAACCCTTTGGGAGAACTTATTACGGAACCTGAACTTCGATTTGAATTAATCAATGAGCAAAAGCATAAGTTTTCCTATGTGTTTCAGAAAAGTAATCAAACCTATTCGCTCAATTTAGGAACATTACCCAACGGAAACTACCGGTACATAGCAAGTGCGTTAATTGGCGATGAACTCAAACAAAAAAATGGCCGGTTTTTTGTTATGGAATCAAACATGGAACAAATTAACCTTCAGGCAAACCATCAGTTATTATATAATTTAGCAATACAGCAGGGAGGCACCATGACAAACCGGAACCAAATGGATGAACTGATATCAGCCATTGAAGCTAACAATAAAATCAAACCAACTTTTGTGGAATCGAAAGGTTTTAAATCATTATTGGAATTTAAAGTTTTGTTTTTCGTGTTATTTCTTTTTTGGGGCCTTGAATGGTTTTTCAGGAAATTTTGGGGTAGCATCTAAATAAATCACTTTGCCATGAAAAAACATACTGTAATTCAACTAAGAAAACTATTTTTTTTCCTGAGTATTGCTATTGCTTTTGCAGCTTGTAGAACAGTGTCTTCCATCAAAATTGAAGTAGTTAAACCGGCTTCAGTAATTTTACCCGACCAGGTTAGTAAAGTTTTGGTAATTAATAATTGGAGTACTATGGCAGCACCAGAGTTTACAAATTCATTTCAAAAAGCTGCATATCAACTCGATACAACGGCATCGCAACAAATAATAAAAAAATTGGTTTACGAATTAGAAGCATCGCCGCGCCTGGATTCAGCAAAATACATTACCGAAATGTTTTTCAGGCAACCAAAAGATCAATTTAAACAAATGGAATGGACCGATGTGGATAAGCTTTGCCATATAGCCAATGCTCAGGCCATGATTAGTCTCGATGGTTTTTCCATTGTTGATTCATTGTTGTTGGTTTATTATGACTATGGTTATGGTATAGAACCTTTTAATTTTATTAAGCTAACAATTAATAGTTTGTGGCGGGTTTATTATCCCGAAAAAAAAGAATTCTTATTAAAATGGTGGCAGACCGATGAATTGGAATTACCCGATGTTCAATCGGTTAAACAATATTACGAGCTTATTGATTCTGAAGATGATCGCAATTGGCTGGTAGATTTAATTACCGATAAAGTTGCTTTGAATACATCTGATAAATTGGTTCCCTATTGGCTCGAGGTGGAACGGTATTTATTTTATACCACACAGCCCGAATTAAACCAAGCCAACAACCTGGCTTTTCAGAATGAATGGATAAATGCTGCCTTAATCTGGAAAAAATTTGCAGATAATAAAAATGCAACCATAGCAAGTTCGGCATGTCATAATATGGCTGTAGTTTGTGAAGTGGAAGGAAAATTAGATTTAGCGCTGGAGTGGGCTGAGAAGTCCTTATTAATAAAGTACAACTCGTTGACCTCAGATTATATAAATGATTTGAGGTTGCGTATTGAAGAAATTAAACTATTAAATCACCAATTTGGTTTATAAGCAATTTAAATATGTACAATACCTTGTTTTATATTTTCCTGGGAATTTTAGTTGTTGAATTTGTTTTTGATCGTGTGTTGGAATGGCTAAATGCCAATTATCGCGACAAGCCAATCCCTAAAGAACTTCAAGGAATCTACGATGGCGAAAAATACCTGAAACAACAAAAGTATGCCAAGGTAAATAGTCGTTTTGAATTGCTGAGTTCAGTTTTCAGTTTTTTATTACTATTCATTTTTTTACTTTTGGGAGGTTTTGGCTGGTTACATTATCTACTTGAATCCCATATCAATAATATGCTGGTATTGGGACTGGCATTTTTTGGAGTGTTGTTTCTGGCATCTGATTTGATTGGCATTCCTTTTGAATGGTACCATACCTTTAAAATTGAGCAGCAATTTGGATTTAATACCACTACGCCCAAATTATTTATAAGCGATAAGTTAAAATCGTATTTAATTACGTTTGTTTTGGGTGGCTTACTTTACTCCCTTCTTTATGTAATTTATCAGAAAACCCATGAGATGTTTTGGATTTACGCATTGGCGGTAATTGTAATTTTCATGGTGTTTATATCTATGTTTTACAGTAAACTCATTGTTCCTCTTTTTAATAAGCAAAAACCCTTACCCGATGGGGATTTAAAGAATAAAATTGAAAGCTATGCCAGTAAAGCAGGCTTTAAAATTTCGAATATATTTGAAATAGATGGTTCAAAACGTTCAACCCGGGCAAATGCCTATTTTACAGGTTTAGGAGCAAAAAAACGAATTGTTTTATACGACACCCTGATAAAAGAATTAAACCATGAAGAATTGGTAGCAGTTTTAGCACATGAGGTAGGCCATTACAAAAAGAAACATTCATTATTGGGTTTGTTTCTTTCAACGGCACAAGTTGGACTTATGTTGTTTATTCTTTCACGTTTTATTAGTGAACCAGCTTTAGCTCAAGCTTTAGGAGTAGCACAACCGGTATTTCATGTAAGTCTTATGGCTTTTTCGTTAATTTACAGTCCGGTTACTACCCTTATGGGATTGTTAATGAATTGGATTTCACGTAAGCATGAGTATCAGGCCGATGCGTTTGCCGGAGAAACACACAATTCCGAAAGTTTAATTTTAGCGTTAAAAAAATTAGCCTCAAACAATTTAAGTAATTTAACTCCACATCCTCTTTATGTGAGGGTAAATTATTCACATCCAACTCTTTTGGAAAGGATAAGAGCCTTACGAACAGGGATGTTTATAAAAAATAGTTTTTGAGTTGTTAGAAAAAATCCTTATTATTAAATTTGTTTTTCAACAACAAAAAACAACAAGTCAAACAACAAAGTAAAGCAGCAATTAATGGAAGCAAAAAGATTGGCAGGAACCGATGAAAGCCCTGAAGTTATTTTGGATAAATCGACCAATGAATTCAAATTTATGGGTAAATCGTTGCCTGAAGATGTGAAGGAGTTTTATACTCCAATCCTAAACTGGATTGAAGAATATGTAGTTGAGCCTAACGATGAGACGGTGGTTGAATTTAATATGGAATATTTTAACTCAGCCTCGTCAAAACAAATTTTAGATATCCTTGAACGGTTTGCCATGGTAACTGAAAAAGGGAAAAAAATTACGGTAAAGTGGCACTATATGGAAGATGATGAAGACATGGAAGATGCCGGAGAATCGTATGCCGACATTGTACAAGTACCTTTTGAACTAATAAGTTGTTAATTTACTATTATGCCAAAACAAAGCTTATTGGCATTTCTTATTTTATTAAATCAAGTTGTTTGGGCCCAGATTTACCATTTTGAAACAGGGAAGGTTTTAAGTGGTAAGCCTGGGCAAATTATTTGGAATTCAGGAATCTATGAAGGTTATCCGGCAGATTATGGTTCCTTTATAACGCTCGAGAATCCAGGTAATACACATGCAAAAGAACTGGTACTTCCATTAATCCGGATTAAGGCCCTCACAGGCGATAGCTTACATGAACCCGTGTTTTTATTGCATGGTGGTCCGGGGGAGAAAAACCTGCAAAATGTTCTGTTTTTTCCGCAGCTTTTAAAAAATCACGATGTAATACTGATGGGGTACCGTGGGGTAGAAGGGTCCCGGATTTTAAACGACACATACTATAAAGAAGCCTTATTTACCGATTCACTTAGCCTGACTAATTTTCAGGAGGTGTTCTCCCATGCATTTATCCAATCGATGGAGCATTACCGGAAAATCGGGATTGAATATCCAGCCTATAGTATGGAACAGGTAGCAAATGATTTAGAACAAATTTGTCAG